>JAZLDX010000018.1:0-92227 GCA_045614985.1 Alistipes sp. | reverse complement strand
AGTACACGGCAGCCGGTCTGAAGGATGGTGATATCATCACGCTGCAGACGGTTCGCACATCGTACAACGGTACGCCCCAGGGCAAGAACGCCATCTATGTTTCGCACACGCCTGCCCAGGGCGGTGGCAACGAGGAGCCCGAGCAGCCTGTGGAGCCTACGCCTACCCCTGGTGAGGGCGGATATACGAAGGTAACCTCTGTGGATGATCTGACCGATGGCGAGTATTTGATCGTTTATGATGCCAACAGCCCTGCCTATGTTTTCAACGGACAGGATGCCGCAAACGGTTATGAGGAGGCTACGGTTCAGAACAACACGATTTCGGGCACCTTTGCCGGTGTGGTAATGATTGAGACGATGGAGGGTGGCTACTCGATTAAGGCTTCTGCCGGCTATCTGTCGGGAACGAAGGATTCCAACAAGTTGAACTTCGGTTCGACGGCTGCCCTGAATACCATCACCTTCGAGGCCGATGGTACGGCATTGATCACCTCGAATACCTCGGTGCTGCGCTTCAACAGCACCTCGAACCAGATGCGCTTCCGCTACTACAAGGCCACCTCCTACACGGCTCAGCAGCCGGTATCGCTCTACAAGAAAAACTAATCTTATACCTTTCCAACGGATCCCCGATCGCGAAAGTGGTCGGGGATCTTTTTTGTTCTGCGGAGAAAATTATTGGCCAAAAAGCGTGGTTTTCTGCAAAAAAAGTCGTATCTTCGCACGCGAATTATACCCATGGCTCCGGTTGTGGGTCGATTCCATGTGATTTACAAACTACAAACAACTAAACAAATACTAAACATCAAACATTTAACCATGTCGAAAATCATTACTTTACGAAAAGGTCTCGACATCAATCTTCAGGGCAAGGCCGAGCTTTCGCGCTATGAGGCGAAAGCTGCTGCCGACTACGCCCTGTCGCCCCTCGATTTCGAGGGCGTGACTCCGAAGTTGCTGGTTAAAGTCGGTGATGAGGTGAAGGCCGGTGAGGCGTTGTTCTTCAATAAGTACGACGCCCGCGTGCAGTTCACGTCGCCCGTCAGCGGTGTGGTTTCGGCCATCAACCGCGGCGAGAAGCGTCGTGTGCTCAACGTAACCATCACCCCCTCGGCCGAGCAGCAGTACAAGGAGTTCGCCAAGCTCGATCTGCAGAAGGCGACCCGCGAAGAGGTGGTCGAGATGTTGCTTCAGTCGGGTCTGTGGCCCTTGCTGATTCAGCGTCCTTATGGCGTAATCGCCAACCCCGATGCCCAGCCGAAGGCGATCTTTGTCTCGGCTTTCGATTCGGCCCCGCTGGCTCCCGACTACAACTTCATCCTCTCTTCGGAGAAGGAGAATCTGCAGAAGGGTGTCGAGGTGCTGAAGAAGCTCACTGCAGGCAAGGTACACTTCTCGATGCGTGCCAAGGAGGCCAGTGTGGCCGAAGCCCTGAATGGGGTGGAGCTCCACACCTTCGCCGGCAAGCACCCCGCGGGTAACGTGGGTGTGCAGATTCACCACATCGACCCCATTGACAAGGGCGACGTTGTGTGGACGGTGAATGTGCAGGATTTGGCCATCATCGGCCGTCTCTTCCTCACGGGCAAGGTCGATATGACTCGCACGATTGCCGTAACGGGTTCGGAGGTGGAGAAGCCCAGCTACTGCAAGGTGGTAGCCGGTGCCAATCTCGACTCGATCTTGGCCGGTAATGTGAAGGCTCAGAAGGAGGGTGATTCGGTGCGTGTGATCAACGGCAACGTCCTCACGGGTACGAAGGCTGCCGGTTACCTCTCGTTCTACGCCAACCAGCTGACCTTGATCCCCGAGGGTGATAAGTATGAGTTGCTGGGCTGGGCCATGCCTCGCTTTGGCAAGTTCTCGGTGTCGCGCAGCTACTTCTCGTGGCTCTGCCCGAAGAAGCAGTACAAGCTCGACACGAACCTCAATGGTGGTGAGCGTCCCTTCATCGTAACGGGTCTTTATGAGCAGTATCTGCCCATGGATATCTATCCGATGTATCTCTTGAAGGCCTGCCTCGCGGGCGATATCGACAAGATGGAAAATCTGGGTATCTACGAGGTGCTGCCCGAGGATCTCGCCCTCTGCGAGTTCGTATGCCCCTCGAAGATCGAGATTCAGCAGATTCTCCGCGATGGTATTAACTTAATGATTAAGGAGGCTTAACAATGGATTTGCGTAAATTGGTAGATAAGGTTAAACCGACCTTTATGAAGGGGGGTAAGCTCTCCTTCCTCGAGTCGACCTTCGATGGTTTCGAGACCTTCCTCTTCGTCCCGAACAAGACCACCTCGATGGGTTCGCATGTGCGCGACTGCAACGACTCGAAGCGCACGATGATCTGTGTCGTATTGGCTCTGTTGCCCGCCTTCCTCTTCGGTTGCTTCAATACCGGTATTCAGGTAGGTTTGGAGGGTTTCAACGCCTTCCTCTACGGCTTGATTCGTATTCTGCCGATGGTGGCCGTGAGCTACATCACGGGTCTGGCCATCGAGTTCGCCTATGCCCAGTTGCGTGGCCATGAGATCTACGAGGGCTTCCTCGTGTCGGGTCTCTTGATCCCGATGATCATGCCCGTTTCGATGCCTCTGTGGATGGTGGCCGTTTCGACCGCCTTTGCCGTAATCTTCGGTAAGGAGGTATTCGGTGGTACGGGTATGAACATCTTCAACCCCGCCCTCTTGGCTCGTGCCTTTGCATTCTTCGCCTACACGCCCCAGATCTCGGGTGAGACCGCCTGGTTCTCGGATTGGAAGTTTATGGGTGCCACGGATGCTGTGACGGGTGCTACGGCTCTCGAGCAGTTTGCCACGAAGGGTGCCATGGACTTCTCGGTGATGGATGCCTTCCTGGGATTCATTCCCGGCTCGTTTGGTGAGACCTCGACGCTGGCCATCTTGATCGGTGCTGCCATCCTGCTCTTCACGGGTGTGGCTTCGTGGCGCACGATGATCTCGGTGTTTGTCGGCGGTCTGGCCATGGGTCTGTTGTTCAATGCCGTGGGTGGTAACGCCTATATGGAGATCCCCGCTTGGCACCACCTGATCGTAGGTGGCTTCGCCTTCGGTGCTGTCTTCATGGCGACCGACCCCGTTACCTCGGCACAGACCAACACGGGTAAGTATATCGTTGGTTTCATGACCGGTGCCATCGCCATCCTGATTCGTGGGGTGAACCCCGCCTATCCGGAGGGTATGATGCTCTCGATCCTCTTCATGAACGCCCTGGCTCCGCTGGTGGACTACTTCGTGGTAGAGGCGAACATCTCGCGCCGCAAGAACCGCAGTAAGAAACTCGCTAAATAAGGAAAGCTATGGCAATGAATAAGAACAGTAATCTGTATATCGTCGTCTACTCGACGGTTATGGTGGTTGTCGTAGCCACGCTGCTCGCAGTGGCCGCCTTGTCGCTCCAGTCGCGTCAGCAGGCCAATATGCTTGGCGAGAAGAAGCAGGCGATCCTCTCGTCGCTGGGCGCTTCGACCGAAAACTACGATGAGTTTATTACCTCGAAGGTCCTCAATGTAGAGGGTGCCGAGGTAGAGGGTAATGCCCTGGATCTGCTCTTCGACCTGAAGGGTGCCTTCGAGAATGGTACCTATCCCATCTTCGAGGCCAAGAATGGTCGCGTGGTTATTCCCGTTTATGGTAGTGGTCTGTGGGGTCCCGTTTGGGGCTACTTGGCGTTGGAGCCCGACATGAACACGGTGGCCGGTATTGTCTTGGACCACGCGGGTGAGACCCCGGGTCTGGGAGCCGAGATCGCCACGCCGAAGCACCAGGGTCAGTATCCGGGTAAGACCATCTTCGAGGGTGAGGAGCTGGTAGCCATCACGCTGAAGAAGGGTGGTGCCACGGAGGCCAACATCCAGCACGAGGTGGATGCCATCTCGGGCGGTACGAAGACCTGCGACGGTGTGTCGGCCATGTTGCTCAACAGCCTGACCAACTACCTGCCTTATCTGAAGGCCCACATCGCTTCGGCCACGGAGTGCGCTTGCGAGGAGTGTGCCGAGGAAACCTTGTCTAACGTAAATATGGAGTAGGCTATGAGTAAGGAAAAAGAGTCGTTGTTTTCGGCTAAAAATATGAAGTATCTGACGGGCCCGTTCGGTGCGAACAACCCCGTCATCGTGCAGATCCTCGGTATCTGCTCCGCATTGGCTGTTACCGTACAGCTCAAGCCTGCCATCGTAATGGCTTTGTCGGTAACCGCCGTAACGGCCTTTGCCAACTTGGTGATGTCGCTGCTGCGTAACGGTATTCCGTCGCGTATCCGCATCATCGTTCAGCTGGTGGTGATTGCCGCGCTGGTAATCTTGGTGGACCAGGTGCTGAAGGCCTTCGTTTACGACGTATCGAAGCAGCTTTCGGTCTATGTAGGTCTGATTATTACGAACTGTATCGTGATGGGTCGCGTGGAGGCCTTTGCTTTGGGTAACAAGCCCTGGCCCGCCTTCCTCGATGGTCTTGGAAACGGTCTGGGTTATGGTCTGATCCTGGTGATCGTGGCCTTCTTCCGCGAGCTCTTTGGCTCGGGTTCGTTGTTCGGCATCCGCCTCATCCCCGAGAGTTGGTACATCGCCGAGGGCGGTTTCTACTCGAACACGGGTCTGATGCTCTTCCCGCCGATGGCACTGATCATCGTGGGTTGCATCATCTGGGTCCACCGCACGAAGAATAAGGATTTACAGGAAAAATAGGAGGGTGAAGTATGGAAACATTGAACATTTTTATCCGGTCGATCTTTATCGACAACATGGTATTCGCCTTCTTCTTCGGTATGTGCTCCTACATTGCCGTATCGAAGAGCGTAAAGACGGCGTTGGGTCTGGGTGCCGCGGTAACCTTCGTACAGGTGATGACCGTGCCCCTGAACTACCTCTTATATAATTATGTATTGAAGGCTGATGTGCTGGTCGAGGGTGTCGACCTGAGCTTCCTGACCTTTATCATCTTCATCGCGACGATTGCCGCCTTTGTGCAGTTGGTGGAGATGATCGTCGAGAAGTTCTCGCCCTCGCTCTACAACCAGCTGGGTATCTTCCTGCCGCTGATCGCTGTGAACTGTGCCATCATGGGTGGATCGCTCTTCATGCAGCAGAAGGTTGACGGTGGTGAGATCACCTCGCTCTGGCAGTCGATTGTCTATGGTCTGGGTTCGGGTATTGGTTGGTGGATCGCCATCGTGATGATGGCCGCCATCCGCGAGAAAACGACCTATTCGCACATTCCGGCTGCATTGAAGGGCCCCGGTATCGCCTTTATCATTACGGGTCTGATGGGTATTGCCTTCATGATCTTCAGTGGTATTCAGTTGTAAACCTTTAAGAAGAGAAAGACTATGGAAATTACAATTCTTGTTGCGATTATCGCCTTCTTGGTGGTGACGCTCGTATTGGTTGCTTTGCTTCTCTTTGCAAAGGCGAAGCTGACCTCGTCGGGTGCCGTTACCATCGACATCAACAACGGCGAGAAAGTGCTGACGGCCGAGAGCGGCTCCACGCTCCTCTCGACGCTGTCGGACAACAAAGTATTCCTTCCCTCGGCTTGCGGTGGCGGTGGTGCTTGCGGTATGTGCAAGTGCCAGGTGCTGGAGGGCGGTGGCGACATTCTGCCCACCGAGACCGGCTTCATCAACCGCAAGATGCAGAAAGAGCATTGGCGTTTGGGTTGCCAGGTGAAGGTGAAGGAGAACATGAAGATCCGCGTACCCGACTCGGTACTCGGTGTGAAGAAGTGGGAGTGCGAGGTGGTTTCGAACCGCTCGATCTCGACCTTCCTCAAGGAGTTTGTCGTAAAGCTCCCCGAGGGCGAGAACTTGAACTTCCGTTCGGGTGGTTATATTCAGATTGACATCCCCGCCTATAAGGAGATTAAATTCTCGGATATGGATATTGAGCCTCAGTTCCGTGAGGATTGGGATAAGTTCAAGATGTGGGATTTGGTGACCACCAACCCCGAGGACACTTTCCGTGCCTACTCGATGGCCAACCACCCCGCAGAGGGCAATATCATCATGCTCAACATCCGTATCGCTACGCCTCCGTTCGATCGCGTGAATGGCGGCTTCATGAAGGTGAACCCGGGTATCTGCTCGTCGTATGTCTTCTCGCGCAAGCCGGGTGATAAGGTGACGATCTCGGGCCCCTACGGAGAGTTCTTCCTCGACGAAAACCTGCCCGATACGCAGGAGTTGATCTTCATCGGTGGTGGTGCCGGTATGGCTCCCATGCGTAGCCACTTGATGCACCTCTTCAAGACCGAGAAGACGAAGCGTCCCGTATCGTTCTGGTATGGCGCCCGCGCCCTGAAGGAGGCTCCCTACATGGATGAGTTCCACCAGATTGAGAAGGATTTCCCCAACTTCAAAATGAACCTTGCTCTCGACCGTCCCGATCCCGATGCCGATGCCAAGGGGGTAGCCTACACCGCTGGTTTCGTTCACAATGTGCTCTATGAGAACTACCTGAAGAACCACGAGGCTCCCGAGGATTGCATCTACCTCATGTGCGGACCTCCGATGATGATCGGTGCCGTCGTGAATATGCTCGACTCGCTGGGCGTACCTCCTGAAAATATCCTCTACGACAACTTCGGTTCGTAGCCAAAGGACTTTTTCAGTCTAAATAAGAAGCCACGGATGAAAATCATCCGTGGCTCTTTTTATTTAATAGAGGCGTTTTAGTTTTAAGGGGGCTTCTTAAACAAAATGTGAGAATATCTCCCTTCGAACTACTCCTCTTCAGTGCATAGCGGGCAGAGGGTGGCGCGAGTAAAGGCCACTAAATCGGAAGGGGCTATTTGAATCTGCAAGCCCCGTACTCCGGCACTGATGTAGATAAAGTCAAACTCCTCGGCCGAGTGGTGAATAAAGATGGGAAAGGGCTTTTTAAGTCCGATAGGGGAGCAACCACCGCGGATATAGCCCGTGGTAGGCAGGAGCTCCTTCATGGGTATCAGGTCGCATTTCTTGTTGCTCGAGTGGCGGGCTGCGGCCTTCAAGTCCACCTCCCTATCTCCCGGAATGACACAGACAAAGTGCCCCGTGCGGTCGCCTTTGAGTACCAACGTCTTGAATACGCAGGCGATATCCTCGCCCAACTGCTCTGCGACATGGGTGGCAGCCAAATCGGACTCATCCACCTCGTAGGGAATCAGTTGGTAGGTAATTTTGGCGCGGTCAAGCAGACGTGCTGCATTGGTTTTTTCTATCTTTTTTGCCATTTTCGTTCTATTTTATTCGCTTTGGGCCGGTTGTGAAAATATCACTCCGCTTCCGACACCAAAGATAAGAAGTTTTTCGTATCGCCGGTGTCGTAACGATACTTTTTATTCAAGTTGCCTTACCGTTACAAAAAATGGCTAAAGTGTACTCCTCTCATTTCTTTTTCTTATCTTTGTCGCGCAATTTTCAAACATGAAGTCCAAATGAAAGGAATATTATCTATTTTGCTCTTGGTCTGCTCCAACGCCTTTATGACGCTGGCATGGTACGGACATATTGTTTTTAAGTCGAAGATCGAAAAGTTCGGCTTGGCGGCTATAGTGCTCTTAAGTTGGGGCATTGCTCTCTTCGAGTACTGTTTTCAGGTGCCGGCCAACCGTTTGGGTAGTGCGCAGTATGGAGGCCCTTTTTCGCTTTGGGAACTGAAGGTAATCCAGGAGGTGATTACGCTGGTGGTCTTCACCCTCTTCACGGTGGTCTTCATGAAGTCCGAAACCCTGCGCTGGAACCACCTTGCCGGCTTTGTCTGCCTGGTGCTGGCCGTCTACTTCATCTTCAAGAAGTAGAAAAAAGGAGAGCTGTTTAGCTCTCCTTTGTGATATCTTCAATCTGCTCCAACATCTCGCTGCACGAGCGTTGCACCCGGATGTGTTTATAGGTGCCGATCAGTCCGCCTATCACACCACCTACGGCACAGCTAATCAGAACCGTGGTGTAGATTTCGGGGGAGATGATGGTCTCCAGTTCATGGAGGTACCAACAAATCCAAAAGACCAGGAAGGGGATCGAGAAGAAGAGCCAACGGGTGTAACTGCGCTTCAGGGCGGTAAGTTTGCGGGCTACGGTCACCAGGTGCTCCTGTGTAATATCTTCGGCCGACAGCTTGCTGTGAATCAAGTGGGTGTAGAGGGCTGCAACAGCCAGGAATCCACATGTCACCCAGCAAAAAGTTTCACTTATGGGCAATATTCTTCGTGACCAGATAAAGAAGGGTATTGCCGAAAGTGCGAGGAGAACAAAGAACAATCCCTGGCGATTGATGTACGACATCTTCTTGCGCATAGCGCGGCGAATCTGCTTTTCGCCCATACGCTCTTCGTGTTCAATCTTACGCTTCAAAATCTCCAACTGCTCGCGCATATTATTTAATTCATTCTGATCCATATAGCTTGTTTTTAATAATTTGCAATCATTACTTGTTTGTTTGCTTTAGCTGCTCCTTGATGCGATATAGGCGCACCGAGACATTTTTTACCGTGATCCCCACAATCGAGGCGATCTCCTCGTAGGGCATCCCCTCGAGCCAAAGGAGTACGATGGCTCGGTCGAAGGGTTGCAGACCCTGAATGCGCTCATAGAGCTGACGAATTTGCTTGCTCTCCTGGTCTTTGTCGGTGTAGAGGTTGAATGAAACCTCCAGGGGATCGCTCTTGCGGCGACGCTTTTTTCGGTCAGCCGTGATGCAGGTATTGAGGCTTACACGCCACACCCAGGTGCGAAGTTCGCTACGGCCCTCGAAGCGCTCAAACCCCTGCCATAGGTTGATAAGAACCTCCTGAAAGAGGTCATCGACCTCCTGGGGCTCCTTCGAGAAGAGGTAGCACACGGAGTAGATGGTTGCCTTGTGCGCCCGTACCAGCTCGGTAAATTCTCTCTCTGATTTTTCCATTAAATTTTTGTTTTTGGTTGCTTTCTGCACATTAGACGCACCGGGTGGCGAAAAAACTACAAAAAAAATACGTTTTTGCGATTTTTTTTAATTTCCGGCTGTTGTTTATGGTAGGCGTTGTGGCAAATGGAACGAACGCTAATTTTGGGCCTTCGATCTGTCGTGTCGGTAGATCTGGTAGGAGTTTACCAGATTCTGCCACACGATGTAGGCCGTAGGGGCGATCGAAGAGATCGGGTCGAGGAATGATTGTGCCATCCAGATCGCCAGGATCGTATTCTTTTGGCCGAGGGACTGTCCTCCGGCGGTGGTATCTCCGTAGCGGGCTCCAATCAAACGGCCGACCTTAAATTGCACTAAGCAGATTCCCAAGGCGATGAGAGCCAAGGCGATCTCCAGATCAAGGTGCTCTTCGCCTAAGTCGAGAATGTAACTCGTTGTACGACCGATGGCTATCACCAGCGAGATCAACCAAGAGTAGAAGGAGAGTTGCCCATGACTTGCTACCCAAGCGGCTACTTGGGGTTGTACCAGGCGCAAGAGTTGTGCCATCAGAAAGGGCCCGATAAGCAGAGGTAAGACACGCGAAAGAATCTCCCACAATGTACAGGTCCCATTGCCCATAAAGGTAAAGTAGACCGGAGCCACAAAGGCAATGGTGATGTTGCAAAGGAGACTGTAGGTGGCCATCGTCGTGATGTTGGCCCCGAGCATGCCCCCAATCACCACGGCGGCCATCGCTACGGGAGTCAGGACGCAGATCATCCCTCCCTGTGCAAGGGTGGGGTGCAGAGGAAGCAATAGAAGGTAGAGTGCAACGCTGACAACAAGTTGAAAAGCGAGGATGATCCAGTGGATGCGTTGTAGGCGCATCTCCTCAATTCGTACGCGACAGAAGGTGATAAAGAGGGTTACGAAGATCAGGGTAGGGGTGATCAGCTGGTGCGAAGCGGCCTCGAGGGAAGCTATTGGCCGACACAAGAGAGCTCCGATCAACATTCCGACAGGCATCGATAACGTGCGTAGGTTGTGCTGGATGCGCCCCGAGATATTTTGCAGGTTATAGGCCATATTTACCGCTTATTTAAAAAATCCAATGCAGCTTTCATTAACGTATTACGCTCGTTATATGAAGTAATACTTTCAATCGGAAAACCGAAGACTACCGAACGATACCCTTCTCCCTCATAGGCTACGGCTGCCGAGCGGTTGTTCTCCGCATAGCGGGCCATGGAGAAGGCCCCTTGACCCACGGCTCCGATAGCATCGGGGGACTCCACAGCGTAGGTCGATAATCCGTACTCCTGGTTGAAGCGACAACTTCCGATCGGAATCTCGGGCGAAAAGCCTCGTACTCGACCTAGGCGAGTGGCGTGCCCTGTCAGGTATTCGTAGTGGAGTACTTCGCGGGCAAAGGCACGATCGGCATCGGTCGAAGCTTCACACTCCCAAAGATCCGATCCTACATAACTACCCGACACCAAGAGGTTTACACCGTTTGATGTCAAGTGTTTCAGCTTCTCTTGTAGGGGGCGCGGAAAGCATGAAAATTGATAACCCGAAGCTCCATGAGCCAAGAGGGTGTTACGTTGTTTCCCTAAAATCAGGTCGATCACCTCGTAGTGCGAAGCATCAAACGCTTCCTCTTGGAACGCTTCCACCGAACAGGAGAGATAGCTGTAGCCGGCCAAAGCAATGGCATGCCCATGAAGAGCAGGGTAGTCGAAGTTGTTGCCGGCAAGGATCACCCCCTCGCTGTCCTGATGGCAGCCGCCAACCCCTTGCTCGGGGTCGTTTGTCTGCCACATAGCGCGGTCGTAACAGTGCTGGGCTCCGATGTAGGAGATGTCGCGCAGGTAGCTAACACCGCAATCGTCATGGACAAATCCTGCCTCTGTTTCGGTACGGAAACTCGGCGCGGCACTCACTCGCGTAAAGCCATTTACAATCATCACCTCCCCCTTTGCTTCAGGATGAATGAAGGCGGCCAGAGTCTCCGATGGGAAACTCTCGCCACCCCGATTGCATGCCGTCATGCGGTAGCGATAATGGCGACCGGGCTCTTGCTCCACCACTACGGAGTTACCTGAAATTTTGCGCCCGTGGTCGAAATCACCCCCGTCGATGGCCGTGTAGAGGAGGAAGTAGTCGGCCTGAGCCGTTGGCTCCAACGAGTCGGGACGCTCCAACCAACGTAACTCCACCCGATTTCCCTCTTGGCGCGTGATCTGAAAGGCGCGAACGGGCAGTGGTTGTACCACATAGGGGTAGCCGTATTGGGCAGCAACATGTTTCAGGATTCCCTTGTAGATGGCGCGTGAGACCATGAACTTGAACCTCGGGTCGTGGCCATAGCGCATATCGGCAAAATTTTGGTGGGAGAGCAGCTCCAGAAGCATGGTAGGGGCGGCCGGGATGCGAGCCTCGTAGTAGGCCTTGTTCCAAAGGCCGCGTCGGCGCCACGAAGGTTCCCATAGGGCCTGGATATCCTCTACGATCTCGGTCATCACCAGGTCGGTCAAGTCGCGTGAGCGGTAGCGCGAAGCACCACCCGAGAAGCTGCCCTTGTTCTCCTTGGTGTAGAAGATGCCTAAGGTGCCGATCGTTTCGTCCGAGTCGCGCATACCGGAATCGGTGTGGAAGGCCAACGCTAAGTCGATAGGAATCTTGAGTCCCACGCTGTCGGGCAGTCGCTGCGAACCTCCCATCAGGGCATTGACCCAATGGGCGCGCGACATATAGTCCTCTTTGTAGTCATCCACTCCTCCCTTTCCTTGGTAGACCTTTTCGTCGAATCCGGCCCACTGCAACCAATAACGCGACCCCTCCATGTAGCGGGGAAGACCGCTGAGCAGGGGGCGGTATTCGACCCCCTCGCGACGCAACGAATCGCAGGGTGTGCGGGCGATATTACCCATACCTCCACCGATTTTAATTGCATCGGCCACAACGACTTGTTGCGCTTTATTTGATAGATTGCTTAATGTTATAAGGGCCTCGTTTTTGAATCGGAATGTGCCGAGGTATACCCAGGTTCCACCTCCCATGCGCTGATTGACGGCAAAACGGCTCTCTCCACCCGCATGGTGAACGGTATAAAGGGCCTCCTCGCAGCTGTTTTCCAACGAACGATAACTTACATAGAGAGCATACTCGCCCGCCTCGGGGAGGATTGCCCGCCACTCGGCACGGCTCTCCATCTTAGGGTTCATTACCGTATGTGTCATACGAGATCTACCCATTGTAAAAGGATTTTCGTGCTCCAGGTAGTATGTTTTAGGATGGCCAAATCCAATATCACCCTCTCTCCACAACTCTTGCCCCGAGTACTCCGTATAGCCCGAGCCTGGAAGGTCGGCATCAATAAGTACTTCATGGGGTTGCAAGTCGCGCTCACGAGGCAGGAGTACATTGGCTCCGGCACGCTCCAACATCGGGGTGAGGAAGGGTAGAACGAAGGACTGCGTAAAGAGGTCTTCACGCGTCATCCATTGGGCTGTGCGCTGCCACTCCCAGCGGTTGTCCTGTTGATCGAAATGAAAGCCGTGGCTCTGCCAAAGGGCTATATGGCGGTTTTGGAGGCCGTTCTCCACCACCACAGGCGAGGAAAGCGAACGCACCAGGGGGTGTCGAGCTGTATTCGTAAAGGGGAGGATCTTGCGGCGATCGAACTTCGTACGCTCGGCCAGTGGAATCAACTCCTCGATGAGTTGTTTGTCGGTGTAGATCTCCAACTTATATTTTTCGAGTTTCTCGGGCAGACGACCTCGTACCGAGTCGTAGATCATCTCCACACTTGGCTCGCGGAAGGGGTAGTTGGCCAAACCGAGCGAAAAGTTCAGGCGCAGTCGGCGACCGCGAATCGTATGGCTGTCGAGGCGGGCTCCACCCCCCGGAATCTCGGCCCCCACCAAACTATCGACCACCCGAGCAATTGCTTTGCGACTCTCTGGGTCAAGTTCTTGGGCTTGCAGAGGTGAGAAATTCAGGGTTAGGAAAAGAATAAATCCGTAGATTATGTGGTTAGTCTTCATGGCGTTTACTAATGAGAAGAAGTCCCGCAAAGGTGAGCAGTGCGTTGTAAAGTATAAGTTCATATCCGATGGCGTAACCCCCATATCTCAGTGCGAATTGCTGAACGAGGTAGGCCAATAGGGGAGCAGCGATGCAGACCCCGGTAACACCCCATCCCTTGCGTAGGAGGCGACGAGTAGAGAGGCCGAAGGCAAAGAGTCCCAAAATAGGGCCATAACTGAGGCTCACAATGCGATAGAGTAGATGGATCAGGCTCTCGCTCGACCCATAGGCAAAGAGCAGCACCAGAAGGCCGATCAGAAGTGCCAAGAGCGAGTGGATGCGCACTCTTAGGCGTGCCATCTCCTCCTCACCACGGGAGGCTGCGGGCCATAGGTCGTGAATCACCGAGGTGGTAAGGGCGGTGAGGGCGGAGCCGGCCGTGGACCAGGTGCTCGACAGAAGCCCCAATACAAAGAGCACTCCGGCCACCATGGGCAACCCTCCTCGGATTGCGACCGTAGCAAAGAGGTCGTCTCCCGAAGTCTCGATCCCGACACTCTCGGCATAGCGGTAGAGGAGCAGTCCGAGGGTGAGTAGCAGGGTGATCACTCCCGCTTGGGCCAGGGCCGTGAGGAGAATGTTGCGTTGTGAATCGCGGGCCGTGGGGCAGGAGAGATTGCGTTGCATCATATCCTGGTCGAGCCCTGTCATGGCAACCAAAATAAAGAGTCCTCCCACGAACATCTTTCCGAAGGTTTGGGTCGATAGCGGGTTGTGTTCGAAGAAGAAAATTTGGCTTTCGGACGAATTTTTCATCACCTCGAAAAGAGTGGAGATGGAGTAACCAAAATGACTCATTATCGCTCCGATGGTCACCAATACAGCTCCTACCAGGCAGGCTGTTTGCAAGAGGTCGGTCCAGACCACCGAACGCACGCCTCCGCGGTGAGTGAAGCCCCAAACGACAAGGGTGGAGAGGGCGACATTTACCCAAAAGGGGATAGCGAGTGGATCTCCCACCAACAGCTGCATCACGCGGCAGACAACCAGCAGTTTCAGGGCCGTAAGCAGAAGTTTAGAGAGCAGGAACAAAAGGGCTCCCGTGCGGTGGGCCGCCTCCCCGAAACGCAACTCAAGATATTCGTAGAGCGAGGTGAGTTGCAGGCGGTAGAAGAGCGGAACGAGCACAAAGGCGATGACGAGTTGTCCGGCGGTGAACCCCGCCACCATTTGTAGGTACGCGAAAGCGTCGTCGGCCACCGAACCCGGCACCGAGACGAAACTAACTCCCGACATCGGAGCTCCGATCATCCCCAAAGCCACGACCCACCAAGCCATACGTCGTCCTCCGACAAAGAAGGTCCGGTTGTCGGCATTACGCCCGGAGCACCATGCCACGACAAAGAGCAGAGCGGCATAGAGGAGGGCAGTGAGGAGTATGGTGTGCGGTGTCATAAAGTTACGCTCGTTGGGTGAGCAAAGGTAGAAAAAATTACGCATAGCGCATTGCTCATTGGCCATTATTTCTTATCTTTGTGGTCAAACAAACTATTAAAAACGTACAACTATGGGATTTTTGAAAGAGTTTAAGCAGTTTGCCATGAAGGGCAACGTGATGGACATGGCTGTCGGTGTGATCATCGGTGGTGCATTCGGCAAGATCGTAACCTCGCTCGTAAACGATGTGCTGATGCCTCCGATCGGTGTGCTGATGGGTGGTACCGACTTCTCGAACCTCGGCATCGTGATTAAGAAGGGGGTAGAGGCTACTGAAACGACCCCTGCCATTCCTGAGGTGGTGTGGAAATATGGTGCTTTCATTCAGCAGGTGGTGGATTTCATCATCCTGGCCTTCTGCGTCTTTATGCTCGTCAAGGTGATGAACCACCTCTCGAACTTGCGCAAGAAGGAGGAGGAGGCTGCGCCCGCTCCGGCTCCTGCACCCGCTCCCGAACCCACGAAGGAGGAGGTCCTCTTGACCGAGATCCGCGATCTGCTCAAAGAGAAGAAATAGTCTTTTTAGACTCTTTGACTCGAAAAGTCCCGAAAGGGGTGGTAGCTTTGAGATGCCCCCTTTCGGGACTTTTGTATTTTATGCCCTCAAAAAATAACAAGAACCCCCTTTTTGAACTCAAAAAACTCAGCAAAAACCCCCGACACCTCCGAAATGTGATTTTTTTTGCCCGAAAGTGTATCAGGTGTTTAATTTTTTATTATCTTTGTATGAGGGTGTTATTGAAATAACACTATTAAGTCGCCGAAACCTGTAATTCGATGGGTGAAACGCCGAAATTAAACAACCTCGAGCAACAAAAAAGAAGAGAAGAACCAAATAAAAATAGAAAACCTTAAAACAAACACTAAAACTATGGCAAGAAATCTGAAAATCAGAGACTTGACGTTGCGTGACGGCCAGCAGTCGTCTTTCGCAACCCGTATGAATCAGGCGCAGATCGACCGCGTGCTTCCTTATTATAAGGATGCCGGCTTCTACGCAATGGAGGTATGGGGTGGTGCCGTGCCCGATTCGGTGATGCGCTACCTGAACGAGAATCCCTGGACCCGTTTGGAGTCAATCCACAAGGCGGTGGGTGAGGTATCGAAACTGACAGCCTTGTCGCGTGGCCGTAACCTTTTCGGCTATGCTCCCTACACCGATGAGATCATCGAGGGCTTCTGCCGCAACTCGATTGAGAGTGGTTTGGGTATCATGCGTATCTTCGACTGCTTGAACGACGTGGACAATGTAAAGTCTACCATTAAATATGTAAAGAAGTATGGCGGTATTGCTGACTGCGCTGTCTGCTACACGGTAGATCCGAAGTACCCGAAGTTGGGTTTCTGGGACAAACTCAAGGGTAAGAAGAATCCCGCCCCCGTCTTTACGGATGAGTATTTCGTAAACAAGGCCAAAGAGGTGGCTGCATTGGGTGCTGATATGATCACCATTAAGGATATGTCGGGTCTGATTCCCCCGCAGCGCGTAAGCGTGCTGGTGAAGAAGTTGAAGGCCGCTGTGAATGTGCCCATTGACTTCCATACCCACTGTACGCCCGGCTACGGCTTGGCTTCGGTCTATGCAGCCATTGCAGCCGGTGTCGATGTAGTGGATACCAACTGCTGGTGGTTTGGTGGTGGTACGGGTGCTCCCGCTCTGGAGCTCGTCTACCTCTTCTGCCAGAAGCTCGGCATTGATTTGGGAGTGAATATGGAGGCTGTAGCCAAGATCAACGAGGAGTTGAAGTCGATCCGTTCGGAGCTCAACCTCTCGGTATTCGGCAAGGATAAGCCCGCTCCCAAACCCTTCAACCCCGTGGTGGATGCCGTTCCTGCTGAGGTGGATGCTCAGCTTGACCGCGCAATCAAGGCTGCTCAGGCCGATGATTTCGCGACCCTGCTTGATGCGGCTCAGAAGATCGAGGCTTACTTCGGATTCCCCGCTCCCAACGAGTTGGTACAGAAAGCCGAGATTCCTGGTGGTATGTACTCCAACATGGTGGCTCAGCTCCAGCAGCTCAAGGCTGAGGAGATTCTGCCCCGCGCCATGGAGTTGATTCCGACCGTTCGTCTTTCGGCAGGTCTGCCTCCTTTGGTAACCCCTACCTCGCAGATCGTGGGTGCTCAGGCCGTTAACTGCGCTATGGATGAGAAGGCCGGACGTCCGATGTACACCAACAAGAGTTCGCAGTTCGTGAACCTCGTGAAGGGTGAGTATGGTAAGACTCCTGTGAAGATCGACCCCGAGTTCCGTTTGAAGATTTGCGGCTTCCGTGAGGAGACCCCCTATGATGTATCGAAGTATCAGATGCAGCCCAACCCCGAACTCGCCGAGGCCGGTGGTGTGAAGTTGGCCGAGAATGAGAAGGAGGTACTCCTGCTCGAGCTCTTCCCGATGGTGGCCAAGGGTTATCTGACGGGCGTGAAGAAGGCTGCTTACGAGGCACAGAAGCCCGCCGAGGCTCCCAAGGCCGAGGCTGCTGCTGCGGTGAAGACCCCGATTACGGGTGATGTAGTAAAGGCTCCGCTGCCTGGCAAGCTCATCGAGTACAAGGTAAAGGTGGGCGACAAGGTAGAGGCCGGTCAGGAGGTGCTTGTTCTGGAGGCCATGAAGATGGAGAATGCCGTAACGGCCGAGGTTTCGGGTTATGTAAAGCAGCTGCTGGTAGCCGTAGGCGAGAACGTAGCTACGGATGCCCAGCTCATCGAGCTGACGAAGGAGGCTCCGAAGGCTGCCGCCGCCGAGCCCGCTGCCAAGAAGCCCGTTACGGGCAAGGTGATTGCCGCTCCGCTGCCCGGTAAGGTGATCGACATCAAGGTGAAGGCCGGTGATACGATCTCCGCAGGTCAGGAGGTGGCTGTCCTCGAGGCCATGAAGATGGAGAACTCGATCAATGCCGATTTCGCCGGTACGGTGAAGCAGGTGCTGGTATCGGTAGGTGAGAATGTCGCCACGGATGCTGCGCTGATCGAGATCGAGTAACTTTGTACCCAAAAGACGGCATCGATTGCCGCTGAAGAGAAACCCGATGAAGGAGTCCCCTTCGTCGGGTTTCTCTTTTTCGGGCCGTGAGCGCATTTCAAACGAAGGAGAAGATAGGCAAAAATACCTATTATTATAGGTAGGTTTTCCGTTATTCCATAAAAATCCCTATATTTGTAGGAATTTAGAAATCCAAAGCAAGATGGTTGATTTTTCGAAAGTACCCTCGCCCTGTTACCTGCTCGATGAAGCCCTTTTGGAGCAGAACCTGGCTCTGATAGACCGCGTACGCCGCGAGGCCGAGGTCGAGATTATTGTCGCTCTGAAGGCGTGTGCCATGTGGTCGATCTTCCCTACGTTGGCCCAACACTCCGATGGAGCCACGGCAAGTTCGGCTGCCGAAGCACGCTTGGTTTTTGAGGAGTATGGAGCCCCGGCTCACACCTATGCCCCGGTCTATACGGATCGAAATATAGAGGAGATTCTGCGCACCTCGAGCCACATCACCTTCAACTCGTTGGCGCAATTTGAGCGTTTTGGAGCGCGCGCTATCCTCAGTGGCCTGTCGTGCGGTCTGAGAATCAACCCCGAGTATTCGCCTGTGGAGGTAGATCTCTACAATCCCTGCGTTGCCGGTTCGCGCCTGGGCATCCGCAAGGAGGAACTTAAGGAGCTCCCTGCGGGTGTTGAAGGGTTGCATTTTCATGTCTTGTGTGAATCGCGCCCCCACCACCTGAAGCTTGCGTTGGAGGCAGTAGAGCGCCATTTCGGCCATCTGTTGCCCCAAATCAAGTGGCTCAATATGGGAGGAGGTCATCTGATGACCCACGCTGAGTATGATTGCGACGAACTGATCGCCACGCTGCGCGATTTCAAGAGCCGTCACCCGCATCTGCGCCTGATCTTGGAGCCCGGCAGTGCCTTCACCTGGCGCACGGGCTATTTAGTGGCCACCGTCGAGGATATCATCCGAGGCGGAGGGGTGCAGACGGCAATGCTCGATGTCTCGTTTGCCTGCCACATGCCCGACTGCCTGGAGATGCCCTACAAGCCGGCCATTGTCGGGGCTCACGATCCCGAAGCAGGAGAGAGCCACTGGCGCATGGGCGGCAACAGTTGCTTGGCGGGCGACTTTTATGGCGATTGGGCCTTCGATCGCGAACCGAGAGTGGGCGACCGCATCGTCTTCGAGGATATGATCCACTACACGATGGTGAAAACCACGATGTTCAACGGCGTACATCACCCGGCGATTGCCATTGCACGCAAGAGCGGCGAGGTGGAGATCGTACGCGAATTCGGCTACGAGGATTACAAACAACGCATGTCGTAGATTGAAAGGAAGGCCGATAACAAAAAGAAAACTTAAATAGAGAGAAAAAGAATGGAAAATTTCAAACCTACCGCTTATACGCTGGAGTGCGTGGCTACGGGACGCGAATTTCAGGACGAGGGCTGGACGATGGACGATCGACAGTGCAAGTGCCCCTCGTTGGTACGAGCCTGCTACGAAAAGAAGAAGTTGGAACTGAAGCCCGACTACTATGGTTTCTATAAGTTCTGCGACTGGCTTCCCGTGAAGCGGATGCTCGACGGCTCCTCGGCACCCGTAACCTATAAGTCGAAACGGCTGGCCGAGCACCTTGGTTTGGAAAACCTTTGGATTACCTTCAGTGGCTACCACCCTGCAATCGGTGCCCGCATGACAACCTGTTCGTTCAAGGAGTGCGAGGCCTACAGCGTCTTGGCGCGTATCCCCTCGGACGAAACCCGTACCCTGGTGGTTGCATCGGCCGGCAATACGGCCCGCGCCTTTGCCAAGGTTTGCTCCGACAACCACATTCGCTTGCTGCTTTCGGTGCCCCAAGATAACCTCAATGCCTTGTGGTTCGAAGAACCGCTGAATCCCTGCGTGAAGGTGATCGCTTCGGCCAAGGGGGGGGATTATTTCGATGCCATTCACCTGAGCAATTTGGCACTCAAGTCTCCCCGCTTCTATGCCGAGGGGGGTGCCAAGAATATCGCCCGCCGCGATGGAATGGGTACCACGGTCCTCTCGGCCGTAACGACCATCGGCCAAATCCCCGACTACTACTTCCAAGCGGTGGGTTCCGGCACGGGAGCCATTGCCGCCTGGGAGGCCAACCAGCGTCTTGTGGAGGATGGATCGTATGGCGATAAGGTAATGAAACTTATGGTGTCACAAAATGCCCCCTTCGTTCCGATCTTCAATGCCTACCGTGTTGATTCACGCGAAATGTTGCCCTATGAAGATGGCAAAGCACGTCGCGATGTGGAAATTATTGATGCAAAGGTTTTGTCGAACCGAAAGCCTCCCTATGGTATTGCAGGTGGATTATACGATGCCCTGAAAGCGACCCAAGGCGAGGTACTTGTGGCGACGAATGCTCAGGCCCGCAAGGCCAAGGAGCTCTTCAAGGAGTTGGAGGGTATCGACATCCATCCGGCTGCAGGAGTGGCTCTGGCTACGCTCATCAAGTCGGTGCAGGAGGGCAAAGTGGCCAAGGATGCCTGCATCATGCTCAACATCACGGGTGGTGGCGAGGAGCTTTTCCGTAAGAAGAAGCTATGGTATCTCGAGCCTTCGCATACCTTCTCCCTCACGCCCGATCCTGAGGATGTGATCGCCAAGGTGGAGGCCCTCTTCTAATACGCTATTTCACCTCCGAGGAGAGTTCTCGGATTTCTCTGAAAAATAGTAACGCATGGGTCGCCTTTGCGACTCATGCGTTGTTTTATGGAGTTTGTTGCGATTGCGATGCCTGTTCCACCCGAAATCCGCGCCGGAGAAATTTCCTTCGTTGAAGCCATCGCATCGGTGCCGGGAAGAGCCGTAGCAGGAGCCATTGCAGCGGGTTTCGCTTCAGGTAGTAGTGGCAAATCTCCTCCATCATGGCCGAATCCCCCAAGACAATAGCCATGCGCCACAAGGAGCGATAGGCTCGTTTGAGTAGAGTGGCCTTCGTGGAGGCGGGAATCCGATGAGGATATTTGGCTTGGTAGTCGCATTGGATCTTGAAGATCCCGCGCTGCACCCGATAGCGTTTTTGTAGGTCGCGCGTGTGGCTGGCACTCTCGCCCAACACGCGGTAGACGGCCGTCACCTCGGGCAGGAAGCCCACTTCGCTCACGGCCCAAATATCGAGGGCCAAAGCGAAAGTAGCGTCTACATAGGGGTAGGGGGCTGTGGGTAGGTGCTCACGACGGAAGAGCCAGGTGCAGGGGGCGATGTAGCCGGCATTAGCCAGGTGCTCGGCAAAAGATCCCGAGCGTCGAATCCTCCCCGATCCGATCACCTTGGGCTCGATGCGCCCCTCGGGTTCGTGGCGGAAATCGACATCCGTGTAGACCAGTCCGCACTCGGGATGCGCCTCGAGGAAGTTGACCTGCTTTTGGAGTTTCTTCCGGTCGCACCAATAGTCGTCGCCCTCACAGAAGGCTACATAGGTGCCGCGCGCCTCGTTCAGTACACGAAAAAAGTTACGCATTGCCCCCAAATTCTCGCATCGCGGCAACAGGCGAATGATCGTGGGGTAGCGTTCAGCCCACTGCTCACACACCTCGCGCGTTCCATCGGTCGAACCATCATCGCCGATGATCAGTTCGAAGGGTTGGTCGAGCTCCTGCTCCAACACGCCACGAATTGTCTCCTCGACATAGGCCGCCTGGTTGTAGCAGATCGTACAGACCGAGACTACGGGGGCTACTTCGTCAGCTCTTCGAAGAGATTTTTCCATTGGGCAATAATTGTAGGTTTATCCAATAGGGGGAAGATATAGTCCCGAATCGAGTAGTCGGGGCCCGGGGCGGCGAACTCCTCAAAGGAGATTGAGCCGATGCTGCGGCAGTCGAAGATCGGAATTCCCTCCTCACGGAAGGCTCGCGACATGATGCCGGTAGGGGAGAGGAAGAGCTTTTTCTTCAGATAGGCGATTGTAATCAGGTTGCCAAAGGCGGCCTGACGCTCGAAATCCATCACTACGACATCCATCCCCTTGAGGAATCGGATGTATTCGCTCGGTGAAAGCATCTCGGTCTGGATGTGGAGTTGCTCCTCACGGAAGAGCGATCGGGCGTGAGCAATTACTCGTTCACGATAGGCCGCGTCACCGTAGGAGAGCACCAGATTGATGCGAATATTCTCGTTCCGATAGGCTGCCAGGCGATCTAAGTTAGGGAGGTGGTTGAAGGTCTCGTAGGCACAATGTCCCACCATGATCTCCAGGGCCCTCGAATCGCGGACCGGAGCCTCCACCGCATCGATATCTTCGTGGTAGTAGCCGCTACCGTAGAGAGCGGGCAAGATGCGAACCTCTTCGCCCAAAATGCGACGAATCTCTCGGCTGTCGTATTTGAATCCGATGGAGATGGCCTCCAAGTGGCGCAATTTGTTGATAACAATGCGTCCCTTCAAGCGGTGTAACCAATTTCCGCCCTGCTTGAATCGATTGTAGAGATCATGTCCCCAAACACACCAGGTTGCATGGTCGAAAAAGGAGTTGGGCAGGCGGCGAATATCGCGCGAAGAGAGGAAGAGCGAGTGAAGAATCAGGTGCTCGGCCTGTTGAGAGAGCTCCATGAGTCGCTTGCGCGAGAGCTCCGTATGGCGCACATTGGGGTGCTCGGCCGAGAGGGTACGAAAATTGTTCTCACCGGCACAATAGAAGAGATGCTCGCTGTGCGCATTCGGGCAATTCTGGTTGATCATTTCGATCAGTACCCTTGTAAACACGGGCGAATCGATTGGAAATATGTGTAGAAATCGAACCATCAAGATTACTTCTCGTTTTCAACAAACTGCAAGAGCCCCTTCGAGCGCTCGCGCAGGACTCGGGCCGGAATGCCGGCGGCCACCACCCAATCGGGCAGCGATTTTCTAACCAACGACATAGCTCCCACTACCGTACCTTCACCGATCGTAACCGAGGGAAAAAGTGTTGTTCCACTGCCGATTTGTGCATAGCGTTTGAGGAGGATCTTGCCTCCCGTAACATGGGTTGTCTGCTCGGGGTGGATCGGGCCGATCAGGTAGTCGCCTCCGAAGTCGTCCATAGCACTGAAGAGGGTGGCACGGGGCGAGACCCCCGTGTAGTCCTCCAACTCGATGCCCATGCTACCATAAAGGGCGGCATAGGCACTAATATGGATGTGTGAGCCCAGGGTAATATCTCCCGAGAGGATGCAAAAATCGTCAATACGCACATTGTCGCCGATCGAGATACGCGAGGTGCCGTAGAACGAGGCCTTGCGGCTGATCATCAACCCCTTGCCGAGACTCTTGAATCCCATGGCGGCCAACTCTTCGGGCGTATAGTGGGGGCTCATGGTGCTATCGGTTTTTAATGACATGGATAATGCGATCGACCTCCTCCAATGTGAGTTCGTGGTGCATCGGCAGGCAGATCACCTCGTTAGCCAAGCGCGTGGCCACAGGCAGGTTGTCGGCCGAGGCCGAGGGGAGACTGCGATAGGTCGAGAAGGTCGAGATCAGCGGATAGAAGTAGCGACGACCCAGAATCCCCTCCTCCTTAAGACGGAAGTAGAGTTCGTCGCGCGTCTCGCCAAACTCCTCGGCTTGGATGAAGACCGGGAAGTAGGAATAGTTGTGCGTTACCCCTTCGATATCCTCAAACAAGCGTAATCCCTTCACCTCGCGCAGGGCTTCGCGGTAACGCTCGGCCACCTGCTTGCGGGCGGCAATGGCGGCATCCACATGCTTCAGACCCAATAAACCATAGGCTGCACGGATCTCGTCCATCTTCGAGTTGATACCCGGGGCGATCACCTCCGTCTCTCCGGCAAAACCGAAGTTCTTAAGGTAGTCGATGCGCTGCTTCATCTCCTTCGAGTGGCAAATCAAGGCGCCGCCCTCCACCGTGTTGTAGGTCTTCGTGGCATGGAAACTCAGCGTCGAGATATCGCCAGCATTGAGGATCGAGCGGCCGTTCTGCTTTACACCAAAGGCGTGGGCCGCGTCGTAGATCACCTTCAGCCCATACTTACGGGCAATGGCTTCGATGCGATCCACCTCGCAGGGGGTGCCATAGACGTGCACGGGCATGATAGCCGTGGTGCGCGGCGTAATGGCGGCCTCGATGCGATCGGGGTCGATATTACCGGTGTTGGGATCGACATCCACAAAAACCGGGCGGATTCCGTTCCACCAGATCGAATGCGTGGTGGCCACAAAACTATAGGGGGTGGTGATCACTTCACCCTGGATGCGCAGCGCCTGCAGAGCGGTAATCAGAGGTAGGGTGCCATTCGTAAAGAGCGAGATGTACTCCACGCCCAAGTATTCGCACAAAGCCTTTTCCAACTCTTGGTGGAAGTGGCCGTTGTTGGTGATCCACTTGCTCTGCCAAATCTGCTCCAGGTAGGGGACAAACTCCTCCAACGGAGGAAGCAGGGGAGAGGTGACGGTAATGGGTTTCTTGGGATCCATGGTCGGTTTATCGGTTTTTGTACATATCGTCGTAGTACTTCTCATACTCACCCGAGGTGATGTTGTCCATCCACTCCTGGTTTTCGAGGTACCACTTCACGGTCTTTTCGATGCCCTCTTCAAACTGAAGCGAGGGCTCCCAACCAAGCTCTTTCTGGAGCTTCGAGGAGTCGATCGCATAGCGCATATCGTGTCCGGCACGATCCGTCACGAAGGTAATCAGATCGAGCGATGCCCCCTCGGGATTTCCGAGCAGACGATCCACCGTCTTGATGATCACCTTGATGAGGTCAATATTCTTCCACTCGTTGAAGCCACCAATGTTGTAGGTGTCGGCCACCTTGCCCTCGTGGAAAATCAGGTCGATGGCTCGCGCATGATCCACCACATAGAGCCAGTCACGCACGTTCTCACCCTTGCCATACACAGGCAGTGGCTTGCGATGGCGAATATTGTTAATAAACAGAGGGATCAACTTCTCAGGGAACTGATAGGGGCCGTAGTTGTTCGAGCAATTCGTAACGATCGTAGGCAGTCCGTAGGTATCGTGGAAGGCACGCACGAAATGGTCCGACGAAGCCTTGGCAGCCGAGTAGGGTGAATGGGGATTGTAAGGAGTGTCCTCATAGAAGAACTTATCGCCATAAGCCAAGTGATGTTCCGACGAGGAGGCCGTCGTGGTAAAGGGAGGCTCGATACCCTCGGGGTGCGAGAGTTCCAAGGCGCCATAGACCTCATCGGTGGAGATGTGGTAGAACCGCTTGCCCTCCCAATTGCCGTTCCAATGGTGTTTGGCCGCCTGCAGGAGCGAGAGGGTACCCATCACGTTGGTGCGGGCAAAGGTAAAGGGGTCTTTGATCGAGCGATCCACATGGCTCTCGGCTGCGAGGTGGATCACCCCGTCGATATCATACTTTTGGAAGATCTCGAGCACAGCATCAAAATCACAAATATCGGCCTTTACGAAAGTATAGTTGGGCATCTGCTCAATGTCCTTCAGGTTGGCAAGGTTGCCGGCATAGGTCAGCTTGTCGAGGTTTACGATGTGGTAGTCGGGATACTTATTAACAAACAGACGTACGACATGCGAGCCGATGAATCCGGCACCGCCCGTAATGAGTATATTTCGTTTCATATTTTTCATTTTTTTAAGAGTAGGCTTATTGTAGTTGGTTGTTTTGCGTCTTCAGAAGTCGGCCCAGGCAGTAGAGCATCGACTCGCGCCAATGAGGAATCTCCACTCCGAAGGTACTCTTTATCTTTGTCTTGTCGAGTACCGAAAAGGCCGGACGAGTTACTTTCGAGGGGAACTCCGAGGAGTGGCAGGGGTGAATCTCGCAGTCCGTATGTCCCACAGCACGGGCAATCTCCACCGCAAAGTCATACCACGAGCAGACCCCTTCGTTTGAGAAGTGGAAAATGCCCTCAGCTTCACCATAAAGTTCTTTTTCGATGATCGAAAAGATCGTCAGAGCCAAGTCACCGGCATAGGTGGGTGATCCCACTTGGTCGAAGACTACATTCAGGTGTGGCTTCTCCTTCGTGAGGCGCAGCATCGTCTTCAGGAAATTGTTTCCATACTCCGAGTAGAGCCAGGCCGTGCGGAAGATCAAGTGGCGACAGCCTACTTTGGCAATCGCCTGCTCGCCCTCGAGCTTCGTCAAGCCATAGACCCCCAACGGGCAGGTCGGCATCTCTTCCGTGCGAGGAAGGTTACCCTCACCCCCAAAAACATAGTCCGTCGAGACGTGGAACAATACCGCTCCCACCTGCTTGGCAGCCAGGGCAAGATTCTCCACGGCATCGCGATTGATCTTGCGAGCTGTTATCTCGTCCTCTTCGGCCTTGTCCACATTCGTATAGGCAGCACAATTGACAATCACGTCGATTGCCTCGGCCTGCACCAACTGCAAGACCGCCTCTCGATCCGTGATATCCAATTCGGCCACATCGGTAAAGAGGTAGCGGTTGGGCGACATGGCTCCCAAGCGTCGCATCTCCTGTCCGAGTTGTCCGTTTGCACCCGTTACAAGAATATTAAGCATAGTAATCCGTGTTATAATCAAAGAGTTGCTCTTCGGCTTCGGCAAGAGTGGGGTGGTGGGCATCCTTCTGCGAGAGGATCACCTCTGCGGCAGGAATTTGCCAGTCGATCCCCAGTGTGGGATCGTCCCAGGCCACCGCTCCCTCGTTGTGAGGAGCGTAGTAGTTATCGCACTTGTATTGGAAGGTGGCTGTCTCGCTCAGCACGGCAAAGCCGTGGGCAAAACCACGCGGCACAAAGAACTGACGCTTATTTTCGGCCGAGAGCTCCACTGCCACATGTTGCCCAAAGGTAGGCGACCCCTTGCGAATATCGACCGCTACATCCAGAACTCGCCCCTCGACTACGCGCACCAACTTTGACTGAGCATCGGCCCCCTTCTGGAAATGCAAACCGCGCACCACGCCATACTTCGACTTCGACTCATTGTCCTGCACAAAATTTATGGGACGCACCTTCTCGGCAAATTCGCGCAACGAAAAGCTCTCAAAGAAGTAGCCGCGCTCGTCACCAAAAACCGTGGGCTCGATGATCACCACCCCCTCAATCGGGGTCTTCGTCACTTTCATCTCGACTACTCGTATTTGGGTTGATTGTTCGTGCGCTTCAGCTCCTCGATCACCTTCAGCAGATACTGACCATACTGGTTCTTGATCATGGGCTGGGCCAGCTGGCGCATTCGCTCCTCCGAGATCCACCCCTTGCGATAGGCAATACCCTCCAAGCAGGCAATCTTCAACCCCTGACGCTTCTCCAAAACCTCGATGTAGGTCGAAGCCTCCGACAAGGAGTCGTGGGTACCCGTATCGAGCCAGGCAAAGCCACGGCCCAGGGTCTGCACCTTCAACTCGCCATCATTCAGGAACCACTGATTGACCGTCGTGATCTCATACTCTCCACGAGCCGAGGGCTCGATTTTTCGGGCAACATCGACCACCTTGTTGGGGTAGAAATAGAGACCCACCACTGCGTAGTTCGATTTGGGGTTTGCAGGCTTCTCCTCGATGGAGAGGCAATTGCCCTCTTTGTCGAACTCCGCCACGCCGTAACGCTCGGGATCGTTTACCCAATAGCCGAATACGGTGGCCTTCTGCTCCTCCTCGGCCGCACGAACCGCCTCCTTGAGCATCGGCGTAAAACCGGCTCCGTGGAAGATGTTGTCGCCAAGAACCAGGCAGGCGCAATCGTCGCCGATGAAGTCTGCGCCGATGGTAAAGGCCTGGGCCAAGCCGTCGGGCGAGGGCTGCTCGGCATACTCGAAGTGTACACCGTAGTCGCTACCATCGCCAAGCAGACGTTTGAAGCCCGGCAGGTCGTGCGGGGTGGAGATAATCAAAATCTCGCGAATGCCCGCAAGCATCAGCACCGAAATGGGGTAGTAGACCATCGGTTTGTCGTAGATGGGCAATAGCTGCTTGCTTACGCCCTTGGTGATCGGGTACAATCGCGTGCCGCTACCACCTGCAAGTACAATTCCTTTCATGCGCTCTATTTTTTTTGTTCTTTGGTCGGTTTTTGCAGTCGTTTCTTCTTCGGATAGAAACTTCCTATTATACAAAGGTATAAAAAAAATTGCAATCTCCAACCTTTTCTGCACAAAAGCGGCCGGTAAACCTCCATTCAAAGGTTTCCGGCCGCAAAATTTTACTTGTTCGCCCTTTTGCACACTACCCAATCAGCGAACGGATGTTCTGGATCAGCATGTGGACAGCCACCGAATTGAAGCCTCCCTCGGGAATGATCACATCGGCATAACGCTTCGAAGGTTCGACAAACTCCTCGTGCATCGGCTTGACGGTGGTGGTGTATTGATTGATCACCGACTCCATGGTTCTACCACGCTCACACACATCACGCATGATTCTGCGTGCCAGACGAATATCGGCATCCGTATCAACGAATACTTTAATATCCATTAACTCTCTTAATGCCTTGTTTTCGAAGATCAAAATACCATCTACAATGATCACCTTCGAAGGCTTTACCAACACCGTTTCCTCCGTGCGGTTGTGATCCACAAACGAGTAGACCGGATGTTCGATCGGTACATTGTTTTTCAACGTGCGAATATGCTCGACCATCATGTCGGTATCGAAGGCCTGTGGATGGTCGTAGTTGAGTTTGGTGCGCTCGTCATAGGTGAGTTCAGGGTGCGCTTTATAGTAGTAGTCGTGGCACAGCGTGGCAACATCATCGTTGCGGAAAGCCTCCTGAAGTCGCTTGACCAAAGTGGATTTTCCGGAGCCGGTTCCTCCCGCAACTCCAATTACTGTAACATTCATAGGATCAAAAAGTTTGAGTAGTTTATATAAAGAAGGGAATCACTCAAAAAAGCAATTCCCTTCCTCCTGTTTTTTAAGCGTCAATATTGGCGTAATGAGCATTCTTTTCAATGAACTCACGGCGGGGCGGCACCTCGTCACCCATCAGCATCGAGAAGATGCGATCGGCCTCAGCGGCGTTCTCGATCGTTACCTGGTGGAGCATGCGGCGCTCGGGATCCATCGTGGTCTCCCAAAGCTGGGTAGGGTTCATCTCACCCAAACCTTTGTATCGCTGAATATGAAGGCCTTTCGACCCAAACTCCTCGCAGATCTGGTCGCGCTCCTTCTCGGTCCAACAATAACGCTCCTGCTTACCGCTCTTCACCAAGTAAAGGGGCGGAGTCGCGATATAGATGTGCCCCTGCTCGATAAGCTCCTTCATCTTGCGGAAGAAGAAGGTGAGCATCAGGGTAGTAATGTGAGCACCATCGACATCAGCATCGGTCATGATGATAATCTTGTCGTAGCGCAGTTTCTCGAGGTTCAGGGCCTTCGAATCCTCCTCTGTACCGATCGTTACACCCAATGCAGTGAACATATTCTTGATCTCCTCGTTATCCCACATCTTGTGCTCCTGCGCCTTCTCGATGTTGAGAATCTTACCACGCAACGGCATGATGGCCTGGAATTTCGAATTGCGACCCTGCTTGGCCGATCCACCTGCTGAATCACCCTCCACAAAGAAGATCTCGGCAACCGAACGGTCACGGCTCGAACAGTCAGCCAACTTACCCGGCAGACCCACGCCCGACAGGGGGGTCTTGCGCTGCACGGCCTCGCGTGCCTTACGGGCAGCATGGCGGGCCTGGGCAGCCAATACCACCTTCGATACGATAGCCTTGGCATCGCGCGGATTCTCCTCTAAGTATTGAGCCAATGCGGCCGACATTGCCTGATCCACTGCCGCGGCCACATCGTCGTTACCCAACTTAGTCTTGGTCTGACCTTCGAACTGCGGCTCGGCCACCTTCACCGAGATCACAGCCGTCAGACCCTCGCGGAAGTCATCGCCCGAGATCTCGAACTTGATCTTCGACAGCAGACCCGACTCATCGGCATACTTCTTCAACGTACGCGTCAAGGCACGGCGGAATCCCGTCAGGTGGGTACCTCCCTCGATCGTATTGATATTATTCACATAGGAGTGTACGTTCTCCGAGTAGGAGTTGTTATACTGCATGGCTACCTCCACGGGGACCCCATTCTTCTCGGTATCGAGGTAGATGATCGACTCGGTGATCGGCTCACCACGCGTAGCATCCAGGTACTTCACAAACTCCTTCAAACCATCCTGCGAGTAGAAGTGCTCCGAGCGGAATTCGCCCGACTCCTCCACCACACGACGATCCGTGAGCGTAAGATGAATTCCCTTGTTCAGGAAGGCCAACTCGCGCAGACGGTTCGAGAGGATCTCGTAGTCGTATTCGGTCGTGAGGGTGAAGATCTCGCTATCGGGCTTAAAGGTGATCGTCGTACCACGATCCTCACACTCGCCAATGATCTCAACCTGCGAAGTAGGAACACCCTTCGAGTAGGTCTGCTTGTAGATCTTACCTCCACGGTGAATCTCCGCAATCAGCAGGGTAGAGAGGGCATTCACGCACGATACACCCACACCGTGCAGACCGCCCGATACCTTGTAGGAACCCTTATCGAACTTACCTCCGGCGTGCAGCACAGTCAACACCACCTCCAGGGCCGACTTACCCTCCTTCTCATGCCAATCGGTCGGAATACCGCGACCATTATCCTTCACCGAGATCGAGTTATCCTCGTTGATCGTAACGAAAATATCGGAGCAGTGGCCCGCCAAAGCCTCGTCGATGGAGTTATCGACCACCTCATACACCAAGTGGTGCAGACCCTTCTTACCGATGTCGCCAATGTACATCGCGGGGCGCTTGCGCACTGCTTCCAGGCCCTCAAGAACCTGAATATTCGACGCGGAATACTCCTCTTCCTGTCGTTTTACATTTTCCAAATCCGTACTCATTTTCTTTGTATCGAAATAATGTACAAAAGTAGGTATTTTTTTTCAATTTTGCAAGCTCTTTTTAGCATAGCTAAAAAATATTCGCTGCCCGCGTGGAGTTGCGCTATGGGGAATCGGCAAAAAGAAAAGAAAGAGCCAGAAGGGCCCTTTCTTAACCGGCAAATCAAAGAGGATTACATAGAGAGAAATCTCCTTCTCCAAACCTATTTCGCAAGCCGTTCGGCAAGCAACGCCTCCAACTCTTCAACCGAAGGATCAATCGCAAGGATTAGGCCGGTTTTGTCGAACAAGATTTTTCTTCCGGGAGCGTTATTGGAACCATATTGCGACCAGAGATGGGTACGATCATTCAGCTCCACCAGTTGCGGCCACGGATATCCGTCTTGTTTGACAGCCTGCTCCATCTCTCTTGTGTCTTCCACCTCGCGCGCCACGGCAATCACCCTGAAACCACTCGACTTGTAGGCTTCATAGAGGGGTATCAGGTCTTTTGATGCTCGACGACACGGGCCACACCACGAGGCCCACAAATCAAGAAGTGTTAGCTCTGCACCTTCCATCAAATCCGAGAAGCAATGCATCTCACCCTTGAGATCGGGAGCTTCAAAATCAACATACCGACTTCCTACCCCCATTTGAAGCCCTGAGAGTTGGCGACGACAATAGGTCGATAGATAATGATTTTTAAGCGCATCGGCATAGCGGCGCTCATAAATTTCAACAAACTCCTTGTCAGGCAGACGATAGCGCATCTGCTCGGCCAAAAGCGCATAGCGGGCAAGGGTGGGGGTGTTGTCCAAAATCTCAAGCAACAGGGCTTTGCGCTTCGATTTGTGGTCTTGGTTCACTTCGTTTGCCGCGGGACTCAGCTGCTCCTCATCATCAAAGTTGTTGATTTTTTCGAGCAGTCCAGCAAACTCCTCAGAGTTGCGTTCCACGGATTTGATGCGATCTATGAGCCTGCTGTACTCCTTTGAGTAGTAGTTGCCACACTCATCCAACGAATCGATCTGCTCGTAATAGTGTTCGTCAATAGCATCTAAAAGATCGTTGTAGTGCTGAAATTCGGCCGTTGCCCCCGTGCCCTCAATCCGATGTTCCGGCTCACGACCTTCGGAATAGAGGGTAAGGCGCACTGTATCGCCATCGGCCATAAAACGAATCGGAAACCAACTTCCACACGCCTTCTCCTCTGCAAACGACAAAATGTAATAGTCGGGCTGATCGAGCAAGAGGTCGTAGGAAAACTTCCCGTCGAGAATGGGAATCTTCGCCATGGGGCGCGAACTCATCGCGGCCTCTCCGTCGATGTGAGCATAGAGTTCCAACTCTTTGGACTCGGGACGATCAAGGACAACCCCTTCAATGTGGCACAGAGAGCGATCATCCAGTTCACCCATACATCCCGCCACAATAAGGGTAATCAAGGCTAATAAACAGAATCTTCTCATATCGTGTTCGGCTTAAATTTTCAACAAATCTTCTACGTCGATCTCCTGCATCCGCCCCTTCGCGAAGAGCAGCGTACGGGCAGGGTAGTCCTCAATGAGGGCCGTATTGTGGGTCGACATCACCACGGCCGTTCCCGAGGCGGCAATATCTTGAAAAATCTTCATGATGCCGTCGGCCGTCACCGGGTCGAGGTTGCCCGTAGGCTCGTCGGCCAACAGCAATTTGGGCTTATTAACCAGCGCACGAGCGATCACCAGGCGCTGTTGCTCGCCTCCCGAGAGTTCGAAGGGCATCTTATAGCTTTTGTTTTCGAGTTGCACCAACCTGAGCACCTCGTCGATGCGTTGGCGAATGGCCTCCTCCTTTTTCCAACCCGTGGCCCGCATCACATCGTAGAGGTTGCGGAATACGTTGCGATCGGTCAGAAGTTGGTAGTCCTGAAAGACAATACCGATGCGACGGCGCAGGTAGGGGATTTCGCTTCTTTTCAGCCTTCTCAAATCAAAGCCCACAACCTCTCCTTCTCCCACCAAAAGTTGCAGTTCGGCATAGAGTGTTTTCAGAAGTGATGATTTTCCACTTCCCACACGCCCAATGAGATAGACAAACTCACCTTCACAAACTTCGAGGTGAATATCTGAGAGTATCATCTCTCCCTCCCGAACCAATCGCTTGGCCGAATATTGACCGAAGTCTCCTCCGGCATGATAGATCGAAACATTGCGCAGGCTCACCACGCGTTTTGCGGTTTGCTCCATAACGAACCTCCAAATGATGATTGCAAAAAAAGAGCGGTATAGCGGGGTTACGCCCGCCATACCGACCCATTAACGACTACTCCTCGACAATCTTCACCGAGAGTATACGATCGCCCGGGCGGATGTCGTCAATCACATCCAACCCCTCGATCACCTTGCCGAAGCAGGTGTGGCGGCCATCCAGGTGCTGCGTATTCTCACGGCAGTGGCAGATGAAGAACTGCGAGCCACCCGTATCCTTGCCGGCGTGGGCCATCGACATCACACCGCGGTCGTGGTACTGACGCGGAGCCGAGGTCTCACACTTGATGCGGTAGCCCGGGCCTCCCGTACCATCGCCACGAGGGCAGCCGCCCTGAATCACGAAGTCGGGGATCACACGGTGAAAGGTCAGACCATCGTAGAAGTTGTGGTTGGCCAGATCAACGAAATTCTGCACCGTGCCGGGCGTTTCGTCCTTGTAGAGTTCAGCCTTCATCACACCCTTCTCGGTCTCGATGATGGCATAGAGTTTCTTTTCGCTCATAGTATCTTGTTTTTGAATTGTTTTTGCCTGCTCCAAGGCCTCGATACGCAGCACCGCCCCCTCGAAAGCGGGCTTTGCGGCCTCTCGTTTCCCGAAGACCCACTCCCCAAGGGCGATCAAAACACCCACCGCGAGGAGTAACAGCATGATATTTGCAAGTCGTTTCATCGTTGTTACCGTTTAATTCGGTCAAAGATACAAAATATTTTTGAATTTTGAATTCCAAATTTTGAATTTTCACTATCTTTGCACCCACAATCAGGGGCTGACCGGTTTTGACAGCAGGTAGAGTTTGATTGTAAGCACGTCGAGCGCTGTGTGGCGGCTCGTTAATCCCGACGCTCAAACTACAAATGGCAATAACAGCTATGCACTCGCTGCCTAATTTCAAGGAAATGGAGGCTTAATCGCGTGGTTCAAGGATAACCGTGCGACGAGTATCCCGGGCGACAGTTCCGCTCCTTAACAGTTGCTCATACGGGGTATCATCAATTTGGAGATCGTGCGATATGCGCCTCGGTTATCGTGCTAAATTTAGAGGCTGGGCTTCCGATTAGGCTGCCGCCTGCCGGGTCGGAAGAGAAGGACGAAATGGTCGGCTAAGCGTGTAGAAAGCTTTCGGGTTCCTTGTTTGGACAGGGGTTCGACTCCCCTCAGCTCCACTTCAAAAAGAGGTCTTATTCAGACCTCTTTTTTTCGTTTCGCTTCGGGGCGCGCTCAGCCTGTGGCGCCTCGGACAAGCATAGGGTCATTTGCTTGGATAGCAAAACGCGCGACTTGCAAGCAAGTTAAAAGCATTGGCGATAATGCCGAGTAAATAAATTTTCTCGTCACCATCGCCAATCCTTTTAGCCATAGGCTTTACGCCCGTTTTGCAATCCAATGCCTCCCTTTTGCCGCTCGGCTGCGGAGGCCGTTCGACTCCCGGGGTGGAGATTTTGGTAGAAAGTATAAATGAGGTCTGAATCAGACCTCTTTTTTTCGTTTCGCTTCGGGTCTTTTCCGCCGAAATATCTACTCGATTCACGAAAAATGCCCGAACTCCTGATTGAGTTCGGGCACCAACTTATTACTTGAAGAGTGCGACCGCCTATTAGAATTTCACACCCAATTTCGCATAGAACGAGGTAACCGACATTTTGGTTTTAGAGCTATTGGTATCCACTCCGGTTCTATTGTTATATTGCTCTTTTTTCTGCACAAGTTTCAGCCCCTGATGCATCAGACCGAGGTTAAAGTTGAACTTGCGAGCCGTAAAGCCTACACCGAAATCGCAGTAGAAGCCACCTTTAAGTTTCGTTTCCGAGGAGTTGCTCCAATTGTATTTATTGATTCCGAGTCCTTCATGACCGGGGCGTGAGCCCGAGTTCGATTTACTTTTATTCATATCCGAAGCGAGAACGGCGGTGGCACCAAGGCTCAATGAGATATAGGGAGCAAAATGCTTCTTTATCGGGTAATAACCCTTCAAGTTAAAGAAGATCGGCATCATGGCGGTATCCCAGTCTTCTGAATGTACGACCTCCTCGCTGAGATCTCCATGGGCATACTGCACACCGATACCCAAACCACCAAAGAGGTAGTTGCCTACACGCACGCCATGAATGGTCTCCAAAAGGGGGCGCGAGAAATCGGTCTTGACCGTTTCGCTTTGGCCATTCAAATCCAACTTAAGTTTGCCTCCTATGGCATAACCTAAGTTCAACTCGCCCTGGTAGCGGACTTTCCAATCACTCTGCGCAAAAGAAGCTGCGGTTACGCCACATATAAGCAGCATCAAAAGGAAAAGTTTCTTCATCGTTTTGTTTGTATGAGGTTAAAAACAAAGTTCTTTATTGGGTTGATAGTCGGCTTTGTGGTTCGGACGAGGAGCCCTTGCCACGCAGCAAGACAAAGATAAGAATATTTTTTGTATTTGGGATAAGAAACGAAGATTTATTTTCGGTTTTCGGCTCTTTTTACGCCTATCGCCAATGCCCCTAATGGATCTAATGCCCCAGGGTTGCGAGTATAGCCGATTAAAATCTGATACGGAGGAATATCCATTTGGGATCAACCCAAAATTTTGAAATTTGAAATTTGATTTTTGAATTTCCGAAAAAGGTTTGGTTATTCGGAAATTATGGCTACTTTTGTGGCCAAATATAACACTACTAACGGTTTCGAGGTTTGGACGGCCGAAAATCGAAACACAAAACCCAACAAAATGGATTGGTTATACACGCTTTTTTGCGGAAACGGTATTGCTCACGCAGTGCTGACATTGGCTTTGGCCATCACGGGTGGTATTCTGCTCGGAAAAGTTAAGATCGGCGGAGTCTCGCTCGGCATCACCTGGATTCTCTTCGTGGGTATCTTCCTGAGCCACTTCGGAATGACCATCGACGGCGAGGTATTACACTTTGTCAAGGAGTTTGGTCTGATTCTCTTCGTCTTCTCGATCGGCTTGCAGGTGGGCCCGGGTTTCTTCTCCTCTTTCAAGCAGGGGGGTATGACCCTGGTGTCGCTCGCCTCGGCCATTGTATTTTTAGGTGTGCTGACCGCCTACATCCTCCACCTGGTGACGGGGGTCGATATTCCGACCATGGTGGGTATTCTCTCGGGTGCCGTGACCAACACCCCGGGATTGGGTGCCGCCCAGCAGGCCTATACCGATGCCACGGGCATCAACGACCCGAACATCGCCCTCGGTTATGCCGTGGCCTATCCGCTCGGTGTGGTGGGTATCATCCTCTCCATGCTTATCGTTCGCTATGTGATGCGCATCAACTTCAAGAAAGAGGACGAAGGTTTGAAGGCCATCAGCCAGGAGCACAAGATGCCCGAGCGCGTTTCGCTGGAGTTTGCCAACGACATCCTCGATGGCAAGACAGTGGGCTATGTGCGCCAGTTGGTGAACCGTTCGTTTGTCATCTCGCGCATTCAGCATGCCGACGGTTCGATCACCATCGCCGAGGCCGAGACCGTGCTGAAACTCCACGAGAAGCTTCTGATCATCTCCTCGCCCGAGGATATGCCGGCGGTGATCGCCTTCCTGGGCCACAAGGTGGAGATGACCGACGAAGAGTGGGGTAAGAACACCCCCAACTCGGAGCTTGTGTCGCGCCGTATTCTGATCACGCGCTCGAGCATCAACGGCAAGCGTTTTGCCGACCTGAAACTCCGCACCCGCTTCGGCATTAACATCACGCGCGTAAACCGTGCCGGTGTCGATCTGATTCCCTACCAGAACATGGAGCTTCAGATTGGCGACCGCGTGATGGTGGTGGGTACGTTGAAGGGTATCGAGAAGGTCGAGGCTCTGCTCGGTAACTCGCTCAAGAAGCTCAACGAGCCCAACCTGATCACCATCTTCATCGGTATCGCCCTGGGTGTGATGCTCGGCTCGATTCCCTTGATGAATGTACCCCAGCCCGTGAAGCTCGGCTTGGCCGGCGGCCCGCTGATCATCGCCATCCTGATCGGTCGCTTTGGTCCCCACTTCCACCTGGTTACCTATACCACGATGAGTGCCAACCTCATGTTGCGCGAGGTGGGTATCGCCCTCTTCCTGGCCGCCGTGGGTATCGGTGCCGGCGACGGATTCTTCTCTACGATTGCCGAGGGCGGTTGGCGTTGGATCGGCTACGGAGCCATCATCACGATTCTTCCGTTGCTGATTGTCGGTATCTTCGCCCGTGTGGTGCTGAAACTCAACTACTACACGATGATGGGTCTGATGTCGGGTGCTATGACCGACCCCCCGGCCCTGGCCTATGCCAACTCGACGGCCGGCAACGATATGCCCGCCATCAGCTACGCTACGGTCTATCCCGTTGTGATGTTCCTGCGCGTATTGACGGCGCAGATCTTTATCCTGTTTGGCTTGTAACGCAGACCACACCATTGCAGTAGAAAACCGAATCGGCAAAGGCCGGTTCGGTTTTTTGATTCAGGCGTTATTTCGATTCGCAATGCAGAAGTGGAGTTCAAAATTCGGAGTGAGAAATAATTCCGCTATCTTTGTTGTCGTTGTGAGGAGCCAAAGGCGACGTGGCAATCTCCCGCAAGCCCCACAATTCCAAGTTCAAAACTCTTTTATCTTGGCACCCGTTGACCTTAATCCCCCTTCGCCTCCAACACCCCGAATGCCCCTTATTCTGTATCATGCGTTGCAAGGAGAACGACCTATTGCATCGTTTTTCAGCAGTTGATCAAAGTACAAGCGCATAAAGAAAGCCCGAATGGAATCCATTCGGGCTTGGCTTAAGAGGAGCCGCCTCGGCGGCCCTATCTATTTAAGATTACTTCGCGGGGCGCATAATCACCTTGGCTACATTGCCCTCGCTGAGGAGCAAGCCGGCCATGGCCTTTACATCGTCAACCGTGATCGACTTGAGCGTCTGCTCGTAGTCGTTCACATAGTCCAGACCCGTCTCGTTGTACTCGATGAGGTAGCTGAGCCACTCACCGTTCACCTCCAGCGTACCCTTGTGGTTCTTGAGGAGGAACTCGCGCGTCTTTTCGATATTATCCACCGAAGGACCGTTGAGATAGATCTTGGCAAGCTCGGCCATGATCGTAGCCACCACATGGTCGGCCTGACGCTCATTGGTGTCGCAACCAATCTGTACGAAGAACTCCGAGGTGGGGTAGTAGTCGATCATACCCGAGGCACCAATCGAGTAGGTGGCACCCATCTGCTCGCGGATGATCTCGCGATACTGGCTCGACATGGCCTCGGTCAGAAGACGCATCGTGAGCTTGTTCTTGAGCGTGTAGTCCACATTACCCGAAAGACCTACGAAGAGGCTTACCTTGGGCTGCTGCATAGCTACATTGAAGTCCTTCACAACCTGACCCTTCACCAGGGCGCGGCCATCATCCACCTTCTTGAGCACCTTCGAGGTGGTGGGGATCGAACCGATATACTTCTCTACCAGGGGCTTCAGAGCCTCGACATCCACATTACCCACAAAAGTGAAGGTAAACTCGTTCGCATCGGGGAAGAGCTCGGCGTTAATGGCCGAAAGACGCTCGAACTTCACCTTGTCAAGCAGCTCGGCCGAAATGATCTGCGAGCGGGGATTGCCACCATAAATCGTACCTACGAGCTCCTTTTGGAAGAGGTAGTCGGGGTTCGAGTTCATGTTCACCAGGTAGTTCTTATACTGGTTGTAGAAGGTCTGGAAATCACCCTCATCGAAGCGGGGAGCCGTGAAGTTCAAGTAAACGAGCTGCAAGAGGGTCTCGATATCCTTGGGCGAGGCGTTACCGCGCAGACCCTGGGTAATCTGACCTACCGAGGGGGCGAGGCTTACGTTCTTGCCCGAGAGCTGCTTCTGGAGCTCTACGGCCGAGAACTTCGACACACCCATCATACCACGCAACGTGGGGAGGAACTGCTCGGCAATGGCCGCCTCGTCAGCATCGGCAATCATCGACGAGCCACCATTACCACGGGCGAAGAAGAGCACCTCGTCGGCCTTGAAGGTGGTGGGCTTCACCACGATCTTCGTGCCGTTCTTCAGGGTCCACTCAATGGTACCCAGCGTCTCGTTCTTCACCTCGCTCTTCACGGCCGAACCCTTCAGCGGAGCATCGGGAGCCACCAGCGGCTCGATGACCGTCGTGTCGGCATAGGGCTCCACAGCCTCTGCGGGCAGGGCAGCCACAGCCTTGAGAATCGAGAGCACCATCTCCTCGGTGGGGTTCTGCAAGCCCTCCTTCTCGGGAGCGTTGATGCATACCACCTGGTTGTGGTCGGTGAAGAGCTCCTTCAGACGGGCGTTCACCATATCCACGGTGATCATCTGCAGCAGCTGCGAGTCTACCTGATACTCCGTCTCGGCATCGGGAATCGCCGAATTGAGGCGGAAGTTATTCATGTAGCGTTGTACATAGTGGTGGTGCATGTTGTCGTTGCGGTTGGCATACTGACGGTCGATCTGGGCCTGGATCTGCGCCTTGGCACGCTCAAACTCACCGAGCGTGAAGCCGTGGCGACGCAGACGCTCCAGCTCGAGCAGTGCGGCAGCAAAACCCTGGGCCAACTCACCATCCTTGGTCGTTACGCCCAACATGGCGGTCTCGAGCGTAGGCATGATACCTACCGAACCGTTATAGATGTAACCGCTCAAGAAGGGAGCCTCGGGCTTCATGGTGATCTCCTCCAGGCGGGCGTTGGCCATCACCGAGAGGTAGCTGTCGATCATGCTGATCAACGAGGCCATGATCGTCGAGTTCACCTCCTTCGGGAGGGCCTGGTGCTTCACATAGAGCGTAGCCTGCGAGCGCTGCATCTCGGGATCGGTGAAGATCGAGATGATGGGCTCCTGGTTGTCGGGGATCATGATCACCTCCTTCTGTGCCGCATCGGCAGGCGATACGGGCACATCGGCCATCAGAGCGCGGATTTTCTGCTCAATCTGATCCACATCAATGTCACCCACAACGATAAAGGTCATCAGTTCGGGACGATACCACTTCTCATAGAAGTTACGGATGGCCGAGTGGGGGAACGAAGCCAAGCCATCGAGGTGACCGATCAGGTTGCGCTCGGCATAGCGGGTACCCTTGCCAAGCGACTCGATGAGTTTCATCGAGGCACGACGCTGAGCACCGTCCGTGGTACGCAACTCCTCCATGATCACACCACGCTCCGAGTCGATCTCATCCCCCTCCAGAGCGATGAAATGCGACCAGTCGTGCAGAATCAACAGCATTGAATCGACTACTCCCTCGCGCAGTTCACCACCGCGCTTCACGGGAACATCGTTGAGCTGATAGAAGGTATAATCCCAGCTCGTGGCTGCGTTCAGGTTGCGACCAAAGGCCACACCCACCTTCTCGCAATACTCGATAAGCTGCTTGCCGGGCAGGTTCTTCGTGCCATTGAAGGCCATGTGCTCGAGGAAGTGAGCCAAACCCTGCTGATCGTCCTCCTCCTGGATGGCGCCTACATCGTAGACAATCCAGAAGTTGGCCAAATCCTTCGGCTTCTCATTGTGACGGATGTAATAACGCATGCCATTCTCCAGAAGGCCGATGCGTACCGCCGGATCATTGGGCAAGGGCTGCAGCATGGGGTTCTGACCCGCCTCCTGTGCCCAAGCACCCATTGCTGCCACCAAGGCAACAATGCTGATTAAGAATCTTTTCATAGTACGTTGGTTAATTGGTTTAGTTTTCTGTTTTCTTGGTTTTATGATTATATTGCTTTCTCTCTGTCGTATCTCTCTCTTTCGGTCTCAAACTCGAATCAAAATTCTGAATTCTGAATTTTGAATTTTGAATTTTCCCTGCCTACTCCTCTTCCCGATATTCGATAATATCCCCAGGCTGGCATTGCAATTCACGACAAATGGCCTCGAGGGTCGAAAAGCGGATGGCTCGCGCCTTTCCGTTTTTAAGGATCGAGAGGTTGGCGGGGGTGATATCCACACGCTCCGAGAGTTCGCCAAGCGACATCTTGCGCTTGGCCATCATTACGTCTATGTTGATAATTATCGCCATATCTAAATTCCCCCCCCCTTTATTTTCGTACTGTTTATCATGATGTTTCTATGGTTCATATTAAGTCTTGGATTAAATCGTAAACTTCTGCTCTTCGCTCAATTGGCTGCCCACGAAAAAGATCTCCGCAGCAAAAAGGATCAGCAGACCCAACACCGCTGTATGGTAGTCGGGAATCACGCGGGCAAAGGCCTCGGGCATCCCCTCCGAAACGAGAGCGACCATGCGGTGGCCGAGATGAAGTACAACCCACTCGAGAAGCACATTCAGAATCACAAAACCACCAATCAGCCGCATGTAGAGGATATTTTTAGTAGGCAGGGGACGTTGATCGCGAATTGAGCAACGCATCGAATTGATGATCAGTGCTATCAATACGATAATTACACACCAAACCAACATCGAAAGGAGGTTCAGTCCATAGATCGTGATCGCATATTGATCCAATTGTGCCACAAAATCATCCGACACTTCGGCACGATTGACTCGGATCGTAGCAAAAGCTTCGTAGGGGGTCAATTTCAACGAGGAATTTTCAAGGGCTTGCACCCCGGGATCGGAGAGGTGATCGAGGGGTAGCGGGCGCACAGCCACCATATAGAACTGCTCCCGATCGAACGAACGGGCCTCGGCGCTCCCCAAATTATAGCCGTTACGAAGCCCGATTTGCCATAGGGGCAAAAAGCTGTAGATGAAGGCGGCAGCCAACAGCAAGAAATAGCCGACATAGATCAACATCAGTCGGCGATTCAGGGCTCTCTTTTCAGTTTTTTCCATTTTTTCACACATTCGGTTTCTCTTCTCTCCCGCACGGTGAGAAGATTTCTTCGGCAAAGATAATCATTTTATGTCGAAAAACAAGTATTTTTTATTGTTTTTCGATATTTTTTGTCGCAATGCCAACTTTCTCGGTATAAATTTACAAAAAAATCCCTACATTTGTTACAGAATAAAGAAAAAAAACAATGGCAGAGAAGACACATTACGCCTATCGGGTCGATCCGCAGTGGGTTGATTTCACACAGCGAGCTTCGGTGGCCGCATTGACCAACGCCGTATTGAGTGTAGCAGGAGTGGATGCCCAGCGTAAGGGATTCGGTACCGACACCCTAAATAAAGAGAATTTTTCGTGGGTTCTGTTGCGCATGGCCGTGGAGTTCGACCGTCGTCCCGAGCAATACACCGATTTCACGATTACGACCTGGGTGAGCGACTACGGTCGCATGATGTCCACCCGTAATTTCACGGTACAGGACAACGAGGGGCAGATCTTCGGTCGCGTGATAACCCAGTGGTGTATGATCGACCTTACCACACGTCGCCCCATCGACCTGACGACCCCTACCATTGCCGAGAACTACGGAAAATACCTTGTGGAGTGCCCCTCACCGACCGAGGCCCCGAAGCGATTAGGAGCCATCGACGCGCAGGTGAAAGTGGTTCGTGATGTGGTATATAGCGATATTGACTTCAACCGTCACGTTAATACATTGCGTTACCTCGAAATGATGTTCGACCGCCTGCCGATCGAACGATTCGAGCAGGATCGTCCGCTGCGCCTCGATGTCAATTTCCAGCATGAATGTCGCTACGGTCAGAGCCTTGAGATCGCCTACGAAGAGCGCGAAGGATGCGACCTCTTCGAAATTTCGAGCGAAGGAACCGCTGCTGTTCGCGCCTGCTTGGAGTGGAGATAATATACATTCAAAACAGATCAAAACAAACAAACAATGAAACGAATTCTTTGGATACTAATCGCTGCCGCCCTGCTGACGGCTTGTAATAAAGAGGTGCTGATCATTCCCGACCAGCCAACTTCGATTCCCGAACTTCCGGAACTGACCGACCCTGAGGAGCTCCCTTTAGTAAACGATGTAATGGAGGTGATCGACGATCCCTATTTTGCGCGCTACTGCCTGGTGCGCTTCGACAGCAACGGCGACGGAAAACTCTCGATGGCCGAGGCCGAGCGTGCCGAGCGTATCATCTACGACGAGGATACCCCCGAGCAGCAGGCCGATTACAGCCGTTTTATCTCGATGAAGGGAATCGAATATTTTAAAAATCTCGAGGCCTTAGAGGTTCGCTCTTCGGTACTTACGGAGCTTGACCTCTCGCACAACTCGAACTTAAAAGAGCTCCGCTTCACCCTCGCCCAAGGGCAGTGCCACCTCAAGCGACTCAACGTCAGCCAGACCCGCCTCGAGGAGCTGGTGATCCCCTCGTCGGAGATCGAGGAACTCTTGGTGAGCGGTTCGCGCCTGAAGCGCCTTACGATCTACACCACCGAACAGCACCTTAAGAGCCTCGATGTACGCTACTGCGAGGAGTTGGAGACGCTGGAAGCCTACAATTGCGCCTTCCCTTCGCTTGACCTCCGCTACTGCCCTCGACTGCGCACCCTTCGACTCTTCGGAGCCAAGTTGCAGACCTTGGATCTATCACAAAACGCAGCCTTGGAGACGCTCGAACTGATGAGGTGCGGCCTCAATTCAATCTCCCTGAAAAACAACAAGAAACTTGCATTTCTTGATTTGAGTAGCAACTCGTTGTATTCGATCGACCTCTCTGCTTTGAGCGAGTTGGTCAGCCTCGTTTTGTCCGAAAATCCCATAACCTCAATCGACATCTCCAAGAACGAAAAATTAAGGTCGCTCGGGATGGACTCCACGGCAATCTCGACACTCAACACAGACAACAACAACGAGTTGAACTCCTTGACATGCGACAACGCAAAACTTACGAAATTAGACCTTTCGACCAATAGCCGATTGGAACTTCTCTCCTGCTCGGGGAATCAGTTGAGCGAACTCAACATCACTCCACGAGTTGGTGGAAACCTCAAAGCACTCCACTGCGCCAACAACCGTTTTGTGTCGCTTGATTTGAGCACATTAACCTTAACGAATTGGAGCAAAGAGATGAATCACGACTTTTATGCCAACCAGTTTGCCCCACAGCCGCACCTGGAAGTGCTGACCCTCTCTGAGACGACCCAACAAGTTGATATCGAGCAGTTCTCGGGCTGTCCAAAGTTGCGCAAGGTGATTCTACACGCCACCGAGGTGCCCGAATTGTTCTATGAGGGGGCGATCACACCGTCGGGGGCCACGCTCTATGTCCCCTCGGAGGCCATTGCTTCGTACCAGAACAGCGATTGGGCCAAGGCATTTGCCGAGGTACGAAGCCTTTAATAGACTTAAAGCGAATTTACAAATAATGCAAGGTAAAAGGCTGAAAATACAATTTTTAGGGCCTGCTCACCCCTTTCGGGGTGGGCTGGCGGCCATTATGCAGACTATGGCCCGCCACTACCAAGCCGAGGGGCATGAGGTCAAGTTGAAAACTTTTACGGTGCAGTATCCTCAATTCCTTTTTCCGGGCAAGAGCCAATATACCGATGCTCCTGCACCCGAGGATCTGCGGATTGAACGCTGCATCCACACAGCCAACCCCTTCAATTGGATTCGCCAAGGGCTACGCATCAAGCGGGAACGCCCCGATGTGGTGATTCTAAAGTATTGGACCCCCTTCATGGCCCCCTGCTTCGGCACCATCGCCCGCCTGGCTCGCCGCAACGGGCAGACGAAATTCATCTGCCAAATAGATAACGTAGAGCCTCATGAGCCCCACTTCTTCGACCGTTGGTTCAACCGCTGGTTCCTGGGTGCCATGGATGGTTTTGTCTATATGTCGGAGCAAGTGCACCGCGAACTTGCGGCCTATACCTCGGCTCCGGCCCTTTTCTCACCCCATCCCATGTTCGAGAACTACGGTGAGCGCATCGACCGAGAAGCGGCTTGTAAAGCTCTCAGACTCGATCCATCGAAGCGATACGCCCTATTCTTTGGACTGATTCGCGACTACAAAGGACTCGACCTATTGCTCGAAGCCTGGCGCGAGTTCCAGTCCCAACACCCCGAATACAGCCTACTGATAGCAGGAGAGTTTTACACCAATAAAACTCCTTATATAAACACAATTACCACCCCCGAACTAAAGGATTTTGTTATATTGCATGATCGCTTTATCCCCGATGAGGAGGTGAAAAACTTCTTCTCAGCCTCCGATTTTTTAGTACTGCCCTACAAGACAGCTACCCAAAGCGGCGTAACACAAATTGCCTACAAATTCAACCTTCCTGTGATTGTTACCCGAGTGGGTGGGCTGGCCGAGATTATTCCCGACGGAAAGTCCGGATTACTCTGTGCCCCCACCATCGAGGAAATAACCTCTACCTTGGAGCGCATCACCACCCCCGGTCTCCTTGATACCCTGCGTCAAGGAATGGCCGAAGAGTCCAAACGCTTTACCTGGAAAGCAATGTGTGATAAGATTTTAGAGGTATTTCGATTGAGTAATTCGTAAAACCAAAACAAGGAGCATAGAAATTGGGGCTGTCGCAACTTACATGTTGGACAGCCCCAATCGGTTTTACGAAATCAAGAAATCTACTTCTTCACATTCGGAAGCTCCAGACCGTATCCCTTACGCTTATCCTCGAGTTTGAGGTAGAAGCCAATAATGAAGGCGATCACGCCAAACGAGGCGAAGATCATCATCGGAACGGTATAACCGCCCGTAGCCTCCAATACCGCACCGATTAAGAGGGGAACCAGACACAAACCGATGTTCTGAATCCAGAAGATTACGCAGTAGGCCGAACCCAGGATCTTCTCGTCAATAATCTTGGGCACCGAAGGCCAAAGAGCTGCGGGAACCAGCGAGAACGAAACACCCAGCACCACAACGATCAGCAGAGCCAACCACTTGTAAGGGAAGATAGGCAACAAGAAGGCGAAGCTCAGGTGGCAGGCGATCATGATCAGCGCACCAATCATGAGCATCGAGGCACCCTTACCCTTAAAGTCGAGCAGTGCTCCGAGAGCCGGTGTAAGAATCATGGCCAGGATGGGGAAACAGCTGAAGAGGCGCGAAGCCGTCTCAAGGTCTACGCCCAGGGTTACCTCCAGGAAGTTAGGGGCATAACGCTGGAAGGGGAAGATAGCCGAGTAGTAGAGTACACACATCAGAGCTACGAGCCAGAACATCTTGCTGGTGAAGATCTTGCCCAGGTCGCTAAATTTGAACTCCTCCTCCGAAGCCTCGTCCGAGAGCTCTCCGGCAGCCTTGAGTTGCTTATCGAGTTTGAGGTCCATCACCACGAAAACCGAATAGCAGAGCAGACCTACGCAGAGCAGAGCCGAGCAGAAGGCAATGGGAGCCACAATCGACTGATCGAACCACTTGGCCCACAGCGGAGCCAGCCACATCACGGCAAAGACACCCAGACGAGCAATGGCCATCTCAAGACCCATAGCCAAGGCCATCTCCTTACCCTTAAACCACTTGGCAATCGCCTTCGACACCGTCGTTCCGGCCATCTCGCAACCGCAACCGAAGATCATGAAGCCGAGCGAAGCCATTTTGGCACTGCCGGGCAAAGCGGGCCACCAGCTGTTGAGCCACCGACAGAGTTCGGTGGTTTGGAAAGCGTCGGTGATACCGATGTACTTGATACCGGCACCGATCACCATCAACGAAGCCGACAGCAGACCCGTGAAGCGGATACCCATCTTGTCGAGGATGATACCTGCCACGATCAGGAAGCCGCAGACATTGAGGAAGTACTCCGAAGCGGCATAGGTACCGAAGGTGGTACTGTCCCAACCGCGCGTCGACTCGATAAGCGACTTCAGAGGCGACATCATGTCCACAAACATGTAGGCGAAGAACATCATCAGGGCGATGAGGATCAACGCGGTCCAACGAGCTACTACCGAGTCGTTGAGTTTGAGTTGAATAGCTTTTGTCATATAAAATTAAAGTTTAAGTAAATAAGTTTTCTCTTTCACAAATGGCTTGCTTCTTTCTGCGGTTAATGCTCGGGGCGGGCGTAGACCTCGAGCACCTCATAGGCCTGGGCGATACCCAACTCACCGGCCTTCGAGAGATCGAGGCACCCCTTACGCGTATCCTTCATCATGATCTGCACCAGGCCACGGTTGTAGTAGGCCTCGGCAAACTGTGCATTGAGCTCGATCGCCCGCGTGTAGTCCTCATAGGCCTCGGGCAATCTGCCGGAGAGAGCCATCAGGTTGGCGCGGTTGTAGTAGGCATAAGCGAAGTCGGGGTAGAGCTTCAGGGCTTTATTCAAATCCTCGATCGCCTCGTTGTAGTCGTAGTGGCTCGTTCGGTTGTTCTGCAAGCGCAAAGCCGGATCATTGTCGATCGTAATACGCTGGTAGGCGTTGTCGATCGAGGAGATGAAGTCGATCATCTCGGCCCGCGTGGTCGAACGGTTCAGGTAGAGGAACGGATTGGTCGGATTGAGTTCGATGGCCTGCGTATAGGTATTCACCGAGTTGGTATACTGCTTGACGAGCGATTGGGTAACCCCTCGCTCAAAGAGATCCATCCATCCGGGCTTCTCCATCTGCTTGATGCGCTCCTCCACCGCACGGTCGAGCAACAGGAGTGAATCGGCCGGGATGTTGCTCTCTCCATGGGTCAGTGTCAGCTGCGGATTGCCGATGCGCTTGCGGAACTCCAACTCGCGCGGAGTGTAGTGCACCTTGCGCAGAGCCACCAGCGTGGAGTCGGGATTGGTAAGGGTAAATTTAAAGAGTTGAATCAGCGTCAAGTTATGTTCCGCCTGGGACGAGCGAATACGCTCGAAACGACTCCCTGAAAGATTGGTATCAAACGAGAGCAGACGATCGAAGTGTTGCGTGGTGTCGGCATAAATCGAATAGGTCGAATCGCTCAAGCGCGCCTTGTAGGCAGCAATCTTGCGCTGCGCCATCTCTCGATCGTGTCGAGCCGCCTTCATGTCGCCCAACTCGTAGTGCATGGCACTACGATTCAAGTAGGCATTGGCAAAGTCGGGGTAGAGTTCGATGGCGCGCGAGAAGTCCTCGATGGCGCGATCGGGTTCTCCGAGGTAGGCGTAGAGGGTCCCTCGATTGTAGTAGACTAAGACATTGTCGGGAGAATAATAGGCCACACGATCGTAATCCTCCAAGGCGCGGCTGTAGTCGCCGATCTGCGAGCGGACGATGGCTCGGTTATAGAAACTCAACGAAGAAGTGCTATCCAGTTCAATCACCTTATCCAAATCCTGCAATGAGAGCATCGGACGGTTCGTATTCGAATAGACCAAAGCTCGGTTAAAGTAGGAGATCAGGTGCGATGAGTCGCATTCGATCGCTTTATCAAAGTCTGCCTCGGCCTCCTCATAACGCGCCTGTTGCATGTAGAGCGCACCACGGCGGTTGTAGCTTTCGGGGTACTCGCGGTTGGTGCGAACGGCCCGATCAAAGTTCTCGTAGGCCTTCAATGTATCCTTTAGGTAGAGGTAGGCAACTCCCCGATTCAGATAGGCATCCGCCACCTTGTCCTCCTGGATAATAAATTGGTCGAAATCGGCGATGGCCTCTTTGAACTGCTGGTTCAGCAGGCGTGTTACGCCACGGCTGTAGTAGGGATTCGGCAGATCGGGGCGTAGGTTGATCGCCTCTTGAAAATCCTTTAGGGCGTCGTCGTAGTTACCCAAGCGTGAGCGCGTAATGGCGCGGTAGGTATAGGCAATCGTATAGACAGGGTTGAGTTCCAAGGCGATCGAGAAGTCGGCATCGGCACCCAGCAAATCACCCAACTGATACTTGGCAATGCCACGCCAAAAGTATCCCTCAAAGGCCTTCTCGTCGGCCCTGAGCAGGATGTTGAGGGTACGGATTGCCTCCGAATACTCCTTCTCCATCATCAGCCTGCGGCCCATCCAGAAGAAATACTCGCGGTTATACTGCGACGAAGCGGGCCATGCCCCCAGGAGCATCACCACCAACAACAAGTATATACGCAGCCTTTTCAACCCTTATTCCAACTCGTAACCAAATCTACGCAACTGCTTGTCGTTGTTGCGCCAATCGTCGTTTACCTTCACAAAAAGTTGAAGAAAAACCTTCTTTCCCAAGAAACGCTCCATCTCCTCGCGAGCCTTCTGACCCACCTTCTTGAGTTTCTCTCCCTTGTGGCCGATCAGAATACCCTTCTGCGAATCGCGCGACACATAGATCGTGGCCGAGATACGGTCGATCGTCGGCTCCTCCTTGTAGGTGTCGATCTCAATCTCACAGCAGTAGGGGATCTCCTTCTCATACTGCTTGAGGATCTGCTCGCGGATGATCTCCGAAGCAAAGAAACGCAGGGTCTTGTCGGTGAGGGTATCCTTGGGGTAGTAGGACGGCCCCTCGGGCAGCAGCTCCAGGATGCGGTCGAAGATTGCCCCCACATTGAAGCCCTCCTTGGCCGAGGCGGGGATGATCAAGGCCTCGGGCAGTAGGGTGTGCCAATGGGCCACGAGGGCCTCGAGCTTCTCTTGAGCCGAGAGGTCGATCTTATTGACCACCACGATGCAAGGGATGCCGCTCTTGGCGATCTTCTCCACGATCTGTGCCCCTTCGGGGTCGCCCTGCTCCACGGTGTCGGTGACATAGAGGATCACATCGGCATCGACGATCGCTCCCGTCACAAACTTCATCATCTTCTCCTGCAACTTGTAGTTGGGCTTCAAAATGCCCGGCGTATCGGAGTAGACAATCTGAAAATCCTCGCCATTGACGATACCCATGATGCGGTGGCGCGTAGTCTGCGCCTTGGAGGTGATGATCGAGAGACGCTCACCCACGAGGGCGTTCATCAGGGTCGATTTCCCGACGTTGGGGTTTCCGATGATATTTACAAATCCACTTTTGTGCATAACTATACGCTTTTAACGTACAAAGATACAAAGAATTGTGTAAAGGGCAATAAACTAAGCGCAATTTGTGGGAGAAAATACAAACACCCACTGAAAAAACGAATTGTCTTTATGTTTAATTAAAAAAGATTTGTATCTTTGTGAGAGATAAACCCAAAACATTTGCCTATGAAACATTAGCGTCGGTTGATACGCACATTTTAGACATATATACGGAAAAAGCGTTTTAGCATATTATTTCTCTTGCAAAAGTTTGGCGACTATAACAACCTGGAATAATAATGGTAGAATGCTCACGCGCCAGCGTGGGCTTTTATATTATTTTGTAGGTTAGGGTTACGCCAAACACCCCGCAAGAGCAAAGTAGTTAAAAGTACCGCGCTCTTTTTTTGTGCGTATTATTTCAATTAGGTACATCAAACTAAAAGACAAACCTAAAATTTAAGAAAATGAAAAAGATTTTATTGATGTTGGTTGCCGTATTGGGCTTTTCGTTTGCTGCAAACGCACAGCAGGGCACTTGTAAGGTAAGCGGAGGCAATGGTGCTACCGTTGTTGTAACCGTTGTTGGTTGGGATGAAGAAGGGAATGTAGAGCTCTCTGTAGGAAGCGATTGTGATGACTATGTTAATGTTTCTTTCACTCTTTCTTATTGTCAAAAAACTTCAGGAGGTGGGTGGATGAACGGAGAATACGAGTCCCAGCCTTTTGGTCTAACTGTTGCACCCAACCAAAGTAACACAAAAACCGTAACGATAAGAATGGGTAGCAACAAACTCACTCGCGTAAATAGTGTAAATATATCGGGTGCTCGATGTGAGTAATTTTACACCCGGCAAAACAACAGAGAGCCTGCCCCAAGCGTTGGACAGGCTCTCTGTTTTGAATTTTGAATTCTGAATAGCTATCTGCGGAAGCCGCCACCACGCTTCATCTGCTGCATCTTCTGCTGCAGACCGCCACCGGCCACCATCTTCATCATCTTGCGGGTCTCCTCGAACTGCTTCAAAAGGCGGTTTACCTCGGCCATATTGGTTCCCGAGCCCTTGGCAATACGCTCTCTACGACGAGCGTTAAGCACCTCGGGATGCTCGCGCTCGTAGGGGGTCATCGAGTCGATGATGGCCTCCACCGACTTGAAGGCATCGTCCGGAATATCAACATTCTTGAGCATCTTACCCATACCCGGAATCATCGAGGCAACATCTTTCAGATTACCCATCTTCTTGATCTGGTTGATCTGCGAACGGAAGTCGTTGAAGTCGAACTGATTCTTGACGATCTTCTTCTTCAGGCGACGGGCCTCCTCCTCGTCGAACTGCTCCTGAGCGCGCTCCACGAGCGACACCACATCACCCATACCCAAGATACGGTCGGCCATACGCTCGGGGTGGAAGACCTGCAGGGCATCCATCTTCTCGCCACTCGAGATGAACTTCAGCGGCTTATCGACCACCGAGCGAATCGAGATGGCAGCACCACCGCGCGTATCACCATCGAGCTTCGTGAGTACCACGCCGTCGAAATCGAGACGGTCGTTGAACTCCTTGGCGGTATTCACCGCATCCTGACCCGTCATCGAATCGACCACAAAGAGGGTCTCCGAGGGGTTTACAGCGGCCTTCACGGCGGTAATCTCCTGCATCATCGCCTCGTCTACGGCCAAGCGACCCGCCGTATCGACAATCACCACATTGTAGCTCTTCGCGCGAGCATGACGGATGGCATTCTCAGCAATCAGCACGGGCTGCATATTGCCCTCCTCGGTGTAGACCTCCACACCGATCTGCTGACCCAAGATCTTCAGCTGGTCGATAGCTGCAGGGCGATAAACGTCACCGGCTACGAGTAATACCTGACGACCCTTCTTCTTGAGGAAGGCGGCCAACTTGCCCGAGAAGGTGGTCTTACCCGAACCCTGCAAACCGGCAATCAGAATCACAGCCGGGTTACCCTGGAGGTTGATGTCGGTAGCCGTGCCACCCATCAACTGCGCCAACTCGTCGCGCACGATCTTCGTGAGCATCTGACCGGGCTTGACGGCCGTAAGCACATTCTGACCCATGGCCTTCTGCTTCACCTCGTCGGTGAAGGTCTTGGCCACCTTATAGTTAACGTCGGCATCGATCAGCGCACGACGGATCTCTTTCAGTGTCTCGGCCACATTGATCTCGGTGATCTTGCCCTCACCCTTCAGGATCTTAAACGACCGTTCTAACTTTTCGGATAAATTTTCAAACATATCTTATTTCTATCTTTTTATCTATCGGGCAAAGGTACGAAATAATTCACAATTCGCAATTAAGAAAAGAAGAAATTTCTTATCTTCACGAAGTCTCGATAGGGTAGCAATACATCCATATGAAATGAGGGGAGGGGTAGTACAATGGTGCATTCCATTCGATCTACTCAGGCATGAAGGCTAATTCAACTCCCCAATCAGAGCAAGCCCGCTTCGTAGTAGACCACAATCTGTTCAATCATGCGATCTTCGCCCGTCTTGTCGTAGTCATCCTTGAGGTCGTGGCCGAAGATCTTGCCGATGGTCTGCCAAAAGCCCGCCACAAAGCCTCCACGAAACTCCTTGAGGATCTCGTAGGCCGTGTATTCGGTCTCGCGGTCGATAAGTTTGAGGAGCACCCGCCCCTGGGTGCGGGTCATCTTCTTGAGGATGGGGGTGTATTCGGCCTTGATCTCGTCGTAGAGGCCGGCAATATACTCTCTTTGCTCCTTCTTGGTCGGCAGACGCGAGAGCTCGTCCTCCATCTCCTGCATCTTCTCTCGAGCGAGTTGGGCAATAGGGTATACGGTCTTCACAGCAGCAATGAGTTTGCGCCATTTGCGCGTGTCAATCCCCTTGGAGTAGACATAGACTGGCAGAGAGTAGATGTGGGGGATGCTGTCGCCACGTTCATCGAATTGCCAATTCTGAAACCAAAAGCCATAGTCTCGCTTCGATCCGCGCACACGCCGTTGGGCCGAAACCTCACCACAGAGAAGCAGGGCCACCAGGAGAAAAAAGAGGGTACGGAGTGTGTGTTTCATGGCAAAATCATTATCTTTGCAGGCGAAAGGGGGCGGCAGCACCCCTCTCCTTTGCAAAGATAACGATATTTTTAGAGAATTGGTATAAAAAACAGAAGAATTTATGTTGGAGAAAGGTCTTTCGGCACAGAGTACGACGACGGTCGTAGCCGAGAATACGGCGGTACAGATGGGTTCGGGCGACATGGCAGTCTTTGCCACGCCGGCCATGGTGGCCCTAATGGAGAATGCAGCCATGCTGGCTGTGGCCCCCCACCTCGAGGCGGGAGCCACGACCGTGGGTGCAGAGATGAACACAACGCACATCAAGCCCTCGGGTCTGGGGGCTGTGGTGACGGCTACGGCGGTGCTGACGGCCGTCGAGGGCCGCAAATTGACCTTCACGGTCGGTGCCCGCGATGGCGAGGGGCTGATCGGCGAGGGGACACACATCCGCTTTGTGGTGGATCGTGAGCGCTTCCTTGCGAAGGTAAAGTAGGGAAGAAATTCTCTATTTCCGCCCCATTTTGATTTCATTTCATCACAAGAGGGTGAAATGAAATTTTCGCAGGTGCAAAATATGCCCTATTTTTTAGGATTACATTTGGTGGGAAAATAAAATTTACTTATCTTTGCACCGCTTACGAGCAACGGATTGAACTGTGGTGTAATGGTAACACAGCAGATTTTGGTTCTGTCGTTCTGGGTTCGAGTCCCGGCAGTTCAACAAAAAAAAGAGGCTTTTTAAAAAAGCCTCTTTTTTTTGTTAACTTCCGGTACTTAGGGCGGGTTGCGCGAATAGTTGTATTAAATTGTTTATGCGCCACCGGTCGAAACGGCACGAAAGCGAAGCGTGTGCCGTAACATCTCCGCGCAACCGATTCAACTCTGCACCGCGTCATGGCGAGGAAATTCCGTACCAACGAAGTTTGGGCCGGATGGGACATACTTGGCACAGATCCCTAATTTTAGAGGAGCAGATTTGTTCTTAAAGAAGTAGAGCCCGGATGGGTAGTACTGATGTACGTCCCATTCGGGCTCTGCGACTGCAAGGACAAATATGCCCTATAAAATCGAAAATTACTTCGTGGGGTCAGCCACCACCATGTTCTTATCCACACGGAGAGTTACATTGCTATCCACCTCAATGAGCAGGGTGGTCTCGTGAATCTCCTTCACGGTAGCGTAGATGCCACCGGCGGTTACCACCTTATCGCCCTTCTTGAGGCCGTCGCGGAACTTCTGCAACTCCTTGCGACGCTTCGACTCAGGACGCCACATGAAGAGCCACATCACCAGGATCATCAGACCGATCATCAGCAGGAACGAAAGGCTCGACTGTCCTTGGGGAGCAGCTGCAGCCTGCAATAAATTCATCATAGTTTTCTAATTTTTTTTGGTTCTTAATTAAGGTATTGTACTCTAAATTTGTTTTCTATCGAAACTCTTTGTTTCCGCTACGCCGACAAAGGTATAAAAAATTTCGGATTTATTCCACGGTCGCTTCAACGTAAATTTTCAGCGGAGCCTTGGCCCCATGAAGGTGAAGGCTGAAAAGTTTGAGCTGCCATCCGTAGAGCCCCCTGCTATCGAAATCGACCGTCAAAGGCATGAATTGAGAGACCGCAACCGGCTTATTCTCATAGGCTAAACGGATGCATCCACAAGTAAGTTCTTCACCCAGGAGCACCATGGGTCGTGGAGTTTCGTTGCGCAGATTGAGCACCACACGAGCCTGTTCACCGCTATGCATCGCACCCAGACGCAGGGTGTCGCTTCCCCCATGGAACAACAATGAGTCCGTAATGACCACCTCTTTGCCGATCGGTTCTTGGGGCTCGGCGGGGGCTTTGGGGCTCGATCCGCAGGCCGCAAAGAGCAGGGCGAGCAGCAGCAGGGTGGAGCGCATAGCGGGTGGCTACTTTACCGAGGTGTCGATTAAGCCGCGACCAGCCTTCTTGATGCGACCCTCCTCGGTGAGCGAGAGAACCATCTTGTCGAGGATACCGTTAATAAAAGTGCTGCTTCCGGGATTGGAATAGTACTTGGCAATCTCGATAAACTCGTCGAGAGTCACCTTCACAGGAATCGAGGGGAACTCCGTAAGCTCGGTGAGGGCCACCACCAAAATCAGGTTGTCCATGAAGGCAATGCGCTCCACATCCCAACCGTGGGTGTAGTTGTCGATGTAGCGCAGGTGGTCGTTGAAGTGCAGGAGGCTCTTCTCGAAGAGGGTGCGCACGAAGTCGCGGTCGTCCTCATTCTTGAACTTGGGCATCACCTTGATATCGGTGTGCGAGGCCTTCAGATTTTGCAACGTGCGCATCACCATCAGCAGGATGAAGGGGAGGTCATCCGACCAAAGGATCGACATCTCCTCGAGGGCCTCGTCCAGGGGCTCGCACTCCTGCAACTCGTCGCAGTAGATGCGGCAAAGCAGGTCGCAATCCTCACGGAAAGAGCGCTCGGCATTGTTCATGTAAGACTTGAAGTAATCGCGTGAAGCAATCTGATTATAAAGAGTTTTAATCAGTTCAGGATGGGTGGACCAGGTAAGTTTTCGGGCCGTGGTGTAATCACCAATGGCATCGCTGTTGGCCAGCAGACGAATCACAACGTTGTCCACAAATTTGGTGTTAGGATTCAGATCCTCGTAGGAGGGCAACATCTTCTTGCTGGCGAGCTCCTGGCGGCTCTCAGCATAGCGTACCAACTCGGCAGGCAAAGCGAGCATTTGAAAGTAGAGGTCATAGGCCTTGTCAATGGAGGCCATCATCGACTTCTCGGAGACCATCATACTGTCGGACTCGGTCTTCAGGTGGGCATAGAGGGCCTTCAGGGCCTTGATGCGCAACAAACGTCTGCTTAACATATCTTTAGAACTTTTCTTTTTCCGGTTTTTTCATTTTCAACGGGCAAAGATACAAAATAATTCAGAATTCAGAATTAAGAAAAGAAAAAAATTCTTTTCTACTGCGGCGCCTCGGCATAGCCCATGCTCGGCATGGCTCTGCTCTCGGCTGGCACCGCAGTTCAAAATTCAAAATTATTTATAGAGCATGGGAGGCTTGAGGGGGAATAGAGGCCGAGATACAGAAATTATTTGACGCACATAAATCCCCCGATTATCCTTAACCAGGCCTTGCTTTACCGTCCGGTAAGGAGAACGAAAATAATTTTACCTCTCGAATTATCATCGCGAATGGGGGTAAAATTAAAAATTGTGGTTTACGAATTGTGAATTGCGATTTTTTTTACTATATTTGAAGGCTAAAACCGCAAAACAAAAACTTAAAACTTTAATACACAAATCTCATGAAAAGAATTATTGAATGTGTGCCCAACTTCAGCGAGGGCCGCGACCGCTCGGTCATCGACCGAATCACTGCTGCCATCACCGCCGTTAAAGGTGTGAAACTCTTGGATGTAGATCCGGGTGAGGCGACGAACCGTACCGTTGTTACCTTCGTAGGTGAGCCTGAGGCTGTACTCGAGGCGGCCTTCCAGGGCGTAAAGAAGGCTTCAGAGTTGATCGACATGCGCAACCACAAGGGTGCTCACCCCCGCATGGGTGCCACCGACGTATGCCCGCTGATCCCCATTGCCGGCATCACCTTGGAGGAGTGCGCCGAACTGGCCCGTCAGTTGGGTAAGCGCATCGGCGAGGAGTTGCAGATTCCGGTTTACGCCTACGAGGCTGCCGCCTTCACCCCCGAGCGCAGAAACTTAGCCGTTTGCCGCCGTGGCGAGTATGAGGCTTTGCCCGAGCGCATGGTAGGTGCCGAGGCCCCCGATTTCGGTGCTCGTCCCTTCGACGAGGGTGTTGCTCGCACGGGTGCTACCGCAGTAGGTGCCCGCGACTTCTTGATTGCTGTAAACTACAACCTCAATACCACCTCGACACGCCGCGCCAATGCCATTGCATTCGATGTACGCGAGAAGGGTCGTCCGATGCGTGAAGGAAACCCCATCACCGGAAAAATCATGAAGGATGAGAACGGCAAGACGATCATGAAGCCCGGTACACTGAAGGCTTGTAAGGCCATTGGTTGGTATATCGACGAGTATCAGATTGCCCAGGTTTCGATGAACATCACCAATATCTCGGTAACTCCGTTGCATGTTGCTTTTGATGAGGTATGCCGTGCTGCTCAGGCTCGCGGTCTGCGCGTAACGGGTACCGAGATCGTGGGTCTGATTCCGAAGCGTGCGCTGATTGAGGCAGGTCGCTACTTCCTCGAAAAGCAGCAGCGTTCGACCGGTATCGCCGAATCGGAGATCATCCGCATGGCCATCAAGTCGATGGGCCTGGACGACCTGAAGCCCTTCAACCCCGAGGAGAAGGTGATCGAGTACCTCCTGGAGGCCGAGAACAAGAAGCCCGGTCTGGTGGATCTGACCTGCACGGGCTTTGCCGTGGAGACGGCCAGCGAGTCGCCCGCCCCGGGTGGTGGTTCGATCTCGGCCTACATGGGTGCCCTGGGTGCTGCTCTGGGTACGATGGTGGCCAACCTCTCGTCGCACAAGGCCGGTTGGGACGAGCGTTGGAAGGAGTTCTCGAATTGGGCTGACAAGGGTCAGGCGTTGATGAACGAGATGCTGTGGCTCGTGGACGAGGATACGAACGCCTTCAACAAGATCATGGATGTCTTCGCCATGCCCAAGTCGACCGACGAGGAGAAGGCCGCCCGCGCCGCCGCCATGGAGACCGCCACGCTCTACGCTACGGAGGTTCCCTTGCGCACCGTGAAGACCGCCTACAAGGCCTTCGAGATCGTGCGTGCTATGGCGCAGGAGGGCAACCCCAACTCGGTAACCGATGCCGGTGTGGGTGCTTTGGCCATCCGCTCGGCCGTGATGGGTGCCGCCTTGAATGTAAAGATCAACGCCGCCGGTCTGAAGGATCGCGAGACGGCCGAGAAACTCGTAGCTGAGGCCGAGGCCCTGGTGGCTGCTGCCAACAAGGAAGAGGCCGAGATCCTGGAGATCGTAGAATCGAAGATCAAGTAACGAACCCCTAATGCCAACATACAATGACTTTAGAGCAATTTAGAAAAGATATCGTAGCGGGTATTCCCGATCAGTTGCCCGCTCCGAAGCCCTATGACACCACGGTAAACCATGCCCCGCGCCGCAAGGAGATTCTCTCGGATGAGGAGCGCGTTCTAGCCCTGAAGAATGCCCTGCGTTACTTCCCCGAGAAGCACCATGCCGAGTTGGCCAAGGAGTTTGCCGAGGAGCTCAAGGAGTATGGTCGCATCTACATGTACCGCCTGCGTCCCGACTACGAGATGAAGGCGCGCAACATCGACGACTACCCCCACCGCTCGCGCCAGGCTGCGGCCATCATGATGATGATCCAGAACAACCTGGATTATGCTGTGGCTCAGCACCCCCACGAGTTGATTACTTATGGCGGTAATGGTGCCGTCTTCCAAAACTGGGCCCAGTATCGCCTGGCCATGCAGTACCTTTCGCAGATGACCGACGAGCAGACGCTGGTGATGTACTCGGGCCACCCGATGGGCTTGTTCCCCTCGCACCCCGATGCACCTCGCGTAATCGTAACCAACGGAATGGTAATCCCCAACTACTCGAAGCCCGACGATTGGGAGAAGTTCAATGCCTTGGGTGTATCACAGTATGGTCAGATGACAGCCGGCTCCTATATGTATATCGGCCCGCAGGGTATCGTACACGGTACCACCATCACGGTACTGAACGCGGCTCGCAAGCGACTGAAGCCCGGTGAGAAGGATATCCGTGGTATGTTGTTCGTTACGGCCGGTTTGGGTGGCATGTCGGGTGCCCAACCCAAGGCGGGAGTGATCTCGGGTGTGGTGAGCATCACCGCCGAGGTGAATCCCCACGCCGTAGCAAAGCGCCACTCGCAAGGGTGGGTAGACGAGGTCTACACCTCGCTCGACGAACTGCTGCCCCGCGTAAAGCAAGCTTGCGCCAACAAGGAGGCCGTATCGTTTGCCTACCAGGGCAATGTGGTCGATCTGTGGGAGCGACTGGCCGAGGAGGAGATGAGTGTGGAGCTCGGCTCGGACCAAACCTCGCTGCACAACCCCTGGGCCGGAGGCTACTATCCCGTGGGATTGAGCTACGAGGAGTCGAACCGCATGATGGCCGAGAATCCCGAGGAGTTCAAGCGTCGCGTACAGGAGTCGTTACGCCGTCAGGCTGCCGCCATCAATAAGTTGGCCGACCGCGGCATGTACTTCTTCGACTACGGCAACGCCTTCCTGCTGGAGGCTTCGCGTGCCGGTGCCGAGGTGATGGCTGCCGATGGTAAGCGTTTCCGCTACCCCTCCTATGTACAGGATATCATGGGCCCGATGTTCTTCGATTACGGCTTCGGCCCCTTCCGTTGGGTATGTACCTCGTGTACGCCCGAGGATCTGGCCACGACCGACCGCCTGGCAACCGAGGTATTGGAGGAGATCCGCAAGACGGCTCCTGCCGAAATCGCCGGCCAGCTCGACGACAACATCCACTGGATCAAGGAGGCTCAGAAGAATAAGTTGGTGGTGGGTTCGCAAGCGCGTATCCTCTACGCCGACAGCGAGGGCCGCACGAAGATCGCTTTGGCCTTCAACGAGGCCCTGAAGCGCGGAGAACTCTCGGCTCCCGTAGTATTGGGTCGCGACCACCACGATGTATCGGGTACCGACTCGCCTTATCGCGAGACCTCGAACATCTACGACGGCTCGTCGTTTACGGCCGATATGGCGGTACACAACGTTATCGGCGACTCGTTCCGCGGTGCCACCTGGGTTTCGATCCACAACGGTGGCGGCGTAGGCTGGGGCGAGGTGATCAACGGCGGCTTCGGTATGGTGATCGACGGCTCGGAGGACTCGGATCGCCACATCCGTGAGATGTTGCTGTGGGATGTAAACAACGGTATTGCCCGTCGCAGCTGGGCTCGTAACGAGGGTGCCATCTTCGCCATCAAGCGCGAGATGGAGCGCACCCCCGGGCTGAAGGTTACGCTCCCGAACATCGCCGACGAGGAACTGATCAAAAATGCTTTGAAATAACAACCTAAAGAAAAAGAGAACTATGATCCATGAAATAAGCTCGGCGCACCTCTCCATCGAGTGCGTGGAGGCGATTCTAAAAGAGAATAAAAAACTCGCCCTGAGCGAGGATGCCACGACCCGCATCGTGCGCTGCCGCGAGTACCTCGACAACAAAATGAAGTCGCAGAAAGAGCCTATCTACGGTGTTACTACCGGTTTTGGTTCGCTGTGCAACATCTCGGTAGGTGCCGACGAACTCTCGCAGTTGCAGAAGAACCTGATGATGTCGCACGCCTGTGGTACGGGCGAGCGCGTACCCAACGAGATCGTGAAGTTGATGCTCCTGCTGAAGGTGCAGTCGCTCTCTTACGGCCACTCGGGCGTACAGCTCTGCACCGTACAGCGTCTGGTCGATTTCTTCAACGAGGATATTCTGCCTGTTGTTTATCAGCAAGGTTCGCTCGGAGCTTCGGGCGACCTCTCGCCTCTGGCCCACATGTGCCTGCCGCTGATCGGTCTGGGAGAAGTGGAGTATAAGGGCCAAATCGTCAAGGCAGAGAGCGTTCTCAAGGAGAAGGGCTGGAAGCCCATCGAGTTGAAATCCAAGGAGGGTCTTGCCCTCTTGAACGGTACGCAGTTCATGAGCTCGTATGGCGTGTGGGCCCTCATCCAGTCGAAACGCCTGAGCCGCGTGGCCGACCTGGTGGGTGCCATCTCACTGGAGGCCTTCGACGGCCGCCAGGAGCCCTTCGACAACTCGGTGCATGTAGTTCGTGCCCACAGCGGACAGTTGGAGACGGCCCGCGTGATGCGCGAACTGTTAGCCGGCTCGGAGCTCATCGCCCGCAAGAAGGTACATGTACAGGATCCCTATTCGTTCCGCTGCATCCCGCAGGTACACGGCGCATCGAAAGATACGATCGCCTATGTGGCCAGCGTACTGACCACAGAGATCAACTCCGCGACCGACAACCCGACCATTGTCCCCGACGAGGACAAGGTGATCTCGGCCGGTAACTTCCACGGCCAGCCCATCGCCCTGCCGATGGACTTCTTGGCCATCGCTGTTGCCGAATTGGGAAATATCTCGGAGCGTCGCATCTACCAGCTCATCTCGGGCGAAAGAGGCCTGCCGAAGTTCCTGGTGGCCAAGCCCGGTCTGAACAGCGGCTTCATGATTCCGCAGTACACAGCTGCCTCGATCGTGAGCCAGTCGAAGGGGCTCTGCTGGCCCGCTTCGTGCGACTCGATCCCCTCGTCGCAGGGTCAGGAGGACCATGTCAGCATGGGTTCAAATTCGGCCACGAAGCTCTACCGCGTGGTATGCAATACGGAGCGCGTGCTGGCCATCGAGCTCTTCAACGCCGCCCAGGCCTTGGAGTTCCGCCGTCCGGCCCGCTCGTCGGAGAAACTCGAGCAGCTTGTGGCCGACTACCGCAAGGTCGTTCCCTTCGTCGATGACGATCAGGTGATGTATCCCCACATCGCTTCGTCGGTGGAGTTTGTCAAGGGCCTTTAATATATAAGGTATGAAGACAAGAGTAGAGAATATCGGTATGCTCGTGGGCCTCGTGCCCGCGGGCGTACTGCGCAAAGAGGGTCGCGCGATGAACGAACTCGAGATGCTCGAGGGGGCCTGGCTCTTGATCGAGGATGAGCGCATCGCCGCCTATGGCCAAGGGGAGGAGAAGCCCGAAGCCGATAGGGTAGTGGATGCCCAGGGTCGCTGGCTCTTTCCCTCGTTCTGCGATGCCCACACCCACTTGGTCTATGCCGGCAGCCGCGAACAGGAGTTCTTGGACAAGATCAACGGCCTGAGTTACGAGGAGATCGCCAAGCGTGGCGGTGGCATCCTCAATTCGGCCGACCGCCTGCACGAGACAAGCGAAGAGGAGCTCTACCGCCAAGCCATGGAGCGTGTAAACGAGGTGATTCGTATGGGTACGGGCTGTGTGGAGATCAAGTCGGGCTATGGCCTTACGGTGGAGGATGAGTTGAAAATGCTGCGCGTGATTCGTCGCATCAAGGAGAGTTCGCCCATCGGGGTGAAGGCCACCTTCCTCGGAGCCCACGCCGTGGGCAGAGCCTATCGCGGTCGCCAGGCGGAGTATGTCGATTTGGTCTGCGAGGAGATGATTCCTGCCGTCGCAAAGGAGGGACTGGCCGAGTTCGTTGATGTCTTCTGTGATGAAGGGTTCTTCACCGTAGAGGAGACGGCCAAGATCCTCAAAGCGGGTCAGGAGCACGGCCTGAAGCCCAAGATCCACGCCAACGAGTTGGCCGTGTCGGGCGGTGTACAGGTGGGTGTCGAGTTTGATGCCCAATCGGTGGACCACCTGGAGCGCACCACGGAGGTGGAGATTGAGTGCCTGAAAGGGTCGAATACGATGCCTACGGGTCTTCCGGGAGCCTCGCTCTTCTTGGGTATGCCCTACACGGAGTGCCGCCGCATGATCGATGCCGGCCTGGGTGTCGCCCTGGCTTCGGACTACAACCCGGGCTCCTCGCCGTCGGGCAATATGCGCATGGTGATGGCCCTGGGCTCGATCCGCATGAAACTCACCCCCGCCGAGTCGCTCAACGCCACCACGCTCAACGGTGCCTACGCGATGGGGGCCTCGGCCGACTACGGCTCAATCACCGTGGGAAAGATCGCCAACTTCTTCCTCACCAAGCCCTTGCCGTCGCTCGCCTTCTTCCCCTACGCCTACCAAACCCCGCTGATCGAGCAGGTGTGGCTGCGTGGCGAGAAGTTCGAATAAGCCGACCAATAAAAAAACATCTATGGCAAGAAGTCATCCCGAAAAAGGGGTGGCTTCTTCTTTTTTTATGCGATGAAGAAAAAAAATAAAAAAAATGTTGCAGAATTAAAAAAATGATTCTACCTTTGTGATATCAAAATAATATCATTTTAACAACCTAATAAAAAGCACAACTATGGAGAAGAAGAATTTTGAGTACCAAGGGTGGAAGGCCAACGGTTTCGTGGCTCTGTTCTTGATTTTAGCCGCGATGGGTGGCAGCATCTACTCGATCGTGGCGGGCGTCAATGCCGAGTCCATCACGCTGGGAGGCTGGCTGATCGGCCTGGGCATTTTCGGCAATTTGGTCGCCTTCATCTGCCTGTTCGGTTTCATGCTCTTGGAGCCCAACGAGGCGCGCGTGTTGCTCTTCTTCGGCGAGTACCGCGGCAACTTCCTCAAGACAGGCTTTTGGTGGGTGAACCCCTTCATGTCGGCCAAGCACATCTCGCTGCGTGCTCGCAACCTCAATGCCGAACCCATCAAGGTGAATGACAAGACAGGTAATCCGGTGCTGATCGGCTTGGTTTTGGTATGGAAGATCAAGCAGGAGGAGATCTACAAGGCGGTATTCGACATCGATGCTCCGCAGACGGCCGCCGGCGCGGGTGTTTCGGCCAGCGACCGCATGAAGATCCTCGAGAACTTCGTCTCGGTGCAGAGCGATGCCGCCCTGCGTCAGGTGGCGGGCTGCTACGCCTACGACAACAACACGGCCGCCAGCGACGAACTGACCCTGCGTTCGAGCTCCGACGAGATCAACGAGCAGTTGGAGCAGAAGGTGGCCGAGCGCTTGGCCATGGCCGGCATCGAGGTAGTGGAGGCACGCATCAACTACTTGGCCTACGCCCCCGAAATTGCAGCCGTGATGTTGCGTCGCCAGCAAGCCGATGCCATCATCTCGGCCCGCGAAAAGATCGTAGAGGGTGCCGTTTCGATGGTGAAGATGGCCATCGAGAAACTCTCGGAAGAGGAGGTCGTGGAGCTCGACGAGGAGCGCAAAGCCGCCATGGTATCGAACCTTCTGGTGGTGCTGTGTGGCGATGAGTCGGCCCAGCCTGTGGTGAACACCGGAACCCTGCATCATTAAAAACAAGATCCTTGAACTATGGCAAAGGAGGCAACAAAGAGTTTTGTACTGCGCGTGGATGCCGAGACGATGGAGGCTGTAGAGCAGTGGGCGGCGGACGAATTCCGCTCGACCAACGGCCAGTTGCAGTGGATCATCGCCGAGGCACTGCGCCGCAGCGGCCGCCTGAAGAAATCGAAGTCCAAACCTGCTAAAAGCGAAGAGAGTGATGAAAAATCTGAGAATTAAAATCGGTAAGAATAGTTGGGGCCGCTTCCGCTTAGGCTCTTACATATCGATGATCGCCATCCTGGCGGCCCTTGGCGTCGACCGATTGGGCGAGAGGCTTGGCACCCCCGATGCCCTTTGGGTCGAGGTGGTCAAGTGGATCTGCCTGGCTCTCTTCGTGGGCGACATCTTCCGCACTTGGATGAAGCTCTCGCCCCGCAAACGGTGGGAGCGCGTAATGGGCTGTGGCATCACCGCAGGAGGAGCCTTTCTGCTCTGCGCCTTGGTGATTTGGCTCAGAAGCCGCGACACGGAACCCCTCGGTGTGTTGATCACTATGGGAGGATTTCTCCTGCTGATTGGGGCAGGTGGCTGGTGGATGTGGCGACGCACTTGTCGCGAATTGAACAGCCGAATCCTGGAACGAAAATTTCAACGTAAAAAGAGAATCCTATGAAAGAACTAAAAAGAAAGTGGCAGTACCAATTTACGGCCGAGCGGTGGGGTAGATTCATCCACACACGCCTTTGGTTGGGGTTGCCCGTAGCGGCGGCCATCGGCTTTAGCGTCATCGTGTTGATCGGTCTGGAGGCCGACATCGCACGCGACATTCTGCTCCTAACAGCCGGAAAAGAGGCCCTGATCTGCGCCGTGGCAGCCCTCTTCGGGATCCTGATTGCCACCGCCTCCACCCCCGAGGCCGTGCGCGAAAAGATCTTAAAGGAGGAGGCCGAAGCGATGGCCATGTACCAATCCACCTCGCGAGGCCGTGCCCTCTTTTGGGTGGTCGTGTCGGTTTTAATCCTCATCGCGCTGATCCTTGCCCCGACTCTGCTGACCGAGGAGTGGGGGAGTTGGGAGGATCCCGAAGGGGTGATCCGAATCACCGGAGGCGTACTTGCCGGAGTAACAATGGTGGGCATGCAACTCATCCATGAGGTTATAGAGAGAAAAAATATAAGCCGATGAAAAAGATCGTAGTCTTTACCGGAGCGGGCGTGAGCGCCGACAGTGGGATCGCCACCTTCCGCGACTCGGACGGCTTGTGGGCACAGTACCGCATCGAGGATGTCTGTACCCCCGAGGCCCTTCAGCGCAACCGCGCCCTGGTGGTCGAATTCTACAACAAGCGCCGCCGCGAACTCTTCGAACGCAAGCCCAACGCGGGCCACTACGCCATTGCCGAACTCGAAAAGCACTTCGACGTGGAGGTGATCACCCAAAATGTGGACAACCTGCACGAACAAGCAGGCTCATCGAGCGTGCTCCATCTCCACGGAGAACTGATGAAGCTGCGCTCGTCGCGCAACCCCGAACTCATCGTGCCGATCGAGGGGTGGGAGCAGCCTCTCAATGCCACCGCCCCCGATGGCTCGCTCCTGCGCCCCCACATCGTCTTCTTCGGCGAGTCGGTGCCAATGATCGAGCCCGCCACAGCGCTGGTCGAGAAGGCAGACCTACTAATCGTCGTGGGAACCTCGCTGGCGGTCTATCCCGCTGCTTCGCTCGTCCACTACGCACGCCCCGAGGTGCCGATCATCCTCGTAGACCCGGGCAAGCCCGACACGCGTCTGATCCGCAACCCTCTCACCCACATCCAGGCCCGCTCGGCCGAGGGACTTCCGCGCCTGGTCGAGGAGCTGATTCGGGAGAAGAACAAAGAATAAGGAATGAAGAACAAAAAATCCGCCTGATGGCGGATTTTTTGTTTGTTAAATACAGATCCAATGCAAGGAGAAGTCTAACTCCGAATTTGCAAATAAACTACTTCGCAAAGTACTTGTCGAGGAGTTGGTGGGCGGCGATAAACGACGACATCTTGTCCTCCAACACCTGCTTCTCATACTCGGGAATAAGTTGTTCGATCTCGGGGTTGAGGTAGAAACTCTGCTTCAGGGCCTCGTTGATCGACTCATACATCCAATACTTATTCTGTCGGTTACGGTTGTGCTGAAAATAGCCGTTCTGTTGCGTATGCTCGAGGTACTTCTCCACGCCATACCACACCTGCTCCAAGCCTACGCCGGCCACCGACGAACAGGTGAAGACCTGCGGTTTCCAACCCGATTCGGGGATAGGGAAGAGGCGCAAGGCCCCCTGAAATTGGGTACGGGCCAACTCCGCCTTGTGTACATTCTCGCCATCAGCCTTGGTGATCACCATCAAGTCGGCCATCTCCATGATACCACGCTTGATGCCCTGCAACTCATCACCGGCACCCGAAATCTGCAACAACATAAAGAGGTCAACCATGGAGTGTACGGCCGTCTCGGACTGTCCTACACCCACCGTCTCAATGAAGATCACATCGTAGCCCGCCGCCTCGCACAAGACCACCGTTTCGCGCGTCTTACGCGCCACACCGCCAAGTGAACCGGCCGAGGGCGAAGGACGGATAAAGATATTGGGATTAGCACAAATAGTCTCCATACGGGTCTTATCGCCCAGGATCGAACCACCGCTGCGCTCCGACGAGGGGTCAATGGCCAAGACTGCCAACTTGTGGTTCATCGAGGTTACCATGTTGCCCACCGCCTCGATGAAGGTCGATTTACCCGCTCCGGGAACACCCGTGATACCGATGCGCACCGACTTGCCGGCATAGGGTAGACAACGCTCGATGATCTCCTGTGCCTGGGCATAGTGGTCGGGGTTCGACGACTCGACCAGGGTAATGGCCTGCGAGAGGATGGTGATATTGCCCTGAAGGATCCCTTCGACAAACTCATCGGTGGAGAGTCTGCGCTTCTTGCGCTTCTTGAAGTAGGGACTTACAATAGGCTGATCCGCAACACCTTCCGACACATTAAGCGCACTATCGTGATGCTGATCCAAATACTCTTTTTCGTAATGTTCTATTTTCGTAAAAGCCATGGTCGTTGCACTTTGTTACACAAAGATACAAAAAAATGAGCAATGAGCAATGCCCTACGGGTAATTATTTTTGCCATACGAGCCAAGAGGAGAGCAATGGAGGGTATTCCACAGCAAGAACAACCCTTTGCACCTCGAGCCGATCCCACCCACACCCCAGACCTCTGCCGAAAAGCCTCACTCACCCCGAGAATTTCTCAAAAAAAGGGGAGAAATAATTTTTTTTATCCATTTTTTCGGGCTATCTTTGTATGATTTTAAGCCATCCGGAACCTCCCGACCCAAAATCGGGACTCGGGGGCACAAAAACAAAGAACAGAAAAGTCGAACAATTAACAAATTAACCAAAATATTAACTTCAAAAAACTAAAAGTTATGAAAGTATCACACATTGAGCATCTCGGCATTGCCGTGAAGTCGTTGGAAGAGGCCATTCCCTACTGGGAGAATATGTTGGGCCTGAAGTGTTATGCCATCGAGGAGGTGGCCGACCAGAAGGTACGTACCGCCTTCTTCATGCTGGGTCAGACCAAGATCGAGCTCCTGGAGCCCACCTCGGAGGAGTCGACCATCGCCAAGTACCTGGAGACCAAGGGCCCCGGCATCCACCACATGGCTCTGGCTTGCGAAAACATCGAGGAGCAGCTGGCTGACGCCGAGGCGAAGGGTCTTCGTCTGATCGACAAGACTCCGCGCAAGGGTGCCGAGGGTCTGACGATCGCCTTCCTCCACCCGAAATCGACCCAGGGCATCCTGACCGAGCTCTGCGAGAACAAGAACAAATAATCCACTGGAAAACACAAAACTGATATGAGCGAAATTCAAAACAAAATCAACCAGCTCATCGAGAATCGCGAGAAGGCTCGTATGGGTGGTGGCCAGAAGGCAATCGAGAAGCAGCACGCCAAGGGTAAGTTCACGGCCCGTGAGCGTATCGAAATGCTGCTGGACGAGGGTAGCTTCGAGGAGTTCGACATGTTCGTTACGCACCGCTGCTACGACTTCGGTATGGAGAAGAGCCACACCTTTGGTGATGGTGTAGTAACCGGTTACGGTACGATTGCCGGCCGTCTGGTTTACGTCTTCGCACAGGACTTCACCGTAACGGCAGGTTCGTTGTCGATCTCGTTGGCCGACAAGATCTGCAAGATCCAGGATATGGCCATGCGCAATGGTGCTCCCTGCATCGGTCTGAACGACTCGGGTGGTGCCCGTATCCAGGAGGGTGTGAATGCTTTGGCCGGTTACGCCAACATCTTCCAGCGCAATGTGATGTCGTCGGGTGTGATTCCGCAGATCTCGGCCATCTTCGGCCCCTGCGCCGGTGGTGCCGTTTACTCGCCCGCCTTGACCGACTTCATCATCATGAAGAAGGAGACCTCGAACATGTTCCTCACGGGCCCGAAGGTAGTAAAGACCGTAACGGGCGAGGATGTTACCCAGGAGCAGTTGGGTGGTGCCACGATGCACACCACCAAGTCGGGTGTAGCGCAGTTTGCTGTTGACACCGAGGAGGAGGGTATCGAGGTGATCAAGAAGCTGATCAGCTACATCCCCCAGAACAACATGGAGGAGACCCCGATGGCTGTATGCACCGACCGCATCGACCGCCTGGATGACACGCTCAACGAGATCATCCCCGACAACCCGAACAAGGCTTACGACATGTACGATGTAATTCGTGCCATCGTCGACAACGGCGACTTCCTCGAGCCTTCGGCCGGTTATGCCAAGAACATCATCACCTGCTTCGCTCGCTTCAACGGTCAGTCGGTAGGTATCATCGCCAACCAGCCCAAGTTCATGGCCGGTGTACTCGACATCAACGCTTCGCGCAAGGCTGCCCGCTTTGTTCGCTTCTGCGATGCCTTCAACATTCCGCTCGTAACGCTCGTAGACGTTCCCGGCTTCCTGCCCGGTACGACTCAGGAGTATGGTGGTGTAATTACCCACGGTGCCAAGTTGCTCTTTGCCTACTGCGAGGCTACGGTACCGAAGGTAACCGTTACGCTGCGTAAGGCTTATGGTGGTGCCTACATCGTGATGTCGTCGAAGCACATCCGTGGCGATATCAACTACGCATGGCCTACGGCCGAGATCGCCGTGATGGGTGCCAGCGGTGCTGTAGAGGTACTGCAGGCCAAGGCTCTGGCTGCCATCGAGAATCCCGAGGAGAAGGCCAAGTTTGTTGCCGAGAAGGAGCAGGAGTACCGCGACAAGTTCTCGAACCCCTACAACGCTGCCCGCTACGGCTACATTGACGACGTGATCGAGCCGCGCAACACGCGCTTCCGCATCATTCGCGCCCTGCAGTCGCTCGCTACGAAGCGTTTGCAGAACCCGCCCAAGAAGCACTCGAACATTCCTTTGTAAACCATCCTAAACGTATAGAATTATGATTCTGTTACAAGCAAACTGGGATTGGTCGCAGGTTCTTTGGACGTCGCTGATCAGCGTGGTGTTGGTCTTTGCCGTATTGGTACTGCTGGTATTCGTCATGCAGGCCTTCGGCAAGGTGGTAACCTGGCACCGCGCCTCGAAGCCCAAGCAGACCCTGTCGCTGCATGAGGAGGAGGTAGCCGCCATCATGACGGCCCTGAAGCTCTACAAGAGCGATCTGCACGACAAGGAGTCGGAGGTGCTGACCATTCTGAGCATCAAACGTGCTTACTCGCCCTGGAGCTCGAAGATCCACGGCTTAACCCAATTACCTGACCGCAAGTTTTAAGTAAGAAAAAGAGATGAAAAAATATTCTTTGAAAGTAAACGGCCACAACTACGAAGTGACCATTGACGAAGTAAACGAGGCCTCGACGCTGGCTCACGTTACCGTAAACGGTACGGCCTACGAGGTGGAGATCGAGGGTGGCAAGGGCTCGACGGCCAAGAAACCCCAGGTAGCCCCCGTTCCTACGGCTGCCAGCAACATTGCAGTAACCCCCACCATGACTGCTCCTTCGCGTCCCGCACAGGTAGCCGCCGCCGGTGGTAGCGGCCACACCGTAAAGAGCCCGCTGCCCGGTACGGTACTGACCGTGAAGGTGAAGGAGGGCGACAAGGTGGCCGCAGGCCAGTCGTTGCTCGTCCTGGAGGCTATGAAGATGGAGAACGAAATCAACGCCGACCGCGCCGGTGTAGTCAAGTCTGTATGCGTACAGCAGGGTGCTACCGTGATGGAGGGCGATAACCTGATTGTGATCGAGTAGCTATGATGACTCTTCTTCAATCCAATTTCGCACTGGAGAGCATCGAGAAGTTCTTCGGGTCGATGGGTTTCACGGCCTTCTTTTCCGGAATGGGCGTGGGTAACTTCATTATGATCCTGATCGCTTTCTTCCTGCTCTACCTGGCCATTAAGAAGGAGTACGAGCCGATGCTGATGATGACCATCGCCTTCGGTATGCTCCTGACGAACCTCCCGGGTGCCGGCCTCTTCCACGAGGAGCTCTTTGCCGGTGGCCATGTACATTGGGCCGACTTCAAGGACGGAGCCGGTTTGTTGGACTACCTCTATCTGGGCGTGAAGCTCGGTATCTATCCCTGCTTGATCTTCGTGGGCGTGGGCGCCATGACCGACTTCGGTCCGCTGATTGCCAACCCGAAGAGCTTCTTGCTGGGTGCTGCTGCCCAGGTGGGTATCTTCGCCACCTTCATCGGTGCCTACGCTTTGGGCTTCACCCCCGAGCAGGCAGGATCAATCGGTATCATCGGTGGTGCTGACGGCCCCACGGCCATCTTCCTCACGGCCCGTTTGGCCCCCGAGTTGCTGGGCCCGATCGCTGTAGCCGCCTACTCCTACATGGCCCTCGTGCCGGTGATTCAGCCTCCCATCATGAAGCTGCTCACCACGAAGGAGGAGCGCGAGATCAAGATGCAGCAACTGCGTCCTGTAACGAAGAAGGAGAAGATCCTCTTCCCGATCATCATCGCCTCGATCATCTCGCTGCTGTTGCCCGATGCAGCTCCGCTGATCGGTTGCCTCATGTTGGGTAACCTGATGAAGGAGTGCGGCGTGGTAGATCGTCTCTCGAAGACCGTGCAGAACGAGCTGATGAACATCGTAGTGATCTTCCTGGGTCTCACGGTAGGTGCCACGGCTACGGCCGATACCTTCTTGAAGCTCGAGACCATCAAGATCATCGTGATGGGTGTCATCGCTTTCGGTGTAGCCACGGCTTGCGGCGTACTCTTCGCCAAGCTGATGAACCTCTTCCTGAAGGATGGTAGCAAGATCAACCCGCTGATCGGTTCGGCCGGCGTATCGGCAGTGCCGATGGCTGCCCGCGTATCGCAGAAGGTAGGTCAGGAATGCAACCCCTCGAACTTCCTGCTGATGCACGCCATGGGTCCGAACGTAGCCGGTGTGGTAGGCTCGGCCGTTGCCGCCGGTCTGCTGCTCTCGTTCCTCGGATAGGGTGGTATACCTATATAATAATAAGGCCTCGCAGTTTATCTGCGAGGCTTTATTATTTGAATTAAGAATGAGGAGTTATTTCAATTTCCAATTTAAAAAACGAAAGTTTCTTTTGGGGGCACTGAATATCAATAAATTACAAAAAATGAAGAATTTTTTTCATCAGTTTCTTGCAGGATAAAAAAATTAGTTGTACTTTTGCGCCACTACTTTGAAGAAAAGTAGGCGGATTACATTAAAAAACAAGTTATTAACTAAACGTAAAAAATGGATTCATTAAGCTACAAGACCATCTCGGCGAACGCAGCTACCATTCAGAAGGATTGGTATGTGATCGATGCTACCGACGAGGTGCTGGGACGCCTTGCGTCGCAGGTTGCCAAGATCCTGCGCGGCAAGAACAAGCCGAGCTTCACCCCCCACGCTGATTGCGGTGACTATGTGATCGTAATCAACGCCGACAAGGTAAAGCTGACCGGCAAGAAGATGACTGAGAAGGAGTATGTTCGCTACACGGGTCACCCCGGTGGTCAGCGTTTCGCTACTCCCGAAGACTACCTGAACCGTCGCCCGACCTTCGTGATCGAGCACGCTGTAAAGGGTATGCTCCCCAAGACTCGCCTGGGCGAGGCTATCATCAAGAACCTGAAGGTATATGCTGGCGCCGAGCACCCGCACGCTGCCCAGAACCCCAAGGCTATCAAGTTGAACGAACTTAAGTAAGAGAGAAGATTATGGAAGTTATCAATACCGTAGGTCGCCGTAAGGCTGCTGTGGCTCGCGTATTTCTGAAGCCCGGCAATGGTCAGATCACCATTAACCACAAAGCTCTCGACGTATATTTCCCGCTCGAAATCCTGCGCTATGAGGTGAAGCAGCCCCTGTTGGTTACCAACACCCTGGAGCAGTTCGACGTAACCATCAACCTCGATGGTGGCGGTATCAAGGGTCAGGCTGAGGCCGCCCGTCTGGGTATCGCCCGTGCCTTGTGCGAGGTAAACGCTGAGGAGTATCGCTCGGTTCTGAAGAAGAACGGCTTCCTGATGCGTGATCCCCGTGAGGTGGAGCGTAAGAAGCCCGGTCAGCCCGGTGCACGTCGCAAGTTCCAGTTCTCGAAGCGTTAATATTCGCTCCGCAGCACTTTTTATTGCGACACAACGGCATCAAGAGTTCTCAAATCGTGCGGACTTGCTCCCCGAAGGAACAACCTACCGGACGATTGCTCAAGATGCGAAAAACTTGTGGGACCGTTGCCTGAATGTAGGGTAGTGCTACCCGCAAGTTGAAGAAAAGTAAAAACAAAAATTAAAAAAGACAAAACAATGCGTACTAATTTTGAAATGTTGCTCGAAGCAGGTGCTCACTTTGGTCACCTGAAGCGTAAGTGGAACCCCAAAATGGCTCCTTATATCTTCATGGAGAAGAATGGCATCCACATCATCGACCTGCACAAGACCGTGCTGAAGATTGAGGAGGCTGCTGCCGCCATGAAGCAGATCGCCAAGAGCGGTCGCCGTGTACTCTTCGTTGCTACGAAGAAGCAGGCCAAGGAGATCGTAGCCGAGAAGGTAGCCGCTATCGGCATGCCTTATGTAACGGAGCGTTGGGCCGGTGGTATGCTCACCAACTTCCCCACCATCCGTAAGGCTGTGAAGAAGATGGCCACCATCGACAAGATGCTGGGTGACGGTACGTTCGACAACTTCTCGAAGCGCGAGAAGCTCCAGATCGAGCGTCAGCGTGCCAAGTTGGAGAAGAACCTTGGTTCGATCGCCGACCTGACCCGTCTTCCCTCGGCTCTGTTCGTAGTAGACGTACAGAAGGAGGCCAACGCTGTTAAGGAGGCCAAGCGACTCAACATCCCCGTATTTGCAATGGTTGATACTTGTTGTGATCCGACCGACATTGATTACGTAATCCCTGCAAATGACGATGCTACGAAGTCGATTGCCGTAATTCTGGACGCTATGTGCGCCGCCATCAACGAGGGTGTTGAGGAGCGCAAGCTCGAGAAGGAGAAGGAGGCACAGGAGAACGAGGCTCAGGAGGCTGCCGCTACCAAGCAGGCTAAGCCCCGCATCAAGAAGGCCGTTAAGGCCAATGTTGATGCCGCTGAGGCTACGGTTGCCGAGGTAGTTGCTGCCACCGAGCAGGCTGCTGAGTAACGACGCTACAATTTATTTTGGGGCCGCAGGAGCACGGACGTGGGTACAACCCGCCGACAAGGCCCGTGCGGCCCATTTTTTGAACAACGTATTTAATAACAAAAAAAATAGAAAACTATGGAAATCAAAGCAGCTGATGTAATGAAGCTCCGCAAGATGACCGGTGCCGGTATGATGGACTGCAAGAAGGCTCTGATGGAGGCTGAGGGCGATTTCGCTCGCGCTCAGGACATTATCCGCGAGAAGGGTAAGTTGATCGTAGCCAAGCGTGCCGATCGCACCGCTACCGAGGGTGTTGTTGTAACGAAGATCGTAGGCACGAAGGCCTACATCTTGTGCCTCGCTTGCGAGCCCGACTTCGTAGCTCAGAACGTAGAGTTCTCGGCTTCGGCTAACGCCATGCTGGAGGTTGCCGTTGCTGCCGATGCAGCCGACACCGCAGCCCTGTTGGCTACCAAGAACGCTGAGGGTGTAACCGTAGAGGAGATGGTAACCGAGAAGTCGGGTCAGACCGGCGAGAAGTGCGAGCTGGCTTACTACGCTCGTATCGAGGCTCCCTACTGCCACGCTTACGTTCACTTCAACAAGAAGCTCGGTACCGTACTTGGCTTCAACAAGGAGATCTCGGAGGAGGTTGCCCACACTGTTGCCATGCAGGCTACGGCTATGGCCCCCATCTCGATTGACGAGAGCGACTGCCCCGCAGAGACCGTAGAGCACGAGCGTAAGATCGCCATCGAGGCCATGAAGCAGGATCCCAAGAACGCTAACAAGCCCGATGCTATCTTGGAGAAGATTGCCGAGGGTAAGATGCGCAAGTTCTTCGAGGAGAACACGCTTCTGAACCAGTGCGTAGTAGGCGAGAAGGAGTCGATCCGCGAGTTCATCCAGAAGGCCGACAAGGAGGCTACCGTAGTAGCTTACAAGCGTTTCGCTCTCGAGGCCTAATTTGATGATTTTCAGGAGTATTAATTTACTCCTTGGTTAATCCCCCGAAAAGGTATACAACCCTTTCGGGGGATTTTTATAACGCAAGTTATTCAACGAATCTCGGACCATACAGTATCAAATAGGAAAGTTCGATCAATAGAATCCCTAAGAATAAAGATTACTTGAGCCGCTACGGCCTCTTATCAAGCAATGGTATCGAGTAACAGGCTTTTGCTTATGATAAAAATAATTGCTCATTACTCATTGTTCATTGCCCATTTTACGTTATCTTTGTCCTATGATTCACGAAATGGATACCCAAACAACGGAAAATCGTCTGCGCCAACCCTACGATGTGATTGTCATCGGAGCAGGAGCCGCAGGCATGATGGCAGCCGGAACGGCAGCCCGTAGCGGCAAGCGTGTGTTGCTGCTCGAAAAGATGGAGAAATCGGGCCGCAAGGTGCGCATTTCGGGTAAGGGACGTTGCAACCTCACGAATGCCCGGCCGCCCGAGGAGTTCCTCACGCATGTCCGCACCAATGCAGACTTTTTCGAGGTGGCCTTTGCCGAGTTCAACAACAAGGCAACCATTCGTTTCTTCGAGCGCATGGGTGTAAAACTCGACATTGAGCGCGGTGAGCGCGTCTTTCCCAAGAGCGGTAAGGCGTGGGATGTGGCCAATGCTCTATTGGAGTATTGTGTAGAAAATGGCGTTAAAATCGAGTATAACAGCCGCGTACAAGAGGTGCTGACTACTGGAAATAGGGTATATGGCGTGAAATATATGAACAAGCGCGGGTTCTCTCGTAAAGAGGAGGCTGCAGCCATTATTGTCTGCACGGGCGGTGTCAGCTACCCGGGAACAGGCTCTACAGGCGATGGCTACCTCTTTGCGGCCGATTTGGGCCATACCATCGAACCGGTACGCCCCTCGCTCACACCCCTTAAATCGTCGCATCCCCAACTCAAATTCATGGATAAACTTCTGCTCCGCAATGTCCGTGTCAAACTCTTTGTCGAGGGTGAGGAGGTGCGCGAGGAGTTCGGTGAAATTGGTTTCTCGGAGCGCGGTATCGAGGGGGCTGTAGCCCTGCGTGTCAGTCGCGATGCCGTGGATGCCTTGATTGATGAGAAGCGCGTGAAGTTGGTTGTAGACCTTAAGCCCGGACTTACAGAAGAGATGTTACGCGATCGTATCGAGCGCGAACTTGAGGAGATGCAGCCCGACGAATTCTTCTCCGAATTGTTGCGTAAATTGGTTCCAAAGCCCTTGGTAATGCCCATTGCCAACGAATTGGACATCCACTCGAAAAACTATATTCGCAAGATTACCGATACAGAGAAGGAGCGTTTGGTTAAGTTGCTGAAGGGCTTCGTCTTCCCCATCACAGACTACGCACCCTTCCCCTTCGCTGTGGTTACAGCCGGAGGTGTTCGCTGCGATGAAGTGAATAAATACACGATGGAGTCGCTCAAAATCAAAGGATTATACTTTGCCGGAGAGGTCTTGGATTTGGATGCCAACACCGGCGGTTATAACCTTCAGATTGCCTTCTCGACCGGTCGCTTGGCAGGACTTTTGAAAAAATAATCCATACAACCATGAAGCACAGCGGACGAACCTTGAAACAACGCCTTTACGGCATCCGACAGTTGCCGAACCGCTTGGCACGTATTCGCCATTTCCGCGGCCACGGAGTCCACTCTCCCTATGTCTATTCAATCGTTCGACAGGTTTTTATGCGGCATGACCTGATGACTGCACGACATGACCTTTGCGAAGAGTTGTTGAAGTTGGGAGCCCCCCTCCGCCGTGCTATCGAGTTGCAGAATCTGATGATTCACTGCGGCTACGCCACCTATGCTATCAACTCGCTACCCGAAGGGTGCCCCTATGCAATCTTAACCTGCGAGCTATCTGAGGAGAAGAGCCTTGAACTGGTAAGCCGTGCGGCTGAAACAGGAGCTACGATTGTTCTATCACGCCCCTACGATTGCCGCGAGCGTACAAAATTCTGCCGCCAAATCATTGAGAAGCATAAGAGTACGGCGATTGATAACCGAGGCTATCTAATTCTATTCAACAATCATCTACCGAAACAACATTTCAAGCTATAAGGATGAAAATTTATACCAAAAGCGGAGATAAAGGTACGACCTCACTAATTGGTGGGGAGCGTGTAGCGAAGTGCGATTTGCGGGTCGAGGCCTATGGGTCGGTCGATGAACTTTCAGCCTTTGTAGCCCTGTTGGGTGACCGGATGCGCAGCGAAGAGACTCTTTATCCCCTCATCGAGCAGATTAACCGAATAAACTCTCGCTTGATGAGTGTGGCTGCCTTGCTGGCTGTGGGCCATGGGGGAGAGGGGAAGCTCGCTCCCCTAAAGGAGGAGTATGTTACCGAACTCGAGCAACAAATTGACCAGATGCAGGCCGAAGTACCAGCCATCACGAAGTTCACCATTCCCGGAGGCCATGTGATTTTCTCCCTTTGCCATGTCTGCCGCACGGTCTGTCGCCGTGCCGAGCGAGCTGCCCTGCGAGCCGCCGAAGAGTACAAAATCGACCCCACGGCCCTGCAATATCTCAATCGCCTCTCGGACTGGTTCTACCTATTGGGCCGCTTGGTAACCGAGCGCCTCGGCATCGAGGAAACTCTTTGGCTTCCATAAAGTTTTCGAATATTTGGTAATTCAATAAATTTATATACCTTTGCACCCCGAAACCCCGTATAGGCCCATAAAAAGAGCGATCGAGCCTCTTCGGGGAGGACCAAAACTATCAAAACTTAAAAAGGAAAAATATTATGTATTGGACACTGGAACTTGCCTCGAAATTGGAGGATGCTCCCTGGCCTGCAACCAAAGAGGAGCTCATTGACTACGCCATCCGCTCGGGTGCCCCGCTGGAGGTATTGGAGAATCTTCAGGAGATTGAGGACGAGGGTGACATCTATGAGTCGATTGAGGATATTTGGCCCGACTACCCCTCGAAGGACGATTTTCTGTTTAACGAGGACGAATATTAAGAGGTTGAGAAAGGTTAAAAACCTAAATATCAACAATTTACAATGACCGATTGGGTAGTCCCATCGGTCTTTTTTTGTCAAAATACTGCCCAAAAACTGCCCGAAATTGAGCAAAAACTGCCCATAACTTTCTGCTTTCACTGCCCTGAATAAGAAAAAGGACAGAACCGAAGTCCTGTCCTTAATTTAATCTAACTTGAAAAAATCTACATTCTACAACTCAATCATTGTTAAGATTATAGTTATCTTTGCAGGCATCTAATCAGAACATATATGAAACCGATTTTTAGAACAGACCTATGTTTGGCTATTTTATTTGTAGCATCCCTTTTTACGGGCATACAGATTCATTACGCCAATGATTTTCAATCACACGATATTTGGCATAATTGGTCTGTGATGCACTTCTTCGTGGATATTGCTCTTTTGGTAACAGCAATCATTCATATTAAGCAACATTGGGGATGGTATAAAACCTTATTCAAGGTAAGTAGTCTTGCTCTCAAAAGCAAGATAACAATGCTTGTAACCATACTCTTCTTGGCGACATCAATAACGGGAGTTTTGTTATTGTTGTTTATAGATGGTCAAGGTTCTTCAATGGGAATGGTGCATTATGTAATCGGTTTAATATTTGGTGCTATTGGATTAGGGCATTTCATTAAGAGGTGGAAGGTTTTCAAGAAGGGGGTCACTAAATAACCCTTTAAGTTGTATGATAACCGAACAACTTTTTCGTCTATTTCAGTTGTCAAAATAACAAAAATAAAAATTATTATTTTGTTATCTTTGCAGAAAATTATCCTCCTTGAAGAAGAGGAGTAATAGATTTTGAGAGATTTGCAGGCTAGTTAAAAATGCATTTTGGCACTACCCAATAAGTCATAGACTGCCCGAATACTGCCCGAACGAGATAGTCCGTTATATATTGGTGGTTATCAGGGAGTAAAAAGGAGGCAAGATTTCTGGAACGAGGACGAGTACTAATCGGCCATTCAAGAAAACAGCGAAGAGGGTGCATATTGATTATGCTCCCTCTTCGCTGTTTTTCTCCTTACCACTCCCCAATCAATACCTCCACCGTCTTCATTCGCACATACTCCTCCGATGCGTAGAGGTAGCCGGCATAACGGCCACGAGCACCCCAAGAGTTGCGTACCTTGTAGTAGCGACGACCATCCTCCCGATAAGCGATACCGACGATTTGCATAATGTGGTCATCGGTCGTCTTCCCGCAATCAAAAGCCTTTTGGCGCTTCTCGGGAGTCACATCCCGTTCTGAAGGAGGAAGCTCCGCCACGCCGAATTTAGGTCGAAATCCAGGCTCGGAGGTATCAGCATTCCAACCCACCGTTCTGCCGTCAAGAAGTGCACCATCAATCTTAGCTATCAACTCATCAAGGGGTAGGTTATGGCTCGTATGGCCCATCCAATTATCGGGAACCTCCAAGGTAAAATCAGAATGGTAGGGGTGGTGCAAAAAGGAGGTATAGGCTTGATATTTGCCCCTCTCAAAGGGACGAGGATTCACCCCCTCAATCGACCCAAACTCCTTCTCCAAAAGGGCATGTAGTTCCTCTTCCCACCCCTCTTCTCGGTAGCGTTTGAGGAGCCAAGTCTTCACGGCCCAACGCTTGATGCGACGCAGGAGTTTAGGGTGGTCAATCCGGTTTCGAGCAATTGAGTCAAGCCACGATTCTTCAACCAATCCATATTTTTCTGCCAAGAGGAGGGCATCCTGCAATTCACCCCCTTGCGAAAAATTGACTCGCCCGCGAGTACGGACAAATTTCATCGCCTTCTCGTAGTAGGCATGGCGCACAAGCCAAAGCTCCGAGAGATTACAAACTTCACCTCGTTGTAGCGCCTCACTTTCCCACATCCCAACTACGCCATAGGCCCAACAAGTACCACTGCGCCCTTGGTCACGCACCTCGGTGGTGGGAATTACCAACGAATCGACAAAGGAGTGAGAGGGGGATTTAATCCGCTGAGGTTCCTCCGTACTCCTACGGCAACCCAAGGTCGAAAGGAGCAAGATGAGGAGGATATAGTAGGGCCTTTTCATCATAAAATTCTTAAATTTAGGATAGGTGAGTGAACAAAGATAAGAAAATCTTGGGAAATTATAAATTATTTCGTACTTTTGTCCTCGCTTTGATAGAGAGGTTCGCCCCTCTGCAGGGCCCGGATGGTGGAATCGGTAGACACGCCGGACTTAAAATCCTGTGGCCAGTAATGGCCGTGCCGGTTCGATCCCGGCTCCGGGTACACGAAGAGAGAAGTTCGAATCAACGAACTTCTCTCTTTTATTTTGTGTGCGAACTAACAGCCTTGCTGTATGGCCATTGTCGTTGGTTGCTTACCGAAGCAAGCTTCGTAACAGCCAACAACAATGCCCGACCTCCGGTCTTTGTTCGCACACAAAACATTACCGTGCTACTCACCTTAAAAGGCGGTTGCGCGGATAGAACGTGTCTATTGCTCGACCTGCGGTCTGCGCTATTAGGCATCCGCGCGAGGTCGCAAGCGACCTTCGACCCGGCTCCGGTGGCGCCTCGGAAAAGCATGCGATCGCTATTGGGAATTGCAAAACGAGTTCCTTGCTACGCAAGAAAAAAGGCTTGGCGATAGGGCCGAGCAAATAAATTTTCCCGCCCTAATCCCCAAACCTTTTCGGCTTTCGCCTCTCACTCGTTTTTCAATCCTTCGCTTGCGCCTTTTTTCGCTCGACTGCAGCGGACCTTCGACCCCGAAGCTGTGGTAGATTAGTTGCGGGTTTGATTCTTAAGGCTGTTGACTTCTTTTTCGTTGTGATAGGCTCCGGGTACTGAAGGTCGAGTTCCTTGCTGTACAAGGTGGCAAACAAGCGAGAAGTCACAACTTTTCACTTAATCCACTTTCCTAAAGTCCCAATTCGGAGCGGAGTTTGCGGGGGAGGTTGCGGACCACCTCGGCATAGGAGTGGTCGATCAGCGAGCGGACGAGAGTATCGTCCAGGTGGGGAAGGAGGTGTTGATTCCAATGCCTCTTATTGAAATGGAAGGCCGGTTCGATGGCCCAATAGCGGTCGCGCAACTCGATGGCGTAGTCAGGTTCGCACTTCAGTATCAGCAGATCGGGGCGTCGCAACGAGAGGCAGGCAAAGATCTTCCCAGACACCTTAAAGACCAGCGTCTCCTCATCAAAGGGGAAGCACTCCGTGGCCAATCGCTTGGTCAAGCAATAATCGCGAACCTCCTCGATATCCATAGTTTGCAAAAATCACTTAAAGCAGTTTCAAGGCGATCATGGCACACGCCTCGGCATCGGCCAAGGCATGGTGGTGGTCGCGGAGTTCATAGCCGCAAGCGGCCGCCGAGGTATGGAGCTGATGGTTCGGAAGTGAGCGACCGAAGGCGCGGCGCGAGGCGGCCAGCGTATCGTGAAAGAGGTAGCCCGGGTAGGGCATTTCATAGGCATCGTGCGCCGCCTTCAGGCACCCCTCGTCAAAGCAAGCGTTGTGGGCCACAAGGGGTAAGCCGGCAATCCGCGGAGCCACCTCGGCCCACACCTCGGGAAAGGTGGGGGCATGGCGCGTATCACGATCGCAGAGACCGTGTACCTCCTGGCAAAAGCGGGCATAGTAGTTGGGGGTAGGGCGGATCAGACTGTAAAAGGTGTCGTGCACCTCGCCCCCGCGTACCACGACCACACCCACCGAGCAGACGCTCGAGCGCGTGCCGTTGGCCGTTTCAAAATCTATGGCTGCAAAATCCTTCACGATCTTTAGGGTTTATTCCACCACAAAGATAGCGAAAAATATTGAGCAAAGAAACAATTGCAAATTGTCGTTTCACCCATTTCACAGATTCCTCCGTGAAATGGGTGAAACGAGTAAAATGGGCGATTTAGTTTCCAAAGGCCTTCACCTCGAAAATTTCGTGGCGATCAAATTGAAGCCAATACTCCAAGGCCAGGTGGCGCACATACTCCCAATAGGAGGGGTGGCGCGTGCCATGCTTCTCACGCCCGTGGGCGATGTCCGATGAAATGCGTTCTGCCACCGACTCCTTGAGGGCAATATGCACGCTACGCTCCCCCTTCGTGAATCGTGCCGACGGGGTGGGGTGTTCTTGCGCCGCAATGGAGATGGTACCATGGCCAAGGGTAGCCCCCGTAGCTACCTGCAACCCGTCGTTCAGACAACTCAGCGGCGGCTGACTCCCGGCATAGGAGAGCACATGGAGTTCCTGCTCCCCGGCCCCAAACTGTTCGAGAGCCAAGATCCCCATCTTGACCCCCAAGAGGGCATAGATTCCCAGGTGACCATGCAACTCGTTGGTCAGCACAGCCGCCCGCCACTCGCTCATTCCATAGCGGAGAATCACCTGCCGGATAAGGGGGCGCACGTCGGAGAGATAGAGGCTCTCGGTCAAGGGAAAGCCATCGAAGAGTACATTTCGTTCTTTTGTTGCTACAATCATAATAAGGAGATTTTTCGTCCCCTTACAGAACAACAAGGGTGCCACAGGGGATGAAGTTAGAGAAATTCTACGATTTTGCACCCAAGAGCGATTTTTTTGAGTACCTTTGCAATACGAACAACTACCGATCGTTAATTACGCGTATGAAAAAACTTCTCAAGAACCTCGGCGTATGGATTTTGATCGCCATGCTTGCCGGAATTGCAGCAGGTATCCTGCTCGGCCCCTCGGCCGCCTCGCTCAAACCCCTGGGCGACCTTTTTATTCAGTTGATCAAGATGCTTGTGGTGCCCCTGGTGGCCATCTCAATCATCTCGGGTGCCGCCACGCTCGGAGACTCGAAGTCGGCCGGTCGCATCGGTCTGATCAGCATCGGCTACATCATGCTCACCACGCTGATTGCCGTGCTGTTGGCCATCGGTGCCGGCGAACTCTTCCGCCCGGGTGCAGGTCTCGATGCCCAGCAACTGGCCGGTCTGATCGCCAACCCCGGGGATGCCGGAACGGCCCCCGTACTCTCATTTTGGGATACGATTATCGGCATGATCCCCGCCAATCCGATTCAAGCCCTTGCCGATGGCAATATCCTACAGATCATCGTCTTCGGTCTCTTTCTCGGATTCGGCATCTCGACCCTGAAGAGCGAAAAACGCCTCAAGGTGGTGGGTGGCCTGAACTATGTGTTGGAGGCGCTGATCTGGTGCATCGAGAAGGTGATGTACATCGCCCCGCTGGGCGTCTTCGGACTGATGGCCGATGCCACGGGCACCTTCGGATTCTCCATCCTGCTGCAGATTGCCAACCTGGTGTGGGTTGATCTGCTGGCCGTCTTGGTCATGGGTCTTTTGGTCTATCCCGCCACGCTGCTCCTCTTCTCGCGCGTGAAGGTACGCGACTTCTTCCGTGCCATGTTCAAACCCCAGATCATTGCCTTCTCGACCGCCTCGTCGATGGCTACATTGCCCGTCAACATGGAGGTGTGCGAGAACGAACTGAAACTCTCGAAGCAGACCACAGGCTTCGTCTTGCCGTTGGGAGCCACGATCAACATGTCGGGCAATGCCATCTACTACACCCTGGTCGCTCTCTTCTTCGCCCAGCTCTATGGCATCGAGCTCTCGATGGCCCAATACGTTACCATCGCCATCGTCTCTACCCTCGGCTCGATCGGTCAGGCCGGAGTTCCGGGCCCAACGCTGATGGTGGTAGCCGTGTTGGTGGGCGCCGGCATCCCCATCGAAGGACTGCCACTGCTCTACGCCCTGGATCGTATCTTCGATATGGTGCGCACGACGCTCAACATCACGGGCGATGCTGCCTGTGCCGCCGTTACCGACCGCTTCGCCTAATCCAATCAGGCCAAACAAACGGGGCAACGATTTTTAGATCGTTGCCCCTTCTCTTTTTATCTTGTAAATCCAACCTCTTCGAGCCACCCCAAGATCTCTTCGTATTGCGTAGGGTGGAACCAACGAATTGCCTCATCGCGCCGAAACCAGGTGAGTTGCCGTTTGGCATAGCGGCGCGAGTTGCGCTTGATAAGTTCGATCGCCTCTTCGCGCGAAATTTTGCCATCGAAATACTCAAATAGCTCCTTGTAGCCCACCGTCTGCAGGGCATTGAGGTGGCGCAGCGGATAGACCCGCCGAGCCTCCTGCTCAAGCCCCTCGGCCATCATGGCATCCACGCGAAGGTTGATCCGCTCATAGAGCACCTCGCGCGGCATATTGACCCCAATCTTCACGATCTCGAAATCGCGCTCGCGCCGTTCGCCCGTACGAAACGAAGAGTAGGGGAGTCCCGTCTGCCGACACACCTCCAGGGCACGCAACACGCGGGCCGGATTCTTCCGATCCACCTGCTCCCAGTAGGCGGGATCACACCCACGCAACTCCTCGGTCAGGGCCTCCAGCCCCTCGGCACGAAGTTTCTCGGCCAAGGCCTCGCGAATCGCCTCATCGGCCTGGGGCAGGTCGTCCATTCCCTCGCACAGGGCCTGGACATAGAGCCCCGATCCACCGACAGCCACCACCGTATCGTGGCTTTGAAAGAGCCTTTCGAGAATCTCCAAAGCCAATACCTCATAACTTCCGCAGTTGAGTCCATCGGCCAACTCATGGGTGGCGATTAGGTGGTGTTCGGCCGCCTGCAACTGCTCCTCGGTAGGTTGTGCCGTACCGATGGGAATTCCCCGATAGAATTGGCGTGAGTCAGTCGAGAGGATCGGTGCGGAGAAATGCTGCGCCAGGCGGATGCTCAAATCCGTCTTTCCCGAGCCCGTAGGCCCCACAATGACCAAGAGTCGTTTCGACATAATCTCTTCTCCTTCCAAGATACAATATCAGGCCACCCTTGAGGAATAGGCCAAAAGAGGGGTGAATCTCAAGTCGCTAATAGCGGTACTCGTCATCGTAATTGTCGTCACCCTCGAAGTCGCTGTAACCACCCATCATCTCCTCGAAGATTGACCCCTCGTCCTCGGCAAGCCCCGCCTCATACTGATCGGGCGTAGCCCCATGCGCAAAGGCTTCGCGCGGATAGGTGAAATCGGGCTCTGCCGCCACGACATCCATCAGCTCGAGGTAGTAGGCACGATCACCAAAGAGGTCAAACTGGTAGATCAGGCGATCGTGAACGTGGCGCATGATCTGCTGTAGCTCGACCTGATCCATCGCCAACGGCGAATGCTCGTCCTCCAAATCGCCCATGCCCATATCCATGAGCGTAAACTCGCGGAGCTTCTCCCAACGGTCGTCGGCCGTGTAGAACGAAACCATCCCCTCCTCATACTCGAGCGTTTCGCGAATAAAGTCATGAAACGCCAGCAAGGTCATCGTGGCCGGCACCTCGTAATCGCGAAGAAAGTGGTCGTTCTCATCGCTCAGCATTCTGAATTTAAAAATTACTGCCATCCTGCAAAAGTATTTTTCAAGACAAAGATACAAAAAAGAATCGACCATCCAACACTTCCCTGCGGAAAAGGCTGGAAACGGTGCCCGAAAATAGGAGGTCGTTACGACAGCGGCATTGTTTGTGTAGGGGAAGTGGGGTAGTTGAACCAATAAAAGAATTTGCCATGTCTTGGTTTTCGCGCTTTCTCTTTCCCACGCAGCCCTGCGACCCGTGGACTTCGTGGTTGCTTTTGGCCCTTCGACTGCTCTTCGGAGTGCTCCTTCTGATGCACGGACTCGACAAGTGGATCCACTTCGAGACCCTCGAGGCAAACTTTCCCAACCCTCTCCATGTAGGCAGTCGCCTCTCGTTGCTGCTCTGCCTCTTTGCTGAGGTGGTCTGCTCATGCTTCGTGATCCTGGGACTCTTCACACGCCTCATGCTGATCCCCATCGTAGTGAATATGGCCATCGCCTTTTGGGTGATCCACCAGGGCCAACCCTTCGCCTCGCGCGAATTGGCCTTTGTCTACCTCATGGGGTTCCTTCTGCTGATGCTCTTTGGCCCGAGCCGCCTCTCCTTCGACGGCTGGATCGCCCACCGCCTCGCCCCCGAGCCCATGCCTTAAAAGATCCTGCCAAAATTTCGGGCCAAGAGGTCGTGGTTATAAATACCCCCCCCGCGCTCAACAATGAATGCTCCACGATGGGGCAAAAAATCACAAATGGCCACTAAAATAGTGATACAGAAAAGATTTCGCGGTATCATGTATATCTACTTTTGACACAAGATCACTCTTTTTAAGAATTTTTCCGCCATATATTTGCACAATTCAAATATTTGCCCTATATTTGCACCCGCAATCAGCCGCAAAAGGCTTTGCGAGTGCAACACATATTGCGGGAATAGCTCACGAAAGTAGAGCACAACCTTGCCCCAAAAGGATCAACACATCCAACCTTGGCAAGGGAAACCGCAAAAAAAGTGAGGATGTGAAACATATTGCGGAAATAGCTCAGTTGGTAGAGCACAACCTTGCCAAGGTTGGGGTCGCGAGTTCGAGTCTCGTTTTCCGCTCAACGCACGAAGGATAGCATAAAGCTATCCTTTTTTTGTGCGTTTCGCGGAAGAGTCCGCGACCATATAGACAATCCCTCCAAACCTCCCTTTGATAAGGGAGGCTTCGCTTGGAGCAGAAAACGAGATTCGCCACGAGCGACCCCAAAGTGCCCCCTATTAGGGGGTTAGGGGTGTAAAGATAGTTCGCGAGAAATGCCCGCGAATGCGGACTCGTGGCTCGTTTTCCGCTCCAAGTCCAAAAGTTTTGAGGACAAAATCAAGCAAGACCCTTTGAAACATCGTTTCAGAGGGTTTTTCATTTGTTGTCGGTCGGTATCGCTCCGACACGGTGGAGCCCCTACCCGACATAGCCCGAACCTCGAAGTGTCCCTCCGAATATCGACCGTGAAAATAAGGGACACTTACTCCGAAATAAGGGGACACTTTGATATTTTTTCGGCTTTTCACAAACTTTTCAGGCTGACAGTTGCCTATGCTTTATTAAAAACAGTCAGATGAAAAGTACATTCAGAATCCTATTCTACGCAAAGTGGGAGGCAAGCGACGAGGCAAAGATGCTCCCAATCTATGTTCGCATTACAATCAACGGCACAAAGGCGCGTTTCAGCCTTAAAATCCGCGTGTCGGAGAAAATCTGGGACGCAAAGAGTGGTCGTGCCATTGGGCATAGCCACGAGGCTCTGCAAGCCAACCGCTACCTCGACAGCGTCGTTACACGCATCAACACCATATATTATCGCCTGTGCGAGCAGAGCGAGGCCGTAACGGCTCAAATGGTGCGTGATGAGTTCCTTGGCGTGAAAGCACCCAGCAAGACGCTCCTTTCGGTGTTTGCCGAGTTCAACGATAGACAGGAGAATCTTATCGGCGTGGATATCACGCAATCGACATTCAACAAGTTCGACTTGACATTTCGTCGCCTGGAAGAGTTTCTGCGAGTGAAACGCAATCGACCGGATATCCCCGTATCGTTGCTTGATAGGGATTTTGTGCTCGACTTTGAAGCATATTTGAAGGTCGATTACCGCCTGCAAGCCAACTCTGCCGAGAAGTTGATGCGTATCTTCAAACGCATTACCACGATGTGTTTCAAGAGTGGACTGATGGCGAAAGACCCCTTCTGTGATGTGCGTTTGAAGAAGGTCAAGAAGGATAGAGGCTACCTGACTCGCCACGAATTGGAGCTAATACTCAACTATAAACCAACGAAGAAGCGATTGGAGAAGGCGCGTGATGTCTTTGTGTTTTGCTGTTTCACGGGTTTCGACTACTCGACCACCGCATCATTGACCGAACAAAACCTTGTTTTGGCGGACGACGGCTCGATGTGGATTGAAACGCACCGAGTCAAGACCGGTGTCGCATCAAAGGTCAAGTTGCTCGACATACCGCTTTCAATCCTGAAAAAGTACGAGCCGACGCGCATTAACGGCTATCTACTGCCCGTGTTGAGCAACGCCAAATACAACCTCTACCTCAAAGAGATAGCCACCGCATTGGGCATCCAAAAACGAGTAACCTCGCACCTGGCGAGACACACATTCGCAACGACAGTAACCTACGCTAATGGCGTGTCGATTGAGTCAATTAGCAAGATGCTCGGCCACACGAAATTGGCAACCACGCAAATTTACGCCCGTATTGTCGACCAAACAATGAGCCGAGAGATGGATAAGTTGTCGGCTGCGTTAAGCGGCACGAGTTTTAGCCTCAACGGCGGGGAAACCTCAGCACAAGATACTGCCAACTAACAGAAATGACAAGGTGCCCGGCGAGATCGGGCACCTTGTATTGTAAAGCTCTTTACAAATAGTTCTTTATAAGCGTAGTTCGTAATTTTGCTCTATTGGTCTCATCTTGCAAAAGTTCGAATAACTCTTTCTCAATCTCTGCGTAACGAATCAACTTGCAAGTTGTGCCTATAGCATACGGATTTCCCTGCAGATGCATTGCAATAGCTTCATCGCCACCCTCATACGGCTCCAATCGCCAAAACGACTCATTATTCAAATGCCAGAAAGGAGTTCCCACTCTCGACTGGAACACATCAGACTGCCCAACACACCTTAACCAATTATGCTGAAATTGTTGTTCCAAACGCTCCGAGAACTCTATCTGATTCGATGTTATCACACCATACTCCACAAGATCAATTACACTCAACAGCATAATCGCCTTGTGCGGAGCCTTAACACCTTTTTAAGTATTAGTGTGAAGCGAGGCAAAATAATCAAGATACGTCTTCATATTATTCAAACTCGTTTACACTCCACATTGCGCACTGGGTCATAATGGTTTCGAGCGCAGCTTCCTGACCCTCAGGTGGATACTTATACTTTTTGAGTAATCGTTTCACGATGCGGCGCATACCGGCACGGGCGCCCTCCTTCATTGTCCAGTCGATGGTCTTATTTGTGCGGAGTGCATCGGTCAGTTCGCGTGTGATGGCGATAAGTTGCTCGTTTGTATAGAAATCCTGCACTGCCTCGGGCTTGGTTATAGCATCGTAGAAGGCCAACTCCTCGGTTGTAAGGTTTAGTTTCTTGCTCTCCTCTTCGCCACTAACAATCGCACGAGCTGTTTTGAGCAACTCCTCGATTACCTCCTCGTTTGTGAGCATACCTTTGAGGTAGTTACTCATCGCATTTGCGAGTATCTCAGAGAACTTCTCGGCACGAACAGTATTTGTGCGCTGATATACTCGAATTTGCTCGGCAATAAGTTTGCGCAACAACTCCACAGCAAAATTCTTCTGCTTCATCTGCGCAATCTCCTCCAAGAACTTCGAATCGAATATCGAAAACTCCTCCTTAATATCCGAGAAGAGGTTTATCACACCCTCGCTCTTAATACTCTGCTTGAGCAGTTCGTTTATGCGCTCATTTATCTCTTTGAACGAAATCTTGCCCTTGCCTTCAACACGAGTAAGCAATGTGCGCACAGCCTCGAAATAGGCTGCCTCTAATCGTTCCTCTCGCACCAAAAGGCTCTGACACAACGATAGCGACTGACGAAGCAACAAAGCCTCCTTTATGTAGTGTTGCTTGGTCTCTTCGCGTTCGGGTGCTTGCAGAAAATCGACACCGCCCGCAATTGCCGCAGCACGAGCCATATCCGACTCCCCGTAAAATGCCGAATAGTCGAATCCGTGCAACAAATCACGGCACACCTCCAACTTCTTCTGGAATTCGGGATATGCGGTCTTTGAAATATCGGTATCGCCATAGTTTTTGCGGTCACGAATGGTGTAGTCATTCATCGCCTGCTTCAAGGCAGATGCAATACCCACATAATCAACCACAAGTCCACCCTGCTTATCGCCAAATACACGGTTTACACGGGCGATAGCCTGCATCAGGTTGTGCCCCGCCATTGGCTTATAGACATACATCGTCGATAGCGACGGCACATCGAATCCCGTGAGCCACATATCCACGACAATCACCACTTTCAACGGGCTGTCATTATCCTTAAATCGCCGTTCGAGTTCCTTTTTGTGGGCGTCGTTGCCGATTATCTCACGCCACTCCTCGGGGTCTTTGTTGCCTGACGTCATCACCACCGCCAATTTCTCGTTCCACGCCGGGCGCAACTCAAGGATGCGATTGTAGATTTTCATCGCTATCGGGCGCGAGTAGGCAACAATCATCGCCTTGCCCGTCTGCTCATATTGGCGGTAGTTTTCGTAGTGGTCGAGGATATCGCCCACCAATGAGTCTATCGTTTCGTCTGCTCCGAGTATCGAGTCGAGTCGGCCGAGCTCTCGTTTGCTCTTTTCGACTGCGTACTCCTCCGCTTCGGCGGCCATCGAGTCGTACTCATCGTCTATGCGACGCAAAGTTGCCTCGTCGAGGTGCAAGTTTATCACTCGGCTCTCATAGAACACAGGGCGTGTAGCACCATCTGCCACTGCCTGCGTCATATCGTAAACATCTATGTAGTCGCCAAACACCTCGCGTGTCGAACGGTCTTTCTGCGAAATAGGCGTACCCGTAAAGCCGATGTATGTGGCATTGGGCAAGGAGTTGCGCACTCGTCGTGCTGCTCCCACCTTTACTCGACCCTCGCTGTCAATCTTCTCGGTCAGTCCGTACTGGCTACGATGCGCCTCATCGGCCATAACCACGATATTTCGGCGTGTCGAGAGAGGCTCCTCGCTCTCCTCGAACTTCTGCATCGTGGTAAAGAATATACCATTCGCCTCACGCTCGCGCAACAGTTCGCCGAGGTGCTTTCTGCTCTCGGCTTGAATAGGCGTTTGGCGTAGGAAGTCGGCACACTTTGCAAATTGACGATACAACTGCCCATCAAGGTCGTTGCGGTCGGTAAGAACGACTATTGTCGGCGACGACACCGCCTCTTGCAGTCGCTTGGCGAAGAATACCATCGATAACGACTTGCCCGAGCCTTGCGTGTGCCAAAAAACGCCACCCTTACCGTCGGTCTGCGTTGCTTCGGCTACCGAATCCACCGCCTTGCGCACCGCGAAGAACTGATGATAGCCGGCGAGTATCTTTGCGCTCTGCTTTTCATCTTTCGAGAAGCAGATGAAACCTTGCAAAATCTCTATCAGGCGCGCCTTGTCGAACATCCCCGAAAACAACACATCAAAGGCTGCGTAGCGGTTTATCTCGCTCGTTCCGTCCACGGTCTTCCACTCCATAAAGCGGTCCTCGCCGGCGGTTATTGTGCCCACCTTCGAAGTCGCCATATCGCTCATTACGCAGAAGGCGTTGTAGACAAATAGCGACGGTATCTCAATCATATAGTTGCGCAGCTGGGCGTATGCCTCCGACACATCGGTATTCTCGCGCGATGGCGATTTCAACTCCACAACCACGAGTGGCAAACCATTTACAAATACCACAATGTCGGCTCGTCGCACCGAACGCTCCTCTACGGTCCACTGGTTGGCCACCGTGAAGTTGTTGCGCAGGGGCGTGTCGTAGTCTATGAGTTGTACTCGTGTTGCGCACTGCTCCTTGCCGTCAAAATAGTTTACCTCGACCCCATTTTGCAGATAGTCGTGGAACACCTCGTTGCGCTGCACAAGCGAACCACTCTCTATGGTGCGAATCTTCGCCATTGCCTCCTCTATCGCCTCTGCGGGTAGCGCAGGGTTTATGGCATAGAGCGACTGCTGCACAAGGTCGATGTGCAACGGCTCGGTGTATTCGCGCTCCACGCTGGGACCATAAACGTAGTCGTAGCCCAGCCTATCGCGCATCAACTCCAATATCGCATTCTCAAAATGTGCCTCGGTAAAGTGCATAATGCAATTAATGTTTGGAGGTTAAAATTTTATCAGAGCGTTTAGATTTTGACTTGCCAGTAGATTTTCTTTTGTCTTTAACACTTATTTTAAATCCTATACAATCACACTCTGTAATATAATAAGAGTTATCCGTAACATTCGCGACTTCAAAGGTATATTCTATAACATCTCCTCGATTGAAATTCTTTATCAATGCCTCGGCTTGATTATTATCATCTGCACTTCTACAAACGCTCTGTTTATTGTAGCCTTCTTTCGACCTGCTATAACAGTCTGTGATTGTAGCGGATGCATCGAACTGAAACAAAATCTTAAACTCTGTTATATCTTTATTTGTTGTATTGATGATATGAAATGTCTTGCAATGTAGATTTTGTTGCGTTGTATTATCTTTAGTTAATGGAATTTTTGATAAAATCTCGTCATCTATATAATGGCACTCCATCCTCTGCAATCGGTTCTTTATTGCATTTACTCCAATCGTCATAATGCTACCTCCAAGTCCGCCAGTTAAAAATGTTAATATAGTTGCTGTCATATGCATACCTACTTGAAATTAAACGATACCTTACCAAAGTCATCAACGCAGTATGTAGCAAATCGTGCATTGACACCAACCTGCTGACAAAGTTGCTTCGCTCTAAATGCAGTAGCTTCTGGAACAACGATACAAGGAGTCGCATTAATTTTATCCACGTATTTTTTCCATTTATTTAAAACTGTGTCCTTTGTTATGCCATTGCTAGTTTCTACCTCTAAAATAAACTTAGCTTGAGAGGACCCTTTTGCAGTCATAATTATGTCAGGATACAGCCCTTTAATATGTGCTTTTTTTTCTTGCTCAAAATTTAATATAATATCATATTCTATTTGGTCTAGATTATCTACAATTGCTTTTACTATCTTGTCGTGAGAAATTGTTAATTTTGGACTCTTCGAAACGTGCGCTTTTATCCTAGCCTTTTTAATTAGTCCTTTATTATGCATCTTGGTTGCTCTGTTTTTTAAACCGGTTTCTTTATTTACATCCTTTCCTGATGCGACAAGTTTAAATTTTACATTCCCAGTCATATTTTTTTAAGTTTTAAGGTTTTCTACAAAATTACTAATTTATTCTCAAACTTTTATCTCTCCATTCATCAATTTTGGCAATAAAGTATCGCGGAGGGTGGCGAGGGTTTCGTTTTCTTGTAATATCTCTGCCATTTTGTGATAATATACCTTAAATGCCATATCCATTTTCTCTGCTTCCGAATTTGGAGGACAAGCAACGATATATTCAGGTAAAGCCTTTTTGCTCATATGCAAAACGGTAGTACCATTTACATATCCCAAGCAATGAGCCTTAAAGTATGGATTCTTTAATAACGCTGCTAACAGATACTTGTATGGGAAGTTACTCTTTGGCAAAACTTTAACTAAATCCATAGAGAAGATAACATCTGTATAACCACCAAAAGTTAATAATATTTCGGCATTTCCTATCACATCTGCATTTTGCGTCAAGTCAGTATGTGCAACCAAAATATCAAATAATTCCGCGTGTTGCTCTGCTTTTAATTTTGGCGAAGCAACTATATCCTTAAAGCCCTCTACTTTGAAACCGCCTTTTCGCTCAAAGTTTTTAATGGTAGCCATAGCGGTCGATGAAGCTTCTACAAGTTCATTTCCTTTGTATGAATATCCACCTATAAACTCAGCTATTTCAGATAAAGGTTTTCTTTCCCAATC
>JAZLDX010000017.1:0-24106 GCA_045614985.1 Alistipes sp. | reverse complement strand
AATCCTTCAGATAGAAGTTGCCATAGGTCGTATTGTAGGTACCCGTGATCTCACCCGTCAGCTCATAGATCGTCTCATCCTCGGCGGCATTCAGGAACTCCTGCACCGTGGCCTTGACCAGAGTAGTGGGCTCTTCGGGCTCCTCAGGCTCTTCGGGGGTTGCTGCGCCGGAGAAGGGCAGGGTGATCACCGTACCGTCGTAGAGGGTGAAATAGACATTCTCCTCATCCCAGCTTACATCCACAATCACACCTACGCCATCCTCGCCATCGGCACCGGGCTTACCATCCTGGCCATTTTGACCATCCTTACCATCTTCGCCGGTAGCCTTGCCCAGCTCGGTCCAACTCTCGCCACCGTCGTAGGAGACATACCACATGCCATTCTCGATCTTGAGCTCGGGGGTTACGCCATCCTTACCGTCTTGGCCATCCTGACCATCAGCACCGGGCTGACCATCTTGGCCATCCTCACCAGGGGCACCGGGCTGGCCATCTTGACCATCCTCACCGTCTGCTCCGGGCTGACCATCCTGGCCATCTTTACCGTCCTGACCTACGGCCTTCACCTTGTTGCCCTCGTCATCAAGCAACCACTCGCCGTCGATCGTCCAGTAGATCTGACCATCCACATCCTCCTTCACACCGATCTGGGGCACATAACCCTCCTGGTTCTCCCCACCGTTGATATAGAGGGTGATCGAGTCGCTCTTGGCGAACGAAATGGTGTAACCAATCACCTCACCCTCCTTTTTAATGGGCACGATGGCGGTTACATAGTCATTGTTTTGGAGTGCCTCGACGATCGTCTGCAAAGAGGAGATATTGGTGTTCATCTCCTTGCAGAGCTCCTCCAAGTTTACCAGACGGGAGTCCATCTCGCGGATTTTGTTCCATAGTGCCGAATCATCATACCCCTCGGCACATCCCACGGTCAGCAGGGCAAACACCGCTGCAGCCATGAACGATAAAAATCTTTTCATCAGTTTTATTTTTTTATTTAGTGTTGCTGACAATTTTAGTGGAAATAGCAGACAAAAATAGGAAACGAAAACCGATCTTCCAAAATAAATTTTGATTTTTGAATTTTGCATCCTAAATTTGCATTATGGAGCCGATGGTAAATATCCATACTCACACGTTGCGCAAAGGGGAACTTACTCCAATTGCAGCGGGAATTCACCCTTGGTCGGCCGAGATATGGCGGAGCGAGCTTCCCCTGCTACCCGAGGGTTGTGAGGCGATTGGAGAGATTGGTCTTGACTATGCCTGCTCGGTGGATACCACCCTCCAAGAGAGACTCTTTCGAGCACAACTCAACCTTGCAGAAGAGTTGAAATTACCGGTGGTACTGCATTGTGTCAGAGCCTTTGAGCCAACAATGAAATTGCTAAAAGAATTCCAACTTCATGGGGTGATTTTTCATGGATTTATCGGCTCTTGGCAGCAAGCTGAACAAGCCCTCAAACAAGGCTATTTTCTCTCCTTTGGCGAGCGATCATTTCGCTCACCCCGCACGGTAGAGGTCATCAAAAAAATGCCCCTTGAAAGATTCTTCTTGGAGACGGATGAAAGCCCTGTTTCGATTGCTGAAATCTACCATTTGGCGGCCAACATATTGAAAATAGAAGTTGCTTATTTACAAAAAGTAACAATGGAAAACTTTAATAAATTATTTAGATGATTTGCGGGGAATGGTTGGAGCGTACAGAGCTCCTCTTGGGAGTAGAAAAGCTCGCAATGGTTAATCAGGCTCATGTGCTGGTAGTCGGCGTAGGTGGCGTAGGAGCCTATGCTGCCGAAATGTTGGTGCGTGCCGGTGTAGGAGAACTTACACTGGCCGATGCAGATGAGGTGAATCCCACCAATATTAACCGCCAACTCATCGCCCTACACTCCACCATCGGCCGCCCCAAGGTAGAGGTTTTAGCAGAACGACTCCTCGATATAAATCCGAATGTAAATCTGCATCTTATTGCCGATTATATCAAGGATGAGAAGACATACGAGTTACTCGATGCAGCCCACTACGATTATGTGGTGGATGCCATTGACACCCTCTCTCCGAAAGCAGCCCTGATTGCTGCAGCCTTGGAGCGAGCACTTCCGTTGGTAAGTTCAATGGGAGCCGGAGCCAAGATGGATCCCACGCAGTTGGAGATTAAAGATATATCGAAGAGTCACCACTGCCCATTGGCTCACATGCTACGCAAGCGGCTCCACCGCCTGGGAATTCGAACGGGGTTCCAGGCCGTCTTCTCGCCCGAGCCTATCCGCGAGGGGGCAATGATTCGCTGTGAGGAGCAGAATAAAAAGTCGAACACGGGCACCATCTCCTATATGCCCGCCCTCTTCGGTATCGGATGTGCCTCGGTCGTTATCCGCGGGCTGATCGGGGAGTTGAATAGCGAACAACAAAACCTATAAGATAATGAAAAAGATTGTTTTTTTGGATGAGTACAGCATGAGCGGTTGCGATTTGAGCCGCATCAAGGCTTTGGGCAACTATGTGGGCTACGAGAAGACCTACACGACCGACGAGGTGGTAGAGCGTTGCCAAGATGCCGAGATCATCATCTCGAACAAAGTATTGGTCACTCGCGAGGCGATGGAGCAACTTCCGAAGTTGGAGTTAATTTGCGTAGCGGCCACAGGAGTTAATAACATCGACCTCGAGGCCGCCAAGGAGCGAGGTATTCCGGTACGCAATGCCGTAGGCTACTCGACCCATGCCGTGGCAGAAACAACCCTCGGTTCGGTATTGGCTCTCTATCGTAAGGTGGGCTACTACGACCACTTTGTTAAGTCGGGGGCCTATGCCGCCTCGGATGTTCCCTTCCACTTTGGCTACCCTACCCACCAGCTCTACGGCAAACGATGGGGCGTGATTGGTTTGGGAAATATCGGCCGTGAGGTGGCCCGCTTAGCCTCGGCCTTTGGTTGCGAAGTGGCCTATACCTCCACCTCGGGTGCCGTACGCGAAGAGGCCTACCCTGCTCTGCCACTTGAAAAGTTGCTCGCTTGGGCCGATGTAGTAACCATTCACTGTCCGCTGAATGAGCGTACGCGTGGTTTGATCGGCCGAACGGAGCTGGCCCTCATGAAGCCTTCGGCTCTTTTGGTCAATGTGGCTCGTGGAGGCATTGTCGATGAGGCAGCGTTGGTCGAGGCACTTGACAATGACCGTCTGGGAGGTGCTGCCATTGATGTCTATGAAAAGGAGCCCATGGTTCCCTCCTCGCCCCTTTTAACGATTCAAAAGTCGGAAAAACTTCTCCTTTCGCCCCATAATGCCTGGTCGCCCGTGGAGGCTATCGAAATATTGATTCGTTGCATTGAAGAGAATATCAAACGGGATAAGTAACAAGCAATAAAAAATGCGAGCTTCGTCGGCTCGCATTTTTTATTTAGGAGATAGTCAATTAAAACTCCACCAGCGACTCGCCGGTCATCTCAGCAGGTTTCTCGAGCCCCATCAAATCCAATACCGTGGGGGCCACATCCGCCAAGATACCATCCTTTACCGCCTTCACGCGATCCGAAACAACCACAATAGGCACAGGGTTCAGCGAGTGGGCCGTGTTGGCCGTACCATCAGGATTCAAAGCATTGTCAGCGTTACCGTGGTCGGCAATCTGTACTACCTCGTAGCCGTTGCGCTTGGCAGCCTCTACGACCTTCTCCACACACTCATCCACCGCCTTCACTGCCTTCTCGATAGCCTCGTAGACTCCCGTATGGCCCACCATATCGCCATTGGCGAAGTTCAGACAGATAAAATCGTAGGCCTGTTCGTCGAGGGCCGCCGCCAACTTATCGGCCACCTCATAGGCCGACATCTCGGGCTGCAAGTCGTAGGTTGCCACCTTGGGCGAAGCAACCAAAATACGGTTCTCACCCTCAAACTCGGCCTCACGACCACCATTGAGGAAGAAGGTAACATGGGCATACTTCTCGGTCTCGGCAATACGCAACTGCTTCAATCCCATCTTCGAGACATACTCACCAATCGTATTCTCCACATTCTCCTTATTAAAGAGGATATGCAGCCCCTGGAACTTGGCATCGTAGGGGGTCATGCAGCAGTAGTAGAGAGGCATGGTATGCATTCCCTCCTGGGGCATATCCTCCTGCGTGAGGACGATAGTCAGTTCCTTGGCACGGTCGTTACGATAGTTGAAGAAGATCACTACATCGCCGGGCTGAATGCGACCCACGGCCTTACCCTCGGCATCCACGCGCACGATGGGCTTGATGAACTCGTCGGTAACCTCATTATCGTAGGAGCGCTGCACCGCCTCGGCCATATCCGTAGCCTGCTCACCCACACCCGACACCAACAGGTCGTAGGCAATCTTCACACGCTCCCAACGCTTGTCGCGATCCATGGCATAGTAACGACCAATAATCGAAGCCACCTTGCCGGTCGAATGGTCGGCAATGTGCTTCTCCAAGGCCTCGATATACCCCTTACCACTGCGAGGGTCGGTGTCGCGACCATCCATGAAGCAGTGCACAAAGGTATTCTCCAGACCGTAAGCGGCGGCAATATCGGTGAGTTTGAAGAGGTGGTCGAGCGACGAGTGTACACCACCATCCGACACCAGGCCCATCAGGTGAAGATTTACACCATTGGCCTTGGCATACTCATAGGCAGCCTTTACCTCCGGATTCTCCATAATCGAGTTGTCGGCACATGCCCGGTTGATCTTCACCAAATCCTGGTAGACTACACGACCGGCTCCGATATTGAGGTGGCCTACCTCCGAGTTACCCATCTGACCCTCGGGCAGACCTACATTCTCGCCGTCGGTACGCAACTCGGCATGCGGATACTTCTCGCTCATGGCGGTAATATAGGCAGGCTTCATTTGGTAAATAACATCGCCCTTACCGCGATTACCATTTCCCCAGCCATCCAAAATCATCAACAAAACTTTGTTTGCCATTTTTCTCTCTATTTTTCTAAGATTCTCTTAACCTAATTTTATTTCGAAAACACCCTCCCCGATTGCTCGGGGAGGAATGTCCATTACTTCAACTGCTCGCGAATCAGCTCTACAGCCTTGTCCGAGGCGGCACCCAGCCCCTCCATCTCCTTACCACCGGCCGTAGCAAAGAAGGCCTGACCGCCACCGCCGCCCTGCATGAGCTTGGCAGCCTCGCGCACGATCTTTCCGGCATCCAATCCCTTCTGAACCAGGGCATCGCCCAGCGCGATCGTAAGCATCGGTTTATCCGAATTCTCCGAAGCGGCCACAAAGACCAGATTCTCGCAACGCTGACGCAAAACATGGGCCAATTCCTTCACGAACTCCGGCAGACGAGCCATGTGGCGTACCACATATTTCACCCCTTCGGTCTCGGGCGTATCGGCCATGATCTTCTCGGCCATGGCTGCCACCTGCTCCTTACGCAGGCTCTCCACCTCCTTCGAGAGATTCTCGTTCGACTCCATGATCTTCTTCAAGGTGGGCAGCACCTGCGGGTTACGCAGATACTCCGTGATATTCTTCACCATATCCTCGGCGGCATAGAGCAACTTCTCAGCCCCCTCGGCCGTCACCGCCTCAATGCGACGCACACCGGCCGAAATAGCACTCTCGGTCACAATCTTAAAGAGACCGATTGTACCCGTGGCTGCCGTGTGGGTACCACCGCACAACTCCACCGACGATCCGAAACGTACCATGCGCACCTTGTCGTCATACTTCTCGCCAAAGAGCATCATGGCTCCCGCGGCCTCGGCCTCCTCCTTCGTCGCCTCGCGATTCTCGATCAGGGGGTGGTTCATGCGCACCTTTTGGTTCACGCGACGCTCCACTTCGCGCAACTCCTCGGGGGTAACCTTTTGGAAGTGCGAAAAGTCGAAACGCAGATACTCGGGCGTTACGAGCGAACCCTTCTGCTCCACATGCGAACCCAACACCTCACGCAAAGCCTCGTGCATGAGGTGGGTAGCGGTGTGGTTGTTGGCGGCCGCCTGACGCTTTGCGGCATCAACCACGGCCGTAAACTCGGCCTCTACATTCTCGGGCAGCTGCTGCACGACATGGATAATCAAACCGTTCTCCTTCTCGGTGGAGATCACCTCCACGCGCTCGTTGGCCGAGGCGATGTAACCCGTGTCACCGATCTGACCACCCGAATTGCCGTAGAAGGGGGTCTGGTCGAAGACCAACTGATAGGAACTCTTGTTCTTTGAGGTAACTTTGCGGTAGCGGGCGATCTTCACGGGGGCCGTCAGGTTGTCGTAGCCCACAAACTCCGACTGTTTCAGCTCGATGAGCTCCACCCAGTCGTCCGTGTCGATTTGGGCGGCATTGCGCGAACGCTCCTTCTGGGCCTGCAACTCCTTCTCGAAGCCCTCCAGGTCTACCTCCACACCCTGCTCGCGGGCAATCAACTCCGTAAGGTCAATCGGGAAGCCAAAGGTATCATAGAGCACAAAGGCCTCCTTGCCGGCAATCTGCTTGCTACCGGCCGCCTTGGTCTGAGCAATCACCCCGTCCAAGAGGTTGATACCCGTAGCCAGGGTGCGCAGGAAGGCAGCCTCCTCCTCCTCGATCACACGCTCGATAAGGGTCTGCTGGGCCTTCAACTCGGGGAACTGACCACCCATCTGCTCCACCAAACCGGCCACCAGGCGGCAGATGAAGGGCTCGTTGAAGCCCAGGTAGGTGTAGCCATAACGCACGGCACGGCGCAGGATGCGGCGGATTACATAACCGGCCTTCACATTCGAAGGCAACTGACCATCGGCAATCGAGAAGGAGATGGCACGAAGGTGGTCGGCAATCACACGCATGGCCACATCACACTTCTCATCCTGGCCATAGGGCTTGCCCGACATTTGGGCAATGCGGCCAATCGTGGGCTGGAAGACATCCGTGTCGTAGTTCGACTTCTTGCCCTGCAGAATCATGCACAAACGCTCGAAGCCCATACCCGTATCAATATGCTTGGCAGCCAGCGGCTCGAGCGAACCATTAGCCTTGCGGTTGAACTGCATGAAGACCAGGTTCCAGATCTCGATCACCAAGGGCGACGACTGGTTCACCATCTCACGGCCGGGGATCTTGGCTACCTCGGCCTCGTCGCGCAGGTCGTAGTGAATCTCCGAGCAGGGGCCGCAGGGACCCGTCTCGCCCATCTCCCAGAAGTTGTCGTGCTTGTTGCCGCGAATAATGTGATCCTCGGGCAGATACTGCTTCCAATAGTCGTAAGCCTCCTGATCGAAGGGGACACCATCCTCCTCCGAGCCCTCAAATACGGTGGCATACATACGGCTCTTATCAAGTTTATAAACCTCGGTCAGCAACTCCCAGGCCCAAGCAATAGCCTCCTTCTTGAAATAGTCACCATAAGACCAGTTGCCCAACATCTCGAACATGGTGTGGTGGTAGGTGTCGTGACCCACCTCCTCCAGGTCGTTGTGCTTACCCGACACACGCAGACACTTCTGCGTATCGGCAGCACGCGGATACTTTCTGGGGGCATTGCCCAGGAAAATCTCCTTAAACTGATTCATACCGGCATTGGTAAACATCAGCGTCGGGTCGTTCTTTACGACCATCGGAGCCGAGGGCACAATTGCGTGCTCCTTGCTCTCGAAAAAGTCCAAAAATGCTTGGCGAATTTTATTCGATTCCATCCTATATCAATTTATAATTTTTTTTCGTTTTTTATTTCGGGTTGCAAATTTACACAATTTACCTTAATTTTGCACCATATATAAAAGACTTTTTTATCGGATGCATACCACCGACCCCCATAACGAGTTGCAGATCGGCCCCCGAAAGGAGAGTTTACTCCCCTTTCGGCTGAGGATTTACCGCCTGGTGCGCAAGTTGCTCCTGGGTTTTATCTTTATTTCGATTGTCAACGGGCTCTTCTCTTATTTCTTCTACACCCCCAAGATGTATCGCATCAACCGTGAAAATCGCGACCTGGTGATCAAATACCACATCTTGCAGGACAAACTGCGCACCCTGGAGCGCGAAATGGAGGAGATTGCCCACCGCGACCACTATGTCTACCGACCCCTCTTCTCGACCGATTCGCTCCAGATCGAGGGGATCGACACCCCCTACCCCGATTCGAAATACGCCCCCTTGAAGAGCGATATCCACGCCTCATTGATGATCAACACCTGGAAACAGATGGATCAAATGGCCCGCGATCTCTATGCCCGCTCCTTGTCGCTCGATGAGTTGCAGAACCTTTCGAAAAACAAGGAGAAGCTCTCAACAGCCATCCCGGCCCTTTGGCCTATCGACCGTTCGCTGCTGCGCAATGGTATTGACCCCTTCGGCTGGCGCATCCACCCACTCTACCACCAACGCATCTTCCACAAAGGGGTCGATTTGCCGGGCAATGTGGGTGATCCGGTCTATGCCACGGGCGATGCCACGGTGGAAAGTGTTGATGAACGTAACAGCCGCAGAGGCTATGGTCGCCAAGTCCTTCTCGATCATGAATTCGGCTATAAGACCCGTTATGCCCACCTAAGCAAAGTGCTCGTCAAACCCGGCGAAAAGATCGTGCGCGGCCAACTCATCGGTGAGTTGGGTCGTTCAGGTGGCGTAACAGGCCCCCACCTTCATTACGAAGTAATCCACCAAGGCGAAGTGGTCAATCCGATCAACTATTTCAACAAGAACATGACTCCCGAGGAGTATGAGCGCATCATGGCCGAGATTCGCGAGCAGAACCTCGAAAAGTTTGACGAAGAGTAACCTATGGCACAACACAATTCGCTAAAACAACCCCGCACAATCCGACAGCGTCTGCTGCGTGGTGGCGTATCGGCCCTAATTTGGTTGGGGGCCATCACCCTCTATTATGTGGTCTATTCGCTCTTTTTCGACACCCCCACCGAGTACATGATGAAACACTCGACCGACTTATTGCGCGAGGAGTACGGTCGATTGGAGACTCGCTACGACTCGCTGCGCTTGGTGGCCGACAACATCACAGAACGCGATCGTAACATCTTCCGCATCCTCTTCGAGAGCGACCCCTATAGCCTCGACGAAGAGCTTCGCACGGCACAACGCTCTCGCTACGAGGAGTTGCAAGGCGAATCAACCTATCGTCTCAAACGAGAATTGGGCGAACGAACCTACGAAATGGAGCAGCGACTCTCCGAGCTCGAAAAATCATACGATAAGATAGAACAACAGATTGACTCATTGGGCGATATGTGTAATCATATTCCGGCCATCCAGCCGGTTATTAACCCCCAGCTGAGCCTACTCACCGCCTCCTACGGCATGCGCATCCACCCCTTCTTCAAGACACTGAAATCACACCAGGGTGTCGACTATACCCTTCCCGAGGGGTCGCGCGTATTCGCCACGGCCGACGGCACAATCAAGGAGGTTTCGACCCGAAGCACCTCGGGACAGAGCGTGGTAATCGACCACGGAAACGGTTTCGAGACCTCCTACAGCCACCTTGGGAAGATCAACGTGCGCAAAGGCGAAAAGGTGAAGCGAGGCGATATTATCGCTCTATCGGGAAACACTGGTCTCTCGCTAGCCCCGCACCTCCATTACGAGGTACGCAACAACGGCATGCGGGTCGATCCAATCCACTACTTTTTCCTCGAACTCTCGCCTGCGGAGTATCAGCGAATCATCCGAATCGCTCAATCCGGCATGCAATCCTTTGACTAAAAATCTATTATTCCCATGCAACTCAAGCTGCTTTTAGTCGATTTCGATGGCACGCTGGCCGATACTCGCAAAGCAAATGCCCAAGCCTATGTTGCCGCCTTGAAAGAGGTTGGCTATCAACTTACCGAAGAGGAGTACCTAAAGCGACACTTCGGGGTTCGATGTCCCGACTTCCTGCGATCGATCGGCTTCAGCAACCCCGAGGAGATTGACCACATTCGCCGTCGAAAGATCGAGCTCTACCCCTCCTTTTTCGAGAGCGTAAAGCTGAACGAAGGGCTGTGGGCCTTCTGCAAGCACTTCCGTCGTCAGGGAGGAAAGGTTTGGATCGTTTCAACCGGACAGGCTGACAATCTGCGCAATGCAATGTGTTATCTGAAGTTAGAAAACGAGGTGGACGGCCTCCTCTCGGCTGCTGATGTTGAGCACCACAAACCTCACCCTGATGCTTTCCTGAAGGCAATGCAGATCGAGGGATGCCTTCCCGAGGAGACCCTGATCTTTGAGGATTCGGCCGTAGGCATCGAGGCCGCCCGTCGCTCGGGAGCAGCCTACATGGTGGTTAATTTTGACAACGAGTTAAAATAGAGTTGATTACCATCATCACCTCTACCTTCGGCAGATGCTCTTAAAATCACAATAGTTGCAAGGTTCCTGATCTTCGCAGGGGCGGAACGGAATGGAGAAATCGAACAACTCGAGAAGTTTTTCTCGCAATCGGCCTTCGAAATCTTCTCTTAATATAGAGTATCTTATCTCACAATCTTTCAATGTCTTATCCACTAAATAGGGAGAATAGTCGGGATGATTCATTCGGCGCACATAAAAGAGAGCCGGACGGGCATCAACCCCCCGATCCTGCCATAAGATAAGTGAGTAGAGGAGCGTTTGGAATATATTTCCGTTCAGGGCCCTATTTTTACTCAAAAAGAGGTCGTCCAACCCTCTATATTCCAGGTGAATAGAACCGGTTTTATAATCTACCACGCGAAGAGATCCGTCCTGCATGCGATCCACGCGGTCGGCCTTGCCGGCAAAGCGAACTCGACGTATGGCATCCAATGCAAAATCGCATGCCACTCCCAACTCCAATCCTTCAACAACAAAGGGTTCGTGGGTTCGGTCGTAGGCAATAATCCCCTCGCGAATATAGCGCACTACAATATCGCGCACCAAGAGCAGTTGGCCGGGATAATCATTTTCAGAGGTCGGAACCCCTCGGAAAATCTCCTCTTCAATGGTTTTTCTTACTATCTGCTCCACCTCTCCCGCTTTACAGATCGACTCGAGACTCTTCATCGAATGGGCATCCCCCAGGATACGCTCATATAGCCGTTCCATCGAAGCATGGAGCAGATTTCCGAACAACGGATTGTCGATCTCTTCAGCAATCTCCTCTCGCTCTTTAAGATGCGCAATCGAAGCAAAGTAAAACTTTAGGGGGCATGCCAGGTATCGAGCAAAGGCCGTAGGCGACAATCCGATCGGATTGTCGGCGCGAAGAAACTCCTCCAAACGCTCCCTTACACGCCCCGTCTTCTCCACCTCGATCGGAGCCTCCTCGGGCAAATTGACATCGACACCCACCTCCGTAAAGGCAATCTTTCGACCACTTTCGTACTCCAACTGACGGATGTAGCGACTCGGTTCGCCCGTACTCTTCTCATCGGCTCGCGAACAATAGCACATCACCACCTCTTTGGCCCGCTGAATCAGGCGATAAAAATAGTAGGAGTAGACACCTTCGTGGTGTTCGGGCGTGGGAAGGCCATAGGCCGCACGCAGATTGTAGGGGATATAGGAGGCTGCCGAATCAAGTCGCCCGGGGAAATTGTCGTCGGTCATCGAGAGAAGAATCACCTGATCGAAATCGAGGTTTCGGGTCTCAAGGATTCCCATCACCTGAATTCCGTTCAGAGGTTCTCCTTCGAAAGGAACCTTCAAAGTTTGAAGATGCTTCCTTAAAAGTGAAGTATAGATTGAATTTGAGATCTCGATCTCACACAAATCAATCGAGTTACGCAGTTTTGAAATCTCCTCGGAGAGAAGTTGAAGGGCTGCCATCAATTCTCCTTGGCAGGCCGGATCCATCGCCCCTCCCACCAGCGACAAGACCTCCAAAAGCCAATCGGAGAGGGAGCGCCACGAATCAGTCCCACGAAAGAGGGAAGAGAGCACCTCATTAGCATCAAACAGGGTTGCAGGCACTCGAATATACCGCCCCTCGACGATCTCTTTTCTAAGAGGTTGCATCTGCTCTCCTAATGCATTTTCTAAACAAGGGTGCGCCAACAAACCCAAGACATCGGCATGGTAAAAGGTGATCTCCTGCCCCTTACCCGACAGATGGTTTTGCAACTCCAAAAGACGCTCAACAAAGGTGTAGGCCGGGGTTTGCTTCAGAGGAAAACCCATCGTAACATTCACCCGATCGGCCTCGGATTGCCCTTCAGAGGGGGTCAGCGAGCTCAAAAGAGGCATCAAAAGCCCCTCGTTAGTCAAGACGATAGCCGTGCGTTTATCCAAAGGGAGGAGCCGCCCGCTCTCGGGGTCGCGCTCGCGGAAAGAGTCCAAAATCGAAGGTGCGACCTTGCACTGTACCGCATCGGAGACCGTAGATACCACGCGCAAGATCTTCTCCCGCTTGGAGTAATCGTGATTTACCTCTCCCAAAGGTTCGGGATAGCGACGGCGATTTTCCCGCAAGAACATCCCCGCCTCCTGCTCCTCGGAGCGCGTATACAACTCATCGTAATCCCAATAGAAATCGGCACCCAAACTCTTCAGGTGGTCGAAGAGGATCTTCTCGCACTCGGAGAGGGCATTGAATCCTGCCACCACATAGCGACGATCAGTCGACAAAGAGGCTGCTCCCTGCTTCAGGCGGTCGGCCGCTTGACGCTGCACCATCCCCGCATAAGCAAAACCCAACGCAGAGAGGTGCTCCCGAAATTCGCGGTAGATAGGCCCCAGCGAGTTCCAAATCTGAAGGAATCGGCGGCGTTCTGGCGAATCAGAGGTCTCGTCGAGTACCCCTTGCCAAAAGCGGTTGATCACCTCGCGCTGCTCGGGGGTCAGGTACGAAAGGTCGGCCTCCAACTCCTTCAGATCGGCGATATTTCGAAACAGCATATCGGCATTCACCCGATATTTGTCCACCATATCGAAGTCGGCCAAGAGGCGGTCGCCCCAAAAGTAGAAGGAGTCGAACTCTTCGTGGTGATAGCGATTGTAGATGCGATAGAGCTCGACAACCAACCGCAGCCGATCGCCCACGCGCAACCCTGCAAGTTGCTCCATTAAGCGGTCAAGCGTAAGCCACTCAGGCTCCCAAAGGGGTTTTTCGGCAATTTGAGCCAATTCGTCGGCGAAGAAAAGACGGGCACGACGCGAAGGAAAAAGGAGCGACAGGGAGGCGAAATCCTCCCCGTAACGGGTGTAGAGCGAACGAGCCACCTCACCCAAGAAAGTCGTCTGTTGCAAAGGCTTCATGCGTTGCCGATTTTTCGTTATAACAAATTTCGATTCAAAGCGATATCGTTTCTATTGAAAGCATGGGTGGAGTTACTTTTGCTCCTCGGGATGCAACGGGCCCACCTTGGCTCCAAACGAACCGAAAACCCGTAAAATTTCCGGTTTCTGCGAATAGAGCACCTCGGCCCGCATCACCGATGCCACCAAACGCTCTTGCGCGTGAAGAACCACGCGGGCACGGTGACTCACCTTGAGATGAGCCGAGCGGCACTCCAAGGCCGCCGCCTCCACGCTTGCGGTGGAGGCCTCCAGGTCGAGGTAGCGGCAACTTCCCGAAATCGATAGTTTGCATTTCCCTGTTACTGTTACCATTGCGTCGATCACCTCCAAGTTGAGTGCAGCCACGGCTCCGCCCGAAACCGAGAGTTCGGTCATCTGCTGCTTCATCGCATTCTCAAAGGTTACTCGCGCTCCATCCACCGCCAAAGACTCGAGGGTTCGGTAGCCCACCTTGAGTTGCATCGTGTCGGTACTGTTTCGCAATCCCAACTCACGGATATTGAGCCGCCCCGACTTATCGACCTGAACCTTTAGTCGAGAATCGGGATTGGTGCGGGTGTCGTAGGTAACATAGGGCGAATCCCCCTCGGCCAACTGGAGAAAGTCCACCTTGACGGGACCCTCCACCCGTACCGCCCGAAAAACCGCGAGGGAATCCCCTTGCGGCCGGCTATTGTTCTGCGCCTGCACTCCGAAACCTCCACACAAAAGCAGGGTCGACAAAAAAATTAAGAATCGCTTCATTTTCTCTGTTTTTATCTTCATTGATTGACAAAGGTAGTAAAAAAAAGCGAGAATAGAACACTTGGCTCGGAATCTTACAGGCAGAGGGAAAGAGAGAGCCAAGCAACAAAAAAATCACGACTCAAGCAGGAAGAATCGCGATTTTTTCGTACCTTTGTCCTATGCGAGCCAAGATTCTCAATGCAAGTGCCGGATCGGGAAAGACCTATCGGTTGGCCTACAATTATGTCCGCGACGTAATTTGGCAACCGATGCTCTATCGTCATATTCTGGCCGTTACCTTCACAAACAAGGCCACCGAAGAGATGAAGAGTCGCATTTTGAAGGAGATACACCTCCTGGCTACGGGTAAGCATAGCGACTACCTACAAAATCTCGCAGGCGAACTTTCGCTCAGCGAAGAGGAGATTCGCAGCCGTGCCCGCAAGGTACAGAGTGCCATTCTGCACGACTACTCTCATTTCACGGTACTAACCATCGACAAATTCTTTCAGCGCATTCTCCACGCCTTCATTCAGGAACTCGGTATCGATTTGAACTATACCATTGAGTTGGAGTCTGCCCCCATTCTGACGCGAGGAGTGGATGCCCTCATTGAGCGTATTTCTAAAAATGAGGAGCTAAAACAGTGGCTCGAAGCCTTTGTTCGCGAACGGATCGAAGAGCATGAGGGGTGGGACCTCAGGCGCGAAATCTTGAAGTTGGGAGGCGAACTCTTCAAAGAGGGAGGGCGCATGGCCCTCGCCTCGGCCCGCTCGAAAAAAGAACTGGAGGAGATCGTACGCAAAATTTCAGCCGAAAGTGCCCGCACACAGGCCCTCTATCAGGAGTTGGGGCAACGAGGGGTGGAGCGTATTGCTGCAGCCGGTCTTACAATCGACGATTTTTCGTATGGTCGTACCGGAGGGGCCAACCTCTTCTATACTGCCGCTGCAGGAGAGCTCGCTGAACCCAAGGCGCGTGCTCGAAAATGTGCCGCCTCCACAGAGGGGTGGATGACCAAGGCCAAAGCAAAGGAGTACGAACCTCTGCTCGTCGAGCTACAAGCTCTGATGGCCGACCTCTGTAGCTGTTACGACAACCACATCACCGATTGGAACTCCACACGCCTACTACGCGAACAATACCGCTCTTTCGCCCTGCTTTCGGATCTCTATCAGGAGGTACAAAACCTTTGGCGCGAGGAGAACACCATGCTTCTCTCGGAGAGCAAAAAGATCCTCTCGGCTCTGATTGGACAAAACCAGACCCCCTTTATCTACGAAAAGGTGGGTAATCGCTACGACCGCTACTTCATCGACGAATTTCAGGATACCTCCGAGGGCGAATGGCTCAACTTTTTGCCCCTACTCTCCGATTCGCTCTCACACAAAAGCCAACTCACGCAAGACGACAAAGAGGAGCCTGGTCACCCCGTGTTGTTGGTGGGCGATGTAAAGCAGTCGATCTACCGCTGGCGAGGCGGTGATTGGCGCATCTTGGGGCTGAAGGCCCCCGAGGCTCTCCCGGGGGCCGAAGTGGAGCAGATGCAATACAATTTCCGCTCGCAACGCCACATTGTAGCCTTCAACAATGCCATCATGGAGCGCGTGGTCGAGGCCGCCGACCGGCTTTTGTCGGACAAACTCCGCGAGGGTGGGGTCGATGGGCCCCTGCGCAAGGAGTTGGAGGGGACAATCCGCAGAGCCTACGAAGGACATCGGCAGGTGGCCCGCAAGAAGAGCCAACAGGAGGGCTACATCTCGGTCGAGACCTACGACCAATCCCCCTCTTTGGTAGAGCGCGTGTGCGAACTCCTCGACCGCGGGTTCAAACCCTGCGACCTGATGATCTTGGGAAGATCGCGAAGCGATGGAGCCCGCGCTGCCCGCATGTTGCTCGATTTCAAGCGTAACAACCAAGAGGAGCGTTACCGATTCGATGTGATGACACAAGATGCCCTGCGCATCGACTCTTCGTCCCTTTGTAATTTCATCATCTCGATCCTCTACCTGATGATCGACCCCGAAGACTCGATCCGCCGCGCCATCTGCAATCAAAAACTCGGACTCGCTTTCGACACCCCCTTGAGCGAAGAGCTCCGCCAACGACTCGCCTCGTGGCGACTGCTCTCACCCGACGAGGCTTTTGCCCGCATTATCGAATACTTCGAATTAAACAAAGAGATCGAACAAATTGCCTACCTACAAGCCCTCCACGAGCAAATCATCCACTTCTCGTCGGGGCGCGTGGTCGATATTCCCCTCTTCCTGACCTGGTGGGAAGAGACGGGGTGCAAACGCTCACTGACAATCGAGCAGAGCGAAAAGACGATCGAGATCACCACAATCCACACCGCCAAGGGATTAGAAAAAAAGGTGATTTTGATCCCCTTCTGTACATGGTCGCTCGATCCAAAATCGACGGGCGAGACGCCCAATATTCTTTGGGCCGAGGGCGAAGGAGAACTTCGCGAGGTGGGTTGCGTCCCCGTGAAATATCGCTCCGAGATGGCCCTCTCCCACTTTTCAGAGGCCTATTACCGCGAATTGGTCTACTCCTATTTGGATAATGTCAACCTACTCTATGTGGCCCTGACACGCGCTGTGGAGCAACTCCATATCTTCATCCCCTCGACACGCGCCGGAATCGGAGCCCTGCTTTGGGAAGGGATCGAACGCCAAGGAGAGAACTGCCGCCTCGAGAAACTCGAAGGGGTTTGTCTGCAAGACGAAAAGGGAACCTATTGTCATTTTGGAAACTTCACTGGCCCCGAACCTCCTAACGAGAATCAAAACAGTGAGGAGCGCGCAGTGGAACACCTTACCCTTGGTCGCTATCCCTCGACTCCCCCCGCCACCCAACAGAAATACCCACACACCAACCATTTGGAGCATGGCGGTGAAGTGGAGTTTTCACCCCGTAATTTCGGCATTTTAATGCACCGACTCTTTGCCGAAGCTTCCAATCGCCAGGAGCTCGACCAAGCCCTCGACCGCATGCGTCAGGAGGCTTCCATCTCCGCGCAAGAGGCTACTGAACTGAAACGACGGATCGAGCAGACACTCTCCGACCCCCGCGTGGCCTCTTGGTATGACGAATCGTGGGATCGGGTGTTGAGCGAGCGCGACATCATCCGCCCGAGAGAAGCTAAAGAGGAGGTAGAGATAAGACGACCCGACCGAGTGATGATCAAAGGGAAACGAGCCATAGTTGTTGATTACAAATTTGGCGAACAACAGGCAAACCAAAACAAAAAACAACTTGCCGAATACATCTCCTTGTTGCTAGAAATGGGCTACAAAGAGGTAGAAGGATGGCTTTGGTATGTCCGACAAGGTCGATGCGAAAAGGTGGAGGTTTGATTGTCAAGAAAAAATTATTTCAAGTTTTGAACTTTGAATTTTGAATTTTTCCTACCTTTGCAAAGATGAAAACCTCCCTACGATCCCTTATTCCCCCGAAATTCCGCCAACGAGGCGGATGGGTCGTCGTAACCATCTTCCTAAGGGCTTTACTCAATTTCTTGGGGCTTGCCCTCTTGGTTCCTGTGCTGACACTCATCCTCGACACCCAAGCCATTCATCAAATCGACTACCTCGACCAACTCTATCGTTGGGGAGGGTTCTCTTCAGACAACCAATTCGTTACCTTCATTGCTCTCGGAGTAGTGCTCCTCATTGCCCTAAAAAATCTCCTGGCCCTGGGACTCTACCGCACCGAGCGCAACTATATCTACGCTCTTTACCGTTACCTCTCGCGCAACCTCTACACCACCTACTACCGACGCGGTCTGCACTTCATCAAGCAGAGCAATTCGGCCGTCTTGGCACGCAATGTCAATGTAGTGAGTTTTTCGTTTGTAGCCGGAGTACTGCGTCCCTTGGCCACCATCGCTTGTGAGGCTATTCTCTTCCTGCTCCTCTTCGGGGCAGTACTCCTCTATAGCCCTAAAGCAGCAGCCTTGGTCATGCTAATCTTCCTCCCTACGGTAATCATCTACTATCGGTTGGTGCGTCGTCGCCTAAACCGCTACGGGGAGGTGGAGAATCGTGCTCACCGCGAAAAGGCGCGTGTGGTGATGGAGACTTTCCGAGGCTATCCGGAGGTAGAAATAAACCGAGCTTTCCCTATGATGCTCAACCGATTCGACAAGGCAATGGGTGAGATCGTGGAGGTGCAGCAAAAGAACGCTACCCTGGGACAACTCCCCTCGCTCTTCACCGAAACAGGCTTGGCTTTGGGCATGGCCCTGCTCGTAATCGTCAGCCTGCGCGGCGAGACGGGCGATATCCGCCTGCTCTTCGGAGTCTTTGCCGTGGCCGCCTTACGCCTGATGCCTTCGGTGCGAAGTTTGATGAGTAGTTGGGCTGCCATCAAATACAACCGCTACACGATCGGCATCCTCAGGGAGGCTCAAATCGAGAACGAAAAGGAGAGCAAGGAGGATTCGGAACGCATGGGGCTACAGCAGGCGATTCGTATCGAGGGACTCACCTTCTGCTTCGAAGATTCGCCCGAAAAGCCTCTGATAGAAAACCTCTCGCTCACGATCCGCAAGGGTGAACGCATTGGTATTCGCGGAGAATCAGGACGCGGTAAGACAACCTTTTTTAACCTTTTGTTGGGGTTCTACCCCCCGACCCAAGGCCGCATTTGGATCGACGACACCCCCCTGACCCCCGAAAACCGCCGCCGTTGGCAAAACAGCGTGGGCTATGTTTCGCAAAATGTCTTTTTGACCGATAGTACCTTCGCAGCCAATGTAGCCTTAGGCGAATCAGAGGATCAAATCGACTACGAACGAGTACGCCGAGCCTTGGAACAAGCACAACTGCTCTCCTTCATTGATTCATTGCCCCAGGGAATGGATACCCCGATCGGGGAGTGTGGGTGCCGAATCTCGGGTGGCCAACGCCAGCGTATTGGCATCGCTCGCGCCCTCTACAAAGGGGCCGATGTACTCCTCTTCGACGAAGCCACCTCGTCGCTCGACAGCCGTACCGAGGAGGGGATTAACCGCTCGATCGAAGAGCTCTCGAAAGGAAATCACGACCTGACCATCATCGTTATTGCCCACCGCGAGACTTCGCTCGGCTATTGTGATCGAATCATTGATATGTAAATGCACAACTTGCTATGATACAAGAATTTCTGATTGCAGGTTTCCGAATTCGGATCGAAGGCGAAGGGCTCCTCGAAAAATGGGGACACTTTGCCCGTGCCCTGCGTGTTTTCGAGGTGGAGCCAAAGTCTGCGGAGGAGATCATTCTCTCCCTGCGTGATGAGGCCGACTACCCCACCCCCGACTTTGGCACCTACAAACTGCTCGATACCTTCGACTTTCCCGAGGTGGGTGCCCTATGCGAGTTTCGCGTACAAGGCGAGGAGTACCTCTTCTCGATGAGTCGTCCGAGCGGCGTGCTTTGGTTCACCAAAACCCTCTCCTCCCCCGAGGTGCAGAGCAATTTGGCCACCTACCCCCACTGCCCTGAATATGGATCGTTGCTCCGTTTCGGACTGTGGATGATGTTCGGAATAGCAATCACCCCCCGCAAGGCAATTGCCATTCACTCCTCGACAATCCGCTGCGGAGAGAAGGCCGCCCTCTTCCTCGGCGAGTCGGGAACCGGCAAGAGCACCCACACCCGCCTATGGCGCGAACATATCCCCGGGGCCGTGTTGCTCAACGACGACAGCCCCATCATCCGCGTCCTCGACGGCAAGGCCCTGGTTTGCGGCTCGCCCTGGAGCGGCAAGACCCCCTGCTACAAGCAGGAGCAGTGGCCCATCAGCAGCTTCGTGCGCCTGAGCCAGGCCCCCTACAACAAAATTCACCGCCTAAAGGGAATCCGAGCCATCGGGGCCCTGCTCCCCTCCTGTCCTCCGGCCTTTGCCCACGACGACACATTGCAGGATGCCCTATGTAGCACCCTCTCGGAGATGCTTTGCGTGGTTCCTGTCTTCCATTTGGAGTGCCTGCCCGACAAGGCGGCAGCCGAACTCTCTTTCCAAACGCTCTCGGAAAATGAAGCGCATCATCAGTAACCAATCGGCCTTCTCGCAGGCCCGCGACCTGCTTCTCGAAGGGGAGTCGGTACGAATCGCCGTGCGTGGCCAGAGCATGCTCCCCTTCTTCCAAAGCGGCAGCACAATCCTCTTGCGCCCAATCCGCAAGGAGGACTTCCGAGTCGGCCATGTAGTGATGGCCGAGAGTGCTCCGGGGCGATTTGTGGTCCACCGCATCCTCCGCCTCGAGGGAGATCGGGTGGTCTTGTTGGGCGACGGAAACCTCTACGGCACCGAGACCATGTCCCGCGAAAAGGTTTACGGCATTGTCGATTGCGGATGGCTACACCTCCGATTGGCCGCTCTGTGGCGCATCATGCAACCCTTGAGACGCTATCCGTTGGCTGTTTTGCGCCGAATTTGTCCCAAATAGCCACAAGAAAAGAGAAATCAGCCTCGAACCACAACTCCTAATCGAAAAATAATCGTATCTTTGCACGGATTTATCCGTGCATTTTTTATTAAAACCCAAGCAGAAAAACAACCATGTTTTCGATTGACACTTTTTATTGGATACTCATCGCTATGGCCCTGATGGGCGTGGTGGTCTTTATGGCCCTCTACTTTGTGGATGCGGGCTACGGTTACCTCTTCAACCCCAAATTCGGATTCCCCCTCTCGAATAAGGTGGGCTGGATCCTAATGGAGGCTCCCGCCTTCTTCGTGATGGCCTGGTGGACAACAAAGGCCTCCTCGACACAGTTCGTAGAACTCACCCTGGCAGCCCTCTACCTCCTCCACTACTTCCAGCGTTCGTTCGTCTTCCCGCTCCTGATGCGCGGCCACTCAAAGATGCCCGTGGGCATTGCCCTGATGGGGCTTGCCTTCAACAGCATCAACGCCTTTCTGATCGGCTGCTGGCTCTTCGAACTCGCCCCTGCGGGCTACTACGCCAATTGGTTCTGCGACCTGCGCTTCTGGATCGGCCTCATCCTCTTCTTCGGTGGCATGTTTATCAATATGCAGGCCGACCACATCGTGCGCAATCTGCGTAAGCCGGGCGATACGCGCCACTACATTCCCCGTGGCGGCATGTTCCGTTATGTATCGTCGGCCAACTACTTCGGCGAGATTGTGGAGTGGACAGGCTTTGCCATCGCCACCTGGTCGTGGACCGGAGCGCTGTTTGTGTGGTGGACCTTTGCCAACCTGGCTCCCCGCTCGGCCTCGCTCTACAAACGCTACGAAAGGGAGTTCGGCGAGGAGTTTTCGAGCCTTGGGCGGAAACGCATCCTTCCGTTTATCTACTAAAGTTTCGCCTCGCCCGACAGTAAAAAAGAGAATAAAGACAAAATAGACAAATATGAAAGAGTCGAAATTGTTTACCCCCTACCAAATGGGCCCCGTCACACTGCGCAACCGCGTGATCCGTTCAGCCGCCTTCGAGTCGATGGGCAAGGATTTTGCCCCAACTCAAGACCTCAAAGAGTACCATGTGAGCGTCGCCAAGGGGGGAGTCGGCATGACCACCCTGGCCTATGCCTCGATCAACCGTAGCGGCATCTCGTTCAACTCGCAGCTGTGGCTGCGCGAGGAGATTGTTCCCCAACTACGCGACATCACCGAGTCCGTACACCGCGAGGGGGCTGCCGTAGGTATTCAAATCGGCCACTGCGGCAACATGACCCACTGGTCCACCGCCGGAAGTTTCCCGGTTTCGGCCTCCAATGGTTTCAATCTCTATTCCCCCACTTTTCATCGCCGACTCAAAGAGCATGAATTGATTCAATTTGCCAAAGATTTCGGGCAGGCCGTCCACACGGCCCACAACGCCGGCTTCGACTCGGTGGAGGTACACGCCGGCCACGGCTACCTCATCTCGCAGTTTCTCTCGCCCTGGACCAATCGCCGTCGCGATGAGTTCGGAGGCTCGCTCGAGAACCGTATGCGCTTCATGAAGATGTGCCTCACGGAGGTGATGGAGGCGGCAGCCAAGTGCCACATGGCGGTGCTCGTCAAGCACAACATGGAGGATGGCTTCAAGGGGGGCATCCAGGTACCCGAGAGCATCGAAATTGCCAAGGAGATCGAAAAATTCGGAGTCCACGGCATCGTCCTCTCGTCGGGCTTTGTGTCGCGTTCGCCAATGGCCGTGATGCGTGGCCGCATCCCGACCAAAACCATGGGCTACTACATGGGGTGGAACGAATGGTTGCAGAAGATCGTCGTTTCGCTCTTCGGCCAATGGATGATCAAAGACTACGACTTCGAGGAGTGCTTCTTCCTGGAGAATGCCAAGAAATTCCGCAAAGAGTTGAAGGGGCCGCTGGTCTATGTCGGAGGTTTGGTCTCACGCGAAGGTATCGAGCGTGTATTGGATGAGGGCTTCGAGATGTTGCAGATGGCCCGCGCCTTGATCAACGATCCGGCCTTCATCAACAAACTCAAGGAGGGAGATCTCCATACGCGCGCCGGCTGTGACCACCGCGACTACTGCATCGCCCGCATGTACTCCGATAAGATGATCTGCTGCCATAACTGCACGGAGAAGATCCCCGAACGCCTGTGGCGCGAACTTAAAAAGATCAAGTAATGAGAAGAGGTGAGGTCAAAAAGGGGTCGGCCACGGCCTTGGTAACGGGAGGCAACAGCGGTATTGGCCACTGCTATGCCCGTCGTCTGGCCGATTTGGGCTACAACATCATCCTGGCAGGGCAGCATGAGGAGCGCACGCAGGCGGTTGCCGAAGAGCTACGACGCGACTTCGGTGTCGAGGTACGCACCTTGATAATCGACCTTGCTACGCCCGATGCCGGCCGCCGACTCTACGAGCGCGTAACGGCCGATGGTACCCAGATTGAAGTGTTGATCAACAACGCCGGAACCTTCTGCTACAACGATGTACTGAAGTGCGAGCCCGAACGTCTGGAGCGCATCCTCTACCTACATGCCATGACCACGACACTCACCTGCCGTCTCTTCGGCGAGCAGATGGCCGAGCGCGGCCAGGGCTATATCCTCAATATGTCGAGTTACTCGCTTTGGATGCCCTGGCCGGGTCTCTCAATCTATAGTGCGAGCAAAAACTTCGTCCGCGCCTTCTCGCTCGGCTTTGCGAAGGAGGTGCGCGAACGAGGGGTGAAGGTTACAGCCCTTTGCCCCGCAGGGGTGGCCACCGACCTCTACGGACTGCCTCGCGATTGGCAACGCTTCGGCATGCGGATCGGGGTGCTCCTCTCGCCCGACAGTTGTGCGAAACGCGGACTGAAGGCCCTGTGGCGCGGACGCCGAAGTTCCGTTCCGGGCTGGTGGAACCGCCTCGGCATCCCCTTCTGCGTCTACCTCCCGATGTGGATTCTGCGCATCGCCCGCAAATATACAATGCCCCTTCAAAAGTAAACTAAACAAAAGGAAATATGTTCAGACGACTAACCCTAATTTTCGCCCTGCTCTTTGCCCTCGGCATCGGTCGCCTCTCGGCCCAGGAGTTGCAGCTAAAATCCTTCGAGCTCAACGTGATGGATGCGGCTGCCAAGACCCGCGAAGTATTGGACTTGGCCGGCAATCCGTGCGCTCTGTTGCGCGTCTTCGTGGCGGTGGATGATGTCGATTTTAAGGGTAACCTCGGTATTCGCGGCGAGGCGCAAAAGGTACGCAACTCGGAATATGTGATGTATATTCCGGCGGGCTCGACGAGCATCACGGTGAACGCCCAAGGTTTTCTGCCTTTTACCTACACCTTCAACCAAAAGATCGAGGGGCATAAGACCTATGTACTCTACCTGCTGGTGCCCGAGTCGGGCCCCAAAAAGCACAAGGTCGAGACCAACTATGTCACCCTGGAGGTGAGCCCCGAAAACGCCACGGTGCTGATCGACAACATGGTCCACCCGCTTACGGAGGGGGCCCTCGCAGCCGAGCTCTCCTTAGGGAACCACACCTATCGGGTGGCCGCTCCGCAGTACCACACCCAAACGGGAAGTTTCGAAATCGTGGCTACGGAGACCACCTCGCTGAAGATCGATCTGAAGCCCGCCTTCGGTTGGTTGGATGTAGAGGTCTCCCCCGTGGGAGCCACGGTGATGATCGACAGCGAGATCAAGGGCACCTCGCCCTGCAAGATCAAGCTCGAGAGCGGCAACTACTTCATGCAACTCCTCG
>JAZLDX010000016.1:0-2476 GCA_045614985.1 Alistipes sp. | reverse complement strand
CTCTGTCGGGAGGCGAGATTAAAGGGCATATTTCGATTACTCCCACCCCGACAAAATCATCGGGGTGGGGAGGGTGGTTAGTCTCTTTTGAAGATATCGCGTGTGTATACTTTCTCTAATACATCGTCAAGTTCGCTGTCGTAGCGGTTGGCGATGATGGCCTGTGAGCGGCGTTTGAATTCTGCAAGGTCACCAATGACCTCCGAGCCGAAGAACATAGTACCATTCTCAAGGGTAGGTTCGTAGATAACCACCTTGGCCCCTTTGGCCTTGATACGCTTCATCACGCCCTGAATGGCCGACTGACGGAAGTTATCCGAACCAGACTTCATAGTCAGGCGATAGATGCCAACAACAACCTCCTGCTCCTTCTCTGCATTCCATTGGCTTGAAGCGGTATAGTAGCCCGCCTTAGCCAACACCTGGTCAGCAATAAAGTCCTTACGCGTACGATTGCTCTCCACGATAGCCGACATCATATTCTGAGGCACGTCGTTGTAGTTTGCTAAGAGCTGTTTGGTGTCCTTGGGCAGACAGTAGCCACCGTAGCCGAACGAGGGGTTATTGTAGTGCGTACCGATGCGAGGGTCGAGTCCGACACCCTCGATAATGGCTTGTGTATCCAAGCCTTTCATCTCCGCGTAGGTATCGAGCTCATTGAAATAGCTCACACGCAGCGCCAAATAGGTATTGGCGAATAACTTAACAGCCTCGGCCTCCTTCAATCCCATAAAGAGCACGGGGATGTCCTCCTTGAGTGCACCTTGCTGAAGGAGCGCTGCAAAGGTGCGAGCCGAATCCTCCAAGTGGTTGCCAGCGATTGCCTTGATAGCCTCATTCTCTTCGTCAAACTGCTCAATCATCTTGGGGTAGCCTACAATGATGCGCGAAGGGTAGAGGTTGTCGTAGAGTGCCTTGCTCTCGCGCAGGAACTCGGGCGAGAAGAGCAGACGGAACTTATGGGTCTTATCCAAACCTTGCTCCTTAAACTTCTTGGCATACTTCAGATAGAGCGAACGACAATAGCCCACGGGGATCGTTGATTTGATAATCATCGTGGCCTCGGGATTGACCTCCAAAACCAGGTCGATAACATCCTCAATATGGTGAGTATCAAAGAAATTCTTTTGGGGATCATAGTTCGTGGGGGCAGCAATCACCACCAACTCGGCCTCACGATAGGCCTCACGACCATCGAGCGTAGCACGCAAATTCAGCGGTTTCTCGGCCAGATACTGCTCGATGTAGTCATCCTGAATGGGCGACTTCTTGTTGTTGATAAGGTCTACTTTTTCGGGAATCACATCCACGGCCACCACCTCGTTGTGCTGGGCCAAAAGGGTTGCAATCGACAAACCGACATATCCGGTTCCTGCTACGGCAATTTTCATATTTATATATTGTTTTTTGTTATTCTTAATAGGTTATCCATAAAACTCTTTGTACCACTCGGCAAAACGACGAAGGCCCTCACGCAGAGGGGTGTGGGGCTTAAAGCCAAAATCGCGCTCCAAAGCGGTAGTATCGGCATAGGTTGTGGGAACATCTCCGGGCTGCATGGCCACGAGCTCTTTGTGGGCCTCAAAGTCATAATCCGCGGGCAGCACCCCGGCACGAATCAACTCCTGCTGGAGGATATCCACGAAGTTGAGCAGGTTCTCGGGCTCCGAGTTGCCGATGTTGTAGACTGCATAGGGGGGCTCAGGAAGACCATCCTCACCCTGCTTACGCGCCGGAGCCTTGCGCATCACTCGAAGTACTCCCTCTACAATATCGTCCACATAGGTAAAGTCGCGCATGCAGTTGCCGTAGTTGAAGATCTTGATCACCTCGCCCTTGCGCAGCTTGTCGGTGAAGCCGAAGTAGGCCATGTCGGGACGACCCGCCGGGCCATAGACCGTGAAGAAGCGAAGTCCCGTCGAGGGGATGTTGTAGAGCTTCGAGTAGGCGTGGGCCATCAGCTCATTCGACTTCTTGGTTGCGGCATAGAGACTCACCGGATTGTCTACCTTGTCGTCGGTGGAGTAGGGGACCTTCTTGTTCGATCCGTAGACCGACGACGAGGAGGCGTAGACCAGGTGCTCCACGCCGCGTTTTCCGCCATCGTAGCTGTGGCGGCAAGCCTCCAGGATGTTGAAGAAACCCACCAGGTTGCTCTCGATATAGGCCTCGGGATTGGTTATTGAATAACGAACGCCGGCCTGCGCCGCAAGGTTGACCACTACGTCGAAGTCGTGCTCCGCAAACAGACGGTCGATCAGCGCCTTGTCGGCCAGGTTGCCCTTCACAAACTCCCACCGGCAGTTGGGATGAGCCTCGGCGGCGGCCTCCAACTCTCGCAGACGATACTCCTTGATGCGGACATCGTAATAGTCGTTCACCGAGTCGAGGCCTACGACCTCCACTCCGTGCTCCTGCTCAAAGAGCCGAAGCACCAACCGCGAACCGATAAATCCGGCTGCGCCTGTAACAAGAA
>JAZLDX010000015.1:0-27122 GCA_045614985.1 Alistipes sp. | reverse complement strand
AAATCTGCTCCTCTAACTGCGTCCCCAGCCGAGCGCAAAGCGGAAGGCGAAAGCCTAATGAACAAAAGGGATGAGCGGCAAATTTATTTGCCAAGGTCAATCCCTTTTGGGCATTATACCTTCAGGGGCGCTTTGCCGAGGTGCCAGAGTAGAAACGGCGCAAAAAGTTGCCAACGGCAACGCGCCGTAAAATCAAAAATTGGGTGGTGTTTCAGAAAGTCAAAAGTGGCGTTACGCCACCAACCCTCCTGCAACAAAAAAACCTGCAATCACTTGCAGGTTTATTGTTAAAAACTCCGGGGAACCCTAAAAACTTTGGAACGTCGACCAACTTGCGTTGTTTTCGGCCGAGGCCTCCACGCTGTCGGGCAGATTCACAAAGAAATCCAGGCCGGTCCACTGCTCGATTTGGTCCACCGACACCGCATAATTGCTGTAGTTGTCGTTGTGTGTCTGATTGGTGCACCAGAATCCGATGGCCGAGGCCGATGTCGGGTTACTCTCGTTGTTCACCTTCAGCGCTACCGTGTAGAAATAGCGGGGCACGGGAATCTCTTTTCCGCTGTTGTCATAGGTCTTCTCGGGGGTAAACGAGTCGTTTCCGTCATTCACCTCGGGAGACATCGTACCCGTTACTACATAGAGATAGTCTCCGTTCTGCGCCAACCCTCTCAAAGCGGCCTCCAGGTTGTTCCAGGTCGCCTGATTGAATGTTGCATTCTGAGGAGCAATATTCACGGTGTAGAAGGTCTGATCGTTCATTGCCACCGATCGGTTTCTTGCTGCCGATGGCAGGAGGTGACCTCGGTCATAGTTGTTCTGACCTCCCGATGCCGAACTTTTGTACGATGACGAGATAATATTCGCCTGGCAGTTCGTCGGAATCTCGCTTACATACGACCAATTATCCGTGCGATATCCGCTCTCTACCGTGTGCTCACTACCGAGAGGATAGGCCACCCAGTAGGTGGTCATCGTACTGGTGTCGTAGCATACGGTGTAGCTGTGGTTGCTGTCGTAGGAGTAGGTGTGCGTAAAGAGGTTCGATGTCGAACTGCTTGTCATCACAGCCTCCGTGCCATTCATCTCGGCAGGCATCTCCAACCACGACGCTCCGAGTGCGGGCTTTATCGCTGCCTCGGTGGTGATGGTTGCCTCGGCGCTCTGTACATAGTTTCCGTTCGTGGCCGTGCAGGAGGCGTGTACCGTGTAGGTAGTTCCCGCCTGCAGGGCAATGTTGCTCACCTGCGCGTAGGTCGAACCACCGGAGCAGTCGTAGATGCCCGTCACAGTGTCGCTTCCGTCGGTTGCGGTGAAGGTAAAGTAAACCTGCCCGTCAACGACATAGGCAGGTTCACTGATTACACACCCCGCCCAACCTGTCGTACCACTTACAGAAGCGGTCAAATCGGTTAATCCCGGGGTAGGGTCTGCGGCGGGAGGGGTTACTTCCCCTCCCTCTCCGCTACCCGAGGATCAATAATTTACAGACACTTTACCAATCGAAACACGATTCGAAGTGGTTGTAGGCTCAAATGTAAAGTATGTGCTACCAGTTGTTGCAACGTCAATAGTATATTCAATTTCAGTTGTTTTCTTAGAAGGGGTAATAGTTTCTGTCTTTATGGCATTACCGCCTTCGTAAACTATAACCTTGAATTTACGAGCCGTATTATTAACATAGTAATAGAATTTGATGCCGTTTACACCATTTGCAAAGGTAGGAGAGGTAATCTTTGCATTCTTGTTACTATTGCTCATCGTAATATATCCTGGGAGCTTCGTTTCAGTCAACTCATAAGCCGAACACTGCACATATGCCCAAGTGCCCAAATCGCCCTCAACGGAACCATCTACATAAGCTGTACCTCCAGAAAAATTACTCCACGACTCGGTGTGCCAAGTAGCTTCGTCGCCACCGGCATTGGGATCAGCCCCGGTGGTAATCTCTGCCGTACCGGCATCTGACTTCTTGTAGGTCTCAGTATCCGTATCCTTGGGAACAGCTACAACGCTGAAGTTATAGGGGGTGCTGTATGCGCCCTCGAACACATAAGGTGAGGCTGCATTCTCGATGGTCGTATCACCATAGGTCAGCGTATAGCTACCTGCGTTTTCAACATCATCCCAAGTTACGGTTACAGTCTTGCCATCAGCTTCTGCATTAACATTGGGTGTGCCGAGCTTCTCGCGGGTGTCTACACCTATGGGAACCAGGTAAATAGGAGTTTGAGCGGACGTATAGAATGCAAAACGAGGGCTACCTGAGTTGTATACCAGTTTGCGTGTATTATCATCATAAGAAATAATATTTACGGAATCGTTATCCCCTTCAGTAATGATCAGTGCATAGGGTTCTGCTTGCAAGTTTGCACTATTGCCAGATCCCCAAAATACATACTTGTTGGTCGATTTCTGCTTGAGGTAGTACTCGCCGCTCTTGCTGCCTTCCTCTACAATCCAAATGAAACTCGAGTTATCCTCAAGTGCAATTAATGCAGGAATCTCTGTTGCAGAGTCGCCCTCCGTGCGAGTTAAGTACTTGGTGCCCGTCGTAGTTACATTGCCCATCAATTGGAGTTTTCCACCAGCAAGTGCAACGACAGCGTACTCACCAGCCAACGAAGCAAGATTTTCCTCCTCTGCATCCTTCATGTTCACCGAGAAGGTGCTCATGTTACCAGCCGTGAATTTCAGTTCTTTCAGCCCCTCAAGGGTTACAGTGCGCGTATACTTCACATTGTTCACCGTGGTAGCCGTTACCGTAAAGGTGTCACCGGCAGCCAACTCAATGGGGAGGCAGGTGAAATAGATGGCATTGTTGTTGGCGATAGGGTTCTCTGCATAATCCAACGTAATCATGTCCGAGGGGCTGTTGTAGCCGTAGTCAACAACGGCACCCTTAGTTACATCAAAAGCGCTACGACCACCGAGAATCTTGCCCGTTGCCTCGAAGGTTACATTGCGAAGTTTGTCGTTGGTGGGCATGTTGATCAGCGACATTTTAGCAATAGCAATCACACGAGTAAACTGCATCGAAAGCACGGTAGGCTGCTCGGTTTTCTCGATAACTTTTGCAATCATCAAATCAGCATTGCTATCGAACGAAGTTGTGGTGGGTTTTTGGATAATGGGAGTGCTAAGTTTTACATAAGTAAGACTCTCTTTTCCATCAGTGTCAACGCCATTGCAAGCAGGATAGATGGCCGAATACTTATAACTTGTACCCGTAGCTTCATCGAAGGCTACAGAGAAGTTTGCCTTGCCTTCGGTAATAACACATTCGCTCGAATCAACGAAACTTGCATCTCCGGCATCATCAATCAACTGATACACCGTGATAACCTCATCCGTGCCGCTCCACTGGGCTTTGCCATTGGCATCCAGGTAGGTACGGGTATTCTCGGCGGTAATGGTCATGGTAACCTTTTTCTGCTCCATCTCGGGAGCCACATCGGCCGTCGTGTCGTTCGAGCAGGCCGTAAAACCCATTGCTGCTACAGCAACGAGCATCATGGTCTTAAACAGATTCTTCATTGTCTTGTAGTGTTTTGGGTTAAAATACGTCATAATTTTCCTCGTTGATCTCCTGTCCGGCCTCTCCCTCGTCACCGTAGATAGGCGAAGCGGCAAAACCATTCTCGATGGTAACATCGAGCACCTCAAGAGCAGGAGCTGCGTACTCCCCCCCCCAATAGTTGTTCATTTTCTTCATTTTTTTGTTTAATTTTTAGTTGTTTATAATTTGTGTCGTTTCTATTCCACAATTTGGGGCAAAGGTAGGTATAATTTCCCCATTTACACCATTTTTATAAATTTTTTTGCTATTATTTTCCGTTTCCCACCGAAATTCACCTTGGCAATTCACAATTCCTCGTTCGTCATTGCGAGGAGCGTGAGCGACGTGGCAATCTTTTTATCGAAGAATCATCACGACAACATTTCGCTCAACGATTTCGCCCAACGATTTCGCCCATAAAAAGATCCCCACGTCGGGCTTCGCCCTCCTCGGGATGACGCAGGGGGCGGTGAACTTGTGATTTTAAGTGAGGAAATTCCGTGCCGAGGAGCGTAACGACCCTTTTTGATTTTTGCCGCCTCCCCGAAGTGAAAATTTATGATTTTAGAGGGCTCACATAAATTTTTTGTCAGAAGGTGGTAGTTGCAACTATCGCGAAGCAAGCCCCGGATGGATAGTACTGACGTACATTCCATTCGGGGCTCGCAAGGGATAGGCCGCAAATGCCGCCTTATCACAAAAAATTACAAGTTAGGGTTGATCTCCGACCACTTCTCCAACTCCGGCACAATATTCAGCGTTACCAACTCGTCGCGCATCTTGCACAAGTGCTCGTAGCTGGCATCGAGCTTCGCAAGCTCCTCGGCCGTGCCCACGGGCATCTTATACGAGCAACCGTTCTGGTCGAGCGTCGTATCCATGGCCATCATGATGTGGTTGTACTTCTCGTTCTTCACATAGGTACCGGCGGGGAAGCGGAACTTCTCACCACCCATCACCGAGCGGATCATCTCCACCGAGAGCTGCGAGGGGCTCTGGAACGATGAACGGCCACGCAACTTGATGATGGCGGCGCCACCCTGCGTTACGTCCTTCTTCATCTGCTCCCACTCGGCCTCGGGGAACTCCTCCGTGCCGATGATGTCGGTCAGCTTGCGACCGGCAACCTCCACCGAGCTGCCAAATACGGCCATCTGCTCGCCGTGACCACCGTAGGTGGCGCAACCCTTGATCTCGTTCTGCATCACACCGAACTTCTTGGCCAGCGCGCTCTGAAGACGCGTCGTGTCCAAGCCGGCAAGCGTCGTTACCTGCGAGGGCTTCAGACCCGAGTAGAGCAGCGTAACAAGACCCGTCAGGTCGGCGGGGTTGAAGATGATCACCACATGCTTCACATCGGGGCAGTAGGTCTTGATGTTCTTACCCAACTGCTCGGCGATCTCGCAGTTGCCCTTCAGCAGATCCTCGCGCGTCATGCCCTCCTTGCGAGGTGCACCGCCCGACGAGATGATATACTTCGCATCCTTGAATGCCTCGGCTACGTCCGTCGTGGCCGTGATCGTGGCACCGTCGAAACCGCAGTGGCGCATCTCCTCGGCTACGCCCTCCGGCGAGAATACATCATACAAGCAGATGTTCGAGGTCAGATTCATCATCAGAGCCGTCTGTACCATGTTGGAGCCGATCATACCCGCAGCACCAACAATCACCAGTTTTTCGTCAGTTAAAAAAGCCATTTCTAATTCGTTGTTTTAATTAACCTAATTGTATAACCTAAAAGTGTTTAGCCAATCAACTCCTTGTACTGCTCGTCGCTCAGCAGGCTCTCTACCTCCTCGGGAGCGGTCAGGCGTACCTTGATCATCCAACCCTCACCATAGGGATCCTTGTTTACCAGGGCGGGATCGGCATCTACTGCGTCGTTGAACTCAACTACCTCACCGCTCACGGGAATGAAGGCATCGCTCACCGTCTTTACGGCCTCGATCGAGCCGAAAATATCGCCGGCAGCCAACTCCTCGCCTACCGTGGGAACATCTACAAAGACGATGTCGCCCAGCTGGCTCTGTGCAAAATCGGTAATGCCTACATAGGCAAACTCACCCTCCACGCGGCACCACTCATGGTCGTTGGAGTACTTCAAATTCGAAGGAATGTTCATAATCGTATAAGTTTTAAGTGATTCGTTTTTCTCTGTTTGTGGGTTCAATCATGCAAATATAGTTGTTATTTTCGTAACAACCACCATATTTTGTCCAAAAATTTTCTTTTCGGCCCGTTTTCTTCGCGCGAGAGGGCTCTTTTCTTCCTCCCGATCCGAATTTTACCCTTTGCGCTCCGCAATGATGAACTCGATCTCACGGAAAAGATAACCTTTTTCGTGGCCGTCGGGATGCTCCACCCATAGGGTGCCATCGGCCTCTACGCGGCGAATTCTTCCGATGAATTCTTCGCCCGAGGGGAGACGGAAGCCCTGCTCCTGGTTCAATTGGTAGAGGTGGGCATGATACTCCTCTTGTAGGGCCTCGCTGCCCCTTTCGCGCAACACCTCGTAACGATTCATCAGCGCGTGGTGCAGCCTTGTCAGCACCTCCTCGCGGTCGAACTGACGACCGGCTATGAGGGCCATAGAGGTTGGGTTGGGTAGTTCGGGGTCGAATGCTGTGCGATTGACATTCAGTCCGATTCCGGCAATTGTGCGAACCAAGTAGCCCCCGGAGAGGCTGTGTTCGATCAGAATCCCTGCCACCTTGCGCCCTTTGACATAGATATCGTTTGTCCACTTGATTTGGGCCTCAATGTCATACCCCTTCAGGGTGTCGACCACTCCGAGAGCGATGCATTGCGAGATGGAGAATTGTTCGCGTACCGCCACGAAACGAGGCTCAAGGACCAAAGAGCCGGTGATGTCTAATCCGGCTTGACTTGACCAACTATGGCCTCGCTGCCCGCGGCCGGCTGTTTGGTGCTCTGCTCCGATCCAATCCCCCTCTGAATAATGGGGATCGCGGGCCTCATCATTCGACGAGGAGAGGCATTCAAAGTGGTATCGCTTCATCTGTTATGCGCTTACGCCGAAGTCGCGCAGGGCATCGTTCAGCGAGGTTTTTTTGTCGGTGGACTCCTTGCGGTGGCCGATGATTAAGGCGCATGATACGCTGTACTCACCTGCGGGGAAGGCTTTCTTGTAGCTGCCCGGAACGACCACGGCGCGTGCAGGAACATAGCCTTTGTAGGTAATAGGTTCCGAGCCTGTTACATCAATGATGTGGGTAGAGCCGGTGATAACGACATTGGAGCCTAATACCGCTTCGCGGCAGATGTGTGCTCCCTCGACGACGATGGCACGCGAGCCAATGAAGCAGTTGTCCTCGATGATGACCGGGGCCGCCTGCACGGGCTCCAGCACACCGCCGATACCAACACCGCCTGAAAGGTGGACATGTTTGCCGATCTGGGCACAGGAGCCCACCGTGGCCCAGGTGTCGACCATGGTGCCTGTATCGACATAGGCTCCGATATTGACATACGAGGGCATGAGGATGGCCCCCGGGGCAATATAGGCACCGTAGCGGGCGATGGCGTGGGGTACGACGCGCACCCCCAACTCCTCGTATCCGTGCTTGAGCTCCATCTTGTCATACCACTCCAACTCGCCGGCCTCCATCTTGCGCATGGGCTGGATGGGGAAGTAGAGGATGATGGCCTTCTTGACCCACTCGTTCACCTGCCAAAGGCTCTTTTCGAGGTCGAGGGGCTCGGCGGTGCGGAGTGTGCCTTTGTCTACGAGCTCCACGACGGTACGAATCGCCTGCTGTGTGGCGTTATCTTTCAGCAGTTCGCGGTTCTCCCACGCTGCTTCGATGATTGTTTTCAGTTCGCTGTACATAATCTTTTCTGATTTTATTGGGTAAAGGTAGGCAAAATCTGTGACACTTGGCCTCTGTGTGGCTAACTTTTCTATCTTTTTTGTATCTTTGCCCCCGAAAGGTTTTACAATAGTTAGGTAAGGAACGCGTAGATTAAGAGATATAAGGCTATGAAAGTATATAAATTTGGTGGCGCGTCGGTGAAGACGGCCGATGGAGTAAGAAACCTGCACAAGATCATCGGGGATGAGGAGAATCTCTTTGTGATTGTTTCGGCTATGGGCAAGACAACCAATGCCCTGGAGCGTGTCTTTACCGGCCTGCAGAAGGGTGACAAAGCCGCCTCGATGGCCGAAATCGAGGAGTTGCGCCGCTATCACCAGGCCATTATCGACGACCTGTGGCGCAAACCTGCCACGCTCCCCAAGGTCGAGGCCCTCTTTGCCGAATTGGAAAAGGTGGCCACCGAGACCTGCTATAAGTCGGAGGATGCCGAGTTGTGGTACGATACGATCGTGGCCTATGGAGAACTACTCTCCACGACGATTATTTCGGAGTTTTTGAATCGTGTGGGCATTGCCAACGCCTGGATTGACATGCGCAAAGCCTTCCTCACGGAGCAGCGACACAAGGATGCGGCGGTGGATATCGAGGCCTCGAAGCCCCTCTTGCGTGCCGCGGTGGAGGCGGTTCCCGAGACCATCTACATCGGCCAGGGCTTTATTGGTGGGGCTCCCGATGGCACGACCACGACTCTGGGGCGCGAGGGTTCCGACTACTCGGCTGCCGTGGTGGCCAATATCTTGGGTGCCGAGTCGATGTCGGTGTGGAAGGATGTGGACGGAGTGCTCAATGCCGACCCCAAGATCTTCCCCAACGCCGTGAAGATCGATGAGTTGCACTACCTCGATGCCATTGAGTTGGCCTATAGCGGTGCCCAGATCATCCACCCCAAGACCATCAAGCCGCTCCAAAACAAGAATATCCCCCTCTATGTGCGCCCCTTTGGCGATAAGCGCAAGCCCGGTACGGTGATTCGTGGCATGCTGGCACCCGTACAGATTCCGATTCTGATCCTGAAGAAGAACCAGGTGCTCCTCACGCTCCGCTCGCGTGACTTCTCCTTTGTCTTGGAGGAGAAATTTTCCAAGATCTTCGGCATCACCGACAGTTTCCGTCTCAAGGTCAATTTGATCCACAACTCGGCCGTGCAACTCTCCTTGTGTGTAGACGACTCCTGGCACATTGATGAGGCTGTCCATGCCTTGCGCGAGGAGGGCTTCGATGTGATGAAGCTCGCCGACATGGAGCTCCTCACCATTCGCGGCTACACCCCCGAGCTCTTCGAGGAGTATGCTTTCGGCAAGGAGGTTTTTATTCGACAGACGACGCAGTCTACTGTCCGCATCATCCGCCGACGCATTTTATAGGGCATATTTTGCACCTCAATCATTGGGACGAATGGGCAGTACGCCAAGTACAGCCCATCCGTCCCAATTTCATGTCGGCACAAAATCTGCACCTCTAAAATGCGTCGGTTTGTGCTCTCGCCGCCTTTTGTACAATAGGTAAGAAAAAGGAAAAAGGAATAGGAGGGTTGTTACGCCTTTTTTTGATTATAGGCGAGGAAATTCCATGCCAACGAAGCAAGGGCCGGATGGGACATAGTTTTCTATTTCCCATTCGGCCCAAGCAAGGCGGTGCGGAATTTACCGAATAAAATCGAAAAATTAGAATTCGGAGGTAAAATAGAACTGGATATCCTTAAAGTTCTCCTGGGCCAAGGCCAGCGCATAGCTCGTGTCGGCCAAGAAGACATCGCGTCCATGCTTATCAACAGCCATGTTGGTATGCTTGCGGCGCTTGAAGTCGGCCAGTTGCTCCTGATTTTCGCTGCGGATCCAGCACGCTTTGTGGATCGAGATGGGCTCCCAGCGGCACTTGGCTCCGTACTCATGCTCCAGACGGTACTGGATCACCTCGAACTGGAGGGCTCCCACCGTGCCGATGATTTTGCGGCCGTTGAGGTTCGAGGTAAAGAGCTGGGCCACACCCTCGTCCATCAGCTGGTCGATGCCCTTGGCCAGCTGTTTAAACTTCAGCGGATCGGCATTCTCGATGTAGCGGAACTGCTCGGGCGAGAAAGAGGGGATACCCGTAAACTTAAGCTTCTCGCCCTCGGTGAAGGTGTCGCCGATGGCAAAGTTGCCCGTATCATGCAGACCCACAATGTCTCCCGGGTAGGCGAAGTCGATAATTGACTTCTTCTCAGCCATAAAGGCTGTGGGTGATGAGAACTTCATCTGCTTGCCGCTACGCACATGCAGGTAGTTTTTGTTGCGCTCGAAGGTGCCCGAGCAGATCTTCAAGAAGGCGATGCGGTCGCGGTGGTTGGGATCCATGTTGGCGTGGATCTTGAAGACGAAGCCGGTAAGTTTCTGCTCTTCGGGCTCCACGGGGCGCGTCTCGGTGGTCGAGGGGCGCGGCGAGGGGGCGATGCGGATGAAGCACTCCAATAGCTCACGGACACCGAAGTTATTCACGGCCGAGCCGAAGAAGACGGGGGCCAGACGGCCGGCAAGATACTCCTCGCGCTCGAAGGGGTCGTAGACACCCTCCACGAGCTCTACATCCTCGCGCAGTTGCTTGGCGAACTTTTCGCCTACATAGTCTGCCAATTCGGGGGCGGTGAGATCCTTGATCTCTACGGTCGAGGCATCGGCCGTCTGTCGTTCGTCAGAGGTGAAGAGCGAGAGTTGCTCCTCATAGATGTTGTACACGCCCTTGAAGGTGTCGCCGCTCGAGATGGGGAACGAAAGGGGACGTACTCGAATCTTGAGTTCGTTTTCCACCTCGTCTAACAGATCGAAGGGGTCCTTGCAGGGACGGTCCAATTTGTTGATAAAGACAATCACAGGGGTATTGCGCATGCGGCAGACCTCCATCAGTTTGCGGGTCTGCGACTCGACACCCTTGGCTCCGTCGATTACGATGATGACCGAATCCACGGCCGTCAGCGTGCGGTAGGTATCCTCGGCAAAGTCCTCGTGACCCGGGGTGTCGAGGATGTTGATCTTGCGCTCCTTGTATTCGAATCCCATCACCGAGGTGGCTACTGAGATGCCGCGCTGGCGCTCGATCTCCATGAAGTCGGAGGTGGCTCCCTTCTTAATCTTATTGCTCTTGACGGCTCCGGCCACATGGATGGCACCTCCGAAGAGGAGCAACTTCTCGGTAAGGGTCGTCTTACCGGCATCGGGGTGGGCGATCACCGCAAAGGTGCGTCTTCTTGTAATCTCTTCCTGTAACGTCATAACTATTTTTGAGGGGGATAATCAATGGTGTAGTGCAGACCTACCGACTCCTTGCACTCGCGTGCTTGCTTGATGGTGAGGTAGGCCACAGCGGTCATGTTTCTCAACTCGCACAACTCGCGGCTGGGTTTGGTGCGGTTGTAGAGTCCTTCGGTCTCTTGCCAAAGGATGGCCAGGCGCTTCATGGCGCGCTCCAGGCGCAGGTTCGAGCGCACGATGCCGACATAGTTCGACATGATGGCCTGCAATTCTCGACGATTCTGTAGGACAAGTACCATCTCTTCGGCTTCGGCTGTACCCTCGAAGTCCCAGTCGGGAATTCCCTCCTGGAAATCTACCTTGTGGATCCACTTGGCGGCATGCTTGGCGGCGCGGTCGGCATAGACAACCGCCTCGATGAGCGAGTTCGAGGCCAGGCGATTGGCTCCGTGCAGTCCGGTGCAGGCGCTTTCGCCCACCACATAGAGGCGGCGGATCGAGGATTCGCCGTGGCTGTTTACCTCCACACCGCCGCAGCAGTAGTGGGCGGCGGGGCATACCGGAATCTTCTGCTTGGTGATGTCGATGCCGATCGAGCGACACTTCTCGTAGATGTTGGGGAAGTGCTTGCGGGTCTCGTCGGCCGGCAGGTGGGTGACATCCAGGTAGACGAACTCCTCGCCGCGAATCTTCATCTCATGGTCGATCGAGCGGGCCACCACGTCGCGCGGGGCGAGTGACTTCATGGGGTGGTACTTGTCCATGAACTCTTTGCCGTTTTTGAGCTTCAGAATCGCCCCATAGCCACGCATTGCCTCCGTAATGAGGAACGAGGGGCGCTCGCCTGGATGGTAGAGGGCCGTGGGGTGAAACTGAATGTACTGCATATTCTTGGTGATGGCCTTGGCGCGGTGGCACATGGCGATGCCGTCGCCCGTGGCTACCGTGGGGTTGGTCGTCGTGTTGTAGATGTTGCCACAACCACCGGCAGCCACCACCGTAAACTTTGCCAGGATGGTCTTGATCTCGTCTGTCTCGGTATCGAGGACATAGGCTCCGAAGCAGGCCAGACCACGCGTGTGGCGCGTGACAATCTCGCCCAAGTGGTGCTGTGTCAAGAGGTCGATGGCAAAGTGGTGCTCCAGGATGGTGATTCTGGGGTGTGCTTTGACCGACTCGATCAGGGCGCGTTCGATTTCGGCGCCCGTCAAGTCGGCGTGGTGGAGGATGCGGTGCTCCGAGTGCCCGCCCTCGCGGTGCAAATCGAATTGTCCGTCGGGGGTCTTGTCGAATCGGGTTCCCCAGCGAATCAGCTCCTCGATCTGCTCGGGGGCGCTTCTCACGACCAACTCCACCGCCTCGCGGTCGCACTTGCCGGCACCACAAACGAGTGTGTCCTCAATGTGTTTTTCGAACGAGTCGGGGGCGTAGGTCACCGAGCAGATGCCGCCCTGGGCATAGTTGGTGTTGGCCTCGATCAGCTCTCCCTTGGTGACGATGGTCACATCTCCATTTTCGGCTGCTTTGAGAGCAAAGCTCAGGCCGGCTGCGCCCGAGCCGATGACTAAATAATCGGTTTTCATCCCTGCCGTTGGTTGATTGAACACGCAAAGGTATAAAATAATGAGCAATGAGCAATGAGCAAAGAGCAATTATTTCAATTCACAATGCACAATTCACGATTAAAGGGGCATTAGCGGCGACTGGGCTAATATCGATGGGTATTATTCCCTAGCAATATTCTCCCCAACAACCCTTAATGCCGCTAATGCCTTTAATGCTCCAAAAAATAATTTTGAATTTTGAACTGCGGTGCCAGCCGAGAGCAGAGCCATGCCGAGCATAGGCTATGCCGAGGCGCCGCAGTAGAAAAGAAAATTTTTTCTTTTCTTAATTTTGAATTCTGAATTTATCTTTACCTTTGTGGCGAAAAGCAGACGAAAAGCTATGCAAAAAATAGAGATCAGCCACTACGACTATCCGCTGCCCGATGAACGGATTGCCAAATTCCCTTTGGCCGAGCGCTCGGCATCGAAACTTTTGGTCTATCGCGGCGGAGAGATTGCGGAGGGCCGATTTGCCGATTTGTCCGAGCAGCTGCCTGTGGGGTCGATGCTCGTATTCAACAATACGAAGGTCATCCGGGCCCGTATCATCATGCACAAACCCTCGGGGGCGCGGGTCGAGGTCTTCTGCCTGGAGCCTCACACGCCGGCCGACTACGAAAATGCCTTCTCGGTGAAGGGGGAGTGTGTGTGGAGTTGTATTGTGGGCAACCTCAAAAAGTGGAAGGAGGGGGAGCTGCAGATCAGCTTCGAACTCGACGGGCGGGCCGAGCGACTGGTGGCCGAGATGGTCGAGCGCGGCGAGCGCGAGCACCTGGTTCGTTTCCGCTGGGGGGCCGACCGCACCTTTGGCGAACTCCTCGAGGAGTTGGGGCGTATCCCCATTCCGCCCTACCTGAACCGCGAGAGCGAGGCCATTGATAATACCCGCTATCAGACCGTCTACTCGAAATTCGAGGGTTCGGTGGCTGCCCCTACGGCAGGTCTGCACTTTACCCCCGAACTGATTGCATCCATGCGCGAGAAGGGATTCCGATTTGAGGAGGTTACCCTCCATGTCGGGGCGGGGACCTTCCTGCCCGTGAAGGCCGAGGATGCCACCGAGCATCCTATGCATACGGAGCATTTCGAGATCACCCTTCCGACCCTGAAAGCACTTCGGAAGAAGGTAGGAAAAATTGTGGCGGTGGGGACCACCTCGGTGCGCACGCTCGAGTCGCTCACGGCCTTGGCCTGGCGTATCCAGGAGGGGCAGGATCCGACCTCTGAAGTGGTGGGGCAGTGGGAGCTCTATACCATCCCGGCTGATTTTACGGGAGAAGAGGTGCTCGACACGCTGATCGACTACATGGAGCGCGAAGGCCTCTCTCGCCTAAAGGCTGCCACGCAGATCATGATCACCCCCTTGGGTTATCAATTCCGCATAGTAAAAAATATCATTACCAACTTTCATCAACCCAAATCGACCCTATTGCTTTTAGTTTCGGCCTATGTGGGGGAGGATTGGCATCGTATTTACGACTATGCCCTTGAGAATGACTTCCGCTTCTTGAGTTATGGCGACTCATCACTCTTGATGCGCTGATTGCAAATGGTGGGAAAGATGTAGCGAGGCTGTCTGAAATTTTCAGACAGCCTCGCTCTTCTTATTTTGTTCAAGGACTACTTGCGCAGCAGGCGGTTCAGAATCCACCAGCCACCGAAGATCTGCAGTATCATGCCCGGAAGCCCCATACGGAAGTCCTGCATCGCTGTGGCGAAGTGGCCGACAAGAGCCCACTCAGCCAGCGATCCTAAGAGTTGATAACCCAGAACGACAGCCGTCAGGCTCGCCAAGGAGGCCTTGCCCGTGCGGTGAGCAGCGTAGGAGGCCAAGAGCATCAGCAGGGTCGATTTGATGAGGATGGCCGGGAGGATGGCCGAGGTGGGCATGCCGAAGAGCAGATGGTTTAAGGTGGGGGAGAGGAGTGCTGTCAGCAGACCTGCTTTCCACCCATACTTATAGGAGGCCACCAGCGTGAAGAGGTAGATCGGAAGCCAGGTGACACCCCCTTGTGGTAATAGGTGGATGAGTTGAGGAAGCAGGATGTTGCCTGCAATGAAGGCTCCGGCTATCAGCCAGGTGCGCAGCTCGGCATAGCCAAGCGAATAGAGTTTCAGTGTTGCTGTTTTCATAGGTCGTAAATTAGTTCAACAAAGTTTACAGTTTAATCAATTCGGATTGCAGGCTTCCCATTCCAAGTTTTTCGGCCCAATCGAGCGCGAGTATTCCCTTGCGCGAGTCGATGCGCTTGATGAGGTGCTCCTTGTCCGGATCCTCGGATGAGCGCACCATGTCGGTGCAGGTGTGATCCAGGGCCATGGGGTCGATGGCTGTGAAAACCTGGTCGACCGCCGCCTTGAGATGGCTCTCTGTATCAGCACGCCCTCTTCCGTAGGCGGTATTGCATTCCACGATTGTTTTATTCAATTTCCGTACCAAATCCCCGATCAGGGTGGGTTGCTAGGAGTTCTTCCCTTCGGGTTCTCCGGTAGAGAGTTTGATTGCTACTTTTCCTTCGGCCTTGCCGCTCAATACTTCGTAGAGCTCTATGTGTTCTGCTGGCGAAATCTCCTGCGAGAAATAGACCATACTTTTAAGTCTTAGTTCTTTTAAGTTCTTTTTACAAAAAGAGTAAAACAATTCACGATTTACAATTCCTGCTTAAGGGCCGTTTTGTTTTCAGAAGCCGATCTCCACGCCGGCCATGACCGTGGCTCCAGGCATTGGGAATCCCGCGTTTAACTCATATTTTGTCCCGAGTAGGTTTTCGCCTCGCACCCAAAGGCTCAGGATCTTCATCACCCGAAACGAGCCACGCAGGTTCCAGAGTAGAAAATCCTCCTTGGTGGCATCGCTTTTGGCCGTGGCGAGTTCGGTGTAGAGCCCCGCCACATACTGCACTCCGGTTTCGAGGTTCCAGCGACCTCGTGAGAAGGCGATCGAGCCGTAGAGTTTGTGCTCAGGGGCTGCCAATACGGGGTAGCGCATGTGTAGAAAGCTGTAATTGGCCCCGAGGCTCCATGAGCGACCGATCGAGAGAGAAATATCCCCCTCCACGCCCCAGTTTTCGATCTTGCCCGTATTCTCGTTGCGGGGGCGGCCATTGACCAAAAGTGTTTGAATCTTGTTTTTGCCGTCGATGTAGAAGAGATTTATCCCATAGCGAAGTCGTTGAAGTCGATGTGTGAAGGCTACTTCGTAATTCCACAGTCGCTCGGCTTTGAGGTCGGGGTTTTGGGGTGGAAAGAGGTACATCTCGCGGATGGTTGGGAAGCGAAAACCTTTCGAGAGGGAGGCTCGGAGTTGGCTCCCCTGGCCCAAACGACTCGTCAGCGAAAGGGCGGGGATCCACTCCGTGCCGGCATGGGAGTGGTGGTCGAGGCGTAGCCCGAAGTTGAGATCGAGCCAACGCGTAAGGGTCTGTTGCCAATCGGCATAGACAGCGGTTTCGTAGGCTGTTTTATCGGTGATCGGTTCGTCGTGGTTGTCGCCCGGAAAGTGGTTCCAAGCCTCGCCCCCAAAACCGAAGAGATCGGCCCCGATCGTGAGGCGGCTCTGCGGGGCAATCTGCCAGGTCTCATAGAGGGTGGCCCCCCACAGCTGATCTTTGGAGCGAAAGCGGTAGTCGAGGGGCTCCTCTCCGGGGAGATACCCGTCGTTGATCCGGTGCTTGCCGAGGTTGCAGAAGAGGGTAAGGCTCCCCGAGGTCTTTGCGTAGCGGTGGCTAAGCGAGAGTGCTGTGCGGCCGCGTGTGATACGCGAGTCGTTGTCGATCAGTGGGGCGCTGACGGTTCCCGGATTCGAGGCATTGAAGTGAAACACCTCCCCAGAGAGGGCGATCTTCCACGCTTTGGAAAGGGTGTATCCGAGGTTCAGCGTCCCTCCGTATTGTTCGAAATCCATGTTAGGACGGTGTCCCTCCGAGGTGTTATAGAGGCCGCTCAGGGCGAGGGTAAAACGCCCCTTGCGTAACTCTCCGCGCAGGGCACTCTCCAAGGTGTTGTAGGAGCCATATCCGGCTCGTAGGTGGAGGCTCCCACCTTCGGTGTGGCGGCGTGTCGTGGCGATGTGGATTACGCCCCCCATGGCATTCGAGCCGTAGAGTACCGAGGCGGGGCCGCGTACCACTTCAACCTGTTCGGCACCATGACTTTGGTAGCCGTCGGCAATAGGATGGCCCATCAGCCCCGAATATTGGGGCTGTCCGTCGATGACCACCAAGACTCCGGTGGTAGGGGCTCCTCCAATTCCGCGCATCGACATCCCACCCGCTGCACCCGTTGAAACCCCATAGCCCATCATGCCGCGTGCCGTGGTGAAGAGTCCCGGTACCTGTTCCGTAAGGGTGGGGAGGAGTGATGGGCGCAGGCTTTGGTCGATTTCCTGTCGATTGATAATGGTGGGGGAGAAGGTGGCAAGGCGTGGATCGGAGGCGTGGCGCGAGGTGGTAACCACAACCTCTTCGATGGATAGCGTGTGGCCAAATTTGAGGCTGTCAATCTCTGTCCGGGCCACTGCGGGGCCTATGCAGAGGAGGGACAAAAGAGCCGAGAGGGCATAGTGCGGGCAATGAGAGAGTCTTTTTTGCATCAGGCATAAAATTTAAGGAGTTCAACTTTATGTCAAGATGAACTCCTCAATTTTACGCATACACGCCTTGGGCGTTTGCCGCTGGTGCAACGGTTCTCGATCGGATAGGGACACGATGTGGTGCGGTTGGTGATCCCCTCTACCTTAGTCCGCCGAAACAGATCCTTCCCGTTCCCGAAATATGCGGGTCGAACCCTGCGCTTAGATCACACCTGAGACCGATTCCTTGCAAAGCTGTTCGATGAGCGAATCCATCCTCTCGGATGGATACTCTGCGTGGAATTGGGTATTCATCTTTCGGGCGTAGGATTGAGCAAAGTGTGTGCCAAGGTCTTTTTGCGAATCACAATTCGGCTTGCGTATAGTTGTTTTTCCTGTTGCGTTTGTGGAGGACAAGCACAATGGTTGGGAAAGAATTTTAATTTTTTGTACTACTGCTCTCCAAGGAGTAGTTTTCTCCATGAGTCGGGTACAGGAGCCTTCTCCTGTTTTTGGAAATCGAAGACCACCATCACCGAGCGGCTCTCGGTGCGTACCTCCTCGCGCCCGTCGGGCAGGCGGCAGATAAGTTGTTGCAGGAATTGCATCGAGGTGGTTCCTACCTTGTCGATCGTCGTGCGTACAAAAATATCGTCCTCCATGCGGATTTGCCCCTTGTAATCGGTGTGGGTCGAGGCGGTGATGATGCGACGGATCTTCTCGGGGGTGTCGATCTCCAACACCTGCTTGTAGAACTCCATCTTCCCGAGGTCGAGGTACATCTGTTGCGAGACGTTGTTGACATGCAGAAACGAATCTACATCCGAAAAACGCTTCTGTACGGGGGTGTCGAGTATAACCATATCGTTCCAGGTATTAAGCTATCGGATGATCGTAAATTCGCCCTGCTCGTTGAAGGAGATGATGCCCGAGGGTTTGCGTGTGGGCTTCCCCTCGAAACGAGGATTGACCACATGGTCTACCCCCTCGATGATCTCGCGGCTCACTTCGTTGAGACGCTTCGGGGTGGCCTCTCCCGAGAGGTTGGCCGAGGTCGAAACGATCGGCTTTTGGAATTTGCGCAGCAACTTCTGGCAAAATTCGTGGTTTGGGATGCGAACCCCCAGGGTGCGCTCCTCGGGGATCAGATTCTCGGCCAAACCAACTGCTCCGGGCAGAATCAAGGTGAGCGGGGTGGTGGTGAGTTCCGCCACCTCAAAGGCGATGCCCGGGGCCTTGTTCACGTAGCGTACCACGCGGTCGCATGAGTCGCACAAGACGAGCATCGATTTCTTGTTTTCGCTGTGCTTCAGGGTGTAGATCTTCTCTACGGCCTCCGGGTTTGTGGCATCGCAACCCAATCCCCACACCGTATCGGTGGGGTAGAGGATGATGCCTCCGGCACGCAATACTTCAATGCATTTGGTGATCTCTTTCTCCATGGTTGCCTATTTTACCGGTAAGATTTCGATCCAATAATCGTCGGGATCGTTGATGAAATAGAGCCCCATGGCGTGGTTTTCGTAGCAGACCCAGCCGTTTTCGCGGTGGTAGGCGCGGATTGCTTCGTAGTCGCCCGCCACACGCATGCAGAGGTGGCTCTCGTTATCACCCAACTCGTAGGCTCCCTCTTTGTCGCGGAGCCAGGTGAGCTCCAATCGGAACGAAGTTTGCCCATCGCCCAGGTAGACCAAAATAAAGGAGCCGTCGGCCGCCTCCTTGCGGTTTACCTCCTTCAGCCCCAGGGCCTTCTCGTAGAATCGCATCGACCGCTCCAGGTCGGTGACATTGATATTGAAATGGTCGAAATATGCCTTAATTTCCATCTTTTCGTTTTTTTGAATAGCAAATCTCTAACTTATAATTCTTAATTCCTAACTCTTCTTGAGTCCACGCTCCGCGGCCAACTTCTCCATCAAGGCGTAGGCCTCGTCGTAGTCGTTGCGGATCTCCCCCTCCAGGATCGCCTCCTTGATCACCTCCTTGATCTCACCGATGAGCGAGCAGGGGGGGATGCCGTAGGTCTGCATGATGATTTCGCCCGTGATAGGGGGTTGGAAGTTGCGTACACGATCGCGTTCCTCGAGGTCTTTCATCTTGGCGCGCACCAATTCGAAATTTTTGAGGTAGCGTTTCACCTTGGCATCAATCCCCGAGGTGATGTCGGCCTCGCAGAGGATCATCAATTGCTCCACATCATCTCCCGCCTCGAAGAGCAGACGCCTTACGGCCGAGTCCGTGACCTGATCTTCCGAGAGGATGATGGGTCTTAGGTGCAGAAAGACGAGTTTTTGAACAAACTTCATGTGCTCGTTGAGCGGGAGTTTTAGTGCGCGGAAGATTCCCGGCACCATCTTCGAGCCGGCCACTTCGTGCCCATGGAACGAGAAGCCGACCTTCGGATCGTAGCCCTTGCATTGGGGCTTGGCGATGTCGTGAAGCACGGCGGCCCACCGGAGCCACAGGTCGTCGGAGCGCTTGGCCACATTGTCCAACACCTTGAGTGTATGTTCGAAGTTATCTTTGTGGGCGTGTTGTCCGCGCTTCTCAACCCCCTTCAAGCGGTGGAGTTCGGGGAAGATTAGCTCCAATAGACCGGTCAATTCCAAAAGTTCGAAGCCGATCGAGGGGCGGGGCGAGAGGACGATTTTATTCAACTCGGTGGCGATCCTTTCGCGCGAGACGATGCGGATGCGCTCGCGGTTGCGACGAATGGCCTCGAAGGTCTCGTCTTCGATGTCGAAGCCCAATTGGGTAGCAAAACGGATGGCGCGCATCATGCGCAGGGGATCATCCGAGAAGGTGATGTCGGGGTCGCAGGGGGTGCGGATGATGCAATCCTCCATATCGTACATCCCTTCGAAGGGGTCGACCAACTCTCCGAAGCGGGCTTCGTTGAGGCACCAGGCCAGGGCGTTGATCGTGAAGTCGCGACGGAGTTGGTCGTCGTGGAGCGTTCCGGCCTCCACGATCGGTTTGCGCGAATCTTGCGTGTAGCTCTCTTTGCGGGCTCCGACAAACTCCACCTCTACCCCCTCGGCACGCAGCATCGCGGTACCGAAAGTCTTGAAGACCGAGACGCGTGTCTTGAGTTCACGCCCCAAGGCTTCGGCCAACTCGATGCCGCTTCCCACGACCACCACATCGATGTCGGTTGAGGGACGGTGCAGGTAGTAATCGCGCACATACCCCCCTACCACATAGGCTTCTACCCCCATGCGGTCGGCCAGGGCTCCGATTTGGCGGAAGATTTTTCGGTTGAGGGCTTTGATCTCGCTCATCGGCCTTTTCAATTATTTGACGAGGCACTTTTGGTAGCGGGCCACGGTCTCCTCCAATCCGAGGTAGAGGGCGTCGCTGATCAGGGCGTGGCCGATCGAGACCTCGTCGAGCCAGGGGATGCGCTCCGAGAAGAAGGCCAGGTTCTCCAGATCCAGGTCGTGGCCGGCGTTGAGCCCCAAGCCGCAGTCGCGGGCTGCTTCGGCTGCCCGGAGATAGGGGGCGATGGCTGCTTCACGATCCGAGGCATAGTTTCGGGCATAGGCCTCGGTGTAGAGCTCCACGCGGTCGGCTCCACACGCAACGGCCCCGCGTACCATCTCGGGATCGGGATCCACGAAGATAGAGACCCGGATCCCCTTTTCGTGGAAGCGGTCGGCCACCTCCTTCAGGAAGTCGCGGTGGCGCAGCGTGTCCCAGCCGGCATTCGAGGTGAGGACATCGGGCCCGTCGGGGACCAGGGTTACCTGGGCGGGGCAGGCTTCGAGTACCAACTCAACGAACGACGGGATGGGATTCCCCTCGATGTTGAATTCGGTCGACAGACGAGGCTTCAGTTCGCGCACATCCGCATAGCGAATGTGTCGTTCGTCGGGTCGCGGATGAACCGTGATGCCGTCTGCGCCGAAACGCTCGATATCGAGGGCCGCCTGAAGGACATTCGGGCGATTGCCGCCGCGCGAGTTGCGCACTACGGCAATTTTATTGATGTTTACACTTAATTTCGTCATAAAATCATTATATTTGCGGTAAAGTTACAAAAATTTTGCAAACGGCAACGATGAAAATCCTACTTTTTTCACGCAAAGATACCTTGCACGACCCTTCGGAACTCCGAAGAGTCGTTGATTCGATCCGACGGCACGGCTTTGACTATGCTGTTAACGAGGAGTTTTCGGAGGTTTTGGCTTCGGTGCTCTCCACTCTCGGGGAGGGCGGACTATGCGCGGAGAGTTGCGCTGAAAAGCCGACTACCTATGCCGGGCGTTACGAGGGTTCGGCCGAGGCGTGTGTGATGGTCTGCCTGGGTGGTGACGGAACCTTGTTGGAGGGGGCGCGTCGCTTGGGTGGTGCCCCGATTCCGGTGGTGGGGATCAACTCGGGCCGCCTGGGTTTTCTTACTACGGTGGCCTCTGAAGGGATCGAGGAACTTTTTCAGCAAATAGCCGAGCAGGAGTTGCGAGTGGAGCCGCGCAGCCTGCTAGAGATTGAGGGTGAATTTTCGGGTGGCGAGCACGAGGAGCCGGCCCTGAACGAGATTGCTATTCAGCGTCGTGGAGCGGGGATGATTTCCGTGGAGGCTTATGTCGATGGACAGATGGTGGCCACCTATCATGGCGATGGCGTATTGCTCTCTACCCCAACGGGTTCTACGGCCTATTCTTTGAGTGCGGGAGGCCCTGTAGTGGCTCCTTCGTGTGCTTGTTTCATTCTCTCTCCTTTGGCTCCTCACAACCTGACGATGCGCCCGGTGGTGATTCCCGATTCGAGTGTCGTCTCGCTGCGTTTGCATGCCCGCGACGAAGGGGCGATCCTCTCGCTTGATAACCGCACCTACCGCCTGCGAGAAGGGGCGGAGTTGCAGATTCGCAAAGCCGCACAGCACATTTTTTTGGGGGTGCCACGCAATAACTCTTTCTACGATACGTTACGAAAAAAATTGCTTTGGGGTGTGGATGTGAGGAGCTAGAAGTGAGTAATGAGCAATTAGGAGGTCGTGGTTCGGAATTTTGCTTACGCACCGGAATGCCCTCGGGGAATATTCGCGCATAAAGCCTAATTTTGAATTTTGAATTTTGCATTTTGAATTAAAATAACCTATATTTGCACCTTAATATTAAGGAAAAATGAGCGTAGAGAAGAAGATCCCGCGTCATGTAGCGATCATCATGGATGGAAACGGCCGTTGGGCCGAGAACCGTGGTGAGGAGCGTTATGTCGGTCATATGCAGGGCGTTGAGTCGGTTCGCCGTGCGGTGAAGGCTGCCGTGAAAAACGGTGTCGAGTATTTGACTCTCTATGCCTTTTCGACTGAAAATTGGGGCCGTCCCGCCGAGGAGGTGTCGGCCCTGATGGAGATTTTGTGCCGCAGTATCATAGACGAAACCCCCGAATTAAAAAAGCAGGGGGTGCGTGTCCGCATGATTGGAGATCGTAGTCGCTTTTCGGAGAAGGTGCAGCAACACCTGGCTCTGATCGAACAGGAGACCTCGACCGAAGAGAAACTGACGCTCATCTTGGCCCTAAATTACTCCTCGCGCAGTGAATTGGTGCGTGCTACGCAACTCCTGGCCGAGCGAGTGGCGCGAGGTGAACTGAAGGCCGAAGAGATCAACGAAAAGGTGATCTCGGAGTCGCTTTATACCCATTTTTGTCCCGATCCCGATCTGATCATCCGTACGAGCGGAGAGTGTCGCCTGAGCAATTTCCTGCTTTGGCAAGCCTCCTATTCGGAGTTTTACTTCCCCGAGGTTTTGTGGCCCGATTTTACGGAGCAGGAGTTCGAGCGAGCGTTGGAGGTTTATGCCGGGCGTGATCGTCGTTTCGGGCTGGTAAAAACGGAGTCAAAGAAATAGAGATTCAAGGATCCATGAGATTTTTTAAGACAATAACGGTTTTGGTGCTGCTTCTCTGCACAGTGTCTTTTGTTCGGGCGCAACAGATTGAGGAGCAAATGCCGGCCGACACGACACAGGTGGCCTTTCCGGAGGATGCTCCGGTGTTGAAGTCGACGACGGCCCCCAAACTCTACTACATTCGCAAGGTGAATGTCCACGGGGTCAAGTACCTGAACCACGACCTGATCCGAGCATCGGCGGGCTTGGTGCCGGGGGATTCGCTCTACCTGCCGGGCAGCTACATCTCGAATGCCATCACGCGCCTGTGGAATCAGCGTTACTATGCCGATGTGAAGGTGGGTGCCACGATTTTGGGCGACAGTGTCGATTTGGAACTCTTCCTCGAGGAGCGTCCGTTGGTGAACAGCTGGAATTTTGAGGGGGTGTCGAAGAGCAAGCAGAAGGATCTTTTGGAGAAACTGAAGTTGCGTCGTGGTACGGAACTCTCGGACTATGTGATCGACAAGAATAAGAAACTCATCAAGGCCCATTTTGCCGAGAAGGGTTTTCGAAATGCCGAGGTGGGTGTACGGATCGAGAATGATTCTGTGCGAATTCGTGCGGTGAATGTTACCTTCGAGATCGACAAGAAGGAGCGCGTAAAGATCGGTCGTATCACCTTCTCGGGCAACGAATCCTTCCCGGAGAAGCGTCTGCGCCGCACCTTCAAGAAGACCCACCAGAAGAGTATCAATATCTTCCACGGAACCAAGTTCAACGAGAAGGAGTTTGAGGCGGACAAGGAACTTTTGTTGGATTTCTACAACTCGAAAGGTTACCGCAATGCGACCATTCTCGATGACTCGCTCTATGTGATTAACGACAAGCGCATCGGTCTGCATGTCGATTTGATGGAGGGTAATAAGTTCTACATCCGCAATGTCTCATGGCTCGGAAACTCGGTCTATACGACCGATCACCTGGAGCGCATCTTCAGTGTCCAGAAGGGCGATGTCTACGACAAGAAGTCGATGCACAAGCGTTTGGGTATCGGCAAGGAGACCAACCCCGACGAGCTTTCGGTTTCGACCCTCTACCAAAACCAGGGTTACCTGATGTCGCAGATTGACCCCGATGAGGAGGTAATCGGTCCCGATTCGATCGACCTGACAATCAAAATTTTTGAGGGAAAGCAGTTTACTATCAACGAGGTAGGTATCTCGGGTAATATGCGTGTCGATGATGAGGTGATTCGCCGCGAGATCTATACCCGCCCAGGTGAGTTATATGACCGCTCGATGTTGATGCAGACCATCCGCACGCTCAACGCCATGGGCCACTTCAACCCCGAGGCGATTATGCCCGACATCAAGCCTGTGTCGAACAACTTGGTGAACATCAATTGGCCGCTCGAGGAGCAGGCCAGCGATCAGTTCAATGTGGCCGGTGGTTGGGGCTCGGGAACTTTCGTGGGCTCGGTTGGTATCACGCTGAACAACCTCTCGGTGCGTAACTTCTTTAAGAAGGGAGCTTGGCGACCCTATCCAATGGGACAGAATCAGCGACTTTCGATTTCGGCACAGACCAACGGTACCTACTATAAGGCCGTATCGGCCAGCTTCACCGACCCCTGGTTGGGTGGTCACAAGCCCAATTCGTTCACCTTCTCGGCTTACTGGTCGGAGCAGAACGATGCCTACTACATTTGGCAGAATGCTACGCGCCACTTCCGTTCGACGGGTGTTGCCGTTGGTTTGGGTAAGCGTCTTACCTGGCCCGACCCCTATTTCACCTTCTATGGAGAGTTGGGTTACCAGCGCTATGACCTGAAGGATTGGTCTTCGTTTGTCATGTCAAATGGTACTTCCAATACCCTTTCGCTGAAACTTATTTTCGGGCGCAGTTCGGTGGATCAGCCTACCTATCCGCGCCGAGGTTCCGACTTCAGCGTCTCGGTGCAGTTTACCCCTCCCTTCTCGTTGTGGGACGGAAAGAACTACGAGGATCAGTCGATGTCCGATACCGAGCGTTATAAGTGGATCGAGTTCCACAAATGGCAACTCAAGGCGCAGTGGTTCCTGCCGCTGACCAACGATCAGAAATTGGTGCTGATGACCAAGGCCGAGATGGGTTACTTGGGCAACTACAACAAACATAAACTCTCGCCTTTTGAGCGTTTCCAGGTCGGAGGTGATGGTATGTCGGGCTATAATATCTATGGTATCGACGTGATTGCCATGCGTGGTTATGAGGATGGAGCGCTCGATCCGGTGGGCGACTACTACTCGAACGCCTATAATAAATATACGGTGGAGCTTCGCTACCCGATCATCTTGAAGCCCTCTTCGCAGATCTATGTGCTGGGCTTCCTTGAGGGGGGTAACGGCTTCGAGTCGTGGCGCAAGTTCTCCCCCTTCAACATCAAGCGTTCAGCCGGTTTCGGTGTTCGCCTCTACCTCCCTGTGGTGGGTATGCTGGGTATCGACTGGGGTTACGGATTTGATCCGGCCAATGGAAAAACCCAAAAGAGTGGCAGCCAGTTCCACTTCGTTCTTGGACAGCAGTTCTAACTTTTTTCGATGCGTTGTGTGCGCATTGGCAACAAATTTGATTAGAGAGCGTTATTTATATGGATAACCTCTAAAATACGAGAAGATGAGAAAGGTTTTTTTATCGTGGATACTGGCACTAGCAGCCTTTGCCGGATATGCCCAAAATTACATGGTGGTCGATAGCGAGAAGATCTTCAAGTCGCAGGCCGACTATACGGAGGCACTCACCACCCTCGACGAGTTGGCCAAGGCCGAGCAGAAGCGGGTGGATGAGAAGTTTGCCGAGGTGGAGAACCTCTACAACCGCTATATGCGCGTGAAGAACTCGATGACCCCTGCACAGCAACAGGCTCAGGAGAACGAGATTCTTCAGCGCGAGCAGCAGGCCATGCAATTCCAGGAGTCGATCTTCGGAAACGAGGGGTCGCTTATGCAACGTCGCGTGGAGTTGATTCAGCCCATTCAGAAGCGTGTCTTCTCGGCCATCGAGAGTTATGCTCGCGAGGCGGGCTATGACTTGGTGATCGACTCGGCTTCGAACCCGACGCTCATCTATCGCTCCGAGCAGGTAGATAAGACCCAGGCTGTGATCGACCGCTTGAAATAGAATAAAATAAACAAAATTAACCTAATAAAAAAGATGAAAAACTTACTGAAACTGACCCTTGCGGTCGCTATGGTGCTGGGCGCCCAGTCGCTCTTTGCACAAAAATTCGGCCGTATCGACACGAATGCCGTAATTACCGCTATGCCCGAGGCTAAGGAGGCGCAGATCAATCTCGAAGCTTTTGTGAAGGATTTGAGCGACACCTACGAGACCATGCAGGTGGAGATTAATAACATGGTAGCTGAGTTGCAGAAGAATGAGGCTACGATGTCTGAGTCGATGAAACAGCTTAAGTATAAGGAGATTCAGGATCTTTCGGCCCGTATGGAGGAGTACCAGCGTTCGGCCCAGCAGGAGATTCAGTTCAAGCAGGCAGAGTTGATGCGCCCCATCCAGGAGAAGGCCATGAATGCCATCAATGCTGTCGCTCAAGCCGGTGGTTATGCTGCCATTTTTGAGACTGCTTCGCTGATCTACTTCGATCCTGCTCAGCTGCCTGATATCTTTGATGCAGTAAAAGCTCAACTCGGCCTTTAATTTTTGATTTTATAGGGCATATTTTGCACCTCAATCAATTCCCCGAAAGGGTAGTACGCCAAGTACAACCCTTCCGGGGAATTTTCATGTCGGCACAAAATCTGCCTCTCTAAAATCAAAAATTGGGTGGTGTTGCTGAAAGTCAAAAGTGGAGTTACGCCACCAACCCTTCCGGGGAATTTTCATGTCGACACAACCCCTGTTCCTTATAAGTCAGTCATTGCCACGTCGCTTCGCAATGACTGCAAGGGAAAAAATAATTGTGCATTGTGCAGGAGATTGCCACGGTCGCTCCCGCTCCCTTGCAATGACTGCCGTAGCGAATTAGGAATACGGAATAAAATTCTGAATTGTGAATTGTTTAGAACGGGTAGCCCACACCGAAGTTTAGGGCCGTGTTCTTCCACTTGAAGTTGTGGATCCATCGTTCACCGGCGGGGTTGTTGGGGTTGTGGAGTTGGATACCCCAGTCTAAACGCAGGATGGCGAATTTGATGTCGAGACGGATGCCGATGCCCGTGTTGAAGCCCAACTCCTTGTAAAAGTCGCCACGGAAGACGGCATCGGGGGAGTATTCGGCATTGTTCTCTTTGAGAAACCAGATGTTACCCACATCGAAGAAGGTGGCTCCGTGGAATATTCCCCAAATTGGAAAGCGGAATTCGAGGTTGGCTTCCAAGCGCATGTCGCCCAACTGGGTGGGGTAGAGCATGTTCAAGTCGGAGGCCAA
>JAZLDX010000014.1:0-215163 GCA_045614985.1 Alistipes sp. | reverse complement strand
GTTCTCCCAGTCGGCCTCGCAGAGACCTCGCATCTCCTCGTCCGAGAGTCCCTCCACGTCCTTAGCCCAGAATACACCATAGTAGTAATAGCCGTCGTAGCCCTGAGGTTTGATGTCGAAAGTAACGTTAGGGCCATCTACCTTAACGTTGAAGTCGAAGTGTAGGGTATAGTCGCTAACAGCCGTTGTGGTAATCTTAAGGCGTGCAATCTCGGTCAGGGGTGTAAGCGTCTCGTTGTCAAAACCATAGGCGTAAGCCACGTAGGTGGTGTCAGGGGTAACACCAGTAAACTGGTGGCCCATCATGTCGCCCTGATACATGAAGGCTGCTGCGCCTGTCGATGCATCGCCACCAAAGGCTGAGCCAAAGCCTTCAAATACCTCCAAGTCGCTTGCCCACAAAGCCTCGTCGCTGTACATGAGCTCGCCATTATTCTCCTCGAAGTACTTACCAGTACCAAGGATAAAGACGTACGGCATGTTTTTGTCGGCTGGTATCACGTTCATAGTGATGGTAGTAGCCGCAGCATTTACAAGTTCGAGCTTTATCGCGTACTCCTTTCCCACCGTCTGCTTCACGGTGATCGTAGGGTTGGGGTAAACCCCCGGATAAATCAGTTCCAAGCGGCAGTTGCGGGCCTCCGCATCGTAGCTTGTTGCGACGTCGAACGATAGAACGCCATCAACTGATGTATCTACATTATATACCCAATCCTTCTCGGTATTAACCTTGAGCTGGGCACCCTCAACAGCGTTTGTAAGAGTGTAGTTTACCTCGAAGTGACCTCCATCCGCTGTAACGTCAACGACCTTAGTCTCGAGTTCCAATGTGGTCTCGCCCTGAGGCTTCTCAACAGCTGGCTCGTCACTCTTACACCCTGTGAAGAGTGTAAGAGTAAGAGCCGCACACATTATTAACCAGATATTTTTCATGAGAATTTGTCGTGTTAGGTTTTACAAATAGTCTTTGGTGACTACCAATAACTTATGCTGCGGGGCTACCTGCAATAGGACCTGTGTATGTGCCATTGAACTCGCGACCATCAACAAGAACTATACTGAACGACACATTGTAAGTCTGCGATGCTTCAAGATACTCCATGTTGAGAGTCACGCTCTCAAACGCCCTCTTGTTGTTGTTGAACATGCTGTAGTTGTTGTCAACGTAAACTGTATCTACGTATGCCTCACCAAGGGTATAGGTGTTGGTAGGGATGTAGTTAACAGATGAGTCACCAGTGCGCATATCGAATACGACTGTATACTGCTCAGTAGAGTCCTTGATTGTGAGCTCCCAGTTGTCAGAGTACCACTTTCTTGCAGAGAATGTTGACCAAGTCAAGTCGGTAGGAGTATCCTCAGCCTCAACGATCTCCATGCCGTCAACCTTACCCACGTATGACATAAGGAATGTACGACCATCCTGTACCTTACCAGATACTACCATAGTGTAGGTCTTGTCAGCAAGATTTGTCTCAACGGTGAGGCGTGCCTCAGTGAAGTTGTACTGGCTCTGACCCGATACGGTGAGTGTTGTAGCATCTACGCCGAGGTAACCCTCGCCTGTGCCTACACCAAGCTCATAAACACCCGCTGCAAGGTACTGTGAAGGCTTGCAGAATACGTCGAGCTTAAGCATATAGTTTGTCAACTCGCCATCCACCTGAGATAGAGTGATGTACCAGTTGGCGCCAGACTCGTATGAGCTTGCATATGCGCGGTTCATCGTAACGTCGGTGACCTCCTCAGATTGGTCGAGTGAGGAACCCTCAACGGGACCCTTATACTCAGACTCGATGATGTAGCCATTCTCGAGTGTACCATAGAATGACATGAGATACTCCTTAGCATCCCAGTCGATGTCTACGGTAAGCGTACCTGTAGCGAACTTAAACTCGCCACCGTTCTCGCCTGCAACGACGAACTTAGATGTAGTGTTGTCGAACTGACCAGGCTCTGCTGCCAAAGCCTTTACGCTGAACTCCTCAGCCGATGTGCTGATGGTGTAAGTGTTATTAACGATGTATGGTGCCTGGAATGCGTTTGCAAGGTTGAGATATGCTGTGTTGCCAGCATCGTCAGCAAGTGTCAACGCCCATGTAAGGCCATTGTCAGACGTTGTAGCCTTGGCAGAAGTGTAGTCAGTGGTCACGAATACCTTGTCAATAACGGGCATGCCGTCAACATCACCAGTGTAGTTAGCTGCCAAGCTGCGACCATCCTTCAACTGAAGGTTGATAACGAATGTGTATGCCTTAGTATCGGGGTCGATAGATACCTCAACAGCACCAGACTTGAGCAATACGCCATTGTCGTAGCCATATGTTGAGTAACGCATGCCGTTTACGCAAGGCCACTCAGTTGACTCCTTAACCTCGTAAGTACCTGCGGGGAGGTAGTCCTTATCTGGGTCGCCGTAGAAGTCGAGACATAAGGTCTTCTCGTTGTATGCGAAGTTATCAGCCTCGTTAGCATCCTCGTATGAGAACATGAGGTAGTAGTTAGAGCTATACTTGGAACCCTTAACGCGTGTGTAGTTGTGCTCGATAATGTTTGATGGGTCATCCTTGGTTGTGAAGGCCAACTCTACCATTGTTGTCTTGCCAGCACCCTCAGCAGCTACCAACAATACGTACTCCTTTACTGGATCGAGGTCTGTAACCTCAACAGGCTCCTTCGAGTTAGGATCAAGCTCGTCGCCCTTGCGAAGAACCTCCGATGCCTCAGGAATCTCCTTAGTTGCATTCTGCACAAGGTAGGCAACCTTATCGGCATTAACCGCAGTGAAGCGGAAGTTGATAGAGGTGTGAGCCACCTGTACAAGCTCAACGTCCAGCGTAACCTCTGCCTGAGCTATGGTCTTAACATATAGCGTGTTAGAACCAGCAACCTTTGTAACGTTCTTGGCTGCGGCAACAACCTTGTAGCTTGTCTCAGCATCAAGGCCCTCAGCCTTAACCATAGCCTGTCCCTCTACAAGTTCAACGGCAACACCCTCAGTCATGATTGTCTCGAGCGCTGGAGCTGTCTCCTCGTCGCCAAGCACCATGTAGCGTGCCTCAGTAGCATTTGTTGTGGTAAGAGTGAATGTCACGCTGTTAACATTCTCGGTAACCTTCTCAAGGGTTACTGTTGGCTGAGTCTCAACTGTTGGAGTCTCAACTGGAGTGTTCTCACAACCCATTAGGCTAAGGCCAAGGGCTGACAAACAAAGTAATGCAAGCTTTTTCATAGTATGTGGTTTTAGTTGGTTAATTTCCTAAATTGTCGATTATTTGCGAGTAAGAACGATGTCAGACGCACCATAGAAGTATGCCATCCAACCGAAGCCCTCGAAGTTGTAGACAAGCGATGGGTAGCAGTTAGCCACCGGCGATGATATTGTTAGTGTGTTGCCGTCCTCCGATACCGCTACATTGAGCGTTGTGTCAACGGTTACACTCTGGTTTGCGTAGTCAGCACTGAGCATGAAGCCGTTGCCAAAGAAGTACCAGCCAAATACAGAGTGGCGTGCATAGCCGTCGATAGTCACTACATCGCCCTCAGCAATGTCGAGCACCCACTTAGGGCCCCACTTAAGCTCAGCATCTTCAATCTCATACTCCACGAGGTCGCTAATGCTGTAGTATTCGATGTTGCACCAGCCATCAACCAATGCCACAAGCTGATTGTTTGTACGATAGTCATAGTCGAAACCCTCGACGCTACCTACGATATTGACAGTAAACTCCGATGTAAAAGGCTCTGCATAGCCGTTGGTAACAGTCTGCACACCTGCCCACTCGCCAAGCAAGCTCTCGAAGAGTGCCGACTCCACAGGTGTATTCTGCTGTACGGCTGTTGTTGTCTCGCTTGCTGATGTCTGCATACGAAGGCCCTTCTTGTCTATAACCATCACAAGGGCAGTGTACGATGTCTCTGGCTTAAGGCCTTTCTGCGACAATGTCTGCTCACCCTTATATTTAATACCGATGTTCATCGCCTGATACGATAGGTAGGCGTTCTTATCCTCGAGCTCTGCGAGCATCGACTCAACCTTTGTTGTCTCTGCGAAGTAGTAGTAGTACTCCTCGACGCCCTCGGAAGGGGTGCATGTAACAGTCATCTCGTATGGATCGACGTTGCTGAATGCGATTGCCAAGCTCTCAGTAGAATCAACGTGTGAAGGTGTTCTAAACTCTGCGGTAAATAGATCCTCAGCTACGAGGCTACCCTCAGTCCAGTAGAAGGCATAGATAACAAAGTCTGTGTCGCCACGATATCCTGCGTTGCTTAGGAAGTCCTCCTGGTCGCCCTTGAAGAGCATCAGCTCACACACCTCCTCGTATGACGACTCTGTCATAGCTGCGTAGTTGCGCAAGGCAGCATCAAACTCGTCACGAACCTCATTCATGTCGAGAGTAGCGAAGCGAGCCTTCGAGATAACATCGCAATAGAAATATGTATCCTTGTCTTCTGGATACATACTATACACTACTTGGTATGATGTCAAGCGAGACTCATCAACCTCGATTGTGATTACATTCTCGAGCTGTGGCTGTGGCTGTGGCTGTGGTTCAGGATTTGGCTGTGGCTGTGGCTCTAGCTGTTCATTGTTACATGCTACGAGTACACACATTGCTACGAGTGAAAGTAGTAGTTTTTTCATATTTTTTAGGTTTTTTAGGTTTTTCTGCCTTTCGGTTATACAAAATTAACATAAAGCAATCTTTTTTTCACTAAAAAATAGTGTTATTTTAGTATAACAATTTCAAAAATTATTATTACATTTGTATAACATTTAAAACTAAAACCATAATATACAACATGTTATGCATTATAACAAATTATATATCATAAGATTAGCCTTTTTGCTCCTTTTTTCGGTGTTGTTGCTAGCCTCAAGCCCTGTTGTGGCAAGCGATGAAAAGGGGGATAGGGTTGAGCGTAATCTCGATATGTTTGCTCACTATCGCTCTGCGGACCCAGCTAAGGCTGTGGAGTATGCTGAATTGATAGTTGCCGCCGTACCACCATCGGCAGGCGATGCTGCTATTGCCGAGGCGTATAGCTTCTTGGCGGAGCATAGCGAGATAACCTTGCATCAATATCTCCGAGCTGTGGAACTTAGAGAAAACCTTCTGGAGATATACACGAAAGAGATGGATAATGCCATGTTACAAAAGACTAAGGCGCATCTTAGTCGCTTGTATCTGCGTGTTGGCGAGTATCACAAGGCGTATAGCAATGCTATTGCAGTGCTAGAGATGAGCTCGGAACTTAAGGACGAAACATCGTTGCGTGAGGCATATATCGTACTAGAGCAGGTTGTATATTTCTACCACAAGGACTACAATATGGCAATGGAGTATAATCGCCATGTTGTTGAGAGCTACGACGGTCGTGATCAGGCATACCAAACGGTGCGTGCGCTAAACTCACACTTTGTATACCAAGAGTCAGTAGGTCAGATTGATAGTATTGCAAAGCGAGCTGTTGATATATGCAACGAGTATGGCTTCAACGACCTGCTTGTAAACCTCTATCTGAACATGGCGATGTTTAAGCTCCAGCAGCAGGATGTTGCCGCCTCGGCGCACAACCTTGGGCTAGTGAAGAACCTTGTTGCCAACTTTAAAGAGGAGGGCTATTACTATGCGGCATTAGGATTTTATAACCTAAACACTGGAAATGTCGGGCAGTCTATTGTAGACCTAAAGCGTTCGGTAGAGCTGCTAAATAGTCCTGACTTCAACTCGAAGAACGTACACTCCTACTTTTTGCTTCAGGACATCTACCACTCACAAGGTCTTTATGCTCAGGCATATGACGCTCTTATGAAGTTTGCTGAGATATACACATATCAGCATAGCGCTTCGAATGTTGTTGAGCTATCGATGCTTATCAACGAGCTTGAGATGGAGCGTGCCGAGGAGGAGCATAGGTTATTGGAGGAGCGCCACAAACTTGAGCAGGAAAAGGGGCGCATGATGCTCTACTTCCTTATTTTTGCCCTCTTGATTATTGTGGGCATTGTTGCCCTTGTCTACTCTCGCTACCGCCTAGAGCGCAAGAATAGAGAGCTGCAACGTCGTCAGGCTGAGCAAGATATAAACTATAAAAACGAGATTATCAAGATACAGCGCTTGCAGCAATATCAGGAGCAGAATAACATGGAGGAACTTTCCGAGGTGCTGAATAATGCCATTAACATCACCGATAATCGTGAGATGCGCAACGAGCTACGCCGAATAATTCGACAGATGCGTCAGCGTGTGTCGGGCGAGGATTGGAAAGAGGTAGAGACGACGCTCGTCGGCATCAACGATGTCTTTTATGAGAACCTGCTCAAGGAGTTTCCTAACCTCACGAAGAACGAGCGCAAGCTCTGTACGCTGATACATATGAACCTATCTACCAAGGAGATAGCTAACATTACGCATCAGAGCACGGGAAGCATTAACGTAGCACGCTCACGCCTTCGCCAAAAGTTCGGACTTACCGATAGTGATACCTCGCTAATCGCCTTCCTCGACCGCTTCAAAGGCGAACGATAGAGTTACACATATAGCTCGCAAAATAGGCTTATTGACTCTTAACAAAAAAAAGCGCTATCTTTGCACGCTGATTAGATACAACGATTTTACTAACTTTAAACTAAGCAATATGAGTGAGATTACAAAGTGTCCGAAGTGTGGTGGCGAGTATGTCTATTTCGATGGTTCGCTATATGTATGTCCCGATTGTGCATACGAGTTTGACGGCGAGAGTGGCGCTACTACAGCAAGCGACGAGACACCACGTGATAGCAACGGCGCAGAGCTCATGGATGGCGATGCAGTGACCGTTATCAAGGATTTGAAGGTTAAGGGCTCATCAATGGTTATCAAGCGTGGCACCAAGGTAAAGAGCATTCGCCTAACCGAGAACCACGAGGAGGTAGACTGCAAGATTGACGGTAGCAGCATTGTCCTCAAAACATGCTTCTTGAAGAAGTAGTAAGCCCTCGCACCAAACAAAAAAGCACCCAAAATCGGGTGCTTTTCTCGTTTACTACGTTTGGGTGCTTATCTATTCTTTGCATCCCACGTTGCGAAGGTCTCAAAGTTATAGGTCCATGAGTTGCCATAAGCGAGCTTGTGAATGCGGTAGTAGATGGCCTCACGTGAAGGGGCATTGAACTCGCCGTTACTACCTCTCACATGCTGCATGATGCTATCCTCAGCAGGACGATAGGCATTCTGTCCATAAGAGTACCCCCCCCACGAATCTTACTCAGAACAATAACATCGCAGTAAGACTATCGGTGATGTGAAGAGAGAGCATAACCCAAAAATCTTACGAAATAATTTTTGGGGAAATTATAAGGATTTTCTATCAATTTTTCAAGGGATTTGCGTGGTCTGAATTTCGTCGTTAAATTATTGATATATAGATAAAAATATAAGAAGTGCGAATGCACTTCTTATATTTTTTGATTCATTTGTGATTCCGGAGCGGTTCGAACGCTCGACCCACAGCTTAGAAGGCTGTTGCTCTATCCAACTGAGCTACGGAACCATCCCTGGTTGTGCGCATGCGCACTAAAGCGGTGCAAAAGTAATAACTTTTTGGCGGAAAAGCAAAAAAACGATGGGAAAAACTTCTTGCCGAACACCCCTTGGGAGCGAAATTACTCTTCGCAGGCCAACAATTCCACCAGCCGATCGACATCCTCGGGGCGTGTAGCCCAGCTTGTTACGAGGCGGATGGTACTTTCACTCTCTCCACGCGGCCCCCAATAATCGAAGGCAACCTCTTGGGCCAGGCGGTCGATCAGCGCGTTGGGCAGGCGGAAGAATTGTTGGTTGGTGGGGGAGTCGATGGCGGCCGTATAACCTGCGTGCGCAAAGGCATCGCGGATGCGCCGAGCCTCTTGCACGGCATGGCGGCCGATCCTTTGGTAGAGATCATCGGTAAAGAGGGCCGAAAACTGAACGCCGAGCAGACGCCCCTTGGCCAAGAGAGCTCCGTGTTGCTTCACAAGTGGCATCAGGTGGGGGAGGAGCTCCGGGCGGGTGATCACTAACGCCTCCCCAAAGAGGGCGCCGGCCTTCGTGCCTCCGATGTAGAAGAGATCGGCCAGGCGCGCAATCTGTGGCAGGGTGAGTTCCGACTCCTCGGCCGCAAGTCCGTAGATCAGGCGGGCTCCGTCGATGTAGAGGGGGATTCGATGGCGGCGACACACGGCGCTCAGCGCCTCCAACTCCTGGCGCGTGTAGAGCGTGCCATACTCCGTGGGGTGGGAGATGTAGAGCATCCCTGGGGCCACCATGTGGGGGTAGGTGGCATCGGCGTAGAAGTTCTCGATGTAGCGATCCACCTCCTCGGCCCGCACCTTGCCGTCGTGCTCGGGCAGGGTCAGCACCTTGTGGCCCGCCGCCTCGATAGCCCCCGCCTCGTGGACATTGATGTGGCCACTCTCGGCCGCCAAGACACCTTCGTGGCGAGCCAAAAGACCGTCAATCACGGTGGCGTTGGTCTGGGTACCTCCCACCAAAAATTGAACGCGCGCTTCGGGGCACTCACATGCCTTGCGGATGCGCTCTGCGGCTTCTCGGGAGTAGGAATCTGCTCCATAGCCCGGGGTCTGTTCGAGGTTGGTCTCCTGTAGGCGGCGCATCACCTCGGGATGGGCCCCTTCCATATAATCCGATAGAAATCGTATCATGAAAATCGACTTTTTAAAAGAAAAATACTCTTCAAAGGTACGAAAATCCTGCGGTTTTGAAAATAGTCGAGGAAAAATAATCGAAAATTGCGAAAAAATGAGTAACTTGCGCCCTTGGATATGCTTAAGGCGGACGTTGTTCCGTTGGTTAGAAGTTAACGAGATAAAAAAACCAAATAACAATTAAAAAAAACAATCATGAAAAAACTATTTATGATGTTCCTGGCAGTCACCCTGGTGATGGTCGGCTGCGGAGATTCAGCTCAGTTGGATTATCATGGCTATAATCCCGTGCAGCCTAATCCTAATCCCGATCCCGATCCTAATCCGGATCCGGATCCCGATCCGGATCCCGAAAACCCCACCCCTCCCCAGACGGATTATCCCATCCTGGCCGAGGGTGAGAATGCTGCATCGCTGCCCTTGATCTCGACCAACCCCACCTTCGTGTCGCAGGATTCGGAGGCCAACGTGGTGGTTCGTTTCAACCTGGCCGGCACCGACATGGATACGAAGGCTACCTCGGTTTATGCCCACACGGGTGTGATCACCGATAAGAGTGGTGCCGACTCGGATTGGAAGTATGTGGTTGTGGATTGGGGTGTAAACGATCCCAAGGTGCAGCTCTTCCGTCACGAGAACACCTCGATTTGGTATATGATCCTCACGGGCGGTCCCCGCGCCTATTACGGTGTTCCCGCCGAGGAGCAGATCTTGAAGCTCGCCTTCGTGCTCCGCTCGGGCGACAAGAGTGCCGACGGCAATGTGCTCTATGAGGTGAAGAACAACGGCAACGACATCTTCTACGAGTTGGTGGAGGGTGAGCTCAATGTCTCGATCACCACGCCCCAGAATGGTTCGATCTGGGAGGTGGGTCAGACCTATGATGTAAAGGCCAAGGCTGTGGGTGCCAAGTCGTTGAAGCTCTTCATGAACGAGGAGGTGATCGGCGAGAATACCACGGGCGAGGAGATCGTCTACCAGTATACTGCTTCGCAGCCCGTCGACCTGACCTTCAAGGCTGTTGCTTCGGACGGCACGAACGAAGTGGAGGATATCGTGAAGGTTTCGGTGCTGGGTGCTGTGCAGAACCAGCCCCGTCCTACGGGTGCCAAGGAGGGTGTTTCGTTCAATGGCAACGATGCCACCTTCGTTCTCTACGCTCCTGGCAAGAATTCGGTATCGCTCTTGGGTGATTTCAATAAGTTTGCCATCACCAACGAGCACCTCATGAAGAAGGATGGCGACTACTTCTGGGTAACGGTTACCGACCTCGACCCCAACTTCGAGTATGCTTACCAGTACCTGGTGGATGGTACGATCAAGGTGGGTGACCCCTATTCGGAGAAGATCCTCGATCCGTGGAACGACAAGTGGATCACCGCTTCGGTTTATCCCAACCTGCGCAGCTATCCGGCCGAGACGACCGATATCGTAACCTGCTTTACGATCAACGAGCCTGAGTACAACTGGACGGTGACCAACTTCCAGCGTCCCGCCGTGAACTCGCTGGCCGTATATGAGTTGCTGATTCGTGATTTCACCACCGAGCGTTCGATCGATGCCGTAACGGCCAAGCTCGACTACCTGGAGGAGTTGGGTATCAATGCTATCGAGCTGATGCCGATCCAGGAGTTCGATGGTAATGATTCGTGGGGCTACAATCCCTGCTTCTACTTTGCGCCCGATAAGGCTTATGGTACCGAGGAGGCCTACAAGCGCTTCATTGATGCCTGCCACCAGCGTGGTATTGCTGTAATCCTCGATGTGGTATTCAACCACTCGACCGGTCAGTTCCCCTGGGCCAAGATGTGGTGGAATTCGTCGTCCAATAAGACCGCTGCGAATAACCCCTTCTTCAACGTAGATGCTCCCCACAACTGGAGCGTATATCATGACTTTAACCATACCTATCCCAAGACCCGCTCCTACTTCAAGGAGGTGCTTCAGTACTGGCTTGAGGAGTATAAGGTGGATGGTTACCGCTTCGACCTGACGAAGGGTCTGGTGCAGAACCCAGGCAACTACGATGCCGGAGGTTATAGCGCCGAGCGTATCGGTATCCTGACGGATTATGCCAACGCCATCCGCGAGGTGGCTCCCGATGCCTACATCATCTTCGAGCACTTCTGCGATCAGTCGGAGGAGAACGAGCTCTACAATAAGGTTGGTGCACTCTGTTGGAATATCAACCAGATGGAGGGCTACATGGAGTCGGTAATGGGCTGGTATGAGGGTGGCTCAACCGGTAGTGGCACTTGGGGCCTGATGGGTGATTTCCAGAACAACAATTGGAGTAATGAGATTGCCTTTGTACAGTCGGGTAACTTGATGGTGGCTCAGGATGTCGTATTTGCCAACGCCAACAATGAGGGTTGCGTCTTCAAGGTACGCCAGAATCGTAGTTGGGACACTTCGTGGGGTGCAAGCGATGGCACCTATGCTCATAGCATCGGTCAGCAGATTTCGCTGGTAGGTCCTACGGGTGCCCCCAATGTTTTGATGAACGCTCAGGTGGGTGTGAAGTATGACTTCTACTTCGACCCCGTAAATATGAAGGTATGGGTGATGAACGATGGTGCCACCCCCGCCTCGCTGCGCCGAAACAGCGTAACGCGTGCCAACACGGGTAAGAGCAACTTCTCGGACTTCAAGAAGGGTCGTATGAACAACATTGAGACCCACGATGAGGAGCGCATCGCTTACAAGGCCATTACCTATGGTCAGGATTGGTTGAAGAGCGACTGGTCGGTTATCTCGAAGCACCTGCAGGCTGTTTATGCCTTCCACTTCCTGACTCCCTATCCCAAGATGCTGTGGCAGTTTGGTGAGCTGGGCTACGACTTCTCGATTAACTCGAACGAGAATGGCGTAGTAGGTTCGGGTGATGACTATCGTACCCATCGTAAGCCCATCCGCTGGGACTATGTAACCGACCCGAACCGTTCGGCGGTTTACGAGACCCTCTCGAAGGTGCTCGAGTTCCGCAACCAGCAGGAGGCTTACTACGGTCAGGACAACCTCTCGGTACACACCTGGAATGTGGGTGATGGCGACATGGCCGGCAAGACCCTCGTAATGGACAAGGTGGTGATGGTGGCAAACTTCACCAATGCCGCTTCGAGCACCACGATCTCGATCCCCAACGCCGGTCAGTGGCGCAACCTGCTGACGGGTGAGATGGTAAATCTCTCGTCGAGCCAGACGGTGAACCTGGGAGCAAGTGATTTTGTGATCTACGTTCGCGACTAAAAACGAATAAGTGACGCGATTTCTGCGTTACGCTCAAGGGGCAACTGCTCACATACGTTTAGTATGCTGCGCGTTGCCCCTTTTTCGCAAGCCTTGAACTCCCGTCACTTATCCGTTTTTCGGGTTGTGGGGGATTCAAAGCCACTCGATTTCTGCGTTACGCTCAATTGCGGGCCCCGCGGTTTACTGATGTAAATGCGGGCCCCGCTTTTTTTGTACCCCTTGAACTTGTGTTCCGCTTTTTTATTCGCCGAAAAAGCACTACTTTTGTTGCAAAATAATACGCATTATGGAAAATACCGAATATTTCGATCAGTTTGAGGCGCGCCTCTTGGAGGAACTTCTCCGACTCTGTACCTCGCACAAGATGCTCGACGGAACCCTCCTTGCTTCGGAGGATATCGACGGCTGCTGGAAGGAGTTTGCTCCCCACTACATGGCCGATGCCGTGAGCCAAATCAATAGCTACCCTGCAGCGGCCATTGCCTGGGCCGGCTATGTGGGTATGGCTGTGGCGCACCATTGGGACACCGATTGGGAGACCTTCCGTACTTCGGCCTACACCGACCTGCATGGCCCTCAAGGGTTTGACGACATGGACGAAAACATCCTGCTGCACCACCTTGGCTTGGGCTTGCAAAGCGAGCCGGCCACCCGTATCGAGGATATGTTGCGTCGTTGCGCCCACACGGCCATGACGCTCATCCGTCGTGAGGATACCGAGGCGCAGAGCACCAAGGCCTTCTACATCTTTGCCCGCACGGCGCGAGCCCTCTTTAAGATTGGTGCCGCCCTGGAACTCAAACGCCTGGGCTATAAGTTCGAGAAGATGAATCTGGGCGAAAATCCGCTCTTCTCCTAATCCGAAGACTATGCGGAGGCTCGTTTTCCTGTGGGGAATGACCCTTTTGGGGCTTTTTTGGGGGTGTGGTTCCGCACAATCGACCCCCCACACCGAGGAGATCGTGGTGGGGGCTGCCGATACGGCGACCTACTTCCCGTGGTTGCGTGGGCAGCGTGTGGCGGTGTTGGCCAACCATACGGCCCGGGTGGGGGAGGAGCACCTTGTGGATCTCTTGTACCGCCTCGATTTCAACCTTACGGGGATCTTCTCCCCTGAACATGGCTTTCGCGGGACGGCCGATGCCGGAGAGCACGTTCGCAGTTCGGTCGATGCGAAGACCGGTATCCCCATTCGTTCGCTCTACGATGGAAATACGCGCCGACCTTCGGCCGAAGCCATGGCTTCGTTCGACCTGTTGCTGGTCGATATGCAGGATGTCGGGGTCCGCTTCTACACCTATTATATATCGATGCTCCGCATGATGGAGGCGTGTGCCGATGCCGGCAAAGAGGTGGTGGTGCTCGATCGTCCCAATCCGCACGGTGCGGAGGTGGATGGCCCGATCCTCGATATGGTGCGATATAAATCGGGGGTGGGGGCCCTGCCGATACCGGTTTTACACGGCCTGACGATGGGCGAGATTGCCCACATGGCGGTGGGGGAGGGGTGGTGCAAGCCCTGCCGTTTGAAGGTGGTGTGTTGCCAAAACTACACCCATACAACCCCCTATCGGCTTCCGATTCCCCCTTCGCCCAATCTGCCCACCGAGCATTCGGTGGCTCTCTATCCTTCGCTTTGTCTCTTTGAGGGGACGGTTTTGAGCGTTGGGCGCGGTACGGATCGCCCCTTTGAGTGTTACGGCCATCCGCAGTTGATCGGTAAGCCGGGCTTCGACTATTGCTTCACTCCGTGCTCGATGGTTGGAGCCAAGGAGCCACCCTTCAAGGAGGTGGCGTGTGGAGGTCGTTCCCTCAGGGAACTTGACCTGGCTCCCCGCGGGCTGCAACTCGATTATGTGGTGGAGGCCTATCGGGCGATGCCGATCGGGGATGATTTCTTCAATGGCATGTTCGAGAAACTGATTGGGGTGGATTGGGTGCGCCGCATGATTCTTGAGGGGGCTACGGCCGATGAAATCGAGGCTTGTTGGCAGCCCGAGGTTGAGACATTTCGTCGGTTACGCTGCCGTTATCTCCTTTATGAGGAGTAATGAGGCGATTCTATAAAAACTATACGGTTTGTGGGTTTTAGAAAAATATCTTATCTTTGTAGTCGAGAGCAATGAAACTCTCGACTACTAATTTTTACACCTAATTTTTACACAAATGAAGAGATTTCCACTTTTTTTGGCAACCCTCCTTACAACTCTTCTACTGGTTGGTTGCAGTAGCAATGATCCTGTTGCACCCCAAGCAGACCCGGTTAATCCACCCCAACCTCCTCTCGGAGCCCCCTTTACGATTGATGTGAAGGATGTTACCGCCACGATGGTAACCGTGGAGGTGGCTCCGCTTGATACAACGGCGGGTTACTATATGGATGTTCTTTCGGAACCTAACTACCTCGAGGCGCAACGCAGCGGTATCGACAGCTACTTAATCTGGATGGTAGGCAATCTGACCGAGACGATGGATATCGACCTGAACGAGGCGATTGAAATGATCACCTCCTACGGAAACGATGGCTTCTACCTCACTTCGCTTAAGCCCGACTCGAACTACTACGCCATTGCCGTGGGTATTGATGAAAAGGGCCTCTCGACCACCGAGGTTGTTGTAGTTCCGTTCCGAACCCTGCCCGCTCCGCAGTCGGAGAATGAGATCGGTGTAACGATTACGGGTCCCGAGGAGGGGCGATTCACAGTGGATGTAACCACCACGAACGAGGATCCCTATGTGATCACCTCCTATCCGACCACCATCACAGGCGAGATCTCCGACGAAGAGATTGCCGCCTGGGTTATCTCGAACAACATGGCTTGGGGGGCAATCGATCAGATCACCTATACGGGTAACCAGACCCTCTACGAGACTGGAAAGAGTGGTTGGGAGTATGAGGTGATCGCTTTCGGTTACGCGGCCGGTATGGCCACCACACCTGCTATTCGCAGAAGTTTTACGGTGCCTGAAGGGGGCGATCCTCAGGCTTGTTCCTTCGATATGAATCTCGAATTCAAGGATTTCGATATGGTTGCTAAGGTAACTCCTTCGGATAACTCGGTGGTCTACATCAGTGATGTGATGGAGGAGGAGTACTACCAGGCCTTGCTCGCCAAGTTCAGCGACCCGGAGCAGGCCTTGGAGGAGAACCTCGAGGCGATGATTACCGCCTATGTGGCTGAGTTGGGAAGCCGTGCCAAGGTGGTGGATATGATCGCCACAATGGGCCCGTTGCACTACACGATGCGCTACCGTGCTGTTACCGAGTATCGCCAGTGGTGTGTGCCTGTCGATGCCCAGGGCAACCCGACGGCTCCTTTCTCAGTGGGTGAGAAGTTTATGAGCCCCAATGAGGTGCGCTCCGAAGCATTGCTCTCACTCAAGGGGTGGACCTACTACGACGGTACCGACCTCTACAACCTCGATCCCGAGAAGTACAAGGGATTCAAGGGCTTTGCGGCTGTGGCCATCGAGGTGGAGCCCTCGGACGATGCGGTGGAGTGGTGGTCTTATATCGCTCTGGACGACCTGACGGATCGTGCCCGCGCCGTCATTATCAACAACCTGCTGATTGCTCCTACGCAGAAAAATCTTACCTCGCAATTGATCGCCTGCTATTGGGGAACCAATACGATTATGGGGGTGGCCAAAGATGCCGAAGGCAATTATGGGCCACTGTTGATGGAGGTGATCGAACTGAGCAAGGAGGGTGCATCCGAAGTGCCTGCAGGTTTCTAAGTGGCAGAGTTTGATCCCATGGAATAAAAAAGTTGGCTGCTGCATCTATTGCAGCAGCCAACTTTTTTTGATCTCTTCTCTTTAGAGGGGGAAGAGAAGCAGGGAAACACCTAACATAAGCAGGAAGCCCAGAAGTAGCATGCCGGCCAACGACAGGCAACCTCCGATGCAGCCGATCTTGGGCTCGCTGCCCGTGGGTAGCGGCGAAGAGAGCAGAACGAAGATCAATCCGATGAGGGGCGTGAAGATCAAACTGATCAGAAAGGCCCAGCCAAAGCCCAATTGGCGATGACTACCGAGCCAACCCACCAAGGCGGGAAGGAGGCATCCGAAGAGGAGGGCTCCAAGAATTACAAGTACCATAGTCTATCTCTTTTAACGGGTAAAACGATAATAGGTGCCGAGCGGAAGCTCCTTGCCGGCTCGGTCGGCAAAGAAGAGTTCACCAGCCTCTTCCTCTTTGGGGGTGCCGAAAGCCTGGCGCACCGCCGTGCGAGCCAACATGGCCGAGAGCCCCATCGAATAGAGGTTCAGTACCAGGAAAGCCCCCTCACGCTCCAGAAGTTCGGCGCAGGCAGCCAGCATCTCGCCGATGTGGCTCTCCAAGACCCACTTTTCGCCCTCGGGGCCGCGTCCGTAGGCGGGAGGATCGAGGATGATACCGTCGTAGCGGTTACCTCGGCGTACCTCGCGCTTGACGAAGCGCAGGGCATCTTCCACCATCCAGCGTACCCCTTCCAAGCCACTTGCCTCCATATTCTCGCGCGACCAGGTTACGACCTGCTTCACCGAATCGACATGGGTAACATCGGCTCCGGCAGCACGCGCAGCAAGGGTGGCTCCTCCCGTATAGGCAAACAAATTCAGTACCTTGGCCTTGCGCCCCTTGAGGGAAGAGAGCGCTTCAACTCGGTCGTAAATAAAATTCCAATTTTCGGCTTGCTCTGGAAAGATGCCTACATGCTTGAAGGAGGTAAGCCCAAGGCGCATCCGAAGGTGCATCTTTTTGTAGTCGTAGGCTATCGTCCAGCGCGAGGGCATTGAGGGCTTTGTGCGCCACTCGCCACGCTCCTCGCTCTTGGCGTCGCGCAGGAACGAGGCATCGGCCAAATGTTGCCACTCCCGTTCATCGAGCGAACGCTGCCAAATGGCTTGTGGCTCGGGACGGCGTGTGATATAGCTGCCAAAACGCTCCAATTTCTCGAAATTACCCGAATCAATCAACTCATAATCATCAAATCGGGTTTTAAGCTCTTTCAACATATCTTGCTATTTTCTATTTTCATGAATAAGACTCATCTCGCACCGCTTGCAGTCGAAATGCAGGCGGTAGCGGAAGACTCCGTGTTCGATATACAACTCCCCCTTCAGGGTGGGGTTCTTCTTCAGGCATTGTCCGATTTCACGACGAATGCAGTAAGGCGAACGCATCACCCGATGACCAAGGGTTGAGGCTTCAAGATCCAATCCTCGCGCCACCTGTTCTACCCCATGGTCGCGGTAGAAGGCTTCGGCAAGGCGATTCGTAACATTTTTCTCGGCCGAAAGAGTTTGTTGTGGGTGGCGCGGAGCCGGATTCTCCGGCCGAATATCATGAGAGAAGGTGCGCTCTGCACGAAGCTGCTCCAAACCGGCCAACGCCTCGCGTCGAAGTTCCGAGATTAACGATACGGGCAAAAAGGGAAGTTTACCCCGAATTGCCACCTCTTCAACGAAAAATATCGTATCCCCACTTTTAGCGAGTTGTGAGCGAAGCGTTTCGGCCATCTTCTCTGGATTCTGAGGCTGCTCGAAAGAGCCCTCACGAACCACACGGTAAGAGAGTGCTTCACAATCCGTATAGAGAAGAGAGATTTTCTGCATCGAGGCCTCCACCTCAGCGCGTACCGGAATCAGACGACGCATGCGACTACGCTCCAACTGCTGGGTAAAACGACGGTCAAAGTTGCGATAGAGTTCTTGTCCCGGTTCGATCCCCTCCATGCGGTTGGGCTCCACGCGGCGCCCCTCTACTCGGTTCACATTCGTTCCGCGCCCGGCGAAGCAGATGCCATCACCGGCCGCCAGCGTGTGGTCACGGTCGAGCAGGAAGCCTCGGCGGTCGCACTTTACAATGCGACCCACATACTCACCTACTGCCTTTGGGGTGTCGAAGGAAGCGACGTCGGTCGTGCGCCCCGAATACATATATTCAGTAAATCCTCGGGTAAAACTCTTCACCGGGTCGGGAGTAAAATCGGGCACAGAGTAGCCCACCGAAGCTCGCTTGAGATGTGGACGCAGGGCCAATTCGCGGTCGATAGCCGCACGATACCAAGCCACCACATTCCGAATATAGGTTGTATCTTTCAGACGGCCCTCAATCTTAAAGGAGCAAATACCGACATCCATCAACTCGCCCAATCGCGCCGTAAGATTCATGTCTCGCACCGAAAGGAGGTGTTTCCCGACAAGGATCTTGCGATTTTTCTCATCCAACAAATCGTAAGTGAGGCGACAAGGCTGCGAACAGGCTCCACGGTTACCACTACGATCCGCCGTCATCGAACGCGAGAGGAAACAACGACCGCTCGACCCCACACAAATCGCACCATGCACAAAACACTCCAACTCGGCATCCGTTGCCTTTCGTATTTCACGAATCTCCTCAATCGAGAGGCCTCGCTCCAAAATTACACGTGAAAAGCCACATTCGGCCAAGAACTTTACCCCCTCGGGGGTTACATTGTTGGTTTGGGTCGAGGCGTGCAGTTCGGTCGGAAGGTTCATCCTTCGGAAGGCCATATCTTGCACGATCAGGGCATCGACTCCCACCGAGATCAACTCACGGGCCTGCTTCTTGGCGGCCTCCAACTCTTCGTCATAGAGCAATGTGTTGAGCGTACAATAGACTCGCACTCTGAAGCGGTGGGCATAACGAACCACGCGGGCGATATCCTCGAGCGAGTTGCCGGCCGCCACGCGCGCCCCGAAACGGGCACCGCCCATGTAGAGGGCATCGGCTCCCGCCTCAATCGCCGCCACGGCCGCTTCGTAGTCGCGTGCCGGCGCCAAAAGTTCGATCTTGTGCTTCATAACGCAAAGGTAGTGAAAATTCAAAATTTAGAATTCAAAATTCAAAATTATTTTGTATTTTTGCCGATTGAAGAAAAACATTCCGAAGAATCAAAACAAAAAGATAAAGGTATGCTGACAATCAAGCAACTGCGTGACGACCGCGAGGCCGCAATTCGCAAATTGGCAAAAAAGGGGGTGGATGCCGCTCCCGTGTTGGATAAGATTGAGGCGCTGGACGACAAGCGCAAAGCCTTGCAGACCGAGTTGGATAACTGCCTGATGGAGCAGAACAAGGCGGCCAAGCAGATCGGTGCCTTGATGGGGCAGGGCAAGCGCGAGGAGGCCGAGGCTATGAAGGCGCGTGTGGCAGAACTCAAGGCTCGTTCGGCCGAACTCTCCGAGGAGCAGGCCAAGGCGGCCGAGGAGTTGCAGGCGGCTATCGTTACCCTTCCGAATTTCCCCTGCGATTTGGTTCCCGAGGGTCGTACGGCCGAGGAGAATGTCGTGGTAAAGCAGTCGGATAACATTCCCGAGTTGCCTGCCGATGCCCTGCCTCACTGGGAGCTTGCCAAGAAGTATGACATCATCGATTTCGATCTGGGCGTGAAACTTACCGGTGCCGGTTTTCCTGTTTACAAAGGAAAGGGTGCCCGTCTGCAGCGTGCGCTGATTAACTTCTTTCTGGATCGCAATACGGCGGCCGGCTATCAGGAGGTAGAGCCCCCGATCCTGGTCAACGAGGCTTCGGGCTTCGGCACGGGACAGCTCCCCGACAAAGAGGGGCAGATGTACCACGCTACGGCCGATAACTTCTATTTGGTGCCTACCGCCGAAGTGCCCGTTACAAACATCTTCCGCGATGTGATTCTCGATGAGAAGGATTTCCCCGTGAAGGTGACGGCCTACACCCCCTGCTTCCGTCGTGAGGCGGGCTCTTATGGTAAGGATGTGCGCGGCTTGAACCGTCTGCACCAGTTCGACAAGGTGGAGATCGTACAACTTGCCCACCCTGACCACTCCTATGAGGCTCTGGACGGCATGGTGGCCCATGTGGAGTCGATTGTCAAGGCGTTGGGACTTCCCTATCGTATCTTGCGCTTGTGTGGTGGCGATATGTCTTTCACTTCGGCCTTGACCTACGACTTTGAGGTTTATAGCGAGGCTCAGAAGCGTTGGCTGGAGGTTTCGTCCGTCTCGAACTTTGAGTCGTTCCAGGCCAACCGCCTCAAGTTGCGCTACCGCGACGATAAGAAGAAGACGCAGCTGGCCCACACGCTCAATGGTTCGTCGCTTGCCCTGCCTCGCATTGTGGCCGCTCTGTTGGAGAACAATCAGACCCCCGAGGGTATTCGTATTCCTGAGGCCCTGGTTCCCTACACCGGTTTCGAGTGGATTTCGAACGAGTAACGAGTAGGTGGGTAACCCCTTTTAATTGAGTACTATGGAGTCTGTCGGATTTATTCAGTGGTGTTTGGACAACTTGAACTATTGGACAATCACCCTGCTGATGACCATCGAGAGTTCGTTCATCCCCTTCCCCTCGGAGGTGGTGGTTCCCCCGGCGGCCTACAAAGCAGCTGCCACGGGCGAGCTCAATGTGTGGTTGGTCGTCCTTTTTGCCACGCTCGGAGCCCTCATGGGGGCCTTGATCAACTATTTCCTGGCCCTGTGGCTCGGTAAGCCGATCGTCTATGCCTTTGCCAACAGCCGTTTCGGCCACATGTGTCTGATTGACCAAAAGAAGGTGGAGACGGCCGAGCAGTTCTTTGTGAAATATGGAGTGGCTGCCACGCTGATTGGTCGTTTGGTGCCGGCGGTACGTCAGTTGATCTCCATTCCGGCCGGTTTGGCTCGCATGAACCTTGCGAAGTTTGCCCTCTTTACGGCCCTTGGAGCCGGAGCCTGGAACGGGGTGCTGGCTGCGTTGGGCTACTACTTGGAGTCGGTGGTTCCCGAGGAGCAACTTCTGGAGACAGTTACCCGCTACAGCCATGAGATCGGAATCGGTATCATCCTTGCGGTGATTCTGGTCGTCGGATTCTTGGTCTACAAAGGGGTGAAAAAGTAGTTCGCGAAGAGTCGGTTGAAAATAAATAGCTCGACAATGTTGGTTTTAGCAAATAAATGATTATATTTGCACACACAATACTTACAAACTAAACTTACAAAAACTATGGCTTACAAAATTTCGGATTCGTGCGTTGCCTGCGGTACCTGCATCAGCGAGTGCCCCGTAGAGGCTATTTCGGCCGGCGACATCTATGTGATTGACGCTGACAAGTGCATCGACTGCGGTACTTGCGCAGGCGTTTGCCCCAGCGAGGCTATCCAGCCCGAATAATCTAAAACGCTCTTTCTGAAGCGTAAGCACTCCTAAAATTTAGGAGTGCTTTTTTTTGCCCCGGTGAGGGCTAACAATGAAATACCTGCACCTTTCTGCAAAGAAATCGATAAGCACCCCATTTCTCTCGCTCGAATTTGCATGTGAACGCAAAAAAATGTAACTTTGCTTGCGTAATTCCCCCCGAAAGGAAATACCCATAAATTGAATATGATTAATAAAACTTACATTATGAAACAAAAGATTTTACAGGCTCTTTTGGCCCTCTTCGGCCTTCTGTTTGCTGCCTGTAGCGACTCTCCGACCGAGCAGCCCGAGCAGCCCGCTCCGGAGCTTCCCACCCCCTCGATTTCGCTAATCCTGGGCGAGGTAACCGCCAGCACGGTGGAGTTGGAGTACATCGTAACCAATGCTACGGAGGCTGCGTTGCTTTGCTTGCCGTCCGGTCGTACAGCCCCCTCCGAGAAGCAGATCCTGGAGATGGGAACATCGCTCATGACCACAGGCGAGAAACTGAATCTCACGATCGAATCCCTCACCCCCGAGACCGACTATACGCTCTATGCTGTAGCACAAAATCAGGCGGGGGAGTATGGGCGTATCCGCACACTCTCCTTCACGACGCTCGAATTCAAGGAGGATCTCCTCTTTCCCGAGGCGACACATATTGCCTCGCTGAGTGCCGACAAGACGAGTTTTACCTATGCGGTGAGCTGCGATTCGGAGGAGGATTACTACATGCACACCTATTTGGAGGGGTGGCTCTTTGAGTATCTGCTCATGCAGCGCTATATGACCGATGGCGAAGAGTTTGAGATGGATGTCTTCCTCAAGCAGTGTTTGGCCGATTACGGATTCCATACGCAGGGTTCGGCCGAGCATACTTGGTGCGCGGGCGATCCGAACGATGCGCGCGCCCCCTTCTTTGCCACGATCGTAGGCGGTAAGAGTTACTATGCCCTCTATGCTCCGATCAATGCCGATGCCAACGACTTCCTGGGGGAGGCCGAGGTGATTACCTTCACGACCGAGCCGGCCGGGGAGTCGAGCAATTCGCTCTACATCCAGGAGGAGGCCCTTTCGTCGCAATCTGTCACAATCCGCATGGAGTGCCCTCGCGGTATCAAGTTCTTCTTCTATAACCTCTTTGAGACCGAGCAGGTGGAGAGCTACAAGAGCCAGCACGGTATCGAGGGAATGAAGGACTACCTCTATGAGTATGGCTATGCGGTGGCCAATACCTACACCGATTCGTGGACGATCAATCCCTCGACCTCCTATACGCTCTGCGTGTTGGGTGTTGATACCTCGGGAGATACCTTCTATCAGGAGCAAGTCTACGAGAGCCCCGAGTTGATTCCTACGGTGTCGGTTACGCTGCGCCCCTACGAGCGTGAGTTGATGGGCTTCCACGCCTACGACACTTTTGAATTGACGGTCTATCCTTGGAACTTCTACGATGAACAGATCAACCCCGCCAAGATCCGTCACCTCTTTGCCACGCGCAGCGAGGTGGAGGCCGCATTGGGTTCGCTCACCCTGGCCGAGTTGGCCGAGGATCCCTCGGAGGAGCATATTGCGCTGCTCGATTCGTTGCTCGAGAACCTGAGCGAGGAGGTGCAGGCCATGATCTCGGACTATGGCTACATTTCGAGCCTGATGACTGAATTAGAGGCCGATACCGAGTACTGCTATTTGGCTGTCTTCCCTTGGCGCGATGGATGGAAGGTGGGCTATGCTGTGAAGGCAACAGAACCCTTCTATGGTGGAGATGAGGCTACCGATGCCTACAAGGCCTATTTGGGTGAGTGGGTCGTAGCGGGTCAGTCGTCGGAGGATTACTACACGCGCGACTCCTACCACATCCGCTTCGAGGAGCTTGTCTCGAACCGTAGCTACAAGGTCTACGGCTGGTCGAAGTCGGTGTTGGGCGAGGAGTTCCCCTTTGAGGCTCGTTTCCACCCCGAGACCGGCAAGATCTCAATCGAGAGCATTCAGCAGTTGGGTCGCATGGTGATTGGCGAATACGAGTATGTGATTGTCTTTACGGGCATGACCTCGGCCGGAGGTTATATCACGCCTCACGGAGGCTACTCGGGTGTGGTCTATGAGGGCCGTTGCGATGGGACTCACCTAAGCATGTTCCCCGCCATGTTCCAATACAATGGCTACGACTATAACTTTGTTTCGATGGCTTATTCGGCCTACTACTATGGCGATTTCTACGCCATGGATGGCGATGAATATCCGATCGTGAACTTTACGGTGGATCGCCCGACGACCACGCAATCGACCCCCATGGCCAAGAAACCGGCCACGGTGGGCGAGGGTCGCAAACTCCTTTCGCGTCCGGCCCGTCTCTACAGCCCTGCCAAGTAGGGGAGTGAAAGTGCAGAAATCAGAAGCGGAGAGTCTAATCATGGACTCTCCGCTTCTGATTTTGTATCTCCTAAGATTTTGCCCCCTTACCCGTAGATTACGATACCGGCTGCGGCCGAGAGGAGGATCAGCAAGATGGGATTGACCTTCTTGAGCGAACCCCAAAATACCCCACCGAAGAGGAGCCAACTCCAGAGGTCGGTAAAGTTCTGCTCGGCGGGATCAGAGGAGAGAGGGAAGATAAGCAGCAGAGCGGCCGAGGCGATCAGGCCGATCACTACGGGGCGCATTCCCCGCATGGCCCCCTCGATCCAGGGGTTGCGGTGTAGATGCAGGAAGAAGCGCGTGATGAGGATCATCAGCGTCAGGGCGGGTAGACAGACGGCAAAGGTGGCAATCAGCGAACCGAGGATGCCCCAGCCGCTACCGCCGTATTGGCAACCCACCGTATAGCCCACATAGGTGGCCGAGTTGATGGCAATCGGCCCGGGGGTGATCTGCGATACCGCCACGATATCGGCAAATTCCGCCCCACTCATCCACTCGTGGCGTACTACGACCTCGTTTTGGATTAACGAGAGCATGGCATAGCCCCCGCCGAAACCAAAGAATCCAATCTTCAGATAGCTTAAGAAAAGTTGCCAAAAGATCATCTTCCACCTCCTTTCTTGGCTTGGTAGAGCACTCGGCAGAGCCCCCCGATTCCGCCCGCAATCAGTAGCAAAACGGGCGAACATCCGAAATACCAGATCGCAAGGGCTGTGGCTGCAATGATGAAAAACATCGAAGCGTGCATCCCTTTGGCGAGTTTTACAACCGGATAGACGATCAGGGCTACCACTGCGGGGCGCATACCCCGAAAGGCGGCCTCCACCCAAGGATTATGGCGGATCTCCTGAAAAAAGAGGGCGATGAGCAGGAGAATAATGAAAGACGGGAGCACCACCCCCAAGATCGAGGCAATGGCCCCCGGATAACCGCGTACCTTGTAGCCCACGAAGACCGCCGTGTTGAGCGAGATGGGGCCCGGGGCCGATTGGGCGAGGGTCAGCAGATCTAAGAACTCACTGCGATCGACCCATCCCTTGCGCTCAATCACCTCCCGCTCGATCAGGGGAATCATCGCATAACCTCCACCAAAGGTGAAGGCTCCGATCTTCAGAAACGAGAGGAACAGGCGGGTGAGCATGGCCGGAAAACTATTTTGAAGAGGGAATTATTCCCTCTTCTTCCTTCCCAGGAGGTTCATTACACCATCAATGAAGGTCATCGGGTGGGTCGGGGTACCGGGCACCCAAAGATCGACCTGGTTTCTCTCCAGGAAGGAGCGATCCACGGCGCGGCTCTCGGCGAAGAGCCCACCCGAGATGGCCTCTGAACCGCAGACAATCAGCACCTTAGGCTCGGCAATGGCCTGGTGGCTGATTTCAAGGGCTTCGGCCATATTTTGCGAGATGGGGCCCGTGATCACTGTGCCATCGGCATGGCGCGGCGAGGCGGTGAACTCCACACCGAAGCGGCCGAAGTCGAAGTTTACATTGCCCGAGGCGTTGAGCTCCATCTCCACCGAGGCATCGCCTCCGGCGCAAACCTCGCGCAATTTCAGTGCCTCCTTGAAGTACTTGCGCACCTCGGGGCGGATCGCCTTCTCATCGAAAGGGATCTGCTCCTGTCCAGGGCGCACGACTAATCCTTCGCGTGTAGGCGAAGCAATATGGTAGTCGTTGGTGAAACGGATGCTTTGCGGCGCACGACGGGCACATTCGCCACAGAAGAGGCAGCGTCCCAGGTCGAGCGTGAAGGGGGCGGTGGTAATAGCCCCGGTCGGGCAGAGTCGGGCAGCGGCTTCGAGGGCTTCAGAATCTCCACCCTCACTCAGCACGGGACGTCCGCGAAACTCCTTGGTGAGCTCCACGGCATTCAGGTCGGGGATATATTGTGAGCCGTGGCTCTTCAATATGCGTAATTTAGGCAGTATCATTTCTCTTTTTTGTTTCGGTATAGGCTAACCTATTTGCTTGAATAATTCTTGTTGCTCTTCTCCGGGTTTAGAGGTCGTGACCACAATACGAAAGGTTGAAACTCTTGTTACAGATCGGGAAGTCGGAGATTCCCTCCCCACGCACGGCCATGGCCAAGCCCAACCAATTGTGGAGGCTCGGATCTTTCACCTTGCAGGCTTTGATCGCCCCTTCGTGGTCGGTTACCACCACATGGCAGGTCTCACCTCGCCACCCCTCAACCAAGCCGAACGCAAGCGAATCGGCTTGGAGCGAAAAGTCGAAATCAGGCTTCGATGAGGCCGCCTCGGGGTTGAAGTCGCAGAGGAGTTTTTCGATGTAGTCGGCCGACTGCAACACCTCGCGACAACGAACAAGCAGGCGGGCCATTACATCGCCAGCCGGCTCATAGAGGCTTTCGTGTTGAATCTTCTTACCATAGGTGCCCCAGGGGTGTGTGGTGCGCAGGTCGCGTACCAGACCGCTGGCACGAGCAGCCTGACCTACGCCTCCGATCTGTACCATGTCTTGCTTCGAGACGATGCCACATTGCTCGAAACGGGCCAAAATCGTGGGCGAAGATTTCAGGTCCTCTGCCACCTCATGATAGCGACGGCGTACGTCTTGTATGTTTTTTCGAATCAGGGCGATCTTCTCGGCCGTCAGGGGAAAATTCGTGCCTGCAGGGCGAATGAGCCCCTTGCCGAAACGGTTGCCACACCAAGCTTGCGTGGTGTTGATCACCACGGTACGAAGGGCCTCACAGGCCACTTGCCCGAGCTGGTAGCCGATATCCATCGAGAGGGCACCCGTGTCGGCAATCTGCATGGCCATGCGCTCCAACTCGAGGGCTACGATACGCTCGACCTCCAGATTCTCGGATTGGGGAAGCGGGGTGGCAGAAAGTTTCTCGAGGGCCTCGGCAAAGGCCGTAGAGTGGGCAATGGCACTATCTCCGGCAATGCTCTCCGAAAGGAGCATTTGACGCAGGCGGTTGCGCGTTGCTGCGAAGGCGTGCTCTACTCCTCGGTGCTGGTAACCCAGGGCAATCTCGAGGTGCAGGACTCGCTCCCCGTTGCAGATGAAGCGGAAGGCTCCGGGCTCGATGATGCCGGCATGGATCGGGCCTACGTTTACCTCATGGAGCGAGGCTCCCTCCATGGTGTAGAAGGGGTAGTTGTCCATCGAACTGCGCTTGTCGAAGCGGTCGAACGGGAAACGCAGGGGCTTAGCCCAGGGCATCTCTGAAAAGCGAATGCCGTAGCGCTCCGAGATCTCGCGCTCGAAGGGGTGTACTTCGGCATGATGGGCCGTCAGCGACGGGAGTTCGCTCTCGTCGTAGTACTCCATGGCGTGTGAGGCGATCAGCACCTCTCCCGTGCGGTCGTCAAGCAGCAGGCAGTAGAAACGCAGACGCTCTTCATCCTCCGGCAGGGCGAAGTAGTGCCCCAGGTGGAAATGTTCGTCGCGGAGTTTTTCGTCCACATCGGCAAAGAATTCGGCATAGCCGGCCTCCGGAATCTCTTTCAGTAGCACCGAGGCAGCTCGGTTGTTGGTGATATAGTATTTCATCGTAAAGTCCGATTAGAAGATGGCTATTTGGTTGAGGGTTTGGGTGAGGCACTCGGGTTGCCATAATCCCAGGATCATTGCTGCGGCCAGCAGAATAAGGGCCGACCACGAAAGGGCACGATCTACACTCGAAGGGTGCAGTTGCTCCTGATTGGGCTGGTAGCAGAGTTTGATGATGCGAGCCGAGATCGAGTAGATCACAATGCAGAGCAGAATGAGCATGATGGCGGCAATCCACCAGTGTCCCGAAGCAAAGATCGATTTGAAGATCATTACCTCTGAAAGGAAGAGTGGCGAGGGCGGGAAAGCCAACACTACGATCGTACCGATTAGCATACCGAGGGCTCCCACCTTATTGACCGCCATGTAGTCGCCCAGGCGGTTGATGCGGTAACTCTCGTAGACCTGACGAGCCACAGCCATCTGCAGGAAGAGCGAACTCTTGATCAACGTGTGGCAGACCACATGGAACAGGGCGGCCCAAACACCTATCCCGCCAATACCGAGACCGATGGCTACGATACCCATGTTCTCGACCGTCGAGTAGCTCAGGAAACGCTTGTAGTGGTTTGTGCGGCGGAGGAAGAGGGCGCCGATGGCCAGCGATAAGATACCCACGATCAGCAGCACGGATTTTACCCAAGGGAAGATCTCGGTCGTGGCCATCAGGCGGTAGATGCGGAAGATGGCCAGGAATCCGGCATTGACCAGACCCGTTGAGATGAGGGCCGAGGCGGGCGAGGGGGCGGCAAAGTTGGCATCGATGCCGATCGTGTAGAGCGGAAAGATCTCCATCTTGCAACTATAACCAGTTAGGATCAGTATAAAGGCAATCTTTAGGAACAAGGGATTTCCCTCGCGAAGACGTTCCTGCAGGGCCGTATACTCGAGCGAGCCCCCCTCGGCTACGGAGCAGAGCAGCAGGATACCGAGGTAGGCCATGGCGATACCCGTCGAGCAGACAAAGACATACTTCCAAGTGGCCTCCAGGGCATGCTCCTCGCGACGGTGATAGATGATACCGGCGGCGCAGAGGGTCGTGGCCTCGAGGAAGATCCACGTCACGGCGATGTTGTTCGAGAAGTAGACCCCCGTAATGGCTGTTTCGAGCAGCATCAGCAGGGCGAAGTAGAGTCGGTACTCCTTCAGGGAGTTCTCCTTGAGATAAGCCTTCGAGTGGACAAAGACGAAGAGCCCGACTACGGTGAGCAGCACATAGAAGAGCGATCCCAGCGGATCGAAGGTGAAGAAGTGGAGGTGTTTCATCTCGCTCCAACCTCCCCACAAGATGGCGGCTGCCAGAGCAAACTGTACCACGAAGAATGCGCCCCCGACCAGGGCTACGGTCTTCTTGTTGCGGGCCGTGAAGGTGAGGCCGGCAATCAGAATCGAGAGGATAAAGTAGTAGAGCATGGGCATCAATCTTTTACATGGGTTAGACGGTCGGTATCATCCGAGTGGAGTTTGTCGTCGATCTTCGTGAGGAAGATTCCGAGCATGAGGATCGAGATCAGAATGTCGAGCATGATGCCGATGTTGATCAGGTGGGGCATTTCTACGCCGATGGCGGTCGAGAAGAGGAAGACACCGTTCTCGATGACGAGGAATCCGACTAGGTGCGAGAAGATGCGGGTGCGCAACACAATGAGCACCAGACCGCTCAGCAGCGAGTAGAGGGCCACGCAGAAGAAGACAACATTGACCTTTGAGGCCTCGTCGGCCAGGACGTAGGTGAGCGATACGCTGGCTGTCAGTGCGACAAGTGAGAGTAACAGCGAGTGGAACTGCGAGGAGCCCGAGGCCTTGATGCGGTTGATCTTCGTGCGGCGGATGACCGAGAAGAGGATGGCCGGTACGATGATGCCCTTGAAGAGGGCGGTCTCAGCGATGATGAAGGTGAGCTCGGCCCAATTCAGGGTGTGCAGGCGCACGATGGCGATGGCCATCAGAATCCAGCCCTGCAGCGACATGATGGTTGCCGCGTTGCGGAAACGCTCGGTGGTCGCCAGGTAGATCAGCGTCAGCACATAGAGGATGATCAGTGAAAGTATCATTTTTTGTTCTTTTGAGGCATTAAATCGAAATATTTTGCTGGATGAGGTAGCCCATGAAGAAGACGATGGCGGCCATGGCTACGATCGTCAGGATGTAGGTGGTGTTGCGCGAGAGCTTGTTGCGAGCCTGCGAGGACTCGACAATACCGATCGGCAGGGCCGAGAGCAGGATGGCCAGGGGGGTAACGATCCACCAGTGGTAGCCCAAAGGCATGGCCACGGCATTGGCAGCCACTACGGCCAGTGCGGCACTCTTCATCCATCCGCCCATCTGAATCAGGGCGAGGTCTACGCCGCAGTAGTCCAGACACATTACCTCGTGGATCATCGTCAATTCGAGGTGGGTACGGGGATCGTCCACCGGCACACGACCGGCCTCGACGAACAACAGGCGGACAAAGAGGTAGGCCATCAGCAGGAGGATGATGGTAAGTTGAACATCGAATTGGCGGGCTGCCGAGAAAATGTCGTCGAACGAGGTGTAACCGAAGAGCAGGGCCAGCGTACCAAAGAGCAGCATCATGGCTGGCTCGACCAAGGCTCCGTAGAGGGCTTCACGGCTGGCACCCATACCTTCGAAAGAGCTTCCCGTATCCATGGCGGCCAGGATCAGAAAAAAGCGGCCAATGGCAAGCGTGTAGGCGAAGCAGATTACATCTCCCTTAAAGGAGAGAACAGCGTGCAGATCGCCCACCGGAATGAAGAGCAGGGCCACCAGCGCCGAGCCGAAGTAGCAGGCGGGCGTGAGACGGAAGAGTTGGGTGGTGGTGGGGGAGTAGACGGCCCCTTTGCGCAGGAGCACTCCGACGTTGCGCAGGTGCTGCGTGAAGCGGATGCCGAGGCGACCGGCCAGGCGGGCTCGTGTGCGGTTGATGAGTCCAGGGATGGCGATGGCCACCACGAGGAGCAGCAAAAAGTTGAGTATCTGTAGCATCTTAGTATCCGGTTTTTAGATCCAGTTGAATATCGAGAAGAGGAAGATCAGCACGAAGAAGGCCAGGGCAAAGAGGACATAGTGGTTGATCTTTCCCGTGCGCAGGCGCATCACATAGCCATTGATGCGGCGCAGCAGCAGCATCCACCAGGCGGCAAACAGCGAGTCGATCTTGTCTTTGTGGCCGACCGAGAAGGTGTGCTCGGAGGGGAAGATCTCCTGATGGGCCACGGCATCCCCTTCGCCCGTATTCTTCGTAAGCGAAGTGGCAATTGATTGAAGTCCCTCGGAGAAACTCTCACCGGTGTACTCCATGCGGGTGTTGGTGGCGGTGAATCCGCACCCCCAGGTGGGGCCCGAGGCGACGGTGCGCTGCTTCAGCGCACGACTCTTGAGCCAGAAGACCAGGGCGATCACACCAACCAGGATCCAGGCCGTGATCGAGAGCTTGGAGAGCGTTTCAGCGAAGATTATTTCGGCCAATTCGGCGGAGTGCATGGTCCCATAGGGTAGGAAGAAATCGGCAGCGCGGGCCACTATGCGGATGGCCCCCTGCGGGAAGAGGCCCACGGCCAGGATGCCCAGCAGCGGCAGGGCCGTGGCGGCAATGCGGAAGTTGTCCACCTCGCCGGCCTCGGCGACCTCATGCGAGCGGGGCGAGCCGAGGAAGACCGTGCCGTAGAGCTTCGTGAAGGCGAGCACCACGATACCACCGATTAGAGCCAATCCGATCAGACCGCAGGCAGCGGCTACCACCTCTTCGCCTGTGGCTACGTTGTTCAGCAGACCCACATACATGAGCCACTCGGAGACGAAACCATTCAGCGGGGGCAGGGCGCAGATGGCGGCCGTGGCCACGAGGAAGATGGTGGCCGTCATCGGCATGCTCTTCGCCACGCCACCCAACTTGTCGAGCGAGGTGGTGTGTGTCTCGGAGTAGATGTTGCCGGCTCCGAAGAAGAGGAGCGACTTGAAGAACGAGTGGTTGGCCGTATGGAGCAGTGCACCGCAAAGGCCGCAAAGCATCACGGCCTCGTTGCCCGTATATTTACCCAACGAAGCGATGCCCAAACCAATGAGGATCACGCCGATATTCTCGATCGAGGAGTAGGCCATCAGTCGCTTTACGTCGTTCTGCGTAGCGGCTAGGATTACACCCCACAATCCCGTGATGATGCCCGCTCCGAGCAGAATCAGTCCCACGGTGTAGAGTGCATCGCCCTCGATCGGGGCCACGATGCGCAGCAGGCCGTAAATACCCGTCTTGATCATCACGCCCGACATGATGGCCGAGACGTGCGACGGAGCCGCGGGGTGTGCCTCGGGGAGCCAAACGTGCATGGGGAAGAGACCCGCCTTCATGCCGAAGCCGACCAGAAAGATCAGGAAGAGCGGCAGAATCGCCCCCTCGCGATAGTATTGGCCCAAAGCCGAAAAGTCGGCCGAGCCGGTCTCCATCCAGAGCTTGACGAAGCCACCGACCAGGAAGAGAAATCCGATGTGCATCATCACCAGGTAGCTCAACGCGGCGCGTGTCACCTCGGGCTTCTGCGCATCGAAGAGAATCAGCAGGAACGAGGCGATGGTCATCAACTCCCAAAAGAAGAGGAAGGTGTAGCCGCCGTCGGCCGTCACCACCCCCATCATCGAGAAGATGAGCGTCACGAGCGAGAGGCAGTGAAGCGAGAAGTGGGCCGAAGATTTCGACTCCTCGTAGTGTTTCAGGTAGCCGCACGCATAGATCGAGGTGGCTACACCGCCCAGGGCGATGATCAGCACGAAGAGGGCCGAAAGGGTATCCATCGAACCGCCCTCCGATCCGAAAATGGGGTTTTGGGAGATCCAAAGTGCTCCGCCCGATGCAGGGGAGAGCAAGACTCCGATCGCCTTGGTCGCCGGCAGGAGCACTCCGAGGGCGACAATCAGCAGCGAGGTGCGGCTCTTCCAGCGCGTAGGCACCATAAAGATCAGTGTCGCTACTGCCAACAGGGCAATTAAGGTAAATACAAACATGTTTCTATCTTTTTTTTAAGTTTTTCTTTTGGGTTGTAGGGGGTGATTCGCCATTGTGCTTGCTTATCGAGAAGAACTTCGCTTTGTTTAGTTTTTTGACCTCCTCGAACTAATTGTTGGCTACGGCTGTCATCACCACGGCCACCACGGCTGCCGTCTCAGTACGCAGGCGTTGTGTGCCGAGCGTGATCTCGCGGAAGCCGTTTGCGAGGGCAAAGGTAATCTCTTCGGGGGAAAAATCACCCTCCGGACCGATCAAAATCATCACATCGCCCCCTTTTTCCAAAATTTCGGGCAGATAACGTTTCCCCTCGGGGCTTTGGGCCGGTTCACAGTGGGCGATGAAGCGTTGTGAAGCCTGGGCCTCGCGAATCACCCGCTTGAAGTCGGTGATCTCTTCCAACTCCGGATGATAGGCCTTGAGTGACTGCTTTACGGCGGCTGTTACCACCTTCTCGCCACGCTCGCGCTTGAAGGCGCGACGCTCGCTGTGGGCCGACTCCACGGGGATAATGCGATCGATTCCCACCTCGGTGGCCTTCTCCAAAAACCATTCGTAGCGGTCGTTATTCTTGGTCGGAGCCACCGCCATCGTGAGCCGATAGGGGCGTTTTTCCCACTCCTCTTGTACGCTTACCACCTCCACGGCACACCGCTTCGGATTGGCATCTACGATGCGACAGGTATAGAGTGAACCACGTCCGTCGGTGAGGTGCAAAGTGTCTCCTTCGACGAGTCGAAGCACCCGAATGGCGTGTTTTGACTCCTCTTCTCGCAAAATATGGTGCGGTGGAGTGAAATCCGCATCAAAAAATAGTTGCATAGCTACGATTAAATTTCTATCTTTGCGCAAAGGTACGCATTATAAAGTAACATTAGACCGAATATGAAAAGAAATTTAATTACTTTGTTGTTTATGGGAACACTGATGATGAGTGTAACTGCTTGCAAGAATGGCAAGACCCAGGACGAAAATCCCTTCTTTACGATGGACGAGTGGACGACGCCTTATGGGGTGCCTCCCTTCGATCAGATCAAGGCCGAGCACTACCTGCCGGCTTTCGAACGCGCCATGGCCATCCATGAAGCCGAGATCGACGCCATAGTCGAGAACAATGACGAACCGACCTTTGCCAATGTGGTGGAGGCCTACGACGCGGCGGGCGACATGCTCTATCAGGTGAACCTGATCTTCGGCATGGTTTCGGCCGCCGAGATGACCGATGAGTTGCAGCAGATCATGGAGGTGATGATGCCTCGCTTGGCTTCGCATGGCGACAAGATCGGCATGAACGAACAACTCTTCGAGAAGGTGAAGACGATCTACGACCAACGCCTGAGCCTCTCGCTGCGTGAGGATCAGTTGCGCCTGGTGGAGAAGATCTACGAAGACTTTGTGCGCTCGGGTGCCCTGCTCGATGCCGAGAAGAAGGAGCGCCTGAAGGCGATCAACGAGCAGCTCTCGCTCCTGACGGTGAAATATGGCCAGAACCTTTTGAAGGAGAACAGCAAGTATGAGCTTTTGCTCTCGTCGCAGGATGAGTTGGCAGGGCTTCCCAATAGTGTGAAGGAGGCTGCTAAGACGGCAGCCGAGGCGGCCGGCCACAAGGAGAAGTGGCTCTTCACGCTCTCGCCCTCGAGCATGATCCCCTTCCTGAGCTACTCGACGCGTCGCGACCTGCGCGAGGAGATCTACAAGGCCTACACTTTGCGTGGTAACCACGATGACGAGTTGGATAACAAGGCCTTGATCGAGGAGTTCGTAAAACTCCGTATTGAGAAGGCCAATCTGCTGGGCTTTAAGAGTTTTGCTCACTATGTAATTGATGAGCAGATGGCCAAGACGCCCGCCGCGGCCTATGACCTGCTTGAGGAGGTGTGGACTCCCGCCCTGAATCGCGCCAAGGAGGAGGCTGCTCAGATGGAGGAGTTGCTCAAGGCCGAGGATCCGTCGGCGACGCTCGCCTCGTGGGATTGGTGGTACTATGCCGAGAAGTTGCGCAAGAAGAACTACGCCCTCGATGAGGAGATGTTGCGCCCCTACTTCTCGCTCGAAAATTCGCAGGCCGGAATCTTCTTCCTCGCGAACCGCCTCTTCGGAATCACCTTCCGTCCGATCAGTGTGCCGGTCTACCACAAGGAGTGCTCGGCTTATGAGGTGCTTGATGTCGATGGTTCGCACCTGGGTGTCCTCTATTTCGACTACCACCCCCGTGCCGGAAAGGGTAGCGGTGCTTGGTGTGGCTACTTCCGTGAGCAGAGCTACAAGGATGGCAAGCGCGTGGCTCCGGTGGTGAGCATCGTCTGCAACTTCACGCGCCCGACCTCATCGACCCCCGCCCTGCTTACGATTGACGAGGTGGAGACCCTCTTCCATGAGTTTGGTCATGCGCTGCACTTCCTCTTCCACGATGTAAAGTATCGCTCGTTGGAGGCTGTCGAGGGCGACTTTGTGGAGCTTCCCTCGCAGATCATGGAGAACTGGGCCTTCGAGCCGGAGATGCTTAAGCAGTATGCTACGCACTACCGCACCGGCGAGGTGATTCCCGATGCGTTGCAGGAGAAAATGCGCAAGAGCTCGCTCTTCAACCAGGGCTTTGCTACGACCGAGTTGGTGGCTGCCGCCCTGTCGGATCTCGATATTCATACTCTTGAGGCACTGCCTGCCGATTTCGAGGTGAATGCCTTCGAGCACAAGATGCTTACTGAGAAGCGTGGTCTGATCCCGCAGATCGAGCCCCGTTACCGCTACACCTACTTCCGTCATATCTTCGATGGTGGTTACTCGGCCGGCTACTACTTCTACCTGTGGGCAGAGTTGCTGGATAAGGATGCTTTCGAGGCCTTCAAGCAGAGCCGCGATCTGTTCGATCGTTCGATTGCCGAGAAGTTCCGTCGTGAGGTATTGGCTCGTGGTGGAGAGGCTCCGGGTATGACCCTCTATCGCAACTTCCGCGGTCAGGAGCCCTCGAAACTTCCGATGTTGAAGGGCCGCGGTTTGGTGGCCGAGCCTGAAGCCGAAGTGGTGGAGATCGAGGAGATTGAGATGCCCGATCCCAATGACTTTTAGGAATTAGGTATTCGAAATTTGAAGTATCTTTTCGGCTTAATCTCCTGAACGAACCCGCTATTGACTACAAAACCAAATAAAAAGAAAACCTAAAACCAATAAAAAAGATGAAAAAACTGTTTTTGTTTATGACTACGCTTGCCGTAGCTGCCGGATGTGTGGACCGCACGATGCCGGTGGCCGAACTCCCTGAGATCGACACCACGAACCCGCTCTTGGGCGAGTGGAACACCCCCTATCAGACGCCTCCGTTCGATCTGATTGAGACGGCTCACTTCGAGCCCGCTTTTGAGGATGCCATCGCTGTGGCTCGTGCCGAGCTTGATGCCATCATCAACAACCCCGAAAAGCCGACTTTTTATAATACGGTAGTGGCTCTGGAGCGTCAGGGCGAGCTGCTGGATCGCGTGTCGGGTGTCTTCTTCTGCTTGATGGGTACCGATACTTCGGACGAGATGCAGGCCATTGCTCAGCGCGTGCAGCCCAAGTTGATCGAGCTTTCGAACGATGCTTCGCTCAACCCCGTGTTGTTTGAGCGCGTGAAGGCCGTTTACGAGAAGCCCGGCTTCGGCCTTACGAAGGAGGATAAGGTGCTCCTCGAGAATACCTATCGTAGCTTCGTGCGCGGTGGTGCCGCTTTGTCGGATGAGCAGAAGGAACTCTATCGCAACTATTCGGCCGAGTTGTCGCGTCTTTCGCTTGCTTTTAGCCAGAATGCCCTGCGTTCGACCAACGCCTATACGCTCAACATCACCGATCCGAAGTTGGTAGCCGAGTTGCCCGACTTCGTGAAGGATGGTTTGGCTCTCGAGGCCAAGGCGCGCAGCGAGAAGGGTTGGACTGTTACCCTGCAGCAACCCAGCTATGCCCCCTTCATGACCTATTCGACCAACCGCGAGCTCAAGGAGAAGCTCTGGATGGCTCGTTCGCAGATCGCCTTGGGTGGTGAGTTCGACAACCTGCCCGTGGTAAAGCAGATCGTAAACACCCGTTTGGAGTTGGCCAAACTGATGGGTTATAACAACTATGCCGAGTATGTGCTCGAGGAGCGTATGGCTGATAGCCCCGAGGCGGTAAATGCCTTCCTCGATGAGTTGCTGACCGCTACCAAAGAGTTTGCTACGAAGGACTACGAGACCGTAAACGCCTTTGCCAACGAGAAGGGTTTCGAGGGTAAACTCATGCCTTGGGACTTCTCCTATTGGTCGGAGCAGTACAAGAATGCCGTCTATGCCATCAATGACGAGATGGTGAAGCCCTACTTCGAACTCGAGAATGTGAAGAAGGGTGTCTTCCTCTTGGCCAACAAACTCTATGGCCTGAACTTTACGCCCCGCACCGACATTGCTGTTTACAACCCCGAGGCCACGGTCTATGAGGTAACCGATGAGTCGGGCAAGATGATGGCTGTCCTCTACCTCGATTTCTTCCCCCGTGCTTCGAAGCGTGCCGGTGCTTGGATGACCGAGTTCCGTGGTATGCAGACTGTGGATGGCGTGGAGACCCGTCCGTTGGTATCGCTCGTGATGAACTTCACGAAGCCCACCGAGACGACCCCCTCGTTGCTTACTTTCGATGAGTTCGAGACCTTCCTCCACGAGTTTGGTCACGCCCTCCACGGCATCCTGGCCGAGGGTACGCACGGCTCGCTGACGGGTACGAATGTATACCGCGACTTCGTGGAGCTTCCTTCGCAGGTGCTCGAGAATTGGGCTGTGGAGAAGGAGTATCTCGACCTGTGGGCAGTACACTACCAGACCGGAGAGAAGATGCCCGCCGAGCTCATTGAGAAGATTATCAATGCCCAGAACTATTTGGCTGCCTATATGAATGTGCGTCAGCTTCAGTTCGGTATCACCGATATGGCATGGCACACGCTGACGGAGCCCATGACGGGTGACGTGGTAGAGTTCGAGGTGGCTGCCGCTGCTTCGACCCAGATTCTGCCCGTGGTGGAGGGTGTAGCGATGGCTCCCGCCTTCAGCCACATCTTTGCAGGAGGTTACGCTGCCGGTTATTACAGCTACAAGTGGGCCGAGGTGCTCGACGCCGATGCCTTCTCGCTCTTCCAGGAGAAGGGTATTTTCAACCGTGAGGTGTCGGATTCGTTCCGCAAGAATGTTCTCTCGAAGGGTGGTACGGAGCATCCGATGGATCTCTATGTGAAGTTCCGTGGCCACAAGCCCGAGACCAAGGCTTTGATCGATCGCATGAACCTGAAATAATTATTTTCCATGTTACCCAAGCAAGAACGTCAGGCGATTATCGACCTCATCAATCGTGAGGTAGTCCCCGCCATCGGTTGTACCGAGCCCATTGCCGTTGCGCTGTGTGCTGCTCGTGCCACCGAACTCTTGGGCACGGAGCCCCAGAAGGTGGAGGTGCTCTTGAGCGCCAATGTCCTGAAGAATGCCATGGGCGTAGGTATCCCCGGCACGGGAGGCATGATTGGCCTCCCGATCGCCGTGGCTCTCGGATCGCTCATTGGTAAGTCGGAGTATAAACTCGAGGTGCTGCGTGATGCAACCCCCGAGGCGGTGGAGCGCGGTAAGCAATTCATTGCCGAGGAGCGTATCTCGATCGGCCTGAAGGAGGATATCACCGAGAAACTCTATATCGAAATTGCTGTTTCGGCTGAAGATAAACGCGCCGTGGCGATCATTGCTGCCGGCCATACGAACTTCGTCTACGAAGAGGCCGATGGCAAGGTGTTGCTCGACAACCGTCAGCCGGCCGCCGGGGAGGCTGCCGCTTCGGACGATGTGCCCCTCACATTGCGCAAGGTCTACGACTTTGCCATGACCACGCCCCTTGAGGAGTTGCGCTTTATCCTTGAATCGAAACGCCTGAATAAGGCCGCTGCCGAGGCTTCGCTCAAGGCGACCTATGGCCACACGTTGGGTCGCACCCTGCGTGGTGAGCGTCAGCGTATGGTGGTGGGCGATACGGTACTTTCGCGTGTGCTCTCCTATACGGCCGCGGCGTGCGATGCCCGCATGGCCGGTGCTATGATCCCTGTGATGAGTAACTCGGGCAGTGGAAACCAGGGTATTACGGCAACCCTTCCTGTGGTGGTCTATGCCGAGGAGGTGGTAGCCAATGAGGAACAGACGATTCGTGCCCTGATTCTGAGCCACCTTACCGTGATCTATATCAAGCAGAGCCTGGGTCGTCTGTCGGCCTTGTGCGGTTGTGTGGTAGCTGCTACGGGCTCCAGCTGTGGTATTACCTATCTGATGGGAGGCCACTACGAGGAGATCTCCTTTGCTGTGAAGAACATGATTGCCAACCTGACGGGTATGATTTGTGATGGTGCCAAACCGAGTTGTGCCTTGAAGTTGGCCAGTGGTGTCTCAACCGCTGTTCTCTCGGCTATGCTCGCCATGGAGCACCGCTGTGTTACCTCGGTGGAGGGAATTATCGACGACGATGTCGATCGTTCGATCCGTAACCTCACGCGCATCGGTCGTGATGGCATGAACGAGACGGATAAGTTGATTCTTAATATCATGACCACCAAGTAATTTGTTGTGATAAGGCGGCATTTGCGGCCGCTAACCTTAAAAAGCAACAATGGGCAGTACTCGATGTACAGCCCATCGTTGTTTTTAAGGCCGAGCGTGGCAACTGCCACCTTCTGACAACAAATTGGAGTGGGGTGTAATGTGGCCTTCTGACAACAAATAACAGCGTCATAATTCCTGTTTGAAAAAGTTAGCGGTGGAGCCTTTTGTGCTCCACCGCTAACTTTTCTTGTGGCGGGAATGAACCTCTATTTGCTCTTGGTGCGGATGGGTAGGCGCTCCCACACGAAGCGGGGGATGAGCCGCCAAACAAAGACCAGCAGGGCGTAACGCCAGTCGATTACCACGCTGCGCTTGCGGCGAAGAATGGCGCGGAAGATACTTTGGGCGACCTTTTCGGGTTGCATCAGCATCGGGTAGTTTTGGCTGTCGTTGAGCAATGCCGTGGCAACAAAGCCAGGGCGGATATCCGTGAACGTGATTCGATCCTTCCGCAGGTGGGCGAGTTGTGCCAGGGCATCGATGTAGGTATTTTGGTAGCGTTTCGTGGCTGAGTAGGCAGTTGCCGTGCCAAGCCCCTTCGTGCCGGCGATCGAGCTGATGGCCGAGATATGTCCCCCTGTGCCTTGTGCTGCCAAATAGCGATAGGCTGCGGTAATCATGCGGGTGAAACCGACAGCATTGGTTTCGAGGATACGCAGCTCTACCTCGGGGTCGAGCGAAGGGTTTTGGGCCCCGATCCCCGAGGCGTGGAAGTAGTGATCCATTCCTCCTAGTTTTTCGATCAGCCGTTCCAGGCTTGAGGCGGCCTCCGTGTGGGTGATGTCGATCTGCTCCCACACGACCTGCCCGGGGGCCTCTGCCGCCAGACTCTTCAACTGCTCCTCGCGGCGGCCGGCGATACCCACGCGCCAGCCGGCGGAGATAAAGAGGCGGGCCACTTCACGGCCGATGCCCGAGGTGGCTCCTACAATGACGATTCGTTTCTGTTCCATACCTATATTTATATATAAGGGGCAACCCTCAATGGGGCTGCCCCTCGATTCTCGTTATTCTACTTCGCAGCGCACGCACTCGATGCCCACGCGACGAAGCAACTCAAGGCCCTCCTCCGAGCGGTAGTCATCGCTATAGACCACGCGCTTGATTCCGGCCTGGATGATCAACTTCGAGCACTCGATGCAGGGGGCGGCAGTGATGTAGAGGGTCGATCCATCGCAGTTGTTGGCCGACTTGGCCACCTTGGTGATGGCGTTGGCCTCCGCGTGGAGGACATAGGCTTTGGTGCGCCCCGTAGCCTCATCCTCGCAGATATTCTCAAAGCCCGAAGGGGTGCCGTTGTAGCCATCCGAGATGATCATCTTGTCTTTGACGATCAGGGCTCCCACCTTGCGGCGTACGCAGTAGGAGTTTTCGGCCCACACGCGCGCCATGCGTAGGTAACGGCTGTCTAATTGGCGCTGTTTCTCCTCTTGATAATGACTCATAGCCTTCATCCTTCAAATCCGTAACACCGAAGTTATAAACCCTTGCCGTGGCACTGCTTGTATTTTTTGCCCGAACCACAAGGGCAGGGGTCGTTGCGCCCCACCTTCTTCTCTACATGGACGGGCATCGGCTTCTGCTTCTCGCCCTGGCCGGCCTGGGCTGCGGCCTGCATGCGCGAGGCCTGCAACTTGTTGACATCGACCTTGGCGTGCTGCTGACGATGACGTTGTACCGACTCGGGATTGTTCTCGCGCACGGGGATGTAGGCACGGTTCAGCACCGACAGCACCTGGCGGTTGATCTTGCCCAGCATCTTCGAGAAGAGGCCGAAGGACTCAAACTTGTAGATCAAGAGGGGATCTTTCTGCTCGTAGGTAGCGTTTTGTACGCTCTGGCGGAGATCGTCCATCTCGCGCAGGTGCTCACGCCAAGCGTCGTCGATCGTGGTAAACATCACCACTTTCGAGAAGACCTTGTAGATCTCTCCACCGTCCGAATCCTTGCAACGCTGCAGGTTCACCGGGACATTATAACCCAAGTGACCATCCGTAAGCGGGAAGAAGATGTTGCCCTCGAGTTGCTCTTTGCGATCCTCGTAGATCTTTGTCATCACCGGGCGTACCGTGTCGGCCACGAGTTTTGCACGACGCTGGTACATCTCCTGCATTGCCTTGACAATAGCCTCCGTAAGGGCCTTGTCGTTGGCCTTCTCGTAGGCAGCCTCCTCCATCGGTAGCTCTACGGCCACCTCGCGGATCAATTCAAAACGGAAATCTTCGTAGGGGATGCCGCGGTGCTCCTCGACGAAGAGCTCGGCATAGTCGCACATGATGTTGTTCAGGTCGATCTCGATGCGCTCGCCATAGAGGGCGTGGCGACGGCGGGTATAGATCACTTCACGTTGCGAGTTCATCACATCGTCGTACTCCAACAGACGCTTACGAATACCGAAGTTGTTCTCCTCGACCTTCTTTTGGGCGCGCTCGATGGCATTCGAGAGCATCTTCGACTGCAGAGCCTCACCCTCCACATGGCCCATGCGATCCATAGCCGAGGCGATACGCGATGCACCGAACAGACGCATCAGGTCGTCCTCCAGCGAGACGAAGAATTGCGACGAACCCGGGTCGCCCTGACGACCCGAACGACCGCGCAACTGGCGGTCTACGCGACGGCTCTCGTGACGCTCCGTGCCGATAATGGCCAAACCTCCGGCGGCCTTCACCTCATCGGTAAGTTTGATGTCGGTACCACGACCGGCCATGTTGGTGGCGATCGTAACCTGACCCGGGCGGCCGGCCTCTGCCACCACCTGGGCCTCCAGCTGGTGCTGCTTGGCATTCAAAACATTGTGCTTGATGCCGCGCAGTTTGAGCATGCGGCTCAAGAGCTCCGAGATCTCCACCGAGGTGGTACCCACCAATACGGGGCGTCCCTCGCCCACGAGGCGTACCACCTCGTTGATCACGGCGTTATACTTCTCGCGCTTGGTCTTGTAGACCAGGTCGGCTTGGTCGTTTCTCAGGATAGGGCGGTTCGTGGGGATCACCACTACATCCAACTTGTAGATGTTCCAGAACTCCGATGCTTCGGTCTCGGCCGTACCGGTCATACCGGCCAGCTTGTGGTACATGCGGAAGTAGTTCTGCAGGGTGATGGTGGCAAAGGTCTGTGTAGCGGCCTCGACCTTCACGCGCTCTTTGGCCTCGATAGCCTGGTGCAGACCATCCGAATAGCGACGACCATCCAAGATACGACCGGTCTGTTCGTCCACGATCTTCACCTTGTTGTCCATCACTACATATTCGGTATCCTTCTCGAACATCGAGTAGGCCTTCAGCAGCTGGTTTACGGTGTGTACACGCTCCGATTTGATGGCGTAGTCGTTGATCACGGCATCGCGCTTCTGGGCCTTCTCCTCGGCCTCGAGTTCCGACTTCTCGATGTCGGCCACCGCCGCACCGATGTCGGGCAGTACGAAGAATCCGTCCTCGCCAAAGTATTTCGAGAGCACCTCATGGCCCTTGTCGGTGAGCTCCACGGAGTTCATCTTCTCGTCAATGATGAAGAACAACTCGTCCGTGATCTCGGGCATGCGACGGTTGTTGTCGGCCATGTAGATATTCTCGGTCTTCTGCATCTGCACCTTGATACCCGTTTCGGAGAGGAACTTGATCAGGGGCTTGTACTTCGGAAGACCTTTGTGGGCGCGGTACATCAGGATGCCACCCTCCTCGTTCTTACCCTCGGCCATCAACTTACGCGACTCGGCTACGAGGTTCGTGACGAAGTTCTTCTGCATGTTGTAGAGGTGCTCGATGGCGGGACGATACTGCTCGAAGAGTTGGTCGTCGCCCTTGGGAACGGGGCCCGAGATAATGAGCGGCGTTCGGGCATCGTCGATCAATACCGAGTCCACCTCATCGACAATGGCGAAGTGGTGCTTGCGCTGCACGAGGTCTTTGGGCGACGAGGCCATGTTGTCGCGCAGGTAGTCGAAGCCATATTCGTTGTTCGTACCGAAGGTGATGTCGGCCATGTAGGCCTTGCGACGCGCCTCGGAGTTGGGCTGGTGCTTGTCGATGCAGTCCACCGAAAGGCCATGGAACTGATACATGGGGCCCATCCACTCGGAGTCACGCTTGGCGAGGTAGTCGTTCACCGTCACCAGGTGGACACCCTTGCGGGCCAGGGCGTTCAGGAAGACCGGAAGCGTAGCCACCAGGGTCTTACCCTCACCCGTGGCCATCTCGGCGATCTTACCCTTGTGCAGTACCACACCACCGAAGAGCTGTACATCGTAGTGGATCATCTCCCACTTCAGGTCGTTGCCTCCGGCCAGCCAGTGGGTGGCGTAGATTGCCTTGTCGCCCTCGATGGTGACGAACTCCTTCTCGGCCGCGAGGTTGCGGTCGAAATCGGTGGCGGTAACCTCCACGGTTTCGTTCTCCGTGAAACGGCGGGCCGTATCCTTCATGATGGCGAAAGCCTCGGGGAGGATCTGGTCGAGCTGCTGCTCGATTTTCTCGTCAATGCGCTTGACCGTTTGGTCGATCTCCTTCGAGATGCGCTCCTTCTCCTCGAGCGAGATCTCGTTGTTCTCCAACTTGGCCTTGAGCTCCGAGATGTGGGCCTCATCCTGGGCGATGAAGTCGGCAATCTGCTTCATCAGCGCAGCCGAGCGTCCGCGCAACTCATCGTTCGAAAGGGCGGAAATGGTGGGGTAGATGGCCTTGATCTTATCTACATAGGGTTGAATCTCCTTACGATCCTTGTCGGCCTTCGAGCCGAAGATCAGTTTCAATAAACCGGTTAAAATATCCATAGTTCGTTGTTTTGTATTTTTCGTTATTTCTCTTGTTTCTCACCCATGTGCGCGCGCGTAGGGCGCACACGCATGTATGCGAACCTACAAAGATACATATAATTTTTGGGAATGGAAAGATATTGCCCTGCTTTTTGGGTAAAAGAGGGCGAAAGCGACCATGAATAGAGCGCTTTTCCCTCTGCCGGGTGTTGTGCAGGGAGAGAAAAGCGCCATTCCGGAGGCTTTGTCGAGGGGCCTCAATGACTCTGCGGGGACTAACAGTAGCCGCACTCCTTGGGGAAGAGTTCGCTGAGCTCCTCGAAGGTCATCGAGCGGATCGTGCAGGAGCCGATCCCTTGGGGCAGGATGACCGAGAGCCGGTCGCCGGTGCGTTTCTTGTCTTTGGCGATGGCGCGCAGGAATTTGGGGATCAGGTAGGGCGGAGCACTCAAGGGGAGTTGGTGCTCGCCGATGACGCGGGCAACCAGAGTCACCTGCTCTTCGCGCATCAGCCCCAGTCGCGCGGCGATGCGGCAGGCGATGAGGATTCCCACGGCGACAGCCTCTCCGTGGTTGAACTTCGGCTCGCACTTCTCGATGGCATGGGCGAAGGTGTGGCCCAGGTTGAGGAGCTTTCTTTCGCCCTGCTCCTTTTCGTCGCGCTGCACGATGGCGGCCTTGACCTCGATCGCGGCACGGATTACCTGATCCAAGTGCTTGAAGCCCATGCGCATCCGACGGTTCGACAGAAATTCGAGTTTCATGAATAGATCTGCGTTGCCGATGATGGCCGCCTTGATTACCTCGGCCATGCCGGCGCGAAATTCGCGGACGGGGAGCGAGTGGAGGAGCTTCGAGTCACAGATCACGAAGTGGGGCTGAGAGAAGGTGCCCACCATATTCTTGTAGCCGTTCAGGTTCACCGCATTCTTACCCCCCACCGAGGCATCGACCTGGGCCAGCAGGGTCGTGGGGACAAAGCCAAACTTCAACCCCCGCATGTAGGTCGAGGCGACGAAGCCGGCCAGGTCGCAGACCACGCCTCCACCGATACCCACCACCCACCACGAGCGATCGACCCCGAGTTCGATGAATTGGAGGTAGAGTTGCCGGGCAGCGGCGAGGCTCTTGGCCCGCTCTCCCTGCCCTACCAGCAGGTGCGGGTAGCGACCCACGAGCTCCGGGTGGCAGCGAGCGACATTTTCGTCCGTGAGGAGTACCACCCGTCCGTGGCGCGGCAGTACGAGCGACAAGATCTCCGAGGCATCTCCCTGGTAGATGCTGCTCTTGCGCTTGATGACTAAAAAGGGTTTGGTGGATCGGATCATGAAGATTCGGGGCTTATGGGTGAGTTTCTCCTACAAAATTACAAAATTATTTTATAAAAAATCGTATCTTTGTCCCCAAATTCTATCACTATGCAAAAACTACGCAATATTGCCATTATTGCACACGTCGACCACGGCAAGACGACGCTGGTCGATAAGATGATCCTCCAGAGCCATGTCTTGCGCGACAACTCGAAGCAGGCCGAAGGAGAACTGATTTTGGATAACAACGACCTGGAGCGTGAGCGCGGTATCACGATCCTCTCGAAAAATGTATCGGTAATCTATAAGGATTACAAGATCAATATTATCGACACACCGGGCCACGCCGACTTCGGAGGCGAGGTGGAGCGCGTACTCAACATGTGCGATGGTGTCCTCCTGCTGGTCGATGCCTTCGAAGGAACGATGCCCCAGACCCGCTTCGTATTGCAAAAGGCCCTCTCGCTCGGCAAGAAGCCCATCGTGGTGGTCAATAAGGTCGACAAGCAGAATTGCCGCCCCGAGGTGGTCAATGAGCAGGTCTTCGATCTGATGTTCTCGCTCGATGCCACCGAGGAGCAACTCGATTACAAGACCATCTACGGATCGGCTCGACAAGGCTGGATGTCGCATGTATGGAACGAACCTACCGAGTCGTTGGCCCCTCTGTTGGATGCGATTATCGACGAGATCCCTGCTCCGGAGGCAGTGGAGGGTAGCCCTCAGATGTTGGTTACCTCGCTCGAATATTCGGCTTATACGGGGCGTATTGCCGTGGGTAAACTCACGCGAGGCTCCCTGCGTGCCGGACAGAATGTGACCCTGGCCAAGCGCGATGGTGTAACGCTCCAAAAGACCAAGATCAAGGAGTTGATGGTCTTCGAGGGACTCGGTAAGAAGAAGGTCGAGGAGGTCCATTGTGGAGAGATCTGCGCCCTTACGGGTATCGAGGGCTTCGAGATTGGTGATACGATTTGCGACTTCGAGAATCCCGAACCGCTGCCCCCTATTGCCATCGATGAGCCTACGATGTCGATGCTCTTTACGATCAACAACTCGCCCTTTTTCGGGAAGGATGGTAAATACGTCACCTCGCGCCACATCAAAGAGCGTTTGGACAAGGAACTCGAGAAAAACCTCGCCCTGCGTGTCGAGCCGGGATTGTCGGCCGATAGTTTCGTGGTCTATGGCCGTGGTGTGCTCCACCTTTCGGTGCTGATCGAGACGATGCGCCGCGAGGGCTACGAGCTGCAGGTGGGACAGCCCAAGGTGATCATCAAGGAGATCGATGGTCGCAAGTGTGAGCCGGTGGAGGAGATGACGGTGGATTGCCCCGAGGAGTACTCGGGTACGGTGATCGAGCTCACCACGCGCCGCAAGGGTATGCTCACTAACATGGTTTCTACGGCCGACCGCGTACGTTTGGAGTTCAACATCCCCTCGCGCGGCATCATAGGCCTGCGTTCGAATATGCTCACGGCTACGGCCGGTGAGGCGATCATGACCCACCGCCTGAAGGGTTTTGAGCCCTGGATGGGTGAGATCGAGATGCGTACCAATGGGTCGATCATCGCAAGTGAGACGGGTACGGCCTACGCCTACTCGATTGACAAGTTGCAGGATCGCGGCCGCTTCTTCATTGCCCCCAATGATCCTGTTTACGAAGGTCAGGTCATCGGAGAGCACACGCGCCAAAACGATATCACGGTCAATGTAAATAAGGCCAAGCAGCTCACCAACATGCGAGCTTCGGGCTCGGACGACAAGGCGGTGATCGTTCCCCCCAAGATCTTCACCCTTGAGGAGGCGTTGGAGTATATCAAAGAGGATGAATATGTTGAGGTTACTCCCCACTCGATGCGTCTGCGCAAGATTCTCTTGCATGAGGTGGATCGCAAGCGTGCCTCCAAGTAATTTTTGATTTTATAGGGCATATTTCACCTTGCCTTGCTCGCCCCGAAAGGGTAGTACCTCAAGTACAACCCTTCCGGGGCTTGCTGCGTTAAGTCGAAATCTGCCTCTCTAAAATCAAAAATTGGGTGGTGTTTCTGAAAGTCAAAAGTAGCGTTCCGTCGCCAACTCTTCCGGGGCTTGCTTCGTTGAGTGGTGACAGGCTCGTTATAAGTTGTTTATTGCAGTAGAGTTGCATTGCAATCAATATAGCAATTTCCTGCGGGATGCACAGTGATTACTCCCTTTTACAGCGTCATTCCGAGCGACTGTGGGGATCTTTTTATGCGAGGCCTATCGTAAGAATGACACTCGATAAAAGAAGGCCCCGAATGGATTTAATCCATTCGGGGCTTGCTTGAGATAGTACCGCTAAAGAGGTGCTATCCACGAAAAAGCTTCCAATTAGTTGTACTCAAACTCAACGGCCTCGTAGATCGACGAGGTCTCGATGGCGTTGTTTACCGCATAGGCTCCGTTGTTATCCAGGGCCGATACGAAGAGCACCAGGCGGCAATTCTCCTTCTTCCAGTCGGGGTTGAGGCTGAAGGTGAAGAGGTAGTCAGCAACATTGCCGGCCTGCAGGTCGGCATACTTGTCGAGGTCATAGCCCGTGAAGTCGGCCGACGAGCGGGCACTGTTGGCCTTGCGGATCACCGCCTCGTGGATATTCAGACCATACTCCTCGTTGTCGTAGGCACTGTTGTTCGACTGTACATAGTAGAGGTCATCCTCCACCAGCCAGGCTCCCACGCGGTAGTTGCCCGTCTGGGCAGCCTTCACCGTCATGCGCACCACCAGCGAATTCTCATTGACCACCATATTCGCCGAGATACCGGCCTTTACGGGGATATCCAAGCGTGCGTTGATGATCTGCTTCATGAGAGCCTTGTTGCCCTCTTTACCCTGGTTCGAGAACGAGGTGCGCAGGTCGATGCACGAGGTGGGGTAGCCCTCACCGGCATAGACGCCCAGATTCTCGGGGGGATTGAATTCGTGGTTCTGGTAGGTGTGGGCCGCAGTAAAGGCGAACTTGTCGCCATACTCCTCATCGGCTTTCAACTCCTTGATGGCCACCGACATGTGGGGGCAGTTGGGGCAAGCCGTACCGGTGAGCTGCATCAGCAGGACACGGTGCTTGAAATCGACGCTCTCGGGCTGCGGGTCGTTCGGACGCAGGGGTACCGGATCGGCCACGGCGGTCACCGTTACGGGGGTTTCATAGGTCATCAGGGCCTTCCACATCACGAAGAACGAGCGCGTCTCAGCCTTCGAAGCACGGTAGTAGGGCAGCGTGTAGACCTTGCCGTTCTGCTCCACCTCCATGGTCTCCATCTCGATGGGCTCCATGGTGCTGTAGTCGCAAATCTGGTAGTTGATCTTCACGGTCTCGCCCGATTTGAAGGTCTGCTCGCTGGTGGTGTTGCACACCGGCTCGCCGTTGTAGCGTACTACGAAGATCACGCGATCCTCGCTTGCGGCCTGGAATACCAGGGTCGATGCCGAGAGGGTCAGGTCATTCTCGTCGGGCTTGCGGTCGGCCTCGTCCTCGAGGTTTACCATCTCGATGGCCGTGATGACGAAGCTCTTCGAGGTGTAGACCTCGGGCTCGGCGGGCTCATCGCCCTCCTCGCCCTCCTCGTTTGCCGGAGTGGCAGGGGTGGGGGCATAACGTACATAGATCTCATAGCGACCGGCCGAGGCGGTGGCGAAGGTCAGCCCCTCCATGCCGACAACCTCGGCATCGGTACCGGCCAGGTGGAAACTCACTTGGTCGGCCGTGAGGGCCACGCCGTTGTACTTCACCTCGAAGGTGGCCACATCTTCGCCGGTGGCGTAGATCACCGACTTGTCGGCCGTCAGCGTGAGGCCGGTCTCAACAGGGCCGTTGTCGGTCTTGTAGGGCTCGTATCCCTTACCCGTGAGGCAGGATACGGCGGTCAGAGCCACAAGGGCCAGCGTAAGGATATATTTCAGCTGTTTCATCTTCTCTCAAATTTTAAGCATTAGAACGAGGTGCTAAGCTGCAGGTTTACACCCGTATAGGCCGGCGTGTAGCGGCATACACCACCCGAGCAGATGTAGCCGGCGCGGTTGCGGCCGTAGCTGAGCTGAACGCGGGTACGGTTGTGCGTGAAGCTGAAACCACCGTTGTAGTAGTAGACCTTGCGCGGGTTGAAGTTCTCGTCCAAGGGTTTCTTGTCCTCGAAGTTGGGCTCCGACTCCAGGTTGTACATGTTCTGGAAGTAGATGCTCCAGTGGGGGGCAAAGTTATACTCGATCAGGCCAGCTACCCAGTCGCCCTGGTAGTCGTCCGAGAGGAGGTACTGCAGCTCCCAACGCAACGAGTGCTTGCGGTTGATCTTGTAGGTGACATCGGCCACGAAGATGTTGGCCACATAGGTGCGGTGCTGGTGGCCGTGCGAGGGGCTCCACTCCTGGAACGAGTACAACAGCGTGGTCTTCCACGACTTGTTCCACTGGCGCTCCACGTCGACGTTGAAGTCCTGCCAAATAAGCTCACGCTTGCCGGTGATCGACTGGGCCTTGTGCAGGGTGTAGGCCGTCGAGTAGTTCAGGTGGAAGTTCCAGTACTTGCGACGATCCGACTTGCTGCGCAGCGAGTAGAAGAGGTCTACCTGGCCGGCGATCTCACCCTCGACATTCACCTGGTGGGGCTCCAAGTTGGCCAGCATGTAGGTGTACTGGCGCGTCAGAGCGGGGAGGTAGTTGAGCTGGTTGACCGTGGCACCGTTGTAGAGCGACAGACGTGTTCCCATGTGCTCCAGGGCACGCACTTGGCCCGAGAAACTGAAGCTGCCGTAGTTGTAGCCCAGCTCGGCAAAGGCGGCATAACCGGCAACAGCCTGCTCGGTGTCCACCGTACCGAGGTCCTTGCCCTTGTGTACATACTCCGAGCGAAGCGAGAAGCCCTCGATGTCCATGTTCAGGCGACCCGAATACATGTTCAGCGAGCTGCCCATGCCCTTCTGCTCGAAGTTGGCGGCGTAGTATCCGTTGCGATCCTCGGAGAGGCTCTCGTAGCGGTTCACCCAGCTACCCTCGATCGAGAGGTTGAGTTTCTGGGCCTTGAAGAGCTCCGAGATCGAGATCGAGAGGTCGGCACCACCGATGCGCGAGTCGGCCCACTTATCCAGCAGGCGGGGTGCACCGTAGATGGCCTTGATCGAGAAGTAGTTGTTCAGACGATAGGAGGCCATGGCACCCAGGAGCGAGGAGTTGATACCCAGCTGACGATCCTCGAACGAACGATAGATCAGGCCATTACCAAACTGCTCGTAAATGCTTCCGAGGCGTACCGTGTAGCTCTTGTCGAGCCACTGGGCGTAGGCACCCGAGAGGAGGAATTGCAGATCTTTCTTACCATTTTCGTCGCGCGTACCGATCTCGTAGCCCTCGATGGCGGGAAGGAAGAAGTCGCCCTGTACGCCCACCGAGAAGCGGTCGATCGAGTAGTCGAGTTTGAGGTAAGAGTTCGATCCGATGTACTCGCGCAGGTCGTGGTTGGGCTTGCTGCCCAGGACATCGTCGTCGACGTAGTAGATCGAGTTGGTCTCGAAGCTACCCATCAGCTGACCGCCCTTTCCATCCTTGCCGAGCGAGATCTGCGCCGAGGCCGAAGCCGCAACGCTCAATCCGATGAGGAGAAATAAGAGTTTCTTCATGGTCTGGTCGGCTTATTTGCTGAGTTTGATCACTTTCTCCAAGAGCTCCTGCTCGCTGCCGGGGGTGTAACCCGAGTGCGAGTAGACCACGTTGCCCTTCTTGTCCACCACAAAGCTGTGGGGGGTGAGGTTTACGTTCATGCCGCGCTTGAGGTCCTGATTGGCATCGTAGACGCAGGTGAACTCCCAACCCTTCGAGGTAGCCATTGCCTTGGCTTTGGCCTTCATGCGCACGTCATCCACCGATACGGCGATTACCTCGAAATCGGCCTCCTCGCGCCAATCCTCGATCTGGTCGTTGATGGCGTTGAGCTCCTGGATACAGGGCTTGCAGGTGGTCGACCAGAAGGAGATGATCAGGGGCTTCTGACCGGCGAGCGAACGGATCGAGATCTTGCGACCCTCCGAGTTCTCCACCTGTACATCGGGCAGCTGCTGGGCCGATGCTGCGAAGGCAACCACTAAGGCGGCCAACGAAAGAAGTAACTTCTTCATAGTTTTCGATTTTTTTGTGTTGTTTCTGTTTTTTCGTTTGTGGGGAAGAGCTTTCATCCGATGGGGTAGGGCTCCTCCTTAAAATCTTGCGCCCACGCGTATGCGCGCGCCCGCGTAAGCAAAAAGAGCCAATCGGAGCACTCCCTTGTGGGAGGCTCCGGTTGGCTCGTCTATGTCAGTGATTAGCGAACAATCTTCACACCGAAGTTACGCTCGATGGCAGCATCGGCCGTCTTGTAGAAGTCCTCTGCGTTGGTCAGAGCCTTCACATTGTCGATGCGGATCACACCGCGCTTCTCTGCAGCGCAGAGCGGCGTGCGCGAGTGGAACTTCTGCTCCTTCTTGGCGGGCATTACGAAGTCACCACCGTTGCGGTTGATCGTGGTCAGCTGAGCCTTCTCGCCCTTCACCGGAGCGTTCAGGCGGGCCTGAGAGGCGGCCGTGGTGTTGTTACGCGTCAGGACAACCTCCGAAACAACCCAAGCGTAGGAGTTGTAGGCGTTGGTCTGAACGAATACGGGCTGCGGGAAGAGCTCTACGTCTATCTGGTCACCGGTCTCCTTATCGGTAGTCTTCACCGTGAGACCCTTGATCGTGATGGTGTTCTTGTCCTCCGAGATCTCTACGGGGAATCCCTTGCAGTCCTTGGGCATGCTGGGCGTGTAGAGGCCGGTGAGGATGTTAGCAGCGATCATGTAGTAGTCGATGCTCTCGGGAATCCAAGCCGACAGGGGGGCGAAGTTGGTTACATCGAAGGGAACGTAAGCCGTACCATCGGCCTGGAACTCGATGTACCACTTCGGTCCGAAGTCCCAAAGGATATCCTCTATATACTTGCCGTTGTAGATATTCTGGTCGGCGATGTAGAGGTAGTAGGGATCGGCATAGCGCAGATACGACTCAAAGCCCTCGGCGGGAACCTGGAAGTCGAAGCCCTGGCAGATGGTGCGGTTGTAGGAACGGTGCTCCTCGTTGAGGCCCATCACCATGTTGTAGAACTCGGCGTAGAGGGCGTCAACCTCCTCCTTCGGCTTGCGGCCATAGGCATCGTAAACCTCCTGAGGCGTGGTCTCCGACAGGGTCAGGTCGCCAATGCGTACGGGCGAGGTCTTGGTCATCTGGGTGTACTCCTTCGAACCGGCGGGGGCATAGACGATCGTGGCCGAAGCGGTCCAATCGCCGGCAACCTCCTCGAAGCGAGCCTGGTCTACGGGATCGGGGGTGGGCACCTTGGCCGAGCGTACATTAGCGGTCGCGGGAACACCCATGATCTTATCGGCGTTGTAGGCTACGGCAGCCAGGTAGCTCACAGCGTTGGGACGCGAAGGAATCTCCATCGTAAGACCCTCGTCCGAGTTGATCTTTTTGAGACTATTCTCATCCGTCAGACGGTTGTAAGCACCATAGGCCTCGAAGAGCTGCTTCAGCACCGAAGGATCCTCCAGTCCCTCCTTCTTCCAAGCCGACTCGTAGTCGCAGAGGTACTCTACGAAGAGGGCATCCTTCGAGGGGCACTTCACGTTGAAGGTAACCGAGTAGGGATCGTTGGTCTCCACGGGGGTAACCTCGATGGTCGAGAGGGGCAACTTCGACTCGGGGATGGTGAACTCTACCACCTTGAAGTACTGCGTCTCGAAGGTGGGCTGTACCTGACCGTTCATCTCCTTGGTCTCGGTGCCGTGGCCGTTCATGATCACCACGAACTCGTCACCCGGGTTGCAGTAGAAGCTGTTCTCCAGGTTGAGCTCAATGTTCTGAACCTGACCATTTACATTGCAGGTCGTGTAGTAAACGAAGCCCATCAGCAGGTCGAATGCTACGGGCGAGCACGAGAACCAAGGCAGATACTTCTCCCAGAGGGCATCGTCACCCTTGAAGCAGGCGTGCTTGATCTCCTCGACCATACCCTTCGTGCAGACGATGAACTGCATACCCATGCAGCGCTCGTCGGGCTGGATGGTCAGGATACCGCCCTTGGGGGCCAGCGTCGTAGCGTCGATCGAGTGGTTGGCCTCCACGATGGTGGCAGGAGCCGACTCCATCAGCTGCTTGTAGTGGTAACCCTCCCACCACTGATCCTGTACGGGAGCGGCCAAACCACCGGCATTGGCGTAGGCACGCATGGCATCCAGGTCGTAGAGGGGATCGTACCAACCCTCGTTGCGGGGGTCGCCGTCGTTGTAGTACTGAACATACTTCAGGTCGCGGATGTCACCCCAAGCGAACTCACCCAATACGAAGTAGGCGGGCGCACCGGGCGTGATCGAGTAATAATAGGGAAGGGCACCATCCTCCGAACCAATCAGGTTGCCGTCCTCGTCCGTGACGTACATGTTGCTCCACTCGTTGTCGAAGGTGAAGGTGTGGTCGTCCTCGATGAAGTTGTGCCAGATATAGTCGTTCTGCACCAGGAAGAAGACATCGGTCTTGTCGCTCATGGTCTGGAGGTAGTTGTACTGAGCCAAGTCGAGCAACCCCCAGCGGTAAACCGTCTCACCGGCCTTCACGCGGTCATTTACATTGACATGCACCTTGTAGGAGTCCATCTCCACATCGAACTGCGATACCTCGTCGGTCATCTCCTTGGTCTTCACCTCGATCTGCAGTACCTCCTTGTAGTACTCGTCGGTGGTGTCGATACCGGCTACGAAGACCGTGTAGGTCGAGTTGGCCGACAACTTGTTGACCGTGAAGGTGTTCTCACCATCCACGCAGTCACCCTTCTGACCCTGCGAGAAGAGCATCAGTGCCGACATATTGGTGGGCTCCTCACCGGCCTTGTAGGCCTTGAAAGCATACTGCTTGATAGCCGTGGTCGTCAGAAGCAACTCGGCCTGCGATGCGCCGGGCTCTCCCTTTACGGCAACCGTCATCGAGGCCTCGATCTCGGGCTTCGGCTGGGGAGGATTGTTCGTTCCACCATTTTCGTTCGTGGGATCATCCCCGCAGCTGACTGCAAAGCTCATTCCGAGCAGCATCAGCATAAGAAAAAGTTTGTTTTTCATAAAAGTGAATTTGGAAATAATTTGTAATTGGTTTTTTGTTTTTATATTTTTTTATTATATTTTTTAATGTTTTACTAAAAACTGACTATCAACACGTTGAACCCATAATATGGGCTAACATGCTGTAAGACTTTGCAATGTACGAATTTTTTTCGGTTTGGCAATATATCTATAAAAAAAATGCTGAAAAATGGAGGCTCTGCACCTCTTTTTAGCTGTTTTTTGGAGGGGATATTCCCGTTTTTTTCTATTTTTGATTTCTGTTTGAAAGTATATATTTTTTTGTTGTTTGTTCCATTTATAAGGCTGTTTATGCGATGATTGTTGTCTTTGATTTTTTGGTTTTACTTGGTTTATTGTGAAATATGGTTTTGAATGATAATCGTATTGGTGTATTTATATTACAAATTGTAATATTCCTTTCGAAAAGTGACTCAAAAAAGGTGGGGAAAAAGTAGGAATTTATTAAAAGGTTTTCCCTGTATCGTATCGGCACGTTGATTTGTAACACGCTTGTGTCTGCAAAAATCGAGGGAAGTGTTCCAACTCTCAAGACTTTTTATTATCTTTGCGTAATATAAATCGAAAAACTTAAAAACAACCCCTAATATAGTATGAAAAAGATTGGTATTGCCTGCGACCATGCGGGCTACGAAATGAAGGAGTTTTTGGTAGGCTGCCTGGCTGCCAAGGGCTTTGAGGTACTTGACTTCGGCACCGCCTCCGAGGAGTCGGTAGACTATCCCGACTTCGCTCACCAACTTGGTGAGGCGATCGACAAGGGCGAACTCGAGATCGGTGTGGGCCTCTGCGGCTCGGGCGAGGGTATGGCCATGACCCTCAACAAGCACCAGTCGGTACGCGCCGGCTTGGTGTGGTGTAACGAGGTGGCCGGCTTGATTCGCCAGCACAACAACGCCAATGTGGTGGTGCTGCCCGCCCGCTTCATCTCCAACGACGAGGCGATGCAGTTCGTTTCAACCTTCCTCGAGACCCCCTTTGAGGGGGGCCGCCACGAACGCCGCGTGGAGAAGATCAAGTTGCAGTAGACCATAAAGTCGTAGAAAGGAAAAAGCGAATCCGAATTGGATTCGCTTTTTTTGTTATTCGAAGGATTGTTTCTCGTCCTTAAAGTATCTCGCAGTGGGTAAAGAGTCCCTCGAAGGCCTCGGAAGGCGGTGGGGTGTCGAAGAGCCCGAAGAGGGTTGAGCCCGAGCCCGACATGGCGGCATAGCGGGCTCCGAGGTGGAGGAGCTTTTCTTTGATCTCGCGCAGGCGGGGGTGTGCCTCAAAAACCGAGGCCTCGAAGTCGTTTTTCACGCTCGTCTGCCACTCCTCGATGGGTGCTTGCAGACGCTGTGTCAATGCCAATTCGGGCACTGCAGGGCGCACTCCCGAGTAGGCCTCGCGAGTCGAGACCCCCTCGTCGGGCTTCACCAGCAGGAGCCACAAGCCTCGAAGTTGTGGTAGGTCTATGGGTTGCATCTCTACGCCGCGCCCCGTGCAGAGTTGCGGGGTGTTGCGTACAAAGAAGGCGGTGTCGCTTCCCAACTCGGCCGCCAAGGCGATGAGTTCCTCCTCCGCAAGGTGGAGGTCGAAGAGTTCGTTTAGGGCCAAAAGCACCATCGTGCCGTCGGCCGATCCACCCCCAAGACCCGCCCCGAAGGGGATGCGCTTATCGAGTGTAATTTTTACACCATTAATTCCGTAGCGGGAGGCCATGAGCCGGAAGGCCTTCATGCAGATGTTCTGCTCCTCGGGACAATCGACTTCGATGCCTATTTGCTGAAATTGGCAGCCTTGGTTTTCGGTGCGTATCACCTCTACTTGGTCGTAGAGTTGGCGTACGGGGATCATGACCGTCTCCAGGTCGTGGTATCCGTCGGTGCGACGGCGCAAGACATCCAGTCCAATGTTGATTTTACAATTTGCATTCAGAATCATTCCCCAAAGGTAAGATATTTTTTCTTTTAATACAATACTATAGGAGGTCGGATGATGTTTATTAATGTAAAAATATTGTGAATAATGCAAGTCCTGTATATGCTGATTGTACATTATTCTTAAAAATATTAAAAACAGCTCTGTCAGCGCTTTCTAGTGGGCTGTTCTTGTATAATTAAATATTTTTCCATAACTTTGCAATGTTACATATAATAAGTGAACAATCATAACTTAACAAAACTTTTATGAAAAAACTTCTGCTAATTTTCTCGTTTGTATTGATTGGCTCTTGCGTATCCTCATTTGCGCAGACCCATACCTACAGATATCTGTATACTGTTAACCGCGAAACAGAAGTAAAAGACAAAACCTTTGTAGATGGTACAAAGAAGTATATAACTTTTACAAATGGAAAGAGTTTTTGTTATGAGTCTGATCAAAACGGTGTAAAAAAAGTTTGGACCACAGGAGGTTACTTGCCTACAGAGGGCAAAAATGAATTTCATTATGTGTCATCTAATAACGGAATACACTCCTATAAATGCACCCAACGCAGTTATACTCTTTCTATCTACGGAGAAAAGCAATTTGTTACTGAAAGTGTAAGTTACTATAATTTTTCCTCTGATTATGAACGTCTGAATAATTTGATAGGTAAGTGGGTGCATGTGTATGAACGCATAGACAACAAACAATCGGAAACTCCGACAACCTTGTGGTAATTTATCACATATCGGAATTACTTGCCGAGGTGTACGCTGTTATAGAAATGTATTTGTTCACCCAAAAAAAGAGATGAAGGAAATAATTTTTGTGCTATTATCTCTCGTAGGCGTCATGTCTATTTGTAATGGTCAGGCGCAAACCTATTACTATGAACGTGTAGCTATCGTTAATAATGGGGTTAAAACTATAGCCACTGGCGATGGTCATTTCATTACTTTTACTCCAAAAGGTTGTTATGACTCCGACAAGGAAGGAATTTCTGAAGGAACCGGTTTCCGTCAATATCAAACTTCAGCTAACAATATCATCAATTATTATGGCGAAAGCTATTTCGGTAGTGCGCATTACTATTTTAGTGCTGACCGAAAACGCTTGAATATCAAGTGTGAAAGCAATGGGATGATATATGTCTACGAACGTCGGAACGCTCCATTAAGTATTACAAAATCACAACGTAGAATAAATAGTTCGGTGGGTAGCTCGACTGCTGTGGTAATTCCACAAACTCAAAACAGTACATACGGTACCCCAAACTCATCGTCTGAAAATTCATCTTCGTCACAATCGAGATTGGGTTACTACACTTGTCCTACTTGCTATGGGTCGGGGAAATGTCCAATCTGTCATGGTACAAATGTCCGAAGTAGCTATTATACGGGCGAAAGGCGCATTTGCACACAGTGCAACGACAAAGGGCATTGTCCATCGTGCAATGGTACGGGTAAAAAATATGGGATTATTAGATAGAAAATACGACATCATAAAAGAAAAATACAGCTACTGAAGTGCTAACTCCTTTGATGTCTTTGTGTGTTGTAATCTGTTTTTTGCTTTTGTACACAGAAGTGTGAAAAGATGAAATTTCGTACCGAGATAACCCCCGCGCCGCTCCTTCGTCCGATTGGTTGGCAGGAACGCATTCTGGCTGTCGGCTCCTGTTTCTCCGAAGAGATTGCCGGACGGCTCGCCGCCTCCAAATTCCATATTGCGATCAACCCCTCGGGGGTACTCTTTAATCCCGCCTCCATCGCCTGCGCAATGGAGCGTTGGAGTAGAGAAGAGCTCTTTGATCTCGAGGAGGTTAGGTGTAGTGTTGTTGATGGGCAGAGGTGGTTTCATTACGACCTCCATGGTAGCTTCTCGGAGGCCTCTCCCGAGGCCCTTCTTCGGCGTGCGGAGTGCACCCTGCGCGAGGGATCGCAAGCCCTGCGCGAGGCCGATCGGTTGCTCGTCACCTTCGGTACGGCCTGGGTGTATGAATTGCGCGAAACGGGATCTGTTGTGGCCAATTGTCATCGCCAACCCCAGGCTCTCTTTACGCGCCGCAGGCTCTCGGTTGAGGAGATTGTGGCGCAGTGGAGCCTCCTGATCGAGGGACCTCTGCGCGGTAAGCAAATTCTGATGACCCTCTCACCGATTCGCCACCTGGCTGATGGAGCCGAGGAGAACTCCCTGAGCAAGGCGACCCTGCGCCTGGCTATCGCCGAGCTCTGCGAACGCTTCCCCGAGGTGGAGTATTTCCCTGCTTACGAACTCTTGATGGATGATCTTCGAGACTATCGCTTTTATGGCGACGATCTGGTACACCCCTCGTCGCAAGCCGTGAGCTATGTTTGGGAGAAATTTGTGGAGGCGGCTCTCGATCCTATGCTCCGTGAGGCGTTGCCCCGCCTCGAGGAGATTCGTAAAGCGATTGCACACCGACCTCTGCACCCCGAATCGGAGGCCTATCGGGCCTTTTGCTCGGCGGCGTTACGCAAGGTTTTGTCGCTTGAAGCGGCCTACAAGATCGATCTCTCGGAAGAAAAAGCCTTTTTTGCGGAGAAAATCGACTGAAAGTCGGGGAATTTACCTATCTTTGCGGGCTATGAATCTACTTGTTAGAAAGATGCTCCTGCTGCTGCTCCTTGCAGCCGGCCTTTTTGCCCCCGAATTGCGTGCCGAAAAGCCCCGTTTGGTGGTGCAGATCGTCGTAGGCTCCATGAGCCCCGACTGCCTTACGCGCTATGCCGACCACCTTTCCGAAGGGGGATTTCGTCGTCTCCAGCGCGAGGGAATCTCCTTTGCCACCGCCTCGTATCCTTGCCAGCAGACCCTGACCCTTACCTCGCTGGCCACCCTGACGACGGGGGCCCTCCCCTCGACCCACGGCGTGGTGGGAAGCCATTGGTACGACTACATCGACAACAGCCGGGTGGGCCTGATCGACGACCCCTCGGTTCAGGGACTCGAGTACCACACCGGTGGTGGACAATTCTCCCCCTGTCAGTTGGTCGCACCCACTCTGGCTGAGACTCTGGCCGCCCACTCGCCCGAGAGTCGCATCGTCACGCTGGCCCTCGAACCCGAGGATGCCATTGTCATGGGGGGGAAGGGTGGCATTACCTTTTGGATGAACCGCCAACTTTGCCACTGGCGCAGCTCCTCCTTCTACCTGCCGATCCTGCCCGATTGGGTGAAACAGTACAACCGCGCAAAGACCCCTCTGAACTATATTCTTCAGCCTTGGAGTACGCTCTACACCTCGCCCGACTATGTGAATCGTCGTCGTGGTGATATTTTAGTGCGCCCGCCCCAAAAGACCAAGGGCAATCCGCGACCCTATGCAGGAACACCGATTCGCGACCTGCGCTGCGAGGTGGTCTACCGCACGGAGTATGATCGTCTTTGCTACACCCCCGCGGGCAACAGCGCGGTGCTGGACTTTGCCAAGCAGGCCCTTACGCAACTGAGTCTTGGGGCCGACGAGATCCCCGACCTCTTGAATATCTACCTCTCCACACCGAAGTGGGTTACTGAGGCCTATGGCCCCGAGTCGATCGATGCCGAGGATATGTTCTATCGTCTGGATCGCGATTTAGAGGACTTCTTGACCTACCTCTTTGCCCAGGTGAACGAGGAGCAGGTGGTGGTGGTGCTTACCGCAGACCACGGTACCTCTCCCTCCTACGACCTCTCGCCCCGCGAGCAGGAGCGTTTCAATGTGCCCCAGTTTGAGATGATTCTCGAGAGTTTCCTCGATGCCCGCTACGGGAAGGCCGAGCAGGATTGGCTCCTGGAGTATGAGCAGAAGATGATCTACCTGAACCACAACCTGATCTACGAAAGACGCCTCTCGCTGGCCGAGGTGCAAAACGAGGTGGCCACCTTTGCCATGCAGTTCCGCGGGGTGTCGCACGCCTTGAGTTCGACGGCCATGCGCAACAGCTACTTCGGAAGCGGCTATGCGCAACTCATGCAGAATAGCTTCTATCCGCGTCGCTCGGGAGATGTGGTGCTCAACCTGATGCCCGGGTGGATTGAGAAGCAGGAGCGGAAGCGCGCTTCGTCGGGGTCGCTCTACGGCTACGACCGTACCGTGCCCCTTTTGATCCGTCTGCCGAAGGGGGCGGGGCAAGCCGCCGGAAGTTGCTATGGGGAGGAGATCGAGATGAACGCCGTGGCCCCTACATTGGCGCAGATTTTGGGTATACCTTCACCGGCTGCTTGCGAGGCCAAAGCCTTGGAGATTATAAAGTAGAATTTTAGAATCATTGGAGTCGATTGAAATGATGTCGGCTTTTCATAAGACCATTTTTGATTTATGGATAAGATACAAGAAGAGATTATTGAGGAGTTCTCGATGTTCGAGGACTGGCTCGACAAGTACGACTATCTGATCAGTCTGAGCGACTCGCTGCCCGCTATTGGCGAAGAACATCGCACGGAGCAGTACCTGATCGAGGGGTGTCAATCGCGTGTGTGGGTCGATGCCGAGTTGAAAGAGGGGCGCATGCGCTACCGCGCCGACAGCGATGCCATCATCACCAAGGGAATCATTTCGCTACTCATCCGCGTGCTTGATGGGCGTACCCCCGAGGAGGTGCTCGCAACCGACCTCTATTTCATCGACCGCATCGGTTTGGGCGAAAACCTCTCTCCGACGCGTGCCAACGGCCTTCTATCCATGATCAAACAGATGAGGCTCTATGCCCTTGCTTTCCAAGCCAAAGAGAACTAACACCATGATAACGAAAGAGGAGATTTTACGGGTGGAGGAGGAGATTGTCCTCACCCTGAAGAATATCTACGACCCCGAGATTCCGGTCAATATCTACGACCTGGGACTTATCTACGAGATCGACTTTACGCCCGATGGCGTGGCGACGATTCGTATGACCCTCACGGCCCCCAATTGCCCGATGGCCGATATGTTGGTGGAGGATGTCAACCAGCAGGTGGCCAAGGTAAATGGCGTGAAGGAGGTGAACGTGATCCTCACCTTCGAGCCCGTGTGGGATAAGGATATGATGACCGAGGAGGCGAAGTTGGAACTCAACCTTTTCTAATTTTTCTTTAAGCAACGTTGCCATGGAGTACGCGCAGCAAGAGGCGATCCTCAAAGGATGGGAGGCAATGGCCCCGGGATTCGGGTGCAGCGATTTGCCGGCCCGTCTTGATCCGCTTGCCCGTTGCAAGATCTACACCTCGCTTGCGTTCGAGCGACTGCAACGCAAGGAGGATGACCTAAACGAACTCTTCGAACGCTCGGCTCAAAATTGGCAGCAGACCCTCTACCTGATGTTGTTGCGCACGGTGGGCGATCTGCAGAATCGCGAGGCCTTCATGGCTCTCGGTGAGCGCGTTACGCTTCAATCCCTCATGCGCGAACGCCACTCGTTGGTCGGGGTGGAGGCCCTGCTTTTTGGCGGTGCGGGGCTTTTGGAGGGGTGTCGTGACGATGCCTATATCCGTCAACTCAAAGAGGAGTTCGAGCATTTGCGCCACAAGTATTGCATTGAGCCCCTCGACTCGACCCTCTGGCGCATCAATCGGCTGCGCCCGGCTAACCACCCGCGGTTGCGCCTGGCTCAGATTGCCGCCTTGGTTATGCAGCCCGACTTTTCGATCGAAAAGATCCTCGAATGCCGTACCCGTGAGGCGGTGGAGCATCTGTTTGCTGTCGAGGCGCAACAATATTGGAGCAGTTATTACAACCCCTCGGGGGCGATCGACCACACGGCCAAGCGTCTCGGGCACGAGAAGGCCCACAGCCTGGGGATCAATTTGGTGGCGGTGTTGCAGTACTTCTATGGCCACCGCATGGGGCGCGAGGAGCTTACACGCCGTGCCATCGAACTGTGGGAGGCGTTGCCCGCCGAGCAGAATCGCTATACGCGTCTTTGGGAGAGAATTACTCCTGCCAATGCCTTCGAATCGCAGGCCCTGCTGCAACTTGCCCGCGAATATTGCGAACGGACACGCTGTCGTCAGTGCCCGCTTGCAAAACATCGGCTCTACGAATTGAAGCGTGAAATGCAACGCGTGAACGTTTCTCGATAGTCGCTTGTAGAGAATCTCGAATCCTCTAAAAAGTAGAAAAAATTCCCCGATCCGTCGAATGTAGGATCGGGGAATTTTCTTGTTGGGGAGTGCTTTTCGGCTTCCCTTCCGATGGAATGGATGCGCTAAAAGAGGGATCCCGTCTCGCTCTCCTTGACAAATCCCAAGTGCCGGTAGGCCAGTTCGGTGGCTTCACGCCCGCGAGGGGTGCGCTTCAGAAAGCCCTCCTTGATTAGGAAAGGTTCGTAGACCTCTTCGATGGTTCCCGGCTCCTCGCTCACCGAGGTGGCGATGGTATTCAGCCCCACGGGGCCGCCTCCGAACTTTTCGATAATGGCTCCCAGGATCTTGTTGTCCATCTGGTCGAGGCCTCGCGAGTCGATGTTGAGTGCCTTGAGTCCGAAACGTGTGATCTCGAGGTCGATGTGTCCCTCGCCCTTCACCATGGCAAAGTCACGGACACGACGCAGCAGGGCATTCGCGATACGCGGGGTGCCGCGCGAACGCAGGGCCACCTCCAAGGCTGCTTCGTGGTCGATCGAGACATCCAGGATGCGCGCCGAGCGCTCCACAATGCCGGCCAAAACCGATGCATCGTAGTACTCTAAGTGGCAGGTGATGCCGAAACGGGCCCTGAGGGGCGAGGTCAGCAGTCCGCTGCGTGTTGTGGCTCCAATGAGAGTAAAGGGGGCTAACTCGATTTGTATTGAGCGAGCCGAGGGCCCTTTGTCCAGCACGATGTCGATTTTGTAATCTTCCATCGCGGAGTAGAGGTACTCCTCGACGATGGGGCTCAGGCGGTGGATCTCGTCAATGAAGAGCACATCGCCCGGGTTGAGGTTTGTAAGGAGACCTGCCAGGTCGCCCGGTTTGTCCAATACGGGGCCCGAGGTGGTTTTGAGTTGTGCTCCCATCTCGTTGGCAATGATGTTTGCCAGGGTCGTCTTGCCCAATCCCGGGGGGCCGTGCAGCAGCACATGGTCCAGCGAGTCGCCACGCATAAGGGCTGCTTTGATAAAGATATGCAGGTTCTCGACAATTTTCTCCTGGCCCGCGAAGTGCTCCAACTCCTGGGGGCGGATCTTATTCTCGAACTCCAGGTCACTCTCGATGTGGCGCATATTTCGATCTACACCCATATTTTATATTTTATGTTTTGTTTACTATATTCGTTCTGTCTTGAAGGTAAAATATTTGGCCACGAGGAAACTATAAACCGAACTGATGGCAGTGGTCAGCAGTTTCGAGGGGGTGGCCCAAATATGACACCCCTCTACGAAGCATTTCATACAGAGGTAGTTCAGCACGATGGCTCCAACCACAGAAAGTAGGTAGCGCACCAGTTGGGTGCGGGTCCTGAGGGTCGAGGAGCGGAAGGCCACCCGACGGTTGAGCCAAAATCCGTTCGCGAAGGTGATCGGAAAGACCAGGGCGAGCGAGGCGATGTGCGGTGAGACAACCACGACTCCCAGGTCGATGAATCGCTCGGCCACCACATAGTGGTAGATCAGAAAGTAGTAGAGGGCATCGAGGGCCATATTCATCCCACCACAAGCGGCATAACGAAAGATCTCCTGCGTGAAGAGTCTCCGAAAAGGACCCACATAGAAGAGGTCAATTCCCCATCGAATCGTATCGGCCAGGCGGTTCATCCTTTGTGCTTATTGCTTTGAGTAGACCCATACCTCCGAGGCTCCGTATTCCGTGCGGTAGCGTCGAGCAACCTCTTGGGCTTCGTTGCGCTTCGAATGTTCGCCGAGCGATACGAGCCACTTCTCGCCATAGCGGAAGAGTCGGAAATTACTTTCGGGAATGTCATAGCGTTTTACCCCCTGCTCCACGGCGCGACGGGCATTTGACTCCGTGGAGTAGATGCCCATCACCACATAGCTCATGCCGCTGCGCGTAGGTGTAATCTGTGTGTCGAGGGTCGTTTCGATCTTCGGCTCTTCGGGCGTAGGCTCCGCGGAGGGCTTTTCGGGTGCGGGCTCTGTCGCGGGGGGCGTTGTCGAAGACTCCTTGTCGGTCGGCTCCGCAGTCGGGGCCGAGATTTCCGATTCGGGTGCGGCCGCGGGGGTCTCCTTAGAGAGCAGTTGTTCCGTTTCAATCTTCGGGGTGCTCCACTTTTCCCACACCTCGAGGGGATTGACAAAGTAGGCCAATGTGCCGAAAATAAGGGCAATTGCTGTGAGTGTCAGCAGGGTCCAGATCCACCACGGCATCGGGCGACGTTTCACCCGAATCGGGGTCTTGCCCTGGGGGTTGAGGCGACGCTCAAAGGCTTCGGTCGGGGTGAGGCTCTTCAGACAGAGGGTGCCCACCCCCTCGATTTCGAGTCGCCCTTCTTGGGTGGCCTTCGTGCGCCATCGAGCGTAGGCATCGGCGGCCTGTTCCTCGGTGCAGTGGGCCTCGCGGAGGATCTCCTCCACAAGGGAGTGGCCCATCGGCGTGGTGGAAAACTCCACGATGCGATGGGGCGGGATCACCTGCGTGGCCGAAAGACGGCGTGCTGCGATGCGTTTCGTGTAGAGGGCCCCCACCTCGGGGAGGGTTACGGCCTCATCGGCCAATAGGCGTCGGGCAATCAGTTTGCCGATCTCTTCGTTCAAGGTTGCCATGGTCGATTATTTTTGTCGGTTTTCGCGCTTGGCGCGGCGGGCGGCCATCTTTTCGGCCTTCGAGGCGGGCTGCGAAGGGGGCGTTGGCTGCACGGTCGCAGGCTGCTGCTCGCCCCGCTTATAGGCGCGGAAGATCATCCAGAAGCCCAGCAGGATAAAGGGAATACTCAGAAGTTGCCCCATCTTGAGGAAGAGCCCCGTGTCGGCTCCTCCCTGCTCCAACTTTACATACTCGATCAAAAAGCGTGTCAGGAAGATGCCGATTAGCCCCACACCGAAAATCATGCCCGGGCGTTTGCGGCCGTAGTCGAATCGGTAGTAGAGCAGGCAGAGAATCACAAAGGTGATCAGGTAGCAGAGTGCCTCATAAATCTGTGTGGGGTGGCAGGCTGCCGGTGCGCACACCGTCTGCCACTCGCGCGAAAGGAGAAAACGAAATCCCCAGGGGAGGGTGGTGGGGCCTCCGAAGATCTCCGAATTGAAGAGGTTGCCGAAGCGCACAAGGGCTCCTCCGATACCAACAACAATCATGATGCGATCTAATCCCCAAAGATAGGGCAGACGATTTTTGCGGGCAAAGAGCCACAATCCGATCAAGAGACCGATCGCGGCTCCGTGGCTGGCCAAGCCTCCGTCGCGAAAACCCGTGATGATGGTGAGCGGATGCGAGAGGTAGTAGCTCGGGTCGTAAAAGAGACAATGGCCGAGACGGGCTCCTAGGATGGTGCCCAGTGTGCCGTACCAAAAGACTGATTCGGAAACCGACTCGGGAAGTCCCTCTCGCTTGACGAAGTGCTCGAAAAATTTGGCTCCGATAAAGATCGTGAGTACCCACATCAATCCATAGTAGCGGATCTCTACGCCACCAATCGAGAAGAGTATCGGGTCGAAAGACCAATCAATAAAGAGTAGTTGTGTCATGGTTTGCTGCTTCTCAAAACAATTTCTCGGGAGTTCACCTTATCCCGAGAAATAGTGTTTGTTGTATTACTTTACATCTTTTAAATCAACCTTCTTGAGGGTAAACGAGAAGGTGGTTCCCACCCCGAGTTCGCTACGGACAGAAACGCGTTCACCGTGCGCTTCGACGATGTGTTTTACGATAGCCAGGCCGAGACCCGTACCTCCTTGTTCGCGCGAACGGCCATTTTCGGTGCGGTAGAATCGTTCGAAGATACGCGGCTGGTCCTCTTTGTCGATGCCTACGCCGTTGTCCTCGACCTCGATCAAGACGCGATCGATCATGTCGCGGAAGGCCACCTTCGTCAGGCCTCCCTCCTTGCCGTAGCGGATCGAGTTGCTCAACAGATTGACCATCACCTGGCCGATGTAGTGGCGATCGGCGCGCACCCAAAAGGCAGAGGGGATGTTTTCGGCCCCCTTGACCACAAACTTGATCTCCTTCTTGGCGGCCTCCATCTCCATCTGTTCGGCAATCTCTTTGGCCAAGGCCACCATGTCGAACTGCTCGTCGCGCAACAGGGTCATGTCGCTCTCGAGTTTCGAGATCGTGTCCAGGTCGTTGACGATGTTCGAAAGACGCTGGATGCTCCGCTCGGCGCGCTCCAAATACTTGCGGTTGATCAACTCATCCTCCAATCCGCCATCCAACAGTGTGGAGATGTAACCCTGCATATTGAAGATTGGAGTCTTCAACTCGTGGGCCACATTGCCCAAATATTGCTTGCGATAACGCTCCAACTGCTTCAGTCGGGCGATCTCTTGGTCGTTCATGTCGGCCCAGTCCGTGAGCTCCTTCGAGACATCCTCGCCATGCTTATCCTTGATCTCGGACATTACCTCCCGCGTGCGCACATTGCGCGAGAGGACGATCGAATAGATCGGCTTGAGTTTGTAGGCCACATACTTGCTGATGAGCAGCAGCGTGAGGAGGGCCATCAGGATATAGACACCGACCGTCACACAGAGATTGACCCACCAAGCTGCATGAAAGAGTGCTAAAAGGATCGCTACAGGAATTGCTGCAAAGGCTGCAATACAGAGGGATACCCCCTCTTTGGTTTTAATGGTTGCCATACTATCTTCGTTTATGAGGCTTGCTCCCGTGGGGAAGTCTCCGATTTATTTATTCATGGTAAGGTGGGCACATACCTGCCACACTTTTTGCACCGAGTCGCGGGCGATCTCCCACGCATCGTAATCCTCGCGGTTCGAGGGATCCAAGCGCCAACGGTCGGCCCCTTCGGCCGTGCGTACCGTGCGCAACAGCACCGCCTCGCCCGTTGAAAGCAGGTAGTCGTGACCCGGGATGATCTCCTGAGGGGTAACCTCGCGCAGGAAAAGGACGGATCCCGAGGCGATCCGGGGACGCATCGCTTCACTCAGATAGAGCATTGCGAGTTGAGCCTCTTCCACCAGCGCTTGGCAGATCAGTTTGTCGGGGTTGAGTGTCTCGAGATGGAGAATCGAACGCTCGGCATCCATCCGGTAGAGGGGGATTAAGTTACCCTCCTGCTTCGGGGTCTTGAACATCTCCCCGGAGCCGGTGAGAAGCCACACGTCGCTGATCTCGGGAAATTTCTCCGTCACGCGGCGGGCCACATCCTTCGAGATGCCGTTGTTGCCCTTGCGAATCTGGTAGAGGTTCTCGCCTCGGGGCAACCCAATGTAGCGCGCAAAGTAGTTGGTCGACATTTTGGCCCAGTGAATCACCGCTTCGAGTCGCTCCCAATTTGCATTATTTTCCGTCATCTGTTTCATTGTTTCAAATATTTTTTGCATCTTTGCACCATCGGTCCCATAGTTCAATGGATAGAATATAAGATTCCGGTTCTTACGATGGAGGTTCGAATCCCCCTGGGATCACTTCGAAGACAGACACTTCACAGTGGGCTGTCTTTTTTTTGTTTCTCCCCTTCGCAAAACTACGCGATGCGTTCCATCGGGGCCCATTGGGGCAAGCAAATATTTCATTTAACAAATATAGTATTTTTTTTTTATTTTTCAGCCTGTTCTTGTAATTTTTTTACAAAGTAGCCCCTCTGAAGGGGAGAAGAGAAGATTAAATTGCCAATACACCCTTTGAAAAGGGTTATTTCGGCCACTTTTCGCTCTTTTTTGCTCGCCCTTGCCGCCGCTCGGTTGCAGAAATGCACTTTTTTTCTTGTAATCCCAAATATAATTCCTATCTTTGTTAGTTGATAGGTGTCCTCTTTGGGTAGATGAGCAAGGGCTGCTGATAGCCCGAGCCTGCGTCCGCCCAATATTAGGGCAAGAGTGTCTTGCTTGCAAGAACGCAAGAGCAACGAGGTGGTTTTTGGGTAAAAGCAAGACCTACAAAAACGAAAAGAGGTACAACAAACGTATAAACCTTAAATAGAATTACAACATGTGTAAAGCGTTGATTATTGGTGCCGGAGGTGTCGGTACCGTGGTAACCCAGAAGATTGCGGCCAATCCGATCTTTACGGATGTGATGCTTGCAAGCCGCACGAAGGCAAAGTGTGATGCTGTGGCCGAGGCCATTGGCGGTGGTCGTGTGAAGACCGCCCAGGTAGATGCCGACAGCGTGGAGGAGCTCTGCACCCTCTTCCGCTCGTTCCAGCCCGATATCGTGGTGAATGTGGCCCTTCCCTACCAGGATCTGACGATCATGGATGCCTGCTTGGAGTGCGGTTGCAACTACCTTGATACGGCCAACTACGAGCCCAAGGATGAGGCTCACTTCGAGTATTCGTGGCAGTGGGCCTATCAGGATCGCTTCAAGGAGAAGGGGCTTACGGCCATCCTCGGTTGCGGCTTCGACCCGGGTGTAACGGCCATCTTCACGGCCTATGCCGCCAAGCACCACTTCGATGAGATCCACTACCTCGATATCGTGGACTGCAACGCCGGTAACCACGGCATGGCCTTCGCTACCAACTTCAACCCCGAGATCAACATCCGCGAGGTGACGCAGAAGGGTCGCTACTATGAGAATGGCAAGTGGGTGGTGACCGAGCCCCATGAGATCCACAAGCCGCTGAACTATCCCGAGATCGGCGAGCGCGAGTCGTATGTGATCTACCACGAGGAGTTGGAGTCGCTCGTGAAGAACTATCCCACGATCAAGCGCGCCCGTTTCTGGATGACCTTTGGTCAGGAGTACCTCACCCACCTGCGTGTAATCCAGAATATCGGTATGGCCCGCATCGACCCCATTATGTATAACGGCGTGGAGATCGTCCCCATCCAGTTCCTGAAGGCCGTGCTGCCCGATCCCAAGTCGTTGGGTGCCAACTACCACGGTCAGACCTCGATCGGCTGCCGCATCAAGGGTATCAAGGATGGCAAGGAGCGTACCTACTACATCTACAATAACTGCGACCATGAGACCGCCTTCAAGGAGACCGGTACGCAAGCCGTAAGTTTTACCACGGGTGTTCCCGCGGCTTTGGGTGCCTCCATGTGGGCCAAGGGTTTGTGGCGTGGTGCCGGTGTATTCAATGTTGAGGAGTTCGATCCGGATCCCTTCTTGGCTGAGCTCGGCGAGCAGGGTCTGCCCTGGCACGAGTTGTTTGATGTGAACCTCGAGGTGTAGTCTCTCGATTTTAGAGGGCCGATTCCCCTCAATTTTTGGGGCGGATGGAATGTGCTTCACCGTACAATCCATCCGCCCCAATTTCATCTCTGCGTAAAATAGAGATCCCTATTTCGGAGGTGGATTTATTTTATAGCCGAAAAATGGGCAATCCGCAAAATTGCTTCGGAGGGTAGGATGATTTTTGCTCTTTTTTGGCGGTTGGATCGCTATTTTTGGCCGGAGATTTGGAAGATCGGAATTTTTTTTCTACTTTTGCACCACCAAAATCGAGGTGCGCCTCATTTTGACCGGAGATCTCGTAGCTCAGCCGGTAGAGCACAACACTTTTAATGTTGGGGTCCTGGGTTCGAGCCCCAGCGGGATCACCTTGAAGGAGTCAAGAAATTGACTCCTTTTTTTTGTGTCCCGGTGGGATGCTCGAACCCAGAAGTCGCCTCCCTTTCAGGGAGGTTGGGAGGGTGTCAATCACATGAGCACACGATTGCGCCTCGTAGCGCAATCGAGCCCCAGCGGGATCACCTTGAAAGCAACAACCGAAGCACGATGCTTCGGTTGTTTTTTTGTGGTGTGTAAATCCCATCATCCACTCTAAATCAAATTCTTCCTTTCTGCACTATCTGCTTATTGGTCAAAAAGTAGATAAAATCGAGATAGTTTAAAAATGTACGATTTTGACCAACAAGCCTCCTTTTCGGGGTTTGGGAGTGGGAAAACTGACAAAATGTCAGTCGGAATGCTCTGGCACACCCTTTGCTCGGTAGTAGGGTAGAATACCAAAAAAATAACAAAAACTATAAAATCGAAATACAAGATGGCAAACGGAAAAATCGGGGTTACGACTGAGAATATCTTCCCCGTGATCAAAAAGTTTCTCTATTCGGATCATGAAATCTTCCTGCGTGAGCTTGTTTCGAATGCGGTGGATGCCACCCAAAAGTTGAAGACCCTTTCGGCCAAAGGGGTAGCCCAGGGCGAGTTGGGCGATCTGACGATTCAGATCCAGGTCGACAAGGAGGCCCGCACCCTGACGGTTACAGATCGCGGTATTGGCATGACGGCCGAGGAGGTGGATCGCTACATCAACCAGATTGCTTTTTCGGGAGCTGAGGAATTTATGGCCAAGTATCAGGATCAGGCGATCATCGGCCACTTCGGTTTGGGGTTCTACTCATCGTTCATGGTGGCCGACAAGGTGGAGATCTTCACGCGCTCCTACCAGGAGGGAGCCAAGGCGGTGCATTGGGTTTGCAACGGTTCGCCCGAATTTGAGATGGAGGAGCTCGCTGAGGAGCGTGCGCGTGGTACGGAGATTGTCCTGCACCTCTCGGAGGAGTGCCAGGAGTATGCCGACGAGGAGAAGGTACGTGAGTTGCTGAAGAAGTATTGCCGTTTCCTGCCTGTACCCATTCAGTTCGGCTTCGTGAAGGAGTGGAAGGAGGGCAAGTATGTCGATACCGAGAAGCCCAACATCATCAACAGCGTAGAGCCTCTTTGGACGCGCAAGCCCGCGGAGCTGACCGAGGAGCAGTACAAGGAGTTTTACCGTGAACTGTACCCTGCGAGCGAGGATCCCTTGTTCTCGATTCACCTCAATATCGACTACCCGTTCCATTTGACCGGTATTCTCTACTTCCCGAAGATTCACAACAACTTCGAGATTCAAAAGAATCGTATCCAACTCTACTGCAATCAGGTCTATGTAACGGATCAGGTGGAGGGGATTGTGCCCGAGTACCTCACGCTGCTGCATGGTGTGATCGACTCGCCCGATATCCCGCTCAATGTCTCGCGCAGTTACCTGCAGAGCGATTCGAATGTGAAGAAGATCTCGAACTACATCACGCGCAAGGTGGCCGACCGTTTGCAGGAGCTCTTTACCTCGATGCGAGCCGATTACGAGGAGAAGTGGGACGACCTCAAGATCTTCATCCAATATGGAATCCTCACCGATGAGAAGTTTGCCGAAAAGGCCCAAAATTTCATGCTCTGGAAGAGCACCGAGGGCAAGTACTACACGGCCGAGGAGTATACGAATCTGGTGAAAGAGAACCAGACCGACAAGAACAACCAACTCATCCTGCTCTATGTAGACGATGTGGAGGAGAAGCATGCCTTCCTCTCGGCCGCCAAGGCCAAGGGGTACGAGGTCTTGGAGATGAATGGCCAGTTGGACAACCACTACGTTAATTGGTATGAGTCGAAGCACTCCGATACGCGCTTTGTGCGTGTCGATAGCGATGTGGTTGAGAAGTTGATCCAGAAGGCCGAACCCTTGAAGATCTCCCTCACGGAGGCCCAGCAGGAGTTGCTGCGTCCCGTTTTCGAGAGTCAGATGCCTCGTGATGAGAAGATTCACTACTCGATCTCGTTCGAGGCGATGGAGCCCGAGGAGGCCCCTGTGGTGATCACTCAAAATGAATTCATGCGCCGTATGAAGGAGATGGCCCAGATGGGCGGGGGAGGCATGAGTCAATTCTATGGACAGATGCCCGACAGCTTCACCATTGCCGTCAATGGCAACCATCCCATCGTGATCGACATCCTGGGTAAGGTGGAGAGTGCCTATGGCGACAAACTCAAGTCGATTACCAAGAAGATTGATGCCGCGGTGAGCGAGGAGCATCGCTTCGAGGAGCTTACGAAGAATAAGAAGGAGGAGGAGCTGACCTCGGAGGAGAAGTCGATGCGCGAGGAGCTCTCCAAAAAGGTGGTAACGCTGCGCGATGAGCGTAACGAACGCCTCAAGGAGATTGGTCGTGAGAATAAACTCGTGAAGCAGATCATCGACCTGGCCCTTTTGTCGAATGGCATGCTGAAGGGTAAGAGCCTGACCGACTTCATCCAGCGTTCGATCTCGCTCATCGAGTAGCGACTCCGCATCAGGCGGCTTTGGGGGAGATCGTGCCCCAGCCACGAACGAAAAACCCGACCAGGTGGTGAACCTGGTCGGGTTTCTTTATTGGTTGTGAACTTTGCTCCGGCGTGTTTTGGGCCTATTGGCTGTTTTAAGGGGGATTACAGCGCTCCGTGGGCTCGGAAGCTATAGGAGTCGCCGCGACTCAGTATCAGGTGGTCTACGACCCGGATATCGAAGAGGGCGGCCGCTTCAACCACGCGACGGGTGAGCTCCTTATCGGGTTCGCTCGGCTGTGCCGATCCCGAGGGGTGGTTGTGGATCAAAATGAGTTGCGTGGCGAGCAGTTCCAGGGCGCGTTTTATCAGCAGACGATGGTCTACGACCGTGGCTTGTACTCCGCCCTGGCTGATGCGCATCTGCTCCACCACACGGTTCGAGGAGGAGAGGTAGAGCACCCAGCACTCTTCGTGCCCGAGTTCGGCAAGCCGTGGGCGCATCAGGCGGATCACATCCTCGCTCGAGGTGATCTGTTGTACGGCTTCGGCCGACTCCAGCGCGACCATGCGTCGCCCCAATTCGGCCGCGGCCACGAGGCGCGAGGCGCGTTTCAGCCCCACGCCTGCTGTCATGCGCAGACGGGCCAATTCGCTCCGTCCGATTCCTGCCAACGTACCGCCGCACGCCTCCAAAAGATCTTTGGCCCGCTCGAGGCTCCCTTCGGCACCATCCTCCATCAAAAGCGACAACAACTCCGCGTCACCGAGCGATGCGGCTCCGCGGAGTTGTAAAAGATCGTGCAACGAGGCCATAGTTATTCAGTCTTTTCGGGGGTTACAGCCTCCGATGAGCGGGGCTCGTTCGCGGGGGCATCCAGCGATGCTCTCTCGGAGTTCGGCTCCGATGCGCCATCCTGCTGCATGGCGTTTTCTGTTCCCTCCTTCACCTCGCGTTTGGGGGTGCGGCGGGTGCGCGAACGCTTGGGCTTTGCGGGCTTCTCCTCAGCGTCTTGGCTGGCCTGCTCAGGTAGTACGGGCGACTCTTGGGGTGCATTGGCCACCGTCTCCGACTCCGGAGTGCTTGCCGGCTTTCCCTCTTCGGCAGCCTTCTTGGCCTTCGGACGACGACGCGGACGACGCTCGCGGGGCTCTTCCGATTCCGTCGGTGCGGTCGCCTTTTCGGGCTGCTCCGCCTGGGGCATCGCTACCTCCTCGGTTGGCTCCTTCCCCTCCGGATTATCCCCCTTCTCCTGCTTGGTTCCGCGGGCGGGCTTTGCTCCCTTGCTTCGTTTCGGCTCCTTGGTCTTTTCGGCTTCGGTGGTGGGCTCGCTCTTCTCCGCCGGCTTTGCCTTTTTGGCTTTGGGGGCTGAGGGCTGGGGCTCGGTGTCCTGCTGATCCAGTTTGTCGAGCTTGTCGAGCATGCGCAGGCAGGCCGAATCGGTTACCGTTTGGGCCATGGTCTGAGCCGCATGTTGCTCCGACTCCTTCTTCGAGGTGCCTCGGCCGTGCGAAACCTCCATGTCGTCGATGAAGATCGTCGAGAGGAAGTGGGTGGGAGAGATGTGCTTTGTGACGAAACGAATTGTGTGGTGGTTCTTCTGACACCACTCAATCAATCGGCTCTTGAAGTCGGTCTCCTCCTCCGAGAGGGAGTCCATGTCCAGGAAATTGGCGTAGATGTAGTTGATCAGCAGACGGTTCGTGAACTCGTATCCTTGATCCAAATAGATGGCTCCGATCATCGCCTCAAAGGCATCGCCGTAGATGTGCTTTTGGGCCAAAGTGGCTCCGGCATGTGCCACCAGGAATCGATCCAAGCCGATGCGCTCGGCAAGCATGTTGAGCGAGTGGCGCGACACGATCTTCGAGCGCAGCTGGGTGAGGAATCCCTCGGTTTTATCGGGGAATTCGATGTATAGATAATCGGAGGTAACCGCTTCAATAATGGCATCGCCCAGGTACTCCAGGCGTTCGTTGTTCATTTGGCTGCCATCGGGTAATACAAAAGAAGCTGACTTGTGAATCAAAGCCAGCTTGTAGAGTTCGATATTGTTCGGAATGAATCCAAACATATCGTCAATTTGTCTGTAATACTCCTTGTCGCGGCCGAAATTGCGTCGCAAAGGACGCAGTATAAAGTCAAACACGGCTAAAACAAGTGTTAAAGGTTTGTTACTCTTCCACCTTACGCAAGATGACCGTTGAGTTGTGGCCACCGAAACCGAAGGTATTGCTCAGTGCTACCTTCACATCACGCTGCTGTGCCTTTCCAAGCGTCAAATTGAGCTTCGAGTCGATCTCGGGATCGAGGTTCTCGCAGTTGATCGTGGGGGGGACAATACCCTTCGTCAGTGCCATCACGCAAGCCAGTGCCTCGATGGCACCCGTGGCACCCAACAGGTGACCGGTCATCGACTTGGTAGATGAAATGTTCATTTTGTAGGCGTGCTCACCAAAGAGCCCCTGTACGGCCTTCAGCTCGGCCACATCGCCCAGCGGCGTCGAGGTGCCGTGTACATTGATATAGTCCACATCCTCGGGCTTCAGACCGGCATCTTTCAATGCCTCGCGCATGGCGATAATGGCACCCTTTCCCTCGGGGTGGGGGGCCGTGAAGTGGTGGGCGTCGGCCGAATTGCCACCACCGGCAAACTCGCAGTAGATCTTCGCACCGCGAGCCTTGGCGTGCTCATACTCCTCCAGGATGAAGGCACCGGCACCCTCGCCGATCACAAAGCCGTCGCGATCCTTGTCGAAGGGGCGCGAAGCGTGCTGGGGATCGTCGTTGCGGGTCGAGATGGCCTGCATCGAACCGAAACCGCCGACCGAAGGCTCGTTGACGGCGGCCTCCGAACCTCCCGTGATCATGATGTCGGCCTTGCCGTAGCGAATCTGATTGAAGGCCTCCACCAATCCGTGGTTCGATGATGCACAAGCCGATACGGTGCAGTAGTTGGGGCCCATGAAACCATACTTGATGGAGATGTAGCCCGCAGCGATATCGGCAATCATGCGAGGAATAAAGAAGGGGCTAAACCGAGGGGTGTTTCCACCCTCGGCATAGCCCACGCACTCATCGAAGAGCGACTTAAGCCCTCCGATACCCGAACACCAAATCACACCGGCACGCTCTTTGTCTACCTGCTCCATGTCGAAGCCGGCATCTTGTACGGCCTGCTCGGCGGCGATCAGTGCATACTGTGCAAAGCGGTCGTATTTACGTACCTCTTTGCGATCGAAGTACTGGTTCGGGTCGTAATTTTTGATTTCGCAAGCGAACTTGGTCTTAAACTTTTCGGTATCGAAATGAGTGATGGGTGCGGCACCGCTAACGCCCTTTTCCAGATTGGAGAAGTACTCTTCAATGTTGTGTCCGAGCGGGTTAATCGTTCCAATACCCGTAATAACTACTCTTCTCTCTGCCATAAATTTATAGGTTTGGTTCTACTTGCAAAAAAATGATTCTTTTAAAATTATTTCTTGTGCTCCTCGATGTAGTTGATGGCATCACCTACGGTAGCAATCTTCTCAGCGTCCTCGTCGGGAATCTGAATATCGAAGGCCTTCTCGAACTCCATGATGAGCTCTACGGTATCCAACGAATCAGCACCCAGGTGGTTGGTGAAACTGGCCTCAGCCACTACCTCCGACTCCTTAACGCCCAACTTGTCAACGATGATCTCGACAACTTTCGACTGTACTTCTGACATAACTTTAAATTTTTTAGTTAAACAAAATGTTTTATTAAAAATAGTATTTGTTTCCTATTTCTCTCCCTTAACGAAGTGTTACGAAATGGTGAAAAAAACTTTTTTTACCAATCTTCGCATTTTTTCGTTAATTTTGGGCAAAAGTAACACTTTTTTTTTTACTTTTGGCAAAACAAAGGAAGAAAATATTGATAAAAAATTTAATAAATAACATAACCGACTAACAGACAATCTATTATGAATTTATTGCTTATTTCTAACTCTACGAACGCAGGAGAACCCTATTTGCAGTATCCGATGGCCGAGATCGCCAAGACGCTGGCCGGTGTGAAAGAGGTGGTTTTTATTCCCTATGCAGCGGTAACCTTCTCCTATGCCGAGTATGAGAAAAAGGTGCAGGAGCGTTTTGCCGAGATCGGCATCCGTGTGCGCTCGATTCACCGCTCTCCCAATCCGCGCATCATGATCCGCCATGCCGAGGCCATCTGCATCGGTGGCGGCAATACCTTTGCCTTGCTCAAGAAAATGCAGGAGCAGAAACTCATGAGTGCCATTCTGCGCCGCCTGGAGGCCGGTGTTCCCTATGTGGGTTGGTCGGCCGGTAGCAACGTATGCGCCCCGACAATCTGCACCACCAACGATATGCCGATCGTGGAGCCCGAATCCTTCTCGGCCATTGGTGCGGTGAAGTTCCAAATCAATCCCCACTACCTGGATGCCAACCCCGAGGGCCACGCCGGTGAGACCCGCGAGCAGCGCATCCTGGAGTATATCGAGGCCAATCCGCGTCGCTATGTGGTAGGTTTGAGAGAGGGTTGCATGTTGCGCTATCAGGAGGGCAAACTCACGTTGATTGGCCCCAAGCCCTTGCGTATCTTTAAGAAAGGACAGCCTATCCGTGAGTTGACTCCGGCAGACGACCTCTCTTTCTTGTTATAAGAAATAGGAGTTGAGCCATGGGAATCACCCAACAGATTGGCCAACGAGCTGAAGATGCCGCCGTAGATTATCTGCGGCGGCATGGCTTCTTAATTCGCGAGCGCAACTGGCGAAACGGTCGCTACGAGATTGATATCATTGCCCAGCGTTGGGACGAGATCCACTTTGTAGAGGTAAAGAGTCGCAAGACGGGCGGATGGTCTACTCCCGAGCAGGCGATCGATGAGAATAAATTTCGTTCGTTGAAGCGTGCGGCATCGCTCTACCTGGCTTTGCACCACGCCTCCGAAGAGCCTTTTTTTGATCTGATGGCTGTAGAGACCCTCCCCAGCGGGGACCTTGAATTGCGCTTTGTGGAGGATGCCATGCAGAGTCATTGGTGATTGGAGGAGAGGGCAAAAGGGGTGAAAAACCAAGAATTTTGCAGATCCGACAAAATATACTATCTTTGTCCTTTGGAACAAGCACAGACTACTACTCATCATGATGTGGATTTACAACACGGGGCTTCGTCTCTACCGCTTTGTAGTTGCAGCCATCTCTCCATGGCACGAAAAGGCGCATAAGTGGAGAGCGGGTCGTAAAAAACTTCTCAAACGCATGGCTGCCACCATTGCGCCCGGAGAGCCTATTGCCTGGATTCACGCCTCGTCGTTGGGTGAGTTCGAGCAGGGACGTCCGATTATTGAGGCGTTGCGTCGCGAGCACCCCGAATACAAAATTCTGCTCACCTTCTTTTCGCCTTCGGGCTACGAAATTCGCAAGAATTACCCGGGAGCCGACTATATCTTCTATTTGCCGATCGACACCCCGAACAACGCCCGTTGTTTCCTGGAGATTGTAAAACCCGAAATCGCTATCTTTGTCAAGTATGAGTATTGGCTCAACCTGCTTTCCGGCTTGGAGAAGATGCAGACCCGCACCTTCATTGTCTCGGCCATCTTCCGTCGCAATTCGATCTTCTTTAAGTGGTATGGTTGGCGTTGGCGCAGGGCTCTTAAGGCCTTCGAGACCCTCTTTGTGCAGAATGCCGAGTCGAAGGAGTTGTTGGCCGAGTTGGGCTTCCACAATGTGGTGGTGGCCGGTGATACGCGCTTCGACCGCGTGGCCGATATTGCCAAGGCGGCCAAGAAAATCGACCTCGTGGAGCGTTTCAAAGGGACAAGTTCCCTCTTTGTGGCAGGATCGACTTGGGGGCCCGATGAGGAGTTGCTTGTCGAATTGATGAATCAGTATCCCGAGATCAAATTTGTCGTCGCACCCCACGAAATGGAGCGTCCGCGTATCGAGAAGTTGCTCTCGGCTTGTCGTGGAGGGGCTATCTGCTACACGCAGTGCAACGATCGCACCCGCCTGGATAATTGCCAACTGCTGATCCTCGACACGATGGGTATGCTCTCCTCGGTCTATGGCTATGCCGATTGGGCCTACATCGGCGGTGGCTTCGGAGTGGGGATTCATAATACGTTGGAGGCGGCCACCTTCGGTCTGCCGATCGCCTTTGGCCCCAACTACCAGAAGTTCAAGGAGGCCCGCGATATGATCGCTTTGGGGGCTGCCACCTCCATCGCTTCGGCCGAGGAGCTCAAGGCTTGGTTTGCCCCGCTGCACAAGAACGAGGAGGAGCGTCTGCGTGTGGCGCGTATCGCCAAGGAGTACACCCTACAAAATCAGGGTGCCACCCAGACGATTCTTCGTACCCTCTTCAAAGAGTAGCGCAGTTGTCGCCATTTTGGGAGGTGAAACAAAGAGAAAGAGTTGCCAATTGGCAACTCTTTCTCTTTGTGTTTTGGTTGGTCGTGCGCCCCTACTTCAGGATGAAGACCTTTTCGCCGCGGCGTTGCATGTGGAATCGTTCGCGAGCATACTCCTCGAGGTAGTCGTCGTAGCGCAACTGTTCGATCAGTGTGCTGTCGGCCTCGATCTCTTTGCGGTATCCCTCCCCCTCGCTCTCAAGGGCAGAGAGGCGGCGCGAGGATTTCCAAATGTGTGCCAGGTTACGCAACACCACAAAGGAGGTGAAGCCTACGACGATGCAGGTTAATACAACCCAAAGGGGTTTCGTGAGTTTCGAGGCCACGCGTTTCCCGGAGTTACTCGGTTACCACATAGACATCCTTCAGGTTACGACCCAGCTGGTCGTAGTCCAGGCCATAGCCCACGATGAACTCGTTACCGATCTCTAAGGCGCGGTAGCGAATGGGGTAGGGCTGCGAGTAGGAGGCAGGCTTGAAGAAGAGGGTGCAGACCTCAACGCTGGCGGCATTGTGCTTCTTGAGCTCTTCGAGCATGTGGGCGATGCTGCGCCCCGTATCGACGATATCCTCTACAACGATCACATGGCGTCCTGCGATGTCGTTGTTCAGGCCGATCAGGCACGACACTTCGCCCGTGGAGCAGGTGCCCTCGTAGGAGGCGAGTTTGACGAACGAGAGTTCGCTGTTGAACTCGATCTTCTTCATCAGGTCGCTCATAAACATGAACGAACCGTTCAACACACCCAGAAAGAGGGGTGTCTGCTTGTCGGCATAGTCGCGGTTGATCTGCTCGGCTACGGCTGATACGGCCTTGTCGATCTCCTCAGCGGGGATCATCACACGAAAGGTGCGATCGTTGAGCTTGACGGTATTCTTCATTGCTATTTCTTTTCTAAAGTTTACAAATATAGTGAAAAAATGGTTAGGTTTTACACTAATAGTGTCGAAAACCTTGCCAATTTCCTCTTTCGGGGGCATTATTGCGCAGCCAGAGGAGTTTTTCCGGCTCCGAGGTGATGCGACCGATGGGGTAGAGCGGGGTGTGGAAGGTGGTTTGGTAGGCGGCAGCCACGCGCTCGAAGGCTTCGGGAGCCACCGTCAGAAGGAGTTTATACTCTTCGCCACCCGAGAGGGCGGTCTCAAGGTCGGAGCCTGCCGCCACGGGAATCTTCGTCAATTCCACCTCGGCCCCCACCTGTGAGGCCTTTAAGATGTGGCGAAGGTCGCCGGCCAGGCCATCCGAGAGATCCATCATGGCGTGTACGGCGGGCTCTTTCCCAAGCCAGACGCCCTCCTTGATTTGGGCCGAGGGGAGTTTGTGGGCACGGGCGAGCGGGGTGTCGTAGCGGCCGGCTAAGATTTCGCGAAGTCCCGCCCCCGAGGCCCCGAGCTCTCCGCAGAGGCAGATGATGTCGCCGACTTGGGCATCGCGGCGGCGTTTCAGACAATTTTCAGGCCCTCGGCCGAGGGCGGTTATATTGATGGTGATGTCGCGCTCCGAGGCGGTTGTGTCGCCACCGATCAGTGCCACTCCGGCCTTTTGCGAGGCTTCGAGATAGCCCTTCATGAAGCGTTCGGCCCAATCTCCGGCCATGCACTCCTTGGGTAGTGCCACCGAGAGGAGTGTAGCCACGGGGCTCACCCCCATCGAGGCCACATCGCTGAGGTTGACATGGAGCGCCTTGTGGGCCACCTCTTCCGGCGTGGCGGCTTCGCGCAGGAAGTGTACCCGTTCGACCACCAGGTCGGCCGTCAGTACCAACGCCTCGCCCTCTCCGATCGGAAGAACGGCACAATCATCCCCAATCCCCTCGAATCCGTGGGTGGGGAGCTGCTTGCAACCCTCGCGGATCGCCTCAATCAAGCCAAATTCGGTCATCATAAGGGCAAAGGTACTATTTTTTCACGATAATTTTCTACCTTTGTGCAATCATATAAGCTATGTAATATGAAAATTTTGATCTTGAACGGCCCTAACCTCAATTTACAGGGGCAACGCGATACGGCCGTCTACGGCTCCGAGGGTTTCGACCCCTGGTTGGAGCGAATCCGTGCCCGCTATCCCGCACATGAAATTGACCTCCTTCAATCAAATGTCGAGGGGGAGCTTATCAATGCGCTTCACGACTCGCAGGGGAACTTCGACGGGGTGGTCTTCAATGCCGGGGGCTATACCCATACCTCGGTGGCGTTGCGTGATGCCGTGGCGGCAATCACCACCCCCGTGGTTGAGGTGCATATCTCGAATGTAGCGGCTCGTGAGGAGTTTCGTCATACCTCGATGCTGACTCCCGTCTGCCAAGGGGCTATCCTCGGTTTCGGCCTGGAGAGTTATCGCCTGGCCGTAGAGTGGTTCATCAACCAATAATCGGATCCGACCGTGGCGAAGCAGTTGCGCAATGATGTGGCACGCGGTGTGGCGTGGACGTTGGGCGAAAAGGTGGCCTCGATCCTCCTCCAGGCCGGAGTGGGTATCTTGGTGGCGCGTCTTTTGGCTCCGGAGGATTATGGTGTCATGGCGTTACTGACGGTTTTTGTTACCCTCTCGCTTGTGGTGGTCGATAGCGGCTTCTCGCAGACCCTGATTCGAGCCAAGGAGCCTACGCCCAGCGACTATCGCTCGGTTTTTACACTCAACCTATTTCTTTCGCTTCTGCTTTATGGGCTCATGGTAGCCGTGGCTCCTGCCCTGGCGCGTTACTTCGAACAGCCGGCTTTGGCCCGAATCGCTCCCGTATTGTTCCTCCTGCTGCCACTCAATGCCTTGTGTGTGATTCAGCAAACTTTATGTGCTCGTCAATTTCGGTTTGATAGCCTCTCGAAGGTGATCTTCCTCTCCTCGGCTCTGAGTGGGGTGGTGGCTTTGGTTATGGCCTTTGCCGGGTGTGGGGTGTGGAGCCTGGTGGGGCAGCGTTTGGTGGCTATGGGAGCCAAGGCTGCTATGCTTTGGTGGATCGGTGATTGGCGACCGTCGGGCCGCTTCGACGGGGCCTCGCTTCGCCGCATGACTCCCTACAGCCTGCGGATGCTGATGACCGATTTGATCAATACCTTATATAATAATATCTCGCAGCTCTTCGTCGGCAAGATCTACTCGACCCAAACACTCGGCTACTACAATCAGGGTCAGAAACTCAAGGATCTGCCCGTGCTGGCCATCCTCCAATCGGTACAGAATGTCACCTTTCCCGCCCTTTCGAAGATTCGCGACGAGCGTGAAAAGTTTGCCGAGAGTTATCGCCAACTCTTGGCGGTGGTTTCGTTCGTGGTCTACCCTGTGATGGTGGGGCTGATTGCTGTCGCTCCCGAGTTTTTCGCCCTGCTGTTGGGCGAGAAGTGGATGCCTACGGTACCCTATTTTGAGATACTCTGCCTCTCGGGGCTCTTCATGCCCTTGTCGGTTATTGCATACAATGTCCTCAAATCACAAAGCGATGGTCGGGTTGTGGTGCGTTTGGAGGTGATAAAAAAGGTGGCTATGACCCTAGTGTTGATCTATACCATCCCGCGGGGTGTGGTGGCTATCGCTTGGGGCGTGGTGGCGATGGCTCTCCTTGAGTGGACGATCAACCTCGTGGTCGCCTCTCGCTATACGGCCCTCTCTTTGGCTCAGGCTTTGGGGGCTCACCTGCCGGCCGTGCTCCTTTCGGGGGTGATGTTCCTGGGGGTCCGCCTATTTAAGCAGACAATCGGAGTCGAGTTCTCGCTCTTTGCTCTGCTTTCGTCCCAAATCCTGCTTGGTGTTCTCCTCTATGCTCTCCTTGCACTCTTGATCCGCCCCCGTGCCCTTCGTGTGCTTTTTGAGGTGGTAAAAGGGATGAGGGGATCTCGATAGAAGCCATTCCATAGAAAAAACGGGAGACTTACTTCCGAAAAACAGCATAAGAAAAGGCGAGAAGTATTTCTCGCCTTTTCCTTTTATCCGCTTTTTTTACTTGCGTTTCTGCTGCTGTTGCATCAGCTCCTGCTGGCGCATCAGCTCTTCGTAGCGCTGCTGGAACTTCGACTTCTTCTGCTTGGAACGCTTCACGGCATTGGCCGCCATGATCGCCTGGATCTTCGAGTCGTCGACAAAACGACGGATCAAGATCGTTTGGGCGATGGTGATGAGGTTGGCCAGGAAGTAGTAGAAGCACAAACCGCTGGCGTAGTCGTTGAACCAGAAGAGCATCATCAGCGGCATCATATAGAGCATCATGAACTTCATGCCCGGCATCTGGGGCTGCGACGAGGCGGTCTGCTGGTAGTTGATCCACGAGAAGATAAAGAGTGCCGCGGTCATCAGCAGGGCGAACAAGCTGACGTGGTCGCCATAGAAGGGGATCGAGAAGGGGAGATCCACAATGCTGTCGTAGGACGAAAGGTCATCGGCCCATAGGAAGTGCTGACCGCGCAACTCGATCGAGGCGGGGAAGAAGCGGAACATGGCAATGATGATCGGCATCTGAATCAGCATCGGGATGCAACCGCCCATGGGGTTGATACCCGCCTTCTTGTAGAGCTCCATGGTGGCCTGCTGGCGCTTCATGGCATCCTCCTGCTTGGGGTATTTTTGAGCCAGCAGGTCGATCTCGGGCTTGATGATACGCATCTTGGCCATCGAAACATAGCTCTTATAGGTCATCGGGAAGATGATCACCTTCACCAGCACAGCCAAAATCAGGATGATGATACCGAAGTTGAGGTTGAAGTTGCGCAGCAGGTCGAAGACCGGAATCACAAACCAACGGTTCACCCAGCCGAAGATACCCCAGCCGAGCGGAATCATGCGCTCCAGATGGAGCTCCTCCCCGGCGGGATCGACCACCTTCTTGAGGATGGCGTACTTGTTGGGGCCGTAGTAGAAACCGAACTTTAGGGCCTCGGTCTGCGCCGTGTAGGGCACCGTGGCCTCCATTGAGAACTGCTTCACATAGCCCGAACCCGGTTGCTCGGTCGTGAAGCCCATCTCGGCGTTGCTGAAGTGGTCGTAGGCGATCATCACCGACGAGAAGAACTGCTGTTTGAAGGCTACCCAGTTTACCTGTGTGGATTCCTCCTCCGACTTCTTCTCCTCGCTCATGCCGAGCTCCTCGATCGAGGCCTCGCCCGGGAAGCGGTAGGCCACCGTCGTGTACATGTTCTCGTTCTTGAAGCCCTTCTCGTTCTGGTAGGAGCGAGCCGTCCAATTGATGGCCAGTGAGGTCTGGTTAGCCATCACAGGGGCCATATTCTCGAGGCGCACATCGAAATCCACGAGGTAATCACGCTCGGGCGAGGTCGTCTGGTAGAGCGTGTAGACGAAATCCACGGCTGCCGACTCCGACACAGCGAGGCGGAATGCCAATTCGCGGGCCTCCTCGCGCTCCACGACGGGCAATGCGATGAAGACGAATTCAGCGGTGTTGATAGGCACACTCTTGTAGCCGTTTTTCACATAGAACTGCATGTCGAAGTTCGAGAACTCGGGGTCGAACATGTGGATGGGCTCGGTACGCTCCTCCTGCGTGGGGGCATACTTCGTGTACTCCTTCAACTCCACCTGCGTGAGTTGGGCTCCGAGGTTCGAGAAGGTGAGTTTCAAAAAGTCGTTCTCCAAGGTGTAGCTTTCGGTCGGAGCGGCAAGGGCCGAGGCCAACTGCTCACCATAGTAGGCCACCTCGGCCGAGCGCAGACTCAGCGAGTCGATGGGTGTACCCTCGGCAAGGGTCTCTGTCGCGGGTTCGGCCAATTCGGGGTGCTCGGCGCGGTAGATTGAGTCGGCACGCGCCGCCTCGACCTCCAAACGGGCCTGCTCGGCCTGCCACTTCTCCTGCTGCTTTGAGTTATACATTGTGAAGCCCAAAAAGATCAGGGCCATAAGCACAATGCCGGTAATTGTCTGTTTATCCATTTCGTTTTTTTCGGTTTATACGCTTCTTATCGTATTCTTTATTTGTTGTTTTTATTCAATGCGCTCGACTCCCTTGTGTGGGTCGGTCGGGACTGCCCCTCCTATTTTTTGTTCTCGAGGGCGGCCTTTACAAAGGCAACGAACAGGGGGTGGGGGTGCTCCACCGTACTCTTATACTCGGGGTGGTACTGCGTACCTACGAACCAGGGGTGCGAGGGGATCTCCACCACCTCGACCAGCCCCGTGTCGGGATTCGTACCCACGGGATCCATACCGGCAGCGGCGTAGGCCTCCAAGTATTGGTTGTTGAACTCGTAGCGGTGACGATGGCGCTCCTGAATCAGAGTCTGACCATAGGCCTCGGCCACCTTCGAACCCTCCTTGAGTTGACAGGGGTAGCCACCCAGGCGCATCGTGCCACCCATGGCCGTAATGCCCTTCTGCTCCTCCATGAGGTCGATGACGGGGTTCTTGGTCTGCACCATCTCGCTCGAGTGGGCATCCTGAAGGCCCAACACGTTGCGGGCAAATTCGATCACGGCGCACTGCATGCCGAGGCAGATACCCAAGAAGGGCACCTTATTTTCGCGTGCGTAGCGTACCGCTTCAATCTTACCCTCGATACCGCGGTTGCCAAAGCCCGGAGCTACCAGTACAGCGGCCATGCCGGCCAATTTCTCGGCTACATTCTCGGCCGTGATCGGCTCCGAATTCACATAGTGGAGCTTCACCTTGCACCCATTCATGGCTCCGGCATGGATAAACGACTCGCTGATCGACTTATAGGCATCGGGCAGCTCGGTGTACTTGCCCACCAGGGCGATGTCGACCGTGCAGTTCGGATTCTTCAACTTGTGGACAAAGTTGCGCAGCGTATCGAGGTTGGGCTCCTCGTTCTCGATCTCCAGCCCGAGTTTGTCTAACACCACCTCGTCGAGGTGCTGCTCGTGCATCTTCAAGGGTACTTCGTAGATCGTCGGCACGTCGATCGACTCCATCACGGCATCGGGATCGACGTTGCAGAAGAGGGCTACCTTGCGCTTGAGGTTGGGGTCAAGCGGCTGCTCGGCACGCAATACCAAAATATCGGGTTGTAGACCATTCTCCAAAAGCGCCTTCACCGAGTGCTGCGTGGGTTTGGTCTTCATCTCGCCCGAAGCGGCCATGTAGGGGACCAGCGTCAGGTGAACCAGAGCCGTATTCTTGTAGCCGAGCGAGTAGCGCAACTGGCGTACCGACTCAATGAAGGGAAGCGACTCGATGTCGCCCACCGTACCACCGATCTCGGTGATGATGATGTCGTAGGTCTTCTGCTGACCCAGGAGCTGGATGCGACGCTTGATCTCGTCCGTGATGTGGGGAATCACCTGCACGGTCTTGCCGAGGAATTCGCCCTTGCGCTCCTTCTCGATCACCGTCTTGTAGATCTTACCCGTGGTTACGTTGTTGGCCACCGAGGTATGGATCGAGGTAAAACGCTCATAGTGTCCCAAATCGAGGTCCGTTTCGGTACCATCCTCCGTGACGTAGCACTCGCCGTGTTCGTAGGGGTTCAGCGTGCCCGGGTCTACATTGATATAGGGGTCGAGCTTCTGGATCGTTACCGAATAGCCGCGAGCCTGCAACAGATGGGCAATCGAGGCCGATATGATGCCCTTGCCGAGCGAAGAGGCTACACCGCCCGTTACGAAGATGTACTTGGGTTTCGTGAGTTTCATATAATTTGCTATTTTTTGTTTTAATTTTCTATGCTAAAAGGAATTCAATATTGTTTTAACTCCTCATTCCAACTTCTTAATTGTTTTCGGCCTGGTCGATCAGCTTCACCTTCTCGATCGTAGCGACCATCTCCTGCTTGGCCTTTTCGATCTTCTCGCGTACACCGGCTACCAGGGCTTCGGCGTTTTTCGAGTTAGCAAAGAAGCCGATGTTGTTCTCCAGGAGCTGAATCTCCTGCTCGAGCTGGCGCACCTTGTTGTAGAGGCGTTCGCGCTCCGACTGCAGGCGACGCTGTCCGCCCTCCTTCAGGGTTGACACCTTCTCGCGGAAACGGTTCATCGAGCGATCGCGCTCGCCCGAACGCAGATCGTTGAAGAGTTTGTCGACTGCCTGCTTGTAACGCTTCTGTAGCTCCTCCTTGCGTTTGATGGGCACAAAGCCGATCTCGCTCCAGCGACGCTGGAATTCGCGGATCACCTCGTAACCTCCGGCCTTTACATCGGCTGTGGCCATCTCTTCGATGAGGGCCAACTTCTTCTCGAGGTTCTGCTCGTAGGAGTTATCCTGTTCGGAGAAGTGCTTGGCTTTGCGCTCGAAGAAGGTGTCGCAGGCCTTGCGGAAGCGTTTCCATACCACATCGGCATGGCGGCGCGATACGGCACCTACCTCCTTCCACTTGGCCTGTAGGGCGATGAGCTCCTCCGAAACCTTTTTCCAATCCTCGCTCATTTGCAAAGCCTCGGCCGCCTCGCAGAGCTCCTGTTTGAGGGCCAAGTTGTGTTCCATCTCCTCCTTGACCGAGGCGTAGAAGTCACGCTTGGCCTCGAAGAACTTGTCGCAGGCGTTGCGGAAACGCTCGTAGATTCGCGTGTTCTCCTTCTTGGGGGCGAAGCCGATGCTCTTCCACACTTTCTGCAGCTCCAACAATCGCTCGCTGGCACGGTTCCACTCCTTGCGCGAGGTGAGGGGCTGCGATACCAACTCCTCGGTCTGCTCGCAGAGTCCCGTCTTGAGCTCGAGGTTTTTCATCTGCTCGCGCTTCAGGGTCTCGAAGTGCTCCTGGTGAGCCTTGTTGATGCGGCTCGAAGCCTCCTTGAAACGCTCCCAAAGGCTCTCTTTGTGCTCCATGGCTACGGGGCCCGTTTCGCGCCACTGATCGTGGAGCTTCTGCAGTTTGTGGAAGGCTTCCACCACCGAGGGCTCCTCGACGAGAGCCTCGGCCGACTCACACAGCGCCACCTTCTGCTCGTAGTTCTTCTTCAGATCCAGATCGCGCAGCTCCTTGTTTATCTTGATAAAGTTGTAGAAATTCTCGACATGGAGGTTGTAGGTCTCCCAAATATCCTTCATGTTGGCCTGAGGAACGACTCCCGTCTCCTTCCAACGCTGCTGCAGTTCGCGGAACTTGGCGAAGGTGTGGTTCAGGGTCTCGTCCGAATTGATCAGCTCCTTGAGCTCCTCGATGATCTGAAGTTTGATCTTCAGGTTGGCCTGCTTCTCCTCCTCGATCGAGGCGATGAAACTATCGCGACGCTCGCGATACTCCTTGAAGAGCTCCTTGAGGCGGTTCTCCCACTCATCGACCGTGGGTGAAAACTCCTCCTCGTTGCCACCGCCCTCGACGAAGGCACGCTTCTCGGCCTCGACATCGGCGCGGTGTTGTTTATAGAAGGCGATCTTGAGGGCCTCGGCCTCGCGACGCAGGGTCTGAATGGGGCGCTCGGCCAGCAGGGTCTCGAACCAGGTGATCAGCTCCTCCCTACTCTTTCCTTGAAGAGTCGATCCCGTATCGGGGCTTTCGTTCTCCTCTTCGGGGCTCACCTCGCCCAGATCCAGTTCTTCGCTGTGGGCGGCCAGGGCGGCCTCTTCGTCGGTGAAGTCTACCGCATCGGGTGTAGCCTCGGTTTCGGGGGTTACCTCCTCGGGAGAGGTGGTGGAAGTTTGCTGCACATCCTCGGCTTTGGGGCCGAACTGCTCCTCGGGAGCAGGAAGGTTCGATTTTGTAGTCATCGTTGTAGGTTTTAGTGTTTTTTCGCTGCGTTCTCTATACAAAGTATAGAATTCGTGCAAAGATAACCATTTTTTTTCTTGTACGAATCACAATTAACAGATATTTTTCTTCCTTTTGAGAAAGATTGTGTAAATCTTGGGAGAAAAGAGCGAATTTGGATCTGAAAAGGGGTGAAAAAGTGTGGTAAAAACGGTTAAATTTGTTCGATTTTCGCCATAAATGAGGTGCTGTAGTGTTCGGTTTTGGGCAGGTTTTCTTTTTTTTGAAGCGGAGTGTTTTAGCGGAAAATTTCTTTGTGTTGCCCGGTGAATCGCGCTCGAAAAATCCTATTTTGTTACTTTTTGGTTGAAATGCTGAAAAAAACTCCTTTTTTCTTGCGGTTTTTCCGTAAAGTTTTACTACATTTGCATATTGAGCGAATAGAGAAATTTGAAAAAATCTTAAAATATATTAAAATACTAAAACTCAAACATTTATGGTAATTTTAGTCTTGAATTGCGGCAGCTCCTCGATCAAGTATCAAGTGATTGACATGGAGGCCGGAAAGAGCACCTTGCTGGCCAAGGGTTTGGTCGATCGTATTGGTCTGGCCGATGGTTTGCTTACGCACAAGCCTGTGGGTAAGGATAAGTTCGAGTTGCAGCAGCCCATTCCCAACCATACGGTGGGTATTAGCCTGGTGATGGAGTCGCTGACCCATGCCGAGCACGGCGTGATCGCTTCGCTCGACGAGGTGAAGGCCGTAGGTCATCGTGTAGCTCACGGTGGTGAGTACTTCCCCGAGAGCTGTGTGATTACCGAGGAGGTGAAGGAGAAGATTCAGGAACTTTGTGTGATTGCTCCGCTGCACAACCCCGCCAGCTTGCAGGGTATTGAGGCCATCGAGACGGTGCTGCCCGGTGTGAAGCAGGTAGCCGTATTCGATACTTCGTTCCACCAGACGATTCCCGCCATGAACTATATGTATGCGTTGCCCTATGAGTATTATAAGAAGTATCGCATCCGTAAGTATGGTTTCCATGGTACGAGCCACAAGTTTGTTGCGCGTCGTGGTGCCGAGTTCGCCGGCTTGGATTTCGAGAACTCGAAGATCATCACCTGTCATGTGGGCAACGGTGGCTCGATCACGGCCGTGCTGAATGGTAAGTCGTTCGATACCTCGATGGGCTTCTCTCCGCTGGATGGTTTGGCCATGGGTACCCGTTGCGGTCAGGTGGATGCCAGCGCCATCACCTACATCGGCGAGAAAGAGGGTATGAGCCTCAAGGAACTCGATACGATGATGAACAAGAAGTCGGGTGTGCTGGGTCTGACGGGTCTGTCGAGCGATATGCGCGACATCGATAACGCCTACGATGCCGGTAACGAGCGCGCCATTCTGGCTCGCGACCTCTACAACAACCGCATCAAGAAGTTTGTGGGCTCTTATGCAGCCGAGATGGGCGGTGTGGATCTGATCGTCTTCACGGGTGGCGTAGGCGAGAACTCGAAGGAGCTCCGTGAGCAGGTTTGCCAGGGCCTGGAGTTTATGGGTGTGGAGTTTGACCCCTCGAAGAACAATGTGCGTGGTGAGGATACGATTCTCTCGAAGGAGGGCTCGAAGGTCAAGGTGGCCATCATCGCTACGAACGAGGAGTTGGTCATCGCTACCGATACCTTCAACTTGGTAAAATAGTCTTCGACAAAAGCAAAAACAAAAACCAACAAAATAAAACTACTTATTGCTATGATTAAGCATTTGGATGAAATCGTTGCTGCGGCTGTTGCCCGTGGTAAGAAAAAGATGATTGTTGCCTATGGCCAGGACACCCACTCGATTGGTGCTACGGATATGGCTATCAAGGCTGGTTTGGCCGATGTTACCCTTGTGGGTGATCCCGAGGAGATTAAGAAGTCGTGCGAGGCCGAGGGTGTGGATATGAGCCAGTACACCATCATCCCCGAGTCGGAGGATGTAAAGGCTGTGGAGATCGCTGTAAAGGCCGTTCACAACGGTGAGTATGACGTGCTGATGAAGGGTGTGGTTCCCACCGATAAGTATATGCGCGGCATCCTGAACAAGGAGTGGGGTCTGCTGCCCGCCGGCACGACCTTGAGCCATGTGACCGTGCTGGAGGTTCCTGCCTACCACAAGCTGCTGGTGGTGAGTGATGTGGCTGTTCTTCCTCTGCCCTCGCTTGAGCAGAAGAAGCAGATTGCCAAGTACCTCATTCAGACGGCCAACAACCTCGGTATCGAGACCCCGAAGGTGGCTCTGCTGGCTCCCAGCGAGCAGCTCCTTCCTAAGGTGGTGAGCTCGGTAGAGGCTAAGGAGCTCTCGGATCTCGGTCAGGCTGGCGAGTTGGGCAATGCCCTCTTCCAGGGTCCTTTGGCACTCGATGTAGCCATCGATGAGGAGAGCGTGAAGATCAAGAAACTCACGGGTCCCGTGGCCGGTGATGCCGACTGTCTATTGTTCCCCAACTTGGAGTCGGGTAATGTATTCTTCAAGGCTTGCTCGAAGTTTGGTGGTGCCGAGTTGGCTGCTATGGTGGCCGGTCCTACGGCTCCCTGCGTGCTGACTTCGCGTGGTGACTCGACCAAGACGAAGCTCTACTCGATTGCTTTGGCTTGCTTGTCGGCAAAATAGTAGACCTTATTATGCATTGAAAGGAGCTGTTTCAACCTGTCAGAGGTTGGACAGCCCTTTCTCCCATAAAATCTAAAAACCTAAAACTGAAAAAACTTCTTTTATGGCATATAAAATTTTAGCTATCAATCCGGGTTCGACCTCGACGAAGGCTGCTCTTTATGAGGATGATAAACCCGTAGTAGAACTCACGTTGCGCCACTCGGTGGAGGAGATTGGCCAGTTTGCCAATATTATCGACCAGATGGGTTGGCGTCGCGACCTGATTCTTCGGGCTCTTGATGAGAAGGGTTACAAGGTGGAGGAGCTCTCGGCTGTTATCGGTCGTGGTGGTCTAGTGAAGCCGATCGAGGGTGGTGTTTACGAGGTGAACGATGTGCTGAAGCACGACCTGATCCACACGGAGCGTCACCACGCTTCGAACTTGGGTGGTCTGATTGCCGATGAGATTGCTCGTGTTGCTGGTGTGAAGGCTTATATCGCCGATCCGGTGGTAGTGGATGAGATGATCCCCGAGGCTCGCTATACGGGTATTCCCGAGTGCCCCCGCGTTTCGATCTTCCATGCCTTGAATCAGAAGGCTACGGCGCGTATCTACGCCAAGCAGGTGGGTAAGCGTTATGAGGATCTGAACCTGATCGTTGCCCACATGGGTGGCGGTATCTCGGTTTCGGCCCACCGCAAGGGTCGTGTGATTGACACGAATAACGCCCTTACGGGTGACGGCCCCTTCTCGCCCGAGCGTGCCGGTTCGCTGCCCGCTGACGAGCTCTTGAACCTCTGCTACTCGGGTAAGTATACGAAGGCCGAGTTGCTTCGCATGATCGCCGGTAAGGGTGGTTTGGTGGCTCACCTTGGTACCAGCTCCGTGCAGGAGATTTGCGAGGTGCGCATTGAGAAGGAGAACGATGCTCACGCACGTCAGGTAATGGAGGCTATGTGCTTCTCGATTGCCAAGAACATCGGTGGCATGGCCACGATCCTCTGTGGTAAGGTGGATGCGATTATCCTGACGGGTGGTATCGCCTACAACGACTATGTGAATGTTCGCGTGAAGGAGGCTTGCGAGTTTATCGCTCCCGTTCACATCTATCCGGGTGAGAACGAGTTGGAGGCCCTCTCGATGAATGCCTTGATGGTATTGCGTGGTGAGATTGATCCTAAAATCTACATGTAATTTGTTGTGATAAGGCCGCACCTGCGGCACATCGCAAGTCAGCCCGAATGGAATGTACTTTAAGTACTATCCATCCGGGCTTTTTGTTGCGATGCACCCCATCTGCCCCCTTCTGACAACAAACCGTCGTAACGACGGCTTTTTTGTAGGGAGTTGTAGGAGATATAAGAGATGTAGGAGTTGTGGGAGGTGTGCGTGTTGTGGCATTTTTCACTCCTCTCGCTCCTCCCGGCACGAATCCGTATGGGAGGGTGGGGGATTGTGTGGTCGCTATATAAATTTAGGTGTTTTTTGTGAAAAAAGTTGGCCGTCTCAAAAAAAATGTTTAATTTTGACAAGATTGTGAATGCACTTTTTTTCGGGGTCACCCAATGGGTGGGCCCAAAAGGGGAGAGGAGTGCAGCAAAAAGTAGAGAGAAAAAACGGTCAAATCGTTTGTAGATAATAACTTAAAAACCAAAAATAAAAAACCTAAAACTTCCATTATGAAAAGACTTTTATTGGGTGATGAGGCGATTGCCTTGGGCGCGCTTCACGCAGGTTTGTCGGGCGTTTATGCCTATCCGGGTACGCCTTCGACCGAGATCACGGAGTTTATTCAGTTGCAGCAGGCTGCCCGTAAGGAGGGTGAGCCCGAGGTGAAGTGCCGTTGGGCGACCAACGAGAAGACCGCCATGGAGGGGGCTCTTGGTATGTCCTACATGGGCAAGCGAGCCTTGGTCTGCATGAAACATGTGGGTATGAACGTAGCAGCCGATGCCTTTGTAAACTCGGCCATGACGGGTGCCAACGGTGGTCTGGTGGTGGTAGCCGCCGACGACCCCTCGATGCACTCCTCGCAGAACGAGCAGGACTCGCGTTTCTACGGTAAGTTTGCTTTGATTCCCGTCTTCGAGCCCTCGTCGCAGCAGGAGGCCTATGACATGATTCGTGCCGCCTTCGACTACTCGGAGAAGTTTCAGATTCCCGTACTGATGCGCGTAACGACCCGCATGGCCCACTCGCGTGCCGTGGTAACACTTGGTGATCCCCGTCCTCAGAACGAGTGCTCGACCCCGCAGCGTCCCCGCCAGTGGATCCTCTTGCCCGGTAATTCGCGCGTGCGTTACAACGTTCTCTTGGAGGAGCAGCAGCTCTTCGAGCAGGATGCCCTGGAGTCGAAATTCAATACCTATAAGCCCGGTACGGAGAAGAAACTCGGTATCGTAGCCTGCGGTATTGCTTACAACTACCTGATGGAGAACTATCCCAACGGATGCCCCTATCCCGTGCTGAAGGTGTCGCAGTATCCCCTCCCGAAGAAGCACATTGAGCAGCTTGTGGCCGATGGCGTGGAAGAGATTATGGTGATGGAGGAGGGTCAGCCCGTAGTCGAGGAACAGATGAGAGGTCTTGTTCCTTCGTCGATCCCCGTGACGGGTCGTCTGACCGGTGCCCTGCCCCGCGTAGGTGAACTTACACCCGACTCGGTACGCAAGGCCCTCGGTATGGAGGCTTTGGCCACGTTCGATGCCGAGCCTTTGGTGGCTCCCCGCCCGCCCGCCTTGTGCCAGGGTTGTGGCCACCGCGACATGTACACGGCCCTCAATGAGGTGGCTCGCGAATACCCCGATCCGCGTGTCTTCGCCGATATTGGTTGCTATACGTTGGGTGCTATGCCTCCGTTCCAGGCCATCAATACCTGCGTAGAGATGGGTGCCTCGATCACGATGGCTCGCGGAGCCTCGGAGGCCGGTCAGCACCCCTCGTTTGCCGTAATCGGTGACTCAACCTTCACCCACTCGGGTATCACGGGTCTGTTGGACTGTGTGAATTCGAAGGCCAATGTGGTGATCATCATCTCGGACAACCTGACGACGGGTATGACCGGAGGTCAAGATTCGGCCGGTACGGGCCGTCTGGAGGCGATCTGCGCCGGTGTAGGCGTGGAGCCCGAGCACATCCGCGTAGTGGTGCCCCTGCCCAAGAACATGGAGGAGATCAAGCAGGTGCTGCGCGATGAAATTGCTTACAAGGGTGTTTCGGTGGTGATCCCCCGCCGCGAGTGCATCCAGACTCTGAAGCGTCACGCCAAGCAGAAGCAGCAGAAGTAATTCCCGATGCAAGCCTAAAGTGTTCAACAACCAAAAACGAAAGAAAGATGAAAAAAGATATTATTTTGGCAGGTGTAGGCGGTCAGGGTATCCTCTCGATTGCCACCATTATCGGCGAGGCTGCCATTGCCGAAAATCTCTACATCAAGCAGGCCGAGGTTCACGGCATGAGCCAGCGTGGCGGTGATGTGCAGTCGAATCTGCGCCTCTCGTCGGATCCTATTGCCAGCGATCTGATCCCGAAGGGCGGTGCTGATCTGATTATCTCGCTCGAGCCCATGGAGGCGTTGCGTTATCTGCCCTACCTGAAGAAGGATGGTTGGATCGTAACCAACTCGGTTCCCTTTGTCAATATCCCGAACTATCCCGAGATCGAGACCCTGCACGCCCGCATGAAGGAGTTGCCGCAGGTGGTGATGCTCGATGTGGAGACCTTGGCCAAGGAGGCCGGTGCCCCCTTGCAGGCTGCCAACATGGTGCTGCTGGGTGCCGCTATTCCGATGTTGGGTCTCGAGGCTGAAAAGATCGAGGCCGGTGTGCAGCGTATCTTCGGTCGCAAGGGCGAAGAGGTGGTTAATAAGAACCTCGCCGCCATCCGTGCCGGTATGAATAACTCGATTAAGATGTAGCGTATGGAGCGTCCATTGGATAAACAAACCGTTGATAACATCTGTATCGCCAACGGCCTGCGCAATGCTAAGGAGTTGGGTGCCGCTTCGATTCGTCAGTTTGTAAGCGTGGTTAAGGATATCGAGGCCAAGATGGGTGTGGAGTACATCCGCATGGAGATCGGTGAGCCCGGCCTGCCGGCCGAGCAGATCGGTATCGAGGCCGAGCACGAGGCTCTGTTGGCCGGTGTCGGTTCGAAATACCCCTTGATTACCGGTATCGAGCCCTTGACGAAGGAGGCTTCGCGCTTCGTGAAGGCCTTCATCAACCTCGACATTCCGCCCGTATGCTTTGTCCCCACGGTGGGTTCGATGCAGGGTGCCTTTGCCGCCTTCATGGCCCTCACGCAGATGCGCGAGGATCGCGACACGATCCTCTTCATCGACCCGGGATTCCCCGTGCAGAAGTCGCAGTGCAAGGTGCAGGGGGTGCGTTATGAGTCGTTCGACGTGATCGACTACCGCGGTAAGCGACTTGAGGAGAAACTCGAGGAGATCCTCTCGTCGGGTCGCATCAGCGGTATGATCTACTCGAACCCCAACAACCCGACCTGGATGTGCCTCACGGAGGAGGAGTTGGAGATCATCGGCCGTCTGGCTACGAAGTACGATGTGATCGTGGTAGAGGATTTGGCCTACCTCAACATGGACTTCCGCGAGGATCGTTCGAAGCCTTTTGAGCCTCCCTATCAGCCCTCGGTGGCCCGCTATACGGAGAATTGCATGCACCTGCTGTCGGGTTCGAAGATGTTCTCCTATGCCGGTCAGCGTATCGCCGTGGTGGCCTTGAACCCCGCCTTGGCCGACCGTTGCTACGAGGGCTTTGCCAAGCGTTATGGCAACGACGGACAGTTCCGCCGCAATTTTATCTTCAATATCCTCTATGTGCTGTCGTCGGGAGTTCCTCACTCGGCCCAGTATGCCTTGGCCGCTATGTTCCGTGCCGCCTCGGATGGTCGTCTGGACTATGTGGGCCACACGCGCGAATATGCTCGCCGTGCTGCCCGTGTGAAGGAGATCATGATCAAGAACGGTTTCCACATTGTCTACGACAAGGATTGCGACCAGGAGGTGAGCGATGGCTTCTTCTTCACCTTCGGCTACAAGGATATGACCGGCGAGCAGCTGATCAACAAACTCATCTACTACGGTATCTCGGCCATCACCCTCGCCCCCACGGGCAGTACCCGCCAGGGTCTGCGCGGTTGCGTGTCGATGATCTCGGACTACCAGTACGACGAGTTGGATAAGCGTCTGCAGCTCTTCAGTCGCGACTACTAACAGCCCCCAAAGCAGAGCCGGCGGTATGCATGTTGCACACCACCGGCTTGCTTTGTTTAACAGATAGCCTTTCGCTGTCAAGAACCAATAGTAAAGAATCGAAAACCAAAGAATCGAAATATGGCAGAAGTAAAATATGTATCGGCCGCCGAAGCGGTCAAACTTATCAAGTCGGGCGACTCGGTCTACATCCAGGGTTCTACCTCGATCCCCGAGGTGCTGGTGCGCGCCATGACGGAACGTGCCCCCGAATTGCGCGGTGTGAAGGTCTACTCGGCCTTTGCCATCGGCAAGGAGGATGCTCCCTATGCAAAACGCGAGTTGCTCGATTCGTTCGAGCCCAACTCCTTCTTTGTGGCTAATTGTGTACGCAAGGCCATCAAGGAGGGTGTGGCCCAGGCCATTCCCGCCTTCTTGGGCGAGATCCCCTTCCTCTTCCGTAGCGGCCAGGTTCCCCTCGATGTTACGCTCCTCAATGTGTCGGAGCCCGACGAGGAGGGCTATGTCTCCTATGGTATCTCGGCCGACTTGGCCTTCTCGGCTGCCGAGTGCTCGAAGGTGATCATTGCCCAGGTCAATAAGTTCATGCCCCGCACCTTTGGTGATCCGGTGATCCATGTCTCGAAGATTGATGCCCTGGTGCGAGGTGATGAGGAACTTGTTGAGTTGCCTATTGCCGTACCCAATGAGATGGAGCGCAAGATCGGTAACTTCATCGCAGCCGAGGTGCCCGATGGTGCTACCTTGCAGATCGGTGTGGGCGGTATTCCCAACGCTGTACTCGATGCACTGCAAGACCACAAGCACTTGGGTCTCCACACCGAGGCGATGACCGATGGCGTGGTGCCCCTGATCCAGAAGGGAATCATCGACAACTCGCTCAAGACCCTCTATCCGGGTCAGTCCGTGGCCTGCTTGGCCCTCGGAAGCCGCCGTCTGTACGACTACCTGCACGACAACCGTGATGTAGTATTCCGCGATGTCGCTTGGACGAATGACCCCGCCAACATCCGCCAAAACAAGAAGGTGATGGCCATCAATTCGGCCCTTGAAATTGACCTCACGGGTCAGATTTGCGCCGACTCGATCGGTACGACCATCTTCTCGGGTGTGGGTGGTCAGCACGACTTCATGTATGGTGGTGCCTTGAGTGAGGGTGGTAAGTGTTTTATCGCTTTGCCGTCGATTACCACGAAGGGTATTTCGAAGATTGTTCCCACCTTGACCGAAGGCGCCGGTGTGGTTACCACCCGCTTCCAGGCGCAGTACATCGCCACGGAGCATGGTATCGTCTACCTGCGCAATAAGAACCTCGCTGAGCGTGCCAAGGCCCTTATCTCGATTGCCGATCCCTCGGCCCGCGAGATGCTGGAGCGTGCTGCTGTCGAGCGCTTCGGAATCGGTTTCCTAAGACTGAAGTAGGCTTTTAGGAAAACCTTCGATGTGAGCTTTTTAGAGAATTTAAGGAGGGTAGGGAGTTTTACACTCTTCTCTCCTTAAATTTTTTCTATTTCGCAAGGCCTTCATGGCCTTTATCTCTCCCGTTCGGTCGCTTTTGGAAGATTTTTTTGAAAAAAACGCAAAAAGTATTGTTAATTCCGATTTTTTGTGTACTTTTGCACTCGCAATCAGCAAATGGTGCGTTAGTTCAGCTGGTTAGAATACGTGCCTGTCACGCACGGGGTCAGGGGTTCGAGTCCCCTACGCACCGCCAAAAGCAACCGAATTTTCGGTTGCTTTTTTTTGTGCTTCGGGGACTCGTCAGCCGGTGGCGGCTCGGCCAAGCATGGGTGTTTGGTCGGCTTGAAAAGCAAGCGGCTTGCTCCGCAAGCGGTAAAAGCCATGGCGATAAGTCCGAGTAAATAAATTTTCTCGTCCCTATCGCCAAATCTTTTAGGCCCTTGGCCTTTTGCTTGCTTTCCAATCCTCTCATCGCCCTTTTGGCGCTCGCCTGCGGCGGCCGTTCGAGTCCTGTGGGCGATATAGGTCTGGTCGTGCATTTGAGGAGTATCTGAAAAGTCAAATACTGAAAATTTTGGAGAGGAGATAAAGGTTCACTACGATGTCGGGCTTGCCCGACATCGTAGTGAGAAACCTCGTCATTGCGAACTTTTGCATTTTAGCGGTTCTAGGAAAGCGGAGAGGGCTCATGCAAAAGTGTGGCAATCTACCGCTTACACAAAGCCTCGAATTGCCCCAAACCGTCTTGTCGTCTGGGCGGTTAAGCGATTCGGCAACTCCTTGATAATCGGAAGATCCCCACGAATTTTCATGCGAAGACACCGCGCAATACAAGGCCCTAAAATCGAAATTCTCGGGATGACGCGGTGTGTATAGGAGGGGATATGTGCTTTGCACATATCCCCTCCTATACATTACTCTCCCCGAAATTTCGGCTCGGTGGACAGCAGGTTAAAGATCGGTGTCGAGAGGGGGCTTTTGTAGGGTAAAATCGAAGCGCAGACCACCCTCGGGACGGTTGCTGGCCGTGATTGTTCCTCCGTGGAATTGTACGGCGTGTTTGACGATGGCAAGGCCGAGCCCTGTGCCACCCTTTTGGCGCGAGCGTCCTTTGTCGACCCGATAGAAGCGTTCGAAGAGGCGGTTGAGTTGTTTCTCCTCGATGCCGCAACCGTCGTCTTCGAATCGGATATGGCACTCGGTGGCTGTATTCGAGATGAGCGAGATGTAGATGTTCTTCCCCTCGGAGTAGGCGATTGCGTTATCGGTCAGGTTCTGGAAGATGGAGCCAATGAGCGAGAGGTTGCCCTCGATGATGACCTGCTGGTCGAACTTCGTGTGCAGGGTCATGCGTTCGTTTTCGGGCAGAATCTCCAATTCATCGGCGATCTCTGTCAGGATTTCGTTGAGCGAGATCCGCTCTTTGCTGATCAGTGCGTTGCCGTCCTCCATGCGGGTGATGAGCGATACGTCGCCCAGCAGTCGGCGCAGACGTTCGTTGTGCGTGTAGCACCTCTCGATGAGCTCTTGTCGTTTCTCTTCACTCAGGCTAATTCCCGAGAGCAGGGTCTCGAGGCAGACTTGGATCGAGGCCACCGGGGTCTTCAACTCATGGTTGATGTTGTTGGTAAGTTGTCGTTTGATGAGGATCTTCTCCTGCTCCTCGCGCATGGCAGCTTCGTGTGCTTGGTCGCGATCTTTGATGGTTTGTTGCCATTGGGCATAGAGTTGTACGATGTGGTTGGAGATCGAACCCAATTCATCGTTGGGGAAAGGTTCCTCCTCATCAAACGATTCACCTTTCTTGGCCTTGTCGGCAAAGCGGTTCAGTCGTTCGATATTTTTGCCCAGTCGGCGTGTGGCGAAGTAGGCCAGGATACTCATCACCAGACTGATGAGGATCATCACCCATAGGAATGACCAGTCGGCCATGAGCAGCTCCTGCAGGGTGGAGGAGTAGGGGATAGCCGTGCGGATGATGGCTTGGTCGCCTCGGGTAGCAGAATAGAAGTAGTCGCGGCCATCGCTTGCCGACTGTCTTCCGACGTGGTAGCCGGCACCCTCTTTGATAGCACTTGCAATCTCGGGGCGGTTGAGGTGGTTGTCAAGGGAGTTTAGCGAGATGGTGTTGTCGTAGATCACCACTCCCGAGGGGGCGATAATGGTGATGCGAAGCTCCTCGAATGGCTTTTTGTGGGCGGCAATATACTCTTCGTAGGAGAGTCCGTCCTCCATTACCTCGATCAGATGGCGGTTGTACATCTGAAGCTTTAGGTTCAGGGAGTTCAGTTTGTACTGCTTCTCGCGTGGGTATTGGAAGGCGACGAAGCAGAGTATGATACTCCAGGAGAAGCCAAGCAACATCAGGAAGAGTCGCTTGTGGTAGGAGAGTTTAATCACGGAACCCATAACCAAAGCCTGAACGGGTTACAATATAGGAGCCATAGGGGCCGATCTTGGCGCGTAGGCGGGTGATGTTTACATCAATGGTGCGGTCGAGAACCACCACCTCGTCGCTCCAGATGCGGCTCAGGATCTGTTCGCGCGAGCAGATCTTGCCCCGATGTGAAATCAGGTAGGCGAGCAACTCGAACTCTTTGCGTGTGAGTTTGACCTCCTGTCCATCCACGGTGCAGCGCTTGAACTCCAAATCGAGTTGCAGCCCCTCGACCTTCATGAGGTTGGGCTGCTCCTCACGCTGTGCGACGGTTTTATGTCCCGAGGAGCGGCGCAGCACACTCTTTACACGGGCTACTACATTACGAATCGTGTAGGGCTTCATGATGTAGTCGTCGGCACCGAGATTGAGTCCCATCACCATGTCGTCTTCCGTGTCGCGAGCCGTGCAGAAGATGATAGGAATTTCGGCCGTGGAGAGATTGGCTTTCAGCATTTTCGCCATCTTGATGCCGTTGATCTCGCCCATCATAATGTCGAGGAGGATGAGAGAATAGTTTTTTAAGTTGTAGGTCAGAGCCTGCTCTGCGCTGAAGGCAATGTCGACATCGTACCCCTCGTTTTCGAGGTTTATCTTCAATACTTCGCACAGCGTCTCCTCGTCGTCTACGATCAGTATGCGTTCCGTGGCCATAATATCTACCTAATTATATTCTACTGCAAAAATAAGGAAAAATCCGAACCCTTTGGCACGCAAAAGGAGATTTAATGAAAATGTAATAAAAAAGGGATAATTTATCATGTGTTTGAAATATTTTTGAAACATTATTGTTCTTCCTTTGCAGTCGAAAAGTTATTAGAAAAGATATGGGTATATTACAAGTGTTTACGCTGTTAGGAGCGTTGGGAATGTTCCTTTACGGAATGAATCTGATGAGTTCGGGGCTGCAGAAGGCTGCCGGAGAGCGATTGAGAGGCCTTTTGTCGGCCATGACCTCCAATCCGTTCAAGGGGGTCTTGACCGGATTGGGAATCACCACGGTGATTCAATCTTCGTCGGCCACCACTGTGATGGTCGTGAGCTTCGTCAATGCCGGTCTTTTAACTCTGACGCAGGCCATCGGCGTGATCATGGGTGCCAATATCGGTACCACGGTTACGGCTTGGATGGTGTCGTGGCTCGGTTTCAAGGCTGATATATCGATTCTTGCTGTGCCTTTGATGCTCTTGGGCTTCCTCTTCTCGAACTCGAAAGCCGACAAGCGCAAAAATATAGGTGAGTTGATCGTCGGTTTCTCGCTTCTGTTCCTGGGTCTTTCGTTTATGAAGGAGTCGGTGCCCGACCTGCGCGAGACCCCCCAGGTCTTGGAGTTCGTTACTACCTGGGCAGCCCACGGCTTTGGCTCGGTGTTGCTCTTCTTTGCCTTCGGTACGATTCTGACCCTCGTTTTGCAGTCCTCGTCGGCCACGATGGCGATCACGCTCATCATGTTGAGCATGGGTTGGATCCCCTTTGAGATGGCTTGTGCCATGGTGCTGGGTGAGAATATCGGTACGACCATCACTGCGAATATTGCCGCCTCGGTGGGTAATACGCAGGCCAAGCGTGCCGCCATGTCGCACACGATTTTCAATGTCTTTGGTGTGATCTGGGCTCTGATTCTTTTTAAACCCTTCTTGCAGATGGTGGGCTTGATTACCGAGAGCCTCTTTGGCCTGCCCAATCCGGCGGCCGAGGGCTTCGAGGTGACCAATTCGAATTCGCCCGAGGGAACGGCGGCTCTCTATGGTCTTTCGATGCTCCACACGCTCTTCAATCTGATCAACACGCTTCTGCTGGTTTGGTTTACCAATTGGATTGCCAAGGCGGTAAGTTGGATCATCCGTGCCCCCAAGAATCAGGAGAAGGAGGTCTTCCGCCTTCAGTACATCTCGGCAGGCCACCTGGCCACTCCCGAGCTCTCGGTGGAGCAGGCTTTCGAGGAGATCATCCATTTCGCCAAGATCTCGAAAAACGGCGCCTCCTATGCACAGCAAGCGATCAATGAGGCCGATACCGATAAATTTGAGGAGCTGCGCGCCAAGTTGGTCAAGTATGAGGAGATCTCCGATCGCATCGAGTATGAAATTGCCTCGTTCTTGAACGGGGTTTCCGCTGAGGAGGTCAGCGAGAGCACCTCGGTGAAGATCAAGGCGATGTATAAGATTATCGGTGAGTTGGAGTCTTTGGGCGATTCGGGCGAGACCATCAGCCGCATCCTCTCGAGAAAGAACAGCCATAAGAAGCGATTCGATGCCGTGGCGATCAAAAATCTCAACGAGATGGCCGAGGCCGTGGTTGCTGCCTACGATGTGATGATCGAGAACCTGGAGGCGGCACACAAGGGCGAACTCACGAAGATCGAAAATGCCTACCGCGCCGAGGATCGACTCAATACGCTTCGAAATAACTTCCGCGATGCTGTCATCGAGGATATCGAAACCGATGGTAAGAACTACCAGACGAGTGTCTACTACATGGATATCGTCAATGCCTTCGAGGGAATGGGTGATTTTATGATCAACGTGTCACAAGACCTTGAAAGAGGATTTGTACACAAGTAATTCGCTCCTTAAAAAATGGGATTTCCGGGCCCGCCGAGTATTTTCGGCGGGCCCGGAAATCTTGGGTGGGCGAGTTCTTTTGGGAGACGGAAGGGTGATAAATCCCCCTGCGCAACTCCCCCAAAAAGGGCTGCTGTTTCCCGATCTCCCAAAAAACTGAGCCCAAAAAGCAAATAATTCGCTATTCCTCCTTGCTCATTTCTCATTATTTTATACCTTTGCGCCATATAACCCGAAACAAGAGAATGAAAACATTTCAAACGGTGAGCGAGCTTCAGCTGGAGCTTGCTAAGTACTCCAAAGAGGAGATCGGCTTCGTACCTACGATGGGTGCCCTGCATGCCGGACACCGTTCGCTGGTCGAACGCGCCCGCAAAGAGAACAAAGTGGTGGTGGTGAGCGTTTTTGTGAACCCCACGCAATTCAATGATAAGAACGACCTGAAGCACTATCCCCGTACCCCCGAGGCCGACGAGGCGATGCTTCGAGAGGTGGGTGTGGATTATGTGCTGATGCCCACGGTCGAGGAGATCTATCCCGAGCCCGATACCCGTCAGTTCGATTTCGGTCAGATCGACAAGGTGATGGAGGGGGCCACGCGCCCGGGCCATTTCAACGGCGTGGCACAGGTGGTGAGCCGTCTGTTTGACATCGTGAAGCCTGCCCGAGCCTACTTCGGTGAGAAGGATTTCCAGCAGATTGCCGTCATCAAGGCGATGATCCGTCAGCTCGGCATCGAGATCGAGATCCTTCCCTGCCCCATTGTGCGAGGTGAGGATGGCTTGGCTCTCTCGTCGCGCAACCAACTCCTCACGCCCGACCACCGCGCTGCTGCCCCCCACATCTACGCCTCGCTGAAGAAGGCCGTGGAGATGAGCCGCGAGATGGAGCCCGAGGCGCTCAAAGCATGGGTTGTAAAGGAGGTAGAGAGCAATCCGTTGTTGAAGGTGATCTACTATCAGTCGGTCGATGGCGACTCATTGCAGGAGGTGGCCTCCTGGGAGGAGTCGGCCCATGTGCAGGGCTGCATCGCTGTTCAGGCCGGAGAGATTCGTTTAATTGATAATATTCGTATTCGATAATGAAATTCCAGATTGAAGTCATCAAGTCGAAGCTTCACCGCGTAACGGTTACGCAGGCGAACCTGAACTATGTGGGCAGCATCACCATCGACGAGGCGTTGATGGAGGCTGCCAACCTGATTGAGGGCGAAAAGGTCCAGATTTTAGATATCAACAACGGCGAGCGTTTCGAGACCTACATCATCCGTGGCGAGCGCAACAGCGGTTGCATCTGCCTGAATGGTGCTGCGGCCCGTAAGGTGCAGGTGGGCGATGTGGTGATCATCTGCTCCTACGCGCTGATGGATTTCGAGGAGGCCAAGAGCTTCAAGCCGTGGATCGTCTTCCCCGATACGGCCACCAACCAATTGGTGTAGGGGCTGAAAATAATTGTGGAGAAAACGGGCGGGGATTCCTTCGGCCCGTTTTCTCTTTTTTTTAAGGGGTGAAATCGCCAAAAAGTTTGCCGTAGAGTCAATATTCACCGCGAAAATTAGTATAAGAATTGAATTATTTCGTATCTTTGTAAATATGGAAACACTGCTTTTGATCTTGGCCGTGGTGCTGACGCTGGTTGGTATTGCGGGATGCATTTTGCCCGGTCTGCCCGGCACACTCTTCAGTTATGGTGCGCTGTTGTGTTGCTACGCGTGTGACACGACCCTGCTGACTCCTTCCCAGTTGTGGATTTGGGCCGCGGCGAGTGTGGTGGTGATGGGGCTCGATTATGTACTGCCGGCCTATATGACCAAACTCTTCGGCGGGTCGCGAGCGAGTGCCGTGGGGGCCATCATCGGTCTCTTTGCCGGGATCTTCTTTACCCCCGTAGGGATGCTGATGGGTAGTTTCTTGGGAGCCGTGATCGGGGAGATGCTCCATGATAATACGGATCCGTCGCGCGCCCTGAAGGCGGGTGTGGGCTCTTTTATCGCCTTTATTACGGGTACGGGAATCAAACTCTTCGCCTCGTTGTGGATGATGCTGATCGTCTTCCGTGAATTGGCTGCCGCCCTCGGATTCTAATGAAAAAAACCAATTAACAAAAATAGTTATGAAACGAAACCTTTTATTTTTGATGGCTGCCGTGGTGATGCTCTTCACGGCGTGCAGCAAGTATCGTTACGAAGAGGTGAAGGGCGACCCCTTGAAGAGTCGTATCTACACCCTCGACAACGGACTCAAGGTCTATATGACCGTCAACAAGGATCTGCCACGCATCCAGACCTACATCGCTGTGCGTGTGGGTGCCAAGAACGATCCCATCGAGACGACGGGCTTGGCTCACTACTTCGAGCACCTGATGTTCAAGGGTACCGAGAAGTTCGGTACGCAGAACTATGCCGAGGAGAAGCCCCTCTTGGATGAGATCGAGCGTCTGTTCGAGATCTATCGTGTCACCGAGGATCCTGCCGAGCGCAAGGCTCTCTATGCCCAGATCGACTCGGTGTCGCAGCTCGCTTCGAAGTTTTCGATTCCCAACGAGTACGACAAGCTGATGGCGGCAATCGGGGCTTCGGGAACCAATGCCTGGACCTCGCAAGACGAGACCGTCTATACGGAGGATATCCCCTCGAATCAGATCGAGAATTGGGCCAAGATCCAGTCCGACCGCTTCATGAACAATGTGATTCGCGGTTTCCATACAGAGCTCGAAACGGTTTATGAGGAGTATAATATGTCGCTTACGCGCGATGGAAATAAGGCCTATTATGGTTTATTGGAGTTGCTCTTCCCGAACCATCCCTATGGCCAGCACACGGTGCTTGGTTTTGCCGACCATCTGAAGAACCCCTCGATTACCAACATCAAGAACTACTATCGCACCTACTATGTACCCAATAACATGGCCATCTGTCTTTCGGGTGATTTTGATCCCGAGGAGATGATTGCCGTGATCGACAAGTATTTCGGAGTGATGCAGCCCAACGAGAACCTGCCCAAGTTTGAGATTCCCGCCGAGGAGCCCATCACCTCGCCCAAGCTGAAGGAGGTCTATGGCCTGGAGGCTCCGTTCCTCTATCTGGGTTGGCCCATTGAGGGCGATGCTACCTCGGCCGATGCCGAGATGGTGCAGCTCGTCTCGTCGCTCCTCTCGAACGGCAAGTGCGGTTTGATCGACGTAGACCTCGATCAGCAGCAGAAGTTGCTCTACTCGGGGGCCTTCGATGTGGTCAATGCCGACCACGGAGCCCTCGTGCTGGCCGGTTATCCGAAGCAGGGTCAGTCGCTCGAGGAGGTGAAGGCTCTTTTGATGGCCGAGGTGGAGAAGCTCTGCAAGGGTGAGTTTGACGAGGGCTTGCTGAAGTCGACCATCGCCAACTACAAGCGCGGACAGATGCGACGCATGGAGAGCAACAACGGTCGTGCCATGGCCTTCGTGAACTCCTTCATCAATGGTTCGGAGTGGGCCGACGAGGTAGCGGCTCTCGACCGCATGGGCAAGATCACCAAGGAGCAGTTGGTGGCTTGGGCCAATAAGACCCTCAAGCCCGAGGGGTATGTTGAGCTTCGTAAGCTCCAGGGGGAGGATCTCTCGCAGGTGAAGATCGAGAAGCCTACGATTACCCCCATTTCGGCCAATCGTGATGCCGTGAGCGACTTCCTTGCCGAGGTCAAGGCCTCGGAGGTGAAGCCCATCGAGCCCGTATTCTACGACTTCGAGCGCGACCTTACGAAACTTTCGATGAAGCAGGATTTGGAGGTGCTCTACAAGAAGAATGAGACGAACAACCTCTTCAGCCTTTACTATGTCTATGACTTCGGTGCGCTGACCGATCCTACCCTTCAGTATGCCTTGGGTAGCTACTTCTCGTTGCTCGGTACCGATACGAAGTCGCTCGAGGAGATTCAGCGTGCCTTCTACGATCTGGCTTGCGATTTTTCGCTCTCGGTGGCCGATACGCGCGTCTACCTCTCGATCTCGGGCCTTTCGGAGAACATGGAGGCTGCGGTGGCTTTGGCCGAGGAGTACCTGCAAAATGTGGAGGGCGATGAGGCTGTCCTGGCCGAACTCAAGCGCGATATGCTGAAGGAGCGTGCCGACAGCAAGTTCTCGCAGGAGGCCAACTATTCGGCCCTCAGACAATATGTCTACTACGGCCCCGAGAAGATTCGTGCCACCACGCTGACCAACGAGCAGCTGATGGCCCTCACGTCGGAGGAGTTGCTCGAAAAGGTCAAGGCCCTTTCGGGAATCCGCCACCGCGTGTTGTACTACGGTCCGATGGGAGAAAAGGAGGTGATCGAGAAGCTCAATACGCTGCACCGCGTGGATGAGGAGCTCAAGAGCGTGGAGCGCAAGGAGTATCCCTTCCGTAAGACCCCGAAGAGTGAGGTCTTCTTGGCCCAATACGATGCCAAGCAGATCTACTACATGCAGTTTACGAACCTGGAGCGTCCAACGGACGAGAAGCACGATGCCCTCGTTCAGCTCTACAACGACTACTTCGGCGGCGGCATGAATGCCATCGTCTTCCAGGAGATGCGCGAGGCGCGTGCTTTGGCCTACTCGTCGTATGCCTACCTGAGCGAGGGGCGCAAGATGGGTGATCCCTACCTCTACTACGCCTTCATCGCCACGCAGAACGACAAGATGCGTACCGCTATCGAGGCCTTTGATGAGATCATCAACCAAATGCCCGAGTCCGAGGCCGCCTTCGAGTTGGCCAAGCGTGGTATCCTGGGCACGATCGCCTCGACCCGTCCTACCAAGGGGGATATCCTGTGGCTCTATCTGGCTGCGTTGGACAAGGGAACCTTCTCGAATCGCGATCAGGCGATCTATGAGCAGGTGCAGCATCTTACCCTGGCCGACATCGTGGCCTTCCAGCAGGAGTGGATCCAGGAGCGTCCCTATGTCTACTGCGTATTGGGCGATAAGAACGATATCGATCTGAACTACCTGCGTACCCTGGGCCCCGTGAAGGAGCTCTCGCAGGAGGAGATCTTTGGTTACTAATTCCAATTAGGAAGAATCAAACAGAAAGAGAGTCGCAAATGCGACTCTCTTTCTGTTTAATCGGGTTGGATCTCTCCTGTCCAATGGGGCTATCTCTCCTTCTCGGTGCGAACGCGAATCAAGTCATACATGCGGTCGCGGAGTTTCGCGGCGCGGATGAAGTCGAGTTCCTTGGCTGCGGCCTCCATTTGGCGACGCGTCTCGTCGATCTGATTGTCCAGCGCAGTAAGCGAGACAGCGGTATAGCTTCCCTCGGTATCGGCCACGCGGAGTTGAGGTTCCGTGGGGCGCAGGTCGTACTCCACGGCCTCGTTTTGCGGAGCCTTCGAGGCGAGCAGCTGGCTCTGTCCCGAGCCGCTTTTTACCGCCTGGCGGGGGAGTTGCTCATGCTCTACGTTGTATTGCAGTTGGATGGCGCGACGACGATTGCTCTGCTCGATGGTGCGGCGCATCGAGTCGGTCATCACGTCGGCATAGAGGATCACGCGCCCCTCGGGATGACGGGCAGCGCGTCCGGCAATCTGGGTCAGCGAGCGCACGTTGCGCAGGAACCCCTCCTTGTCGGCATCGAGGATGGCCACCAAGGCTACCTCGGGAAGATCCAACCCCTCACGCAAGAGGTTCACGCCGATCAAAACATCGAATAGGCCCGCACGCAGATCCTCCAGGATTTGGATACGCTCCAAGGTGTCTACATCCGAGTGGATGTAGCGGTTGCGGATCCCCACGCGGTCGAAATACTTCGAAAGTTCTTCGGCCATGCGTTTGGTGATGGTCGTTACGAGTACCTTGTCATCGCGGCGAGCACACCGTTCAATCTCTTCAATCAGGTGGTCGATTTGTCCCTCGGTGGGGCGTACCTCCATCGGAGGGTCGATGAGGCCCGTGGGGCGGATCAGCTGTTCGACAACAACCCCTTCGCTCTTCTCCAACTCGTAGTCGGCGGGTGTGGCACTCACATAGATGGCAGGGCCCATTAACTGCTCAAACTCCGTGAAGCGCAACGGACGGTTGTCGCGTGCCGCGGGGAGACGGAAGCCATACTCCACCAGGTTGTCCTTGCGGGCACGGTCGCCGCCAAACATGGCGTGTACTTGCGGGAGGGTAACATGGCTCTCGTCAATGACCAACAGATAATCTTCGGGGAAGTAGTCCAACAGACAGAAGGGGCGCGATCCCTCGGCGCGACCGTCGAAATAGCGCGAATAGTTCTCGATGCCCGGGCAGTAGCCCAACTCCTTGATCATCTCCACATCGTACTCCACCCGTTGCTTGATGCGTTTCGCCTCGACCGGTCGGTCGGCCTGCTCGAAAAACTCGATTTGCCGCCCCAGATCAAGGTAAATCTGTTGTACGGCTTGGTGAATACGCTCCTTGGTGGTTACGAAGAGCGAGGTGGGGTAGAGGGTCAGTTCGTCCAATGCGTGGAGTCGCTGTCCTGTGAGGGGTTCGATTACATGGATCGCCTCCACCTCGTCGTCGAAGAACGAGACGCGGAAACATTGGTTGCCAAACTCTCCGAAGGCGGCCATGATGTCGATTGTGTCGCCATTGACGCGGAAGGTGGCAGGGGTGAGTTCGCGCTCCGTGCGCGTATAGAGGGCCTCCACAAGGCGGTAGAGGAACTGCTTGTAGTTGATCGTCTCCCCTACGCGGATGCGAACGGCCGTGGCGTGAAAATCCTCAGGATTGCCACAACCGTAGAGACACGATACGCTCGATACGACAATCACATCTCGCCGTCCCGAGAGGAGTGTAGCGGTGGTGCTCAGGCGCATCTTCTCGATCTCGGAGTTGATCGAGAGGTCTTTTTCGATGTAGGTGTCGCTCGAGGGGAGGTAGGCCTCGGGCTGGTAGTAGTCGTAGTACGAAACGAAGTACTCGACTGCATTGTCGGGGAAGAAGTTCTTGAATTCGCCGTAGAGCTGTGCCGCAAGGGTCTTGTTGTGGCTCAGCACCAGGGTCGGACGATTCAGGTTGCGGATTACATTGGCCACGGTGAAGGTCTTGCCCGAACCGGTGATGCCGAGCAGGGTGTTGTGCATCGAACCCTTCTCAATGGCTTGAGTCAGTTGCTCGATGGCCTGCGGCTGATCTCCTGTCGGGGCGTACTCCGAAACCAATTTGAAATCCATACCCTTTCTTTTAAATTCTTGCTACTGTCCTATCTTTACCAGCTGCTCGCGGTAGGCGTTCAGAATTCTCGATTTGGAGATGAAGCCCTGATAGTGGTTCTCCTTGTCGACCACCGGAAGCATCCAGGTGTGGTTCTCCTCGAAGCGAGGAAGCACGCTGCGAATCTGCTCGTGCAAGAGGATCTTATCGGCCGGCTGGATCATGTAGTTCAAAATCGAACGCTCATACTTCTCGGTCTTGAACATATCCTCGCGTAGGTCGTCGAGTTGCACGACACCCAGCAGATGATCCTGCTCATCCAATACGGGGAAGATGTTGCGACGGGCCGAGGAGATGATGCGCACCACATCTCCCAGGGTCTGCTTCGTATTCAGGGGCAGGAAATCGGTCTCCATCAGCTCCTCGAGTTTCAGGAAAACCAGCACCGAAACATCTTTGTCGGTGGTGAGCAACTCGCCATTCATGCGTAGCTGCTTCGTATAGATCGAGTCGGGGTCGAAGTAGTAGCCCACGGCAAACGAGATGCAGGCTGTGATCATCAGCGGGATGAAGAGTCCGTAGCCGTTCGAGAGCTCGGCGATCAGGAAGATCGAGGTTAGGGGAGCTTTCATCACACTCGCCATCACGCCGGCCATGCCGACCAGTGTAAACGATACCACCGAGATCGGCTCCCAGCCGAACCAGTGAACCAGCGTGGCGTTGTAGATCAGGGCGACGATGGCTCCGAGGAAGGCTCCCACGAAGAGCGACGGGGCGAAGGTTCCTCCGACACCTCCCGCCGCATTGGTCGTGGCCATGGTCACCACCTTGATAAACATGGTGGCAATCACGAAGAGAATCACCACCCACTCAATGGTGCGGAAGCGGTAGAAGAGCGAGTTGTCGAAAAGGCTCTCTGCCTTGCCGTGCATCAGGGCCATGAAGCCCTCGTAACCCTCGCCATACAGGGGCGGAAACATGAAGATCAGCACTCCCAGGATGATGCCGGCCAGGGCCCAGCGCTTGTATTGGCTGTTGATTCCCTTGAAGAAGGTGCCCACCTTCGAGTTCACCGTGGTGAAGTAGTAGGACATTGCGGCACACAGCACGCCCAGCAGCACAAAGAGCGGAATCTGTTTCAGCGCGAAGCTGTCCGCTGCTGTGATCTGTACGGCCAAAATGGGCGAAAATCCACGGAAAACAAAGGCAATACTTGCCGCCGAGACTGAAGAGATCAGCAGCGGGGTGATTGAGCCGGCCGTGAGGTCGAGCATCAGAATCTCCAAGACAAAGACCACACCCGTGATCGGAGCCTTGAAGATGGCCGAGAGGGCGGCTCCCGCACCGCAGCAGAGCAACAGGGTGGTTTGGCGATAGTTTAGGCGCGTCATGCGGGCCACGTTCGACCCGATGGCGGCACCGGTCAGTACGATCGGGGCCTCGGGACCCACCGAACCACCAAATCCAATGGTGGTGGCACCTCCCACGATCGAGGTCCAGCAGTTGTGGCGGGCAATGTGCGAGTTGCGGCTCGACATGGCGTAGAGTACACGCGTCACACCCTCCGAGATGTTGTCCTTGACAATGTATTTTACAAAGAGCGTGGCCAGAATGATACCCATAGCAGGGAAGATCAAGAAGAGGTAGTTCACCTCGTCGACGGGGAACCAATTGACCAACCCCTCCTTGATGCCGTGTAGCAGCATCTCGAAGAGGATCGTGCCGAAACCGGCCAAGACTCCTACCACAACGGCCAACACCATCATCATTTGGCGTTCGCTCAGTCGCTTGGATTGTTGGAGGAACCAGCTGTAAAACTCTTCGCCACGAATGAATTCAATGGCGCGTTTAATTGTTTCCTTCAAGTTGATTTTCATCTTTTAGAGGCGGTTTGGTTTCTGAAAAATTATTTGTTCTTGAACATCTCGGCCTGACGAGCAATCAACTCTTCATCCTCGAAGTAGTTAATGCGCATGGCGCGGCGAACATCCTCCAAAGTGTGTGCCGCCTCGGCACGGGCACGCTCCGAACCGGCCTTGAGCATGGCATAAACCTCCTCAATGTGCTGCTCGAAGTGGTGACGACGCTCGCGCATCGGATCCAGGATCTCATTCAGTACGGCAATCAGCAGACGCTTTACCTTCACGTCGCCCAAACCTCCGCGACGATAGTGGGCCTTTATCGCCTCCAGATTCTCGTAATCGGGCATCAGGCGTTGTACCTGCTCCGTGGTCGAGAAGGCATCCAGATAGGTGAATACCGTGTTGCCCTCCACCTGCCCGGGATCCTCCACACGCAGGTGATTCGGGTCGGTATACATTCCCATCACCTTCTTCTTCACCTCTTCGGCCGTGTCCGAAAGGTAGATGCAATTGCCCAGCGACTTCGACATTTTGGCCTTGCCATCGGTGCCCGGAAGGCGCAGGCAAGCTGCGTTATCGGGGAGCAGGATTTCGGGCTCGACCAGCGTGGGGCCATAGACCGAGTTGAACTTGTGGACGATCTCGCGCGTCTGCTCGATCATCGGCTCCTGGTCGGCACCCACCGGAACGGTCGTGGCGCGGAAGGCGGTGATGTCCGAAGCCTGGCTGATGGGATAGGTGAAAAATCCTACGGGGGTTCCCGGGCGACGCTGCGTGGGATCGGCGGCCTCCTCTTCGGCATCACTCTCCGAGAAGCCGCGCAACTGAATCTCGGCCTTTACGGTCGGGTTACGCTGTAGACGCTGTACCGTGACGAGGTTCATGTAGTAGAAAGCCAGCTCGCAGAGTTCCGGCACCTGCGACTGAATGAAGAGGGTCGACTTCTCGGGGTCGAGGCCTGCCGAGAGGTAGTCTAAGGCTACCTCAATGATGTTTTCGCGCACTTTGTCGGGGTTGTCGGCATTGTCCGTGAGGGCCTGCGCGTCGGCAATCATGATGAAAATCTTCTCGAATTCACCCGAGTTCTGCAACTCCACGCGACGGCGCAACGAGCCTACGAAGTGTCCTAAGTGTAATTTTCCGGTCGGGCGGTCGCCCGTCAAAATAACTTTTCCCATACTATATTCGATTTTTTTGTTTTCTATATTTTTGTTCCGTTTTTTATAAAAACGGAGCAACGAATTTGCAAAAATAGAAAATTCCATGATAATCTGCCAATTTTTGGTTCGCTGTATCAGTTTTTTTTATAACTTTGTGTTGTGTATTCGATAAGAGAAAATAGGAAATAGCATAATAATATTATGACAATCATTCAGTTGGAGTATCTGTTGGCTGTGGCCAACTGCGGTAGCTTTTCGTTGGCAGCCGAACACTGCTTTGTGACGCAACCCTCGCTTTCGATGCAGATCAAGTCGCTCGAAGAGGAGCTGGATGTGGTGCTGCTCGACCGCACCAAGAAGCCGGTCATCCCCACCCAGGCCGGAGAGGTGGTCATCGACAAAGCACGAGAGGCCTTGAAGGCCTACCACAACATCAAGGAGTCGGTGGCCGAACTGAAGGGTGAAACGGCAGGTAAACTTCGTTTGGGTGTAATACCGACCATTGCTCCCTATCTGTTGCATAAGTTTATCCCCACCTTTGTGCGCGACTATCCGAAGGTAGAGCTCGAGATTTCGGAGATGAAGACTCCTGATATTATCGAGGCTCTGAAGCGCGACAAGTTGGATGCTGCGATTGTAGCTGGAGGTACCTGCGGAGAGGGAATTTCGGAGCATGAGCTGTTCAGCGACCGTTTCTATGCCTATGTGTCGCAACACAACCCGCTCTATGAACGCACGAATATTCGTATCGAGGATATCGATATGAAAGATCTTATTTTACTTAGCAGTGGTAATTGCTTGCGCGACCAGGTGATCGAACTCTGCCAGGCCAAACGTGCCGTCCCCTCGCACTACACCTTCGAGTCAGGTTCTTTGGATACGCTGATGCGCATCGTAGATTCTACGCGCTGCCTGACCATCATCCCCGAAATGGCGGTGGAGTACATCCCGAAAGATCGACGCAACCAATTGAAAACCTTGCAGAAAGGAACTACTTTTCGCAAGATTGCCGTGGCTGTGCGCCGTACCTATGTCAAGACCTCCATTGTGCGCGCCCTTATGGAATCTATTATGGAGTATGCCAAGCCTCTTTTCTGATCCGGAATAAGGGATTTTGAGAGTGCAATAAATTCTTTTATTGGGTTCATTCTTGAGTATGTTGGGAAATTTTCCGTTCGGGGGAAATTTCCCTCTTTTTTGTCTTGAGGGTTTATTGTTTCGTCGCATTGTGGCGAAAATCGGGGCGATTTCGGTACTGAAAATTGCTTTTTCCTAATAAATTTACTATCTTTGTCGGGTTATAAATATTCTGTTTAATAGAGAAAATTATGGAAAAACTGATAGAAACGATCGTTTCGGCGATCGAAGATAAGAAAGGTAAGGATATTGTATCGCTCGATTTGAGTGGTTTTGATGGGGCGATTTGCTCACATTTTGTGGTTTGCAATGCTGACTCTACCACCCAGGTGGCAGCCATCTCCGACTCGATTGAAGAGAAGGTTCACGAGGTGTTGGGCGAGTGGCCCTGGCGCGTGGAGGGAAAGCAGACGGGCCTTTGGGTGGCCATGGACTATGTCGATGTGGTGGTACACATCTTTCAATCCGAGTTGCGCGACTTCTACAAACTCGAAGAGCTTTGGGCTGATGCCCCCATGGTGCGCTACGAGTACGAAGAGTAGTGTGGGGAGGGTAGATCAGAATTTTCATACTGATTGAATTTAATTATGGCAACAAATCGAAAAAACAACCCTAGACGAAATAACAAAAACGGAGGATTTCCCCGCTTTTCGATGACCTGGCTTTGGGCTGTGCTTGCCCTGATGATTATTGCCTCTTCGCTTTGGATGGAGCCTCGTAATGAGGCCGCCAAGAGCAATTGGAACGAGGTGGAGCAGATGGTTCGGCAAGGCGATGTCGAGAAGATTGTGGTGCTCAATGGCGAGTTGGCCAAGGTAACCCTCAAGCCCGAGGCCGTGGAAAAGTATCGCAGTCAGGAGCGTTACGAGCACATTCCCGAGACGGGGGTGCAGTTCTACTTCAATATCGGCCCGGGTGACACCTTTGCCGAAAATCTCAAAGGGGCGCAGCCCGAGGGGCAGCCCGTGGTCTTGGAGTATGAGATGGAGAAGGAGGGGTGGATGGATTTGGTGATCTCTTTCCTTCCGTGGTTGATCTTCATTGCGATTTGGATCTTTTGGATGCGCTCGATGAATCGCGGTGCGGGCGGTGGTGCCGGCATCATGAATGTGGGCAAAGCCAAGGCGCAGGTCTTCGATAAGGACAACCAGAAGCGCGTGACCTTCAAGGATGTGGCCGGTCTGGAGGAGGCCAAGGTGGAGATCATGGAGATTGTCGATTTCCTCAAAAAGGCCGACAAGTACCGCGAATTGGGAGCCAAGATCCCGAAGGGAGCCCTCTTGGTGGGCCCTCCGGGAACGGGTAAGACCCTGTTGGCTAAGGCGGTGGCCGGCGAGGCCAATGTCCCTTTCCTCTCGATTTCGGGCTCCGACTTTGTGGAGATGTTTGTGGGAGTGGGAGCTTCGCGCGTGCGCGACCTCTTTGAGCAGGCCAAGCAGAAGGCCCCCTGCATCCTCTTTATCGATGAGATCGACGCCATCGGTCGTGCCCGCGGCAAGAATGCCGGTTTCTCGGGCAACGATGAGCGTGAAAATACGCTGAATCAGCTCTTGACGGAGATGGACGGTTTTCAGACCAATGCCGGTGTGATTGTGCTTGCGGCCACAAACCGTGCCGATATTTTGGATAAGGCGCTGATGCGTGCCGGCCGTTTCGACCGTCAGATCGAGGTGGGTCTGCCCGATGTGAAGGAGCGTGAGGAGATCTTCGAGGTGCACCTTCGCCCCTTGAAACTCGATCCACAGCTCGATCGCTCGTTCTTGGCGAAGCAGACCCCCGGGTTCTCGGGTGCCGATATTGCCAATGTCTGCAACGAGGCGGCCCTGATCGCGGCTCGCCACAACAAGCCTTTCGTAGCCAAGGAGGATTTCCTGGCTGCGATTGACCGCATCATCGGCGGTTTGGAGCGCAAGAATAAGATCATCTCGCAGCAGGAGAAGCGTACGATTGCCTACCATGAGGCGGGCCATGCCACGGTGTCGTGGCTCTTGGAGCACGCCTCACCTCTGATCAAAGTGACGATTATTCCGCGAGGTAAGGCCTTGGGTGCCGCTTGGTATCTGCCCGAGGAGCGTCAGATCACCACGCGCGAACAACTCCTGGAGGAGATGGCTGCCACGCTCGGCGGTCGTGTCTCGGAGCAGCTCGCCTTTGGTCGGATCTCGACCGGTGCCCTCAACGACCTGGAGCGTGTCACGAAGCAGGCCTACGCCATGGTGGCTTACTACGGCATGAGCTCCGAGGTGGGAACCCTCAGTTTTTATGACTCCACGGGACAGAGCGATATGGCGCTTACGAAACCCTACTCGGAGAAGACCGCTCAGCAGATCGACCTCGAGACCAAACGCTTGATCGACGAGGCCTATCGCATGGCTGAAGAGCTCCTGAAGAGTCATGCCGACCAATTGCGTGAGTTGGCCGACCTGCTGCTCGAGAAGGAGGTGATCTTTACGGAAGATGTGGAGCGCATCTTGGGCAAGCGACCCAAGAGCGAAACTCCGGAGCAGGAGTCTGCCCCGGCGGCCGAGACGTCCGCCGAAAAGCCCGAGAGCAACGCCTCGAACGAAACCCCGGAAGCCTAAATTTGAAGCCATGAACGATAAATTGAAGAACCTGATTGTAAGAACCTTGAGTGGAGCCGTTATGTTGGCTCTTCTATTGGGGGCCACACTTACCTCGGTTGGCACCTTCCTGGTGCTTCTGCTCACCATCCTGGTGGCGGGTATGTGGGAGTTCTACCACCTGGCTCGGCTCGGTGGTGCCCGTCCGCAGCGTTTGCTGGGGTTGATGATGGGTGTTTTGCTCTTCGTCTTTGCCATTGTCTTTTTCTCTCAAATGGCCGGCCCTGTCGATTCGCTCTATTTCCTTCCCTTTATCCTGGTCATCCCCTTCCTGATGTGCATCGTGGAACTCTTCTCCGAGGGGGGCGACTTGGTGAAAAATGTGGGCACTTCGCTCTTGGGAGTGGGCTATGTGGCCTTGCCACTGTCGCTCCTGATCGGTATTCCGCTCCTGCTGAATGACTTGGAGTGGGAGCCTTGGGCTTTGCTTTGGTTTATCTTCATCATTTGGGCAAACGATGTCTTTGCCTATCTTTTCGGCATTACGTTGGGTCGCCATAAGATGTGCCCTACGATCTCGCCCAAGAAGTCCTGGGAGGGCTTTGCCGGCGGAATCCTTGGAGCCGTTGTGGCGGGCTATGTTGCCTCGCAACTTTTGGGGCAGGATCCCGCGATGTGGTGTGGCCTGGCCCTGGTTGCCGCCCCGATGGGTGTGCTGGGCGATTTGATTGAGTCGCAACTCAAGCGTAAGGTGGGAGTAAAGGATTCCGGAAACCTCATTCCCGGCCATGGCGGCTTGCTCGACCGTTTCGATGCTCTGCTTGTGGCTACCCCCTTCGCCTTCCTCTACCTTGTAATTATTCGATTTGTATCCTAAAACTTCCTTGCAATATGAAAATCAATAAAGAAGGTTATCGCATTATTCTCACCTCGGGGGCAATCTGTGTGCTCTGCTGGGGGTTGATTTACTACCTGATCGACCAACACGCCAACGTGACGCTGCTTTGGGCCAGCGCGTTGCTGTTGCTCGTCTTTTGGTTCTTTATCGTGGCATTCTTCCGCGAGCCGCGCCGTGTGAAGATCCACGACTCGGATCTTATCTTCTCGCCTTGCGATGGTCGCGTAGTGGTGACCGAGGTGGTGATGGAGGAGGAGCACTTAAAGCGAGAGATGCTCCAGATTTCGATCTTTATGTCGGTGACGAATGTCCACATGAACTGGGTTCCCGTAGGCGGTCAGGTGAGCTACTTCAAGTACCACCCGGGCCGTTTCTTGGTGGCTTGGCATCCTAAATCCTCGACCGAGAATGAGCGTACAACAACGGTAATTACTACGCCCCAGGGAGAGGAGGTTCTCTTCCGTCAGGTAGCCGGTCTGATTGCCCGTCGTATTGTCTCCTACATGAAGGTGGGTGCCCCCGTGGAGCAGAATTCAGTCTCGGGTTTTATTAAGTTTGGTTCGCGTATTGATGTGCTGATACCGAAGGAGTGCGAATTGTTGGTCGAGATAGGTGACCCTGTAGTGGGCTCGCAAACGCCGATAGCCCGCTTTGTGCGTAACGAATCTAACTAATTTCCACTTAATTAACACATTGATGAATACAACTCCGCAAGCCATTCTTCGCTTCCTGATCGGACTCTCCATCACTGCCTTTGTCTGTTTCCTGCTGTGGTATTTCTCGTCGGTGGTGGTTTATGTGCTGATCTCGGCGGTGCTGGCCATCATGTGCCGTCCGTTGGTTGCTTGGCTCACGCGGCTGCGGTTGCGCGGAAAGTCCTTGCCTCGAGCATTGGCGGCACTTTTGGGGCTTTTGACAATTTGGGTGGTCTTTGCGCTGTTGGGACTTCTCTTTGTTCCGTTGGTGGCCGAAAAGGTGATTTTACTTTCGAAGGTGGACTATGCTTCGGTGCTTGCCGGAGTGGAGGAGCCGATCCGTCACGCTCAACTCTTGTTGCAGCGTTTCTCGATTCTCCAGGAGGGGATGTCGCTCCGCGAGTCAATCATCTCGGCTCTCCATTCGGCGGTGGATCTCAGTACCCTGAACTCGGCATTTTCGTCGGTGATCAGTTTCTTTGGATCGCTTGTAATAACCTTTTTTTCGGTTTCGTTCATCACCTTCTTCTTCCTTAAGGAGGACGACCTCTTCTTCTCGATGATTCGTGCGTTGTTCCCTGAACGCTACCAGGAGAATGTTACCCATGCCTTGGAGTCGGTGACACACCTCTTGTCGCGCTACTTTACGGGGCTTTTGGCTGAAAGTTGTGTGCTGATGCTCATCATTACGCTGGTGATGATGGCCTTCGGCATGAAGGTGCAGGATGCCGGCTTCATTGGCCTAATTATGGGGGTGATGAATGTGATTCCCTACGCCGGTCCACTCATCGGAGGCATCATGTCGCTCTTTATGGGGGTGATCAGCCCTATCGAGGGGATGAGTGTGGGCCATACAGCTACAATCATCATCTGCTCACTACTGACAATCAAGGGAATAGATGACTTTATTATTCAGCCGACGATCTACTCCGACCGAGTGAATGCCCACCCGTTGGAGGTCTTTATTGTGATCCTGCTGGCCGGATCGCTGGCCGGAATTTGGGGCATGTTGCTCGCCATTCCCTCCTATACGGTCTTGCGCGTTTTTGCCAAGGAGTTTTTCTCGCAGGTGTCGCTGGTGCGTAAACTGACCCAACAAATCTGATCGGGCGTGGAGAGAATCATCGAAGGAGTTGTAGTCGAAGGACGGCAGCTGGGGCGTGAATTGGGCTTCCCGACGGCCAACATCGAACTCTGGGGCGAACTCTCGCTTCCGGATGGAGTTTATCTCTCGCATGTTGAGTGTGAAAAGGGGTCGTTTCATGCCCTTTCAAACCTCGGCACCAACCCTACGGTAGGAGGAAATCGTCGTCGTCTGGAGAGCCATCTGCTCGACTATGACGGAGGGTCGCTGTATGGCGTTTCGTTACGCATCACTCTACTGGAGATGTTGCGTTCAGAGCAGAAATTTGAAAATATCGAAAAACTTCGTTGCCAAATCGAGGAGGACGTCCGCAGGGCGCGTCTCTATTTTGAGAGGGGAAGTAGCGATTGTAAAACAGAAAAATAATAATCAAAAAATAGAAAAAAAATGAAATTTTTGGATTTGAATTTGCCCTACAAGGTGGCCGATATGTCGTTGGCAGAGTGGGGCCGTAAGGAGATTGAGGTTTCGGAGCATGAGATGCCGGGTTTGATGGCTGTGCGCCGCAAGTATGGCCCGAAGAAGCCCCTGAAGGGGGTGCGTGTGATGGGTTCGTTGCACATGACCATCCAGACCGCCATCCTGATTGAGACCCTCGTGGAGTTGGGTGCCGAGGTGCGTTGGTGCTCGTGCAATATCTTCTCGACGCAGGATCATGCCGCTGCTGCCATCGCCAAGGCCGGTGTGCCCGTCTTTGCATGGAAGGGCGAGACCTTGGAGGAGTATTGGTGGTGTACGGCCATGGCCTTGAGCTTCCCCGGTGGCAAGGGCCCCAACCTCATCGTGGACGATGGTGGTGATGCCACGCTCTTGATCCACAAGGGTTATGATGCGGAGAACGATGCTTCGACACTCGACTATGTCGCCTCGTCGCACGAGGAGGCTGTTATCCTCGATACCCTGCGTAAGCTCCTTGCAGAGGATCCCACGAAGTGGCACCGCACCGTCGAGGAGTGGAAGGGTGTGAGTGAGGAGACCACCACGGGTGTCCACCGTCTCTACCAGATGCAGGAGGCCGGCAAATTGCTTGTTCCCGCCATCAATGTAAACGATAGTTGCACCAAGTCGAAGTTTGATAACCTCTACGGTTGTCGCGAGTCGCTGGCCGATGGCATCAAGCGAGCCACCGATGTGATGATCGCCGGTAAGGTGGTCGTAGTTTGTGGCTACGGTGACGTGGGTAAGGGGTGTGCACGCTCGATGCGTTCGTATGGAGCCCGTGTGATCGTTACCGAGATTGACCCGATTTGCGCCCTGCAGGCCGCCATGGAGGGCTTCGAGGTGAAGACCGTGGAGAGCGCTCTGAAGGAGGGTAATATCTATGTTACCTGCACCGGAAACCGCGATATCATCACCCTCGAGCACATGCAGCAGATGCGCGACCAGGCCATTGTCTGCAACATCGGCCATTTCGACAACGAGATCCAGATGGCCCGTCTCGAGGCTTCGGATGTAGTGAAGACAACGATCAAGCCCCAGGTCGACAAGTACACCTTTGCCGATGGTCACTCCATCTTTGTCTTGGCCGAGGGCCGTCTGGTGAACCTTGGATGCGCTACCGGACACCCCTCATTTGTTATGTCGAACTCCTTCACGAACCAGTGTTTGGCCCAGCTTGAGTTGTGGGAGAAGAACCTCGAGGTGGGTGTCTATCGTCTGCCCAAGCACCTCGATGAGGAGGTGGCTCGTCTGCATCTCGACAATTTGGGTGTAGAACTTACGCGCCTCTCGCCCGAGCAGGCCGACTACATTGGCGTGAAGCAGGAGGGCCCCTATAAGGCCGACCACTACCGCTACTAAAATTGTAGTCCTCTTACTATTCGAGGCTGTCGAACAAGCAATGTTGCGACAGCCTCTATTTTTTCCGACCTTCTCTTATCCCCACAGACAAAAGAGCGTGTACAACAAATACTTGTTGTACACGCTCTTTTACTTGTTGCGCGCAGGGCGGGCTATTTACGCTCCTCTTCGTTGTCTTTTTCCAGCACGTCGTCCCCCTCCCAATCGAACCAAGGGAATTCGCGGCGACCGGCAAGCGAGAACTGCGTATAGGTGATCGGAAGGCCTCGGTCGAGGAACATCGTCTCGTAGGCCGTCTTGACCGATAAGCGTTCGTCTGCATAGCCCGTGCCATAGATATCGTTGTTAGCCGCCAAACGCGTGAGCCCATAGTGGTCAATCACCGCTTGTGTATAGTGGTAGAGGTGTTGCGAGTCGGTCTTGAGGTGGATCACCCCCTCCTTACTCAACATCTTGGCGTAGTGCTCCAAAAAGAGCGGCCCGGTAAGGCGTTTCTTAGCGCGGCGTGTCTTGAGTTGCGGATCGGGGAAGGTGATCCAAATCTCCGAAACCTCGCCTTCGGCAAAGAGCGATTCAATAAACTCGATGCGGGTGCGCAGGAAGCCGGCGTTGGTCATCCCCTGCTCGGTGACGGTTTTTGCTCCGCGCCACATTCTGGCCCCCTTGATGTCGATCCCGATAAAGTTTTTCTCGGGATGACGCTGAGCAAGGGCCACCGTATACTCCCCCTTGCCGCAACCAAGCTCCAGCACGATAGGATTCTCATTCTTGAAAAACTCCTTGTGCCAATGCCCCTTCAGTGGGTGCTCTTGTTGAAAAACCTCCTCAAATTCCGGCTGTACGAAACAGGCAAACGTGAGATTTTCTTTAAACCTTCTGATTTTATCCTTTCCCATTTTTATTATTTTATGCGGCATTTTTTCCTTCTCCTCGATTGCCGAAAATGGGCAGTACGCTAAGTACAGCCCATCTTCGTCCCTCCTCGGTCGAAGAAAAACCTGCTCGCCTAAAATAATAAAAATCGTGTGGCGAGCAAGCCCGTTTATTCAATTTTCACCCTCTCCTCGATTGCCGAAAATGGGCAGTACGCTAACTGCAGCCCATCTTCGTCCCTCCTCGGTCGAAGAAAAACCTGCTCGCCTAAAATAATAAAAATCGTGCGGCGAGCAAGCCCGTTTATTCAATTTTTCACCCTCTCCTCGTAGGTTGAGAGTCTAATCCTCTGCAGCCTTTACGACATTGATTCCGGCAGCCTCGATGCCTCGGATCGGGTAGAGGGGGCGGAGTGTTACCCAGTAGGTGCCAAAGCGATTGAGCACCACATCGTGGCGGTAGGGGATTTCGTCAATCAGCCGAAGGGCTGCAGGACGATGCAGGTGGCGGATCGGGAGGGCGACTACCTCGCTGAATTGTGCCGCCTCGGGGCTTTTTAGCGTAACCTCCACATGGAGCGTATCCAAGCGAAAATTCCGGTTGGCACGCACCACTAACGAGAGGTCGCGCAGGGTCATCGTGTCGGCATTTTCGATCTTCACCCGAATCTCCTCCTCCCAGCCGTAGGGATTTACATCGGCCATCACGGCTTGTGTCGGGCGTGTGCATCCGCACAGCCAAAGCCCGCACAAGAGTATCCAAACTCCCTGTCGCATCCTGCTACTCACTCTTCTCACTGCCGGAGTTGGCCCCTGCGTTGTTGCCTCCTCGGCGGTCGCCGTTGTGGGATCGGCGGTTTTGTCTATTCTGACGGCGCTGTCCATTCTGGCGTGGACGATCACCGTTTTTGGGTTCGCCCCCTTCGCTCTTGGCCTCGGCTTTGTGTTCAGGAGTCCCCTCGGTGCGCTGTGCCCCTTTGGCTTCGCCGTTTCGGTTGCCATTGGAGCGTTTGTTCCCCTTCTTGCGACGGTTCTGACGCTGCTTGTCGAAACGGGTGATGCTGTCCTCCTCGGAACGGTAGGTCGGCTCCTCGATCACCTCCTCGGTGGTCGAGCTATCTTGTAGCTGATCCACCTTTTGTCCGGCACGATTCAGGGCCATGATCTCCTTGACGCGATCCACCGAAAGGGTAACCAAATTCGAGAGCGAATCCTTGCTGCTCGAGAAGGTCATCGTACCGGCCAGGATGTCGTTCTTGATGAAATAGTAGTCGCCATCGAGAGCCTGCAACTCCTTCACACGTGGGAAGAAGCGACGGGCATCGCTATAGGTGTCGTACTCATACATCAGGCAGCACTTCAACTTCGAGCACTGACCGGCCAACTTCAGCGGATTGAGTGAGAGTTCCTGCACGCGGGCAGCATTGGTCGTCACGCTCATGAAGTTCGAGATCCACGAGGCGCAGCACAACTCACGGCCGCAGGCTCCGAGACCTCCGATGCGTCCTGCCTCCTGACGAGCTCCGATCTGCTTCATCTCGATGCGGATGTGGAATCGCTCGGCAAAGACCTTGATCAGTTCGCGGAAATCGACACGCTCATCGGCAATATAGTAGAAGATTGCCTTGATTTTGTCGCCCTGATACTCCACATCGCCAATCTTCATGTTGAGCCCCATATCGGCGGCAATTTGGCGCGAGGCGATCATTGTCTCGTGCTCCAAGGCGATGGCCTCCTGCCAACGCTCGATGTCGTAGGGCTTGGCCTTGCGGTAGATCTTTTTATACTCGCCGTTGTAGGGGAAGAATCCCACGCGCTTCATCTGCTTGGCTACCATGTCGCCCGTGAGCGAAATGATGCCGATGTCGTGGCCGGGCGAAGCCTCTACGGCCACAATATCACCGCGTTTGAGCTCCAGGTTGTTTACATTTTGGTAGTAGGAGCGGCGTGTGTTTTTGAAGCGTACTTCGAAGATGTCGGTCGGAATATTGTCGGGGTAGCCCTCTGTCCACTGGGTTTCATGAAGTTTGTAGCACCCCTCCACAGGGGTTACCTCCACCTCGTTGCCGCAGTTGCAAAAGGAGCAGCCACGACCGATCTCGGGCTTATGATGACACTTTTTATCGGGTTGGTCTTGATACATGGTCAAAAAATTTGTGTAAAGATAGGATTTTTTTTTCAAATCTCCTAATCTGAAGCCTGCCTACTCCTCTTTAGAAGGTCTATTGCATTGCGAGGGTCTCCTCGGCGAAGGCTTTGTGCAGGGTGCGCATCCGCCAGCGAATGCGGAGAATCATCAGAATGGCGGCTGTGGTAAGGCCCACCGTAAAGCTGAGGATCAGCCCCACGGGGCCCATGCCGAGGGTAAAGCCCAGCAAGTAGCCGATCGGCAGGTTCAGCACCACATAGGCCACAAAGGCGATCGGCATGATCACCTTCACATCCTGCAAACCGCGCAACACCCCCACCGAGACGTTTTGGATGCCGTCCGAGAGTTGGAACAAAGCGATGAAGGGCATCATGCGAGCCGTGAGTTCGATGACCTCGGGATTCGAGGTGAACAGGTGAGCGATTTCGTAGCGGTAGAGGATAAAGAGCAGGGCGGCAAATGTGTTCCAGAGGATGGCCAGGTGGTAGGAACTTTTGGCGGCCAAGGCGATTTGGTTGCAGTTGCGGGCTCCGAAGCTGTGTGAGATACGGATCGTGGAGGCTACTCCCACGGCCATCACGATGTTGAAGGCGGCATTGGCAATCGTCGTGGTGATTTGGTTGGCCGAGATGGCCACGGTGCCGAACCATCCCATCATGATCCCCACGAAGACAAAGGCCGAGGACTCCAAGAAGACCTGGGCCGAGATCGGTAAACCGATCTTTAACAAGGTTTTGGTGTCGCTCGCGCTCCAGCCGAAGAGTCGAAACTCGCGGAAATAGATGCGGTAGTGGGAACGATAGTACATGTAGCCGAACATCAGCAGCGGAAGCAGTGCGCGCGAAAGGAAGGTGGCCAAACCGGCTCCCTCGGCTCCCATCTCCCGAAAACCGAACTTTCCGTAGATAAAGATCCAGTTCAGCAGGATGTTCATTCCGTTGCAGAGGATTGTTGCCGCCATCTGTGCGCGGGTATTTCCGAGCCCTTCCAGCAGCTGCTTCGACGAGAAGAAGAGCATTGTGAAGGGCATGCTGTACATCAGGTAGCGGTAGTAGGGGATCGCCATATCGACCACCTCGCGCGGTTGCCCCATAAAATAGAGAGCGGGAACGAAGAGCCACAGCAGCAGACTTGAGATTACTCCGATCGCAAGGTAGAGTCGCAGTCCCGATTGAAAGAGTGCTACGAGCCTCTTTTCGTGCTTTTGGGCGAAAAGTTCACCGACCAAAGGGGTCAGACCGAAAGTGATACCGATTGCGGCGATGAAGAAGAGGAAGAAGACCGAGTTGCCGAACGATACGGCCGCCAACGGCAGGGCATCTTCCCCGCCGTAGCGACCCACCATTACATTGTCGGCAAACTGCACCAAAATCTGCCCTAATTGGGTGAAAACCACCGGCAGGGCGAGTTTTAGATTCTCTTTGTATTGTGCTTTGTATGTTGAAAATCGGTACATAGGGGCACAAAGATACAACAAATTCAAAATTCGGCATGATTATCGGTGCAAAATTTTCGGCCTTTTCTCCTCCGACTATCGGATGGATTCCAAGTCGATAGGCCCTTTCGAGGGCAGGACACCGAATTCTGCCTCGATTTGACGAGGTGCCTCTTTAATCGCAGCAAATATAGGTTGCTTCACCTCCTCTTTGCGATTGAGAACCTCTTCGTAGAGGCTCGAGGGGGTGATCCCGACCTGAAAGAAGTAGGGGGCACAAGGGGTATTGGGCTCCTCAAGGAGCAGAATCAATAAGTGGGCAGTGGTGATCGTCGGCTCGTCGTAGAAGCGACGAAGCAATCGATTGGGTAGCGACAAGAAGAACTCCTCGCACGGAGAATCTTGTTCCCTTTCAGCCATTTCCTGCAGGTGTATGCATAACTGTTGGATTCGCTCCTCTCCGAGTTGGGTGCATAGGATTTCACGGGCAGATGTCTCCTGTCCCAAGAGGGCGGTGACCAAGAGGGTTGCGGGATCGGTCGTGGGGTGGTGTTTTGCGGCATCGAAGGCCGTGCAAGCCAAGAGGCTTTGTAATGAGTTTGAAAGTTTAGCGTACATAAATTTTACCTTGGTGTTTCGTTGGTGGCCAAAGAACGCACGGGTAAAACTTTTTATTGTATCTTCAGGGGATCTTGTGTGTCGGCGAGGGGTCGCTTTGCCTCCTTATTTCGGCCATTCGCCGATCTCCATGTTGCGGATCTCCGAGCCGTCGATCGTAAAGCGCACCGCGGTGCGCACTTTGTGAAATCCCGAACGGCCGGCGGCTCCCGGGTTGATGTGCAATAGGTCGTAGATGGGGTCGTAGATGATCTTCAGAATATGACTGTGGCCGGCGATGAAGAGCTTGGGTTTGCAACCCACGATGCGTTGTACCACCCCCGGGGCGTAGTGGCGTGGATAACCCCCGATGTGGGTCATTAGCACCCCTACCTCCTCGCATCGAAACCAGGAAAAATCGTCGTAAACGCGCCGTGTAACCCCTCCGTCGATGTTGCCATAGACCGCTTTCAGGGGCTTGAAGGAGGCTATTTCATCGGCCAATTCGAGCGAACCGATGTCTCCTGCATGCCAAATCTCGTCCACATCGCGCAGGAAGTTGCGCAACGTCTCGTCGAAACAGCCGTGGGTGTCCGATATCACTCCGATACGAATCATGTTTGAGGCGTATGAGTTGTTAAGAGAGGATACGATTGCTGTGAACCTATAAAATCGTAACCTCCAAGGGGTTGCTTACTGCGGCTGCAGCCTCCTCGAGGAGCTCCATCCAGTGGCGCATGTCCTTCACATCGCTCAGGCCCGAGCCGGCATAATAGACCATCGGAATACCGCTCTCCACCTCGGAGATGGCCACGGCCAACCCATCGGCATCGGCACGGAACTCTGCGCCGGGCTGAATGATGCCGAAATAGAGGTTGCCCTCCCCCTCGGCAAGGGGTTGTGCGAAGGCAATCCACTCCTCGGTCGAGGTGAGAGCCTTTACCTCTTGGCGGACGAAACCGGCTGCAATGGGTAGGGTGGGGAAATCACCTTCGTATAGACTCTCTATGCGGTTGAATCGGCTGTGGGCATCCAGTGAGATGTATTTCGTGAGCTTCACAGGCTGCTCTTCGACTTGGAAGGGGGCGTAGGTGAGCTTCACGGTGGTGCGGATCGGCCCGTTGTTGAGGGTCTCGTGGATAGGTAGTTCTTCGTTTATCCACACTCGCTCGTTGAGGTAGGGGGCCGAGCACTCTCTTCCCAACGAGATACCTTCTTGGTAGTACTCCATTCCGCTCGGGTGGAGACGGTAGGTTGCGTCTTGATTCTCCCAAGAGTACTCGTTTTCTTCCGAATTGTAGTGGCCGACAACTTGTGCGGGGTAGGGGGAGGGTATTCCCTCCTTGATCAGGTAGCGTTCGCTCTCTCCAGCGCCTGTTGAACACTGAAAGATGAGCGAATGGGGCTCCTTTTGGCTGTTGAAGAGCACTTGGGAGGGGATCTCCTCTCGATTGCACCAAACAACGACCTCTTGGGGTGAGAAGCCTCGCTGTTCCAATTCACTCCAGGCGATCTCCACGGTTTCGTGTTTGCGGTCGATCTCCGAAGGGTTCGATACCTCCACCTCCATTTTGGGGGTGCAGGCGGTCGAGAGGATGACGGCGATGATAAAGAGGACTCTTTTCATGATCTTGTGTGGGTTACTCGTTGTTCTTGTGTCTTTTGTACGCTCGTTCCGTTGCTTTGGGTGCATCGGCCTTTGCATACGCAGTCGTTACGATGACAAAGATATAAAAAAAATTGGGAGCGATGCACTTTCTTTCGATTTTTGTAACGATGGCATTGCCGTAATATAAAGTACCGTTTCAACCATAAGGAGGTGAAAAATGAGAGGCGGGGCGATAATTTTACGCCGTGGCTGTAAATTTTACGCAGTGAATTTGTGTTTTTTGACGGGAAATCGTAAATTTGCATTACGATGATAAAAAACAAGTGCCTCTTTCTCTCGAAGTGGATATATGCCATTTGCAGCCGTTTGGATCGACGGGGGAATTACCGTATCAATATTGTGCTGACCTTTTATCGGTCGGGGGATCGGGGCCATGCCTGGGTGACGCGCAACGACAAGGATTTTTTGTTGAAGAATCCTACGGTTGTTCGTTCGAAACTTCGCGAGGTGGCCGATGACGGCGTTTATCGCTACTTTGTCAAGGAGCGTAATTTGGAGCGTTATCACCAAGGACGATAGATGGAATTAAATAGTAACTAATAGGCCTATGCCCAATCTTTACCTCACCCACAAATGTCGCCGAGGATGTCCCTTTTGCTTTGCTCGTAAGGTGCTGAAGCAGGCCGGAGGGGATGTTGAGGAGCTTCTGACCATCGACGAAGTGCGCTCGCTGCTCGATCATTACGCCCCGCTCAATCCGCCTGTTTTGGGATTGTTGGGGGGAGAACCCTTTCTGTATCCCTATCTGGAGGAGCTCTTTGCCTTGTTTAAGGAGCGCGGCATCTTCGCGAAAATCTTTACCAGTGCCACCGATTCGTTGCCTGAGGCTTTGGCCGCCATTCCGCTCGAAGAGGCTGCCCATCGGATGAACTTTGTGGTCAATGTCGGCACACGTGACACCTACACCGAGGAGAAGTTCTCGAACCTGGATCAATTTTTCCGTCGTTTTGGCCCGATCTCCTCGCTCTCGTTTACGATCTTCGATTTGGGGGCCGATGCCACTTACCTCTTTGATCTGATCGACAACTTCGGGCTAAGTCGTAATATTCGTGTGGGCATTGCCTTGCCGATCTATAACGGAGGAAACAGCTATATTCCCAAGGAGCGTTATCGTGAGGCGGGAGACTACTTTGTGCGTGTGGCCAAGGCGGCCGCCGAACGCCAAATCTCCCTCTCAATGGATTGCGGCTTTACGGCTTGTATGTTCTCGATCGAACAACTCGGCTGCTTGGAGCGTTTGGGGTGCCAGATGAGTTTCTTATGTGGTGCAGCCATCGACATAGGTCCCAAGTTGCAGGCTTGGAACTGTTTCCCGCTCTTCCAGTTGGGGCGTGTGGATGCCCTCTCGGTGGAGAGCATGGAGGCGCTGGATCGGCTCCTGATGCTCCGGAACGAGGAGTTGTTGGGCCCGCGAGTCGGCATTTTTGAGGAGTGTCGTATTTGTGATCTGATGCGCCGCGGTCTTTGCCAGGGCGGTTGCCGTAGCTTTCATTCAACACTCTAACTGTCTCCTCAAAAAAGATGTAAAACGAATAATCGAAAATAGTTGAGTATGCCAAATTTAATGCTGACCAACTGGTGTAATTATAAGTGTCCCTATTGTTTCGGTATGGACCGCATGGTGCCGGCCGTACCAAAACAAGCGATGAGTGACGAGACCTTTTTGGGAATTCTCTCCTGGCTCGATCGGACAAACTATCGTCGTCCGATCCACCTGATGGGTGGTGAACCGACGCTCCACCCGAAATTCGAGTGGATTGTCAATACACTACTCGAGCGGGATTTTCCGATCACGATCTTTTCGAACCTTGCCTCGGAACCGGCACCGCTCTATGCCGAAAAATTAGGTATGTTGCCTATCGCCTGGGTGGTGAATGTAAATCCGCCTTATAAGTGGAGCCATGAACAGCGGGATCGTATTGAGGCCTCGCTGGCAGCGTTGGGTGAGCGGGCCTCGATTACCTTCAATGTGATGCCCGGCGAGGATGATAACTTTTGGGCGCTTGACTTGGTGCGTCGCTTCAAGTTGGCACCCAACATCAAGGTGGGCTTCGTCTTGCCGACACTCACGCAGGCGAATTATGCGTTGGCTGATGATGAGTATGGTGTGGTGGCCGGCAAGGTGGTGGAGTTGGCCAAGGAGGCGGCCAAGGAGGATATTGTCTTGCAGTATGAGTGTGGCGTTCCGACCTGTGCCTTTACCGACGAGCAGTTGGGTATTTTGTGGCAGTGTGGATCGCAGGTGCGTTCGGGCTGCTGCTCACGCCTGGACATCACCCCTACCGGAGAGGTGATCTATTGCCTGTCATTGGCCACCGTGGGGTCGAAACCCTACTCGGAGTTTGAAAATTACGACGCGGCCAAGGATTGGTTTGAGCAACGGTTTGCCCCCTATCGCAAGTTGGGTCGCAAGGTGGAGTGTGCCACCTGCAACCTGATGAGTCCCGAGAAGTGTAATGGGGCCTGCCTGGCAAAAAATTTAATCGGAGTAAAGAACCTAAATTTATAAGAGTTATGAAGATTGCTGAGAATATATCGTGGAAGACCTTGCAGGACAAGGTGGTCGCTGTGAATGTAACGAGCGGAGTCTACTATACGATGAATGCCGTGGCGAGCGACATTTGGCAGGCGGTGGCTCGCGGGTTGGACGAGGCCGCTCTGTTGGAGTACCTTCAGGGAGAGTACGAGGGGGTCGATCCCTCGCAGTTGGCGGCCGATTTGAAGGAACAACTTGAGCAGTGGCGCTCGGAAAAACTCTTGGAGTAGTCCCCTCCCGAGGTGCGGTTGAATGGCCGGGGACACTCATCGTCACCTCCGTGCTTGGACAAAACCTCTTCGATAGGAGGGGGTACCTTCCCTCCCCGAAGTAATGAAAAACCCTCTTTTACTAACTAATAATTTTTATGACTATGAAAAAGGTCTATGAAAAGCCCGCAACGCAGAAGCACGAGTCGAAGAACATCGTGCAAGGCAGCTTGTACTATGTCTCGCTGCACTACACGACGTTGTATTATCGTTATTAGTCTTCTGAGGGTAGGTGGATCGGCGTGCGGTCGATCCGCCTTTTTTTTGAATTCTTATGGGAGAAGCATCAATAAATAAGAGATATGAGTTGCTCACGCTCGTTGCCGGCGTTAAGTTGCGTTGGTCGAGCGATTGTGAGCACGAGATTCAAAAGCTCGAAAAACTCTTTCTGCATCATCGCTGCAAAGAGGAGGAGGCCCCCGAGGCCCCGTTGCATACGATCGAATTCCGACCTGTGTGGGAGCCTTTGCAGATGCCACACGATGTGGTCACGAAGTGGGATGGCTATTATGTGGGCTGCTTCCACCAAAAAAATCATGTCCATTGGTATCATTCGGCCGCGACCGAACTCGATTACCTGGTTCTTTCGCATGAGATGTGGGTGATTCACGATCGCGCCTCGGCACGCACGATCTGCTGTATGCTTTGCCGTAAGACGATGTTTCGTCATGTAGAGCGTCCCGATATTGCCGATCCGATTGTGATTCTGATCCACACGGTGATGGCGATGTATAACCGCTATACGATCCATGCCGCAGCGGTGGAGTTGGGTGGCTTCGGCCATGTCTTTGTGGGGGAGAGCGGCCATGGAAAATCGACCCTTTCGACCGATTTGGTGAAGCAGGGGGCGACCTATATGGGCGACGATATTGTCTTTTTGTTCGAGGAGCAGGGGCAACTGCGTGTGGGAAGTCTTTTGTTCGAGGCAAAACTCTTTCCGCCCCACACAAAACGGCGAAAAGATTTCATCGATGTGGTCAGCCAGTCGGGCTGCAAAGTGCTGCAAAGTGCCCCGATCAAAAACCTTTATTATGTGCGTCGTTCCAAGGAGGACCTTTCGCGTTTGGAGCGACAGGAGCCTATCGAGGCGGTGGTGCGCCTGATGCGGGCCAGCAACAATGCCCGCATGCAGTACGATGTCGAGGTGTGGCAGGATATCTGCCAGCGGGTAGCAGACGAGATCCCCTTCTATGCTTTCTGGTTCGGTCGTCGCGACCTGCTCGATAAATCACTTTTTGAGCATGCTTAGTCGTCAGGATATTGAGGCCTTGTGGGCGTTGGGTGGCGAATTCCAAGAGGTGGCAGCTCAAGAGATTGTCGTGCAGTTTGAGCGGTGCTACGACCTCTTTTTCGACTACCTCGCCCAACCGCGGGGGGCCTCTCTGCTGAGGATGCCCGCCCTGGCGCGTTTTCCCTTCCTTGGCGAGGGATTCGCCCCTCCCGAGCCCTTCGATCCGAGCCGTAAGTATGCCCTCTTTGAGGGGCTGCATGCCGCACAACACCTCTTCTTTGACTGTTTTGATCGCTGGGCCGAAGCACATCGCGACCTTGCCCTGAAACTTTGGCCTCGTCTGCGTGTCGAATTCCCGGGAATCAGGGCCGACCTGGAGCGTCGCCACCCAAAATTTCGGGAGTCCGAACCCCTGCTCTCGAATCCTCCTCTGCGCCAACTGATGGTCTTTGTGACAGGGTGGTGCAATCTGCATTGTCCCTACTGTTTTTCGAACGATATTGCGCGGCGAGAGATCTCGGAAGAGGATCTGGAGAGGATCTTTCGTTGGGCAAAGCGCGAGGGGGTGGAGTCGATCACCCCTTGTGGCGGTGAGCCCCTGATGTATCGCTTTTTACCACAGTTCTTGGCCAAGGTTCGAGAGTCAGGGATGACGACCTATTTTGCTTCGAATTTTACGATCGACTGCTCCGATTTGGAGGATTTTTATCCCGAGGTGGTGAGGGCAATCTATGTTCATCTTACCGACGAGTCGCTTCAAAATCCTCGACTGAGGGGGGCGATGATGCGCAATATCGAGTTGGCCAAAGAGAGAAAAATTGAGTTGGTGGCACGCGCCAACATCACCTCGACGGATTCTAAATCGTTTGAACCGTGGTTCGAGTTCCTCCATCAGACCGGTATCCCTCGTCTGCATGTGGCGCTGACGATCCCCTCGCTCGAGGCGACCAACTCTTATGTTGAATTAAGCCATTTTGAGGCCTTTATTCCTTTGATCGAAGACTTGGTGACCCGAGCCGAAAAGGAGCAGATCGCCTTGGGGTTTGCTAAGCCGCTGCCTCTCTGCCTCTTCTCGACGGGGGTGGCCGAACGGCTGCTGCAGGAGGGCTACGGTGCCTCGCTCTGCAACATCTACGAGGATGACTACATGCACAATATCTGTCTCTCGCCCGAGATGAATTTCACGCCCTGCTTGGGGCTGTCTTCGCCCAAAATTGCTTTTGATGAGGAGCTCGCGTGGGAGCAGATTGGCGAAAAATTCCGTCCCGAGGTAGAGCACTTGTTGCATGTACCTCTTCGTGAAGAGTGTACGGATTGCTACCTCTATGCGCGCCGCCTTTGTCAGGGGGCTTGTTTGAGTTATAAATCGGGAAAAAGCCATGAATAAAGCCCTTCTGAAATACCACTTTCGGGTGTGGAAGCGTCGCCTGGTCGATGGCCTTTTGTTGCGTGGTTGGCGCTTTCGAATGCCCGATACGCTGGTCATCGAGACCACAAACCGCTGCACGCTTGCCTGTTCGTGCTGCCCGAATGGCATTCCGGGGGTGAAGTTGCGTGAACGCGGGGTGATGACACGAGAGACCTTTGACCGGGTCCTGCAAAACCTCGATTTTCCGGCGCGCCAATGCTTCCTGCATCTCTGCGGAGAGCCCTTTCTGAATAAAGATCTGGTCTATTTCGCCCGACAACTTATGGCGCGAAAAATCCTTCCGGTGGTCTTCTCCAATGGATATCGCATCGACGAGGGGCTCCTGCGCGAGTTGCTCTCGGTGCGAGGGGTGAAGATCGCCTTCTCGATGGATCTCTTGTCGAAGACCCACTATGAGCAGATCCGTACCCCGGCTCGCTATGAGGAGGCCGAGGCGGCGTTGCTACGAATCGATCGCATTTTTGCCGAGGCAAAGCGCCATTATGGCCTCAATATGATTGTGGATGGCTCCCATGCGGAGGATTTGGAACCTGTTTGTCGCTCTCTTTTTGAGCGCTTCGAACAGCTGAATACGATTTCACTTTCTGTCGCGTGGCCTTGGCCGGCTCTTCCTCATACGGGCGATCTTTCGGGGCACCTGGCTTCGCATAGCGATCTCTGTAACCAGGCCTCGGGGATGCTCTCCGTACTCTGGAATGGCGATGTGGCCTTTTGTAGTTTCGATTATTCGGGAGATACGGTGGTGGGGTCGATGCTCAAGGACTCCTACCGCCATCTCTATAATGCTCCGGCAACGCGCCGTCTGCGTCGCCAACTCCTAATGACCCATCGGGCAGATAATCCGCTCTGTGCGAATTGTGTTTTGGGTCGTTTTGAAAGTCATAGCAAGCTTTTTACGCGCGCCACATTCAATCGGGCCACCCCGGAGGAGCGCGCGCGGATGTTTCTCAAATTTCAGAAGAAGGACCCCGCTAATACCGTAAACTTATGACCGAGAAGAGAGTAAAGGCCGAGCCTTTTGACCTTGCGCGTTCGATGCTGATTCTAAATCAGTTTGAGGAACTTTGCCGAATGGGAGAGGGTATCTGTGAGGTGATCCCTCTGAAGGGGATCGCACTCCTTCGCACACTCTATTCCGAGCGGTTCGACCGCGCAGTCGGGGATATCGACCTCTTGATCTATCCCGCAGATCGCTTGGGCGATTACATAGAGCGTCTGCAAAAGCGGGGCTATACCCTGCAATTCGATTTTATGAGCAATCAGGCGACCCGCGCTCGAAAGGGCAAGGTCGCTCTGCGGGCTTCGGTGCCGCATCTTACCGTCGATGTGGATCTGCACACGGCTTTTGTTACCAAGAAGTTTTTCAGTCGTTCTGTGGCGCAATTTAATGCCGATGCGCTTGCTCGTTGTAAATCCGAAGGGCGAAACCTGCGCACCATGGAACCGCTTGATGAGTGGCTCTTTTTGGCGCAACATGCCTGTTTCCATCAGTATAGCGACCCAAAATGGCTTCGTGATCTTTATCTTTTAGCCGGGGCCATGTCGTCCGAGCAGTGGGTGGCGTTGGGAGAGCGGGCCCGTGAGTATGGATTTCTGCGTGTGTTCTACCTCACCTCGGAGCAATTGCGTACCCACTATTCCGATTTTCCGCATCCGGCTCCATGTTTGTGTGGGGGCTCCCTCTTCTCACGCTTTGTTGCCCACTATCGGGCCGATCGAACGCGTGGCCTGGGGCGCAAACTCACCTCTCTCTTTTGGGAGTTTTTGTTCATCGACCGCTCGTGGGACCGCACGAAGGCACTCCTTTCGCTCCTCTTTCCGACCTCCTCGCTTCTGCGCAACATCTATCGCAAGAATCATTGGTTGCAGGTCTTGTTGCTCTATCCGGCCAACCTCTTGCTCTCGCTCCTCGCCGGTCTGCTCTTTGTTCCCTATTTCCTGCTGAGGACGATTCGGTGATTCCGCAGACCCTTGTGTTTGGGAGGGAATGTCAAAATACAATAAAAAACAACGGAAAACCTAAGACTGCTCTTTTTCGGAAGTACATTATCTATTATAAGATGGTTGTTTGCGGATAGAGGTATCTGTACATCTTGCTACGTTGCAATCGCTCTTTGTTAATCCACATATCGACATAGCCCTTGTCAATGCGATATTTGACAAAGCCTATACTGTGCATAAGTCTATAAGCACGCTTGTTTTCCAGCAGGCACGACGTTTGTACCTTCAGACCCTGCCCGAGCAGATATTTCACCATTAAGATAATCCCCCGACAGTATTGTCTTGATGAGGATAGCGAGCCTCCCCAACCGCCACCGTGCACCGATACTACACTATTGCGCTCATCGATATATTTTGTGTATATGAACGCAATAGGGCTATCGTCACAACAGAGCCTTAGAGTGTAACAGTTGATGGTTTGGCACGTATTCACCACCTCGGCAAACTCTTCATCGGTATCTATATCTGACACGGCAAGGTGCCACTCCTCCTTATCGAAACGAGCGCACACCTTCTCCGTGCCATCATACAGAGTCCAATATATCACTCCATCCGATATAATGCAACTTTTCACTAATCGGACTACTACTTATTCTTCTTTGCCCACGCTAAATCCTCCTTTGCACGCTTAAGGGTCTCCTTTGCGTTGTAAATATTAGCATCGTAGGAGTTCATCGACTTACCGCCGCAATTAAAGTTCTTACTTGCTCTCTGATAGTTGCCCGATGCCTTAGCATTCTCCTTATCCCTCTTTCGTGCTTCAAGGTTTGCCTGTGCATTTTTTACTCTTTGCTCTGCTATGCTAATGTTACTCATTGATGATCCCATAATAATTAAGTTTTTATAACACTTTTGCCTACTCTATTTAGGATTTTCAGCATTACTCCTTTATGTTCTGATATTGACATATATCATGTAAAATACATTCATCACATTTAGGTGATGTCGGATGACAATATATGCGTCCTACATCCCAGCAGCATTCATCAAGTACCCCGGGGAAGGCTGGATATATACTTTTTGCTCTGTATATCGCCATATTAACATCATCGATGTCGTCCACCAACCCTAGACGATTTAATACTCGTCGAATATGGATGTCCGGCGATATATCCAGTGCTGAATAGTCTGTGTACTCCTTGCCGAAGATGCGATGCAGGAGATTTGTTGCCATTGAGGCAATCTTTATACCGCATCCATCGAAACATAAGAAACGATATATCACCTCTGCACTACTAACATCGCCTGCCCATATTAGACTTGCATCACCACGATAATGCTCCTTTATTCGAACAATAGCCTTGTAAAAGAGCTCAGACATATCCGCGTTAAATCGGTGCAAGCTCCGCTCGTGGAAATAACCAGCAATATCCTCTAATGATAGTTGTTCGAGGGCATTGAAAGAGAAGTCTCCTTTACACAAATCTTTACATACCATATAAGGTATAGTCCATGCACGCTCAGCCTTTATCTGCCTATCCATCAAACATGCTAAGACAAAAAGGTGTGGATAGTGAACTATATCGTTTATTGTGGCATCAATATCTGGATCGTTTGTAAAATGAGCATATCCTCCATCATAATTTCGGCATATTTCCACCAATCTGGCAGCTATGTGCTTATTGTCTAATGTTATCTCCATATTCATTGGTTTAATCTTCTGTTATAACATATAGTCGCGAATGATGTATATAAACACAAGAAGCGCAGACTAATTACTTAATCTCCGCTGATATGTCCTAGGAAAACCTGTGATAAAGAAAAGAAGCAACCCGCACATACTATTTCGACATAGTATATGCAGACACGCACAAAGGGCTTGTTCACTCTCTTATCACAAAATGAATTTCCTAGGTTCATCAGCGAGAAGTGACAAACACTTGCCTGTATATCGAATATTTCTTACAAATATAGCAAGAAATAATCAAAACAGCAACCTTTGTAGTGTTTTTTAGGCTGTTGCTATTGCAAAGGTATGAATAAATAGTAGAGTAACGACAGGTTTTGCCGTTGTCTTTTGTTGTGGAGAATACCAGGGTCGAACTGGTGGGCAAGCCCACCTTGTTTTTATTGACACCTCCCCATCCCTCCTGGGAGGAGGGGGTTAAGAGGTCACCCGTTGCCCCTGGTATGATGAAGCCCTCCCTTTCTCAAAGGGAGGGTTTGGGAGGGAATGTCAAAATACAATAAAAAACAACGGAAAACTTTATAGCCTTCCGTTGTTTTTTGTTGTGGAGAATACCAGGGTCGAACTGGTGACCTCTTGCATGCCATGCAAGCGCTCTAGCCAACTGAGCTAATCCCCCTTGATTGCGGATGCAAAGGTAGTGAAAATTTCGTTCCCTCCAAACTTTTTTGCTCTTTTTTTTGATTTTTTCTCATTTTTGCCCCTTTTTTGGGGGGAATGAGCCGATTTGGGCCTTGAATAGGGATAAGAAACCCTTTCGTGAGCACTCTTGGAGTGCGAGATGGCAAAAAATACCCCGAGCCAAAGAGACTCGGGGTAGGGGAGAGGGGTGTCGGTTGAGCGCGCATGGGGCTGCTCAACCGATCGCTTTATTCATCGAGGTAGCCTTCGCGGACAAGTTGTTCGCGGATCTTCACCCAATCGGCCACGGGGCGCGAGCAGTTGTCCACAATCTTGAGCGGACAACCCAGGGCGCTGTCGTCGATATAGAGGTTGGCATAGATCTTCGGCGAATCGGTCCACTGCTTCTGTTCGGGGTTGGCGTTGATGGCCCACAGCGGAATATCGCGGTCAGCGAACCATTGCTTGGCCCGATCAAGCAAGCGACCGCTGCGCATGGTGTGGAGCACCAGGCGGTTTTTGTTGGCCACGAGCTCTTTCAGTACGGGTACGGCACCATTGTCCTCGCCCATGTGAGGATATTCGTGCGTAACGACCGTACCGTCGAAATCAATGCAGATTACGTTTCCCGAAACAGCCATGACTATTTACCGATTTTAAGCAGTTTCTTGATGCGAACGATCAGCGGGAGCTGCATCTTTACCGAGCCCTCCTCGTCCGTTCCGTAGTAGTCGTAGCCATAGCCGTAGCCATAGCCGAAGTTCGAACTCTTCATGCTTGCTCCGTTGAGAACAAGGGTCATGTTGTGGAACTTCTTCTCGCGGTAGAAGCGGTCGATGTCAGGCAGCTGGCGACGATCCAACAGACCCTCACGCACCACATAGAGCGAGAGGTCGCACAAGCGGTCGGTGATCATGGCATCGGCCACCACCAAGGCGGGAACGCTGTCGAGGATGATGTAGTCGTACTCCTTGCGCAACTCCTTCATCAGTTCATCCAAACGCTCCGAGAGCAGCATCTCGGCAGGGTTGGGGGGCTGAACGCCGGCATAGAGGACGTGCAGGTTGGCATTGGTGCGCGTGGGAAGGATCAGATCCTGGATATTCTTCGTGCTACCACTTAAGAATGAGGTTACACCCTTGGTGTCGCTGCCGTGGCCCATCACCTTGGTGAGCGAGCGGCGGCGCAGGTCCATATCCACCAGCAGGGTCTTCTTGCCTGCCATGGCCATCGTCAGTGCCAGGTTGACCGATACGAAGGTCTTACCTGCGTGGGGGTTTGACGAGGTTACCATGATCACCTTCTGTTCCTTGTCGTTTACGTTCATGAAGTTCATGTTCGTGCGCAGGATGCGGAAGGCCTCGGAAACCGAGTCGCGACCATTCTCGCGCACGGCAATGCCGTGGTTCGTAGCACCCGTGTAGAGGGGAATTTCACCCAAGAAGGGGATGCTCGTGCGCTCTTCAATATCCTTGCGACCGCGGATCGAGGTGTCGAGAACCTCCATCAGGTAGAGGATGGCAAAGGGGATACCCAAACCGAAGATCAGAGCTACGGCTAAAATCATGAAGCTCTTCGGGTAGACGGGCAGCGGCGAGCCGAAGGCCGAATCCACGATGCGCGAATTGGGCTCAACGACCTCTACGGCCAGCTCATTCTCCTCGCGCTTCTGCAAGAGGTAGAGGTAGAGTTCCTCCTTCACCTTCTGCTGACGGATGCTTCCCAGGATCTCCTTCTCCTTCGACGAGGCACTCTGGATGCGGGTGTTGGCGTAACGCTCCTCCTTGCGCAGGGCATCCGACTGGATCTGCAGGGCCTCGATGTGCGAGTTGAGCGACGCAATGATCGCCTCGCGGTTGGCTGCCAGAGCCTTGTTCAAGTTCTGGAGTGTGGGGTTGTTCTCCGACCCCTCGGCACGCAACTTGTCGCGCGTGAGGAGCATGGTGTTGTATTGGCTGATCTGGGAGGCGATGCCCGCGTTCAGCATGCCGGCCGTGGCGGGGATTAGGGCGTTCTCCTGCTCCTTGTCGTTCAGGAACTCGCACAGATACTTGGCCATAGCGACCTGGTTCTCGATGGCCAGCCCCTCGCTCTTGTACTTCGAGCTCTCGGAGAGCATGCGCTGTGCCTCGGTCGAGAGGTCAAAGATGTCGTTCTTGCGCTTGAACTGCTCGATCTCCTTATCCACATTGCCCAACTCCTGGCTGATCACGGCCAGACGGCTGTCGATGAACGAGGCAGTCTGCTTGGCTACGGCACGCTTGTCCTCCATGGCATCGCCGTTGTAGACAGCAATCAGCGTGTTGATTACATCCTCGGCACGTTGCGGAACCACGTCGCGCATCGAAAGCGAGATGATCGACGAGAGTTTGTTCACCACCGAACTCTGTACGGCTTTGCGGTAGGAGCTCGTGGCGGAGTTTAGCGAGCTCTTGCCCACCTTGATCGTCTTGCCTTGGTACTCCTCGGTGAGGTAGAAGGTGGGGTTGATGCAGATGGCTCCGACCGGGGTGTTGATCGTGTCGCCCAACACGGCCTCTACGACCGTATCTTCCCCTTCGATCTCGCCCAAGGCGATCTTCTTGTTCATGAATTCGCTGATGCTTGCGCGGTTGCCTTCGAGGAGTTTTACCTCAAACGAGGCCGACTCGAAGTCGTTTCCGTTGATGAATTGCACCTCGATCGGGCTCTCTTTGTAGAGGGTCGCCATGCGCAGGCCGCGGCGTGTCGAGTAGTTCATCGTGAGGTTCAGCTGGCGTACCACCTGCTCCATCAAGCGGCGCGACTGGAGGATATAGATCTCGTTGTCCACATTGCGGCGCGCCGTGAAGCCGGCCAGCTCGCTGAAGGCGGCCAAGTCGGTATCACCGCCTTTGCGCGAGTCCTTCACCAGGATCGTGGCCGTGCGGTTGTAGACCTTCTCGGTCGAGGCCAGGTAGAGGTAGGCACAGCCTAAGCAGAGGATTACCGAGATGACAAACCAATACCAATTGGAGAGCATCAGACGGACGATGTCGTAAAGCGAGAATGCAGACGACTCGTTGGTCTCTGCGTGGTTGTTGTTCGTGTTGTTCTGTTCGATCATGATTCCAATTTTTTATAACTTGGTAATGGTTACGATCAGGGTCGCAACGGATACGGCGGTCGAAACCAGCGAGATGTAGAACGAGCGGTTCTGGTTGTACTCACCGGTGGCGGTCTTGTACTTGTTGGGCTTTACATACACCACGTCGTTCTGCTGGATGTAAAAGTAGGGCGACGAGAAGATCTCCTGCGAGGTGAGGTCGAGCGTGGCACTCGTGCGCAGGCCGTTCTCCTCGCGAATCACCGTCACATCCTTACGCTGACCGAAGATCGTCAGGTCGCCGGCCATGGCCAGCGCATCCAGGAGCGAGAGACGGTCGGTGGTGATGTTGTAGCGTCCGGGCTTGCTTACGTCGCCCACGATCGTTACGGCCATGTCGGTAAACTGAATGTTGACCGTGGGGTCGCTCAGGTGGCCCCCCTCTTTGATCAGACGGGCGATCTCGGCGGCCACCTCCTCGCGGGTCTTGCCGGCACAGGCCACCTTGCCGATGATCGGCATCTCGAGCATACCCTCCGAGTCGATGGTGCGCACCTGCAACGAGTTGGTCGACGAGGTGTAGTGATTGCCGTCAATCGGCGTACCCGTCAGCGAGTTCATCGACGAGGCCGTGTTGAAGGGGGCGGCCAGCTCAGGGTAGCGGCTGTTTACCACCACGGTCAAGCGATCGTGGGGCTTGAGTCGGATCTGATACGAATCGGCAATCTTGGCCACCGCCGTGGTGTCCAAATCCTGCAGATAGAGGGCGCGCTTTTGTGAAGCACACGAGGCCATCAGCAGGGCCGAAAAGGCGATAATAAGAAGTTTTTTCATGACTGTATTTGTTATTTGTTTTTGCGGTTTTCTCCGTGCGCGCCTATGCGCAATATACGCGTACGGATATTTGGCAACAAAGATAGGTAAAAAAATTGACTTGGCCACCTTTTTTTCTGCAACATTAACTATTTCTTTGACTAAAAATGACGAAAAGAGCCGTTCCAAAAGAAAACGGCTCTTTTTTTTATGCTCGGTTACACTATTTCCCCTCGATCCACTCCATGAAATCATTGAGGCGGAATCGGCTTACAAAGGCCTCGAACGAGGGTTTAGGGATCAGATTGACCTTCAGGCGGTTGTTTAGGTGTTTCGAGACACTTTCGATCGCCTCGAGAGCCACAATTTGGGAGCGTGAAATGCGGAAGAAACGACTCGGATCAACCGACTCTTGTACGGCATCGAGTGTCAGATCGAGGATGTGGCGTTTGCCCTCCTTCGTAACGGCGTAGGTGCTCTTGTCTTCGGCATAAAAGTAGGCGATCTCTTCGATCGGGAGGATCAAGATGCGGTCGCCGATGCGTACCGTGAAACGGCTACGAAACTCCGGTTTCGACTCTCCTGTAAGGGCGTGTCGCAGGGCTTCGATGTCGAGTGTGTCGACAACTCGTGTGGCCGTGCGGCAACGGTTTACGGCCTCCTCCAACTCCTCGGGATCAATGGGTTTCAATAGATAGTCTATGCAGTTGATCCTGAAAGCTTTGATTGCGTAGGTGTCGTAGGCCGTAGTAATGATGATTTTGGCTTGGGTTTTCACTTCGCGGAAGATGTCGAAGCACATGCCGTCGGAGAGTTCCACATCCAAAAAGATAATGTCGGCGCGGTTTTCTCCCTCGCGCAGCCACTGAATGGTGCTCTTCACCGAACCCAGCATCCCAACGATCTCCAGGTCGTCGAATTTTTTTAGGATGATATTTCGGAGGCTGTTGCGAGCCAACTGCTCGTCCTCTACGATTAAGACTTTCATGCTTTTATGTTTTTTAATAGCGGCAGATCGACGCGGAATGTGGTATCGGTCGAGGTGATTCGGATCTCACGACCTCCCGCATCGTAGTATTGCTGCGAAATGATTTTTAATCCCAAATGGGTCGATTCGTTGCGACGGCTGATACGCGGTTGCAGGTTGTTCTCCACCGAGAGCCACGCATCGGAGGCGCTGATCTTGATTTTTAGCGGCTCATCTGCGCTAACTATATTGTGTTTTGTAGCGTTTTCGATTAGTTGTTGTACCGAGCAGGGAACTACCATGCAGGAGAGATACTCTCGGGGAATCTCGCGCTCGACCTCCAGCCCGTTGGTGAAACGCTCCTTGATCAGGTCGATATACATCTCGGCAAAGGCGATCTCTTCACTCAAGGCAATGAGAGTCTCTTCTTCGTTGCGTAGCATATAACGATAGATGCCGGCTAGTTTGCGGATATAGGCTCCGGCTCGGTCGCGCTCCCCCTCTTGTACCAACGAATCCAAAATGTTGAGCGAGTTGAATAAAAAGTGGGGGTTGATCTGCTCCTTGAAACGATTGTAACGGTATTGGGCGAAGTTGCGCTGTTGGCGTTCGAGGTCGAGTTCGCGTTGTGAGGTGACAACATAGTGGCCAAGGTAGAGCAACGCATAGGTGGCCACCGAGAGTAGCAACATCACCACCTCCATGCGCAGGAATTGTTGTCCGGTGACCGGCTGCCGGAGCAGCGGGCCGGCCAATACACAGAAAGTCGTCAGCGAGGAGATGGTAACCACCGAGAAGAGAATCCATAAGGAGTGGCTTCCTCGTCGGTGAAAAAGGTGGCGGTTTCGGTTGTAGAAATGGACGCAGATCAGGTGGCCGCAGATCAGTAGCAGCAGCGCAAAGGGGTTGGAAAAGATGCGCGAAAGTTCGGTGTAGATGTTCTCCTGCTCGGCGTAGTAGAGACGCAGAATGACCATGTAGCAAACGCGCAGAAGCAGGATCGTTCCAGCGATCAGTAGAACCGATGTAACATGATGATTTTTGGTGTAATTTACCCCAATTTTTGAACCTCCGTTTCTTCGTGCCCGAGCCACAAAGTAGGTCCCCCAACCGATCAGTTCGGTAACCAGGAAGGTGGCAATGGCCGGTGCCCACAGGTCGCTGCGAATCAGCGTGCGAACGAAGAGCCCGCCGTAGACCCCCATGAGGAAGCCAAAGAAGCTGGCAACCAAGGTGGCGATAGCCAAAATCTCGACCTTTAGCCGATACCGCAACGAGATGATGACCACCATCGAGAGGGTCAGAATCGTTAGGGGCACATCGTCGTAGTAGTTCAACGATCGGCTTGCCAGGGCCACTACTGCGTGGGCCACGGCAAATAGGTGGATCACCATCGCCGTCGAAAGGGGAGTAGACTCCGGGTTGGGGTATATGTTCTTTGTGCTCATTTTTGGGATTCCGTCCTCCCAAAGATAGGAAAAATTTGACGAATCTGCTTCGCTCTGCCTAAATTTTTTATAAATTTCGCTTTTTGAGTGCGATTTGTCCTTTTCGTTGGCTCCCGAAAAATGGCAGTTCATCCCAATAATCGTGCAGTTCGTCCAGGAGGATTTGTTTATGTGAAATATTTTTTAAATTTTTGTGTGATAAAAATGTTACAAATTATTTAATAAAAAAATTTAATAATGAAACTACCTAATTTAACAACCCGCCAGATGTACAACCTGAGCTTCGGATTTTTCGGTGTTCAGATTGCCTATGCCTTGCAGAGTGCGAACATCAGCCGCATCTTTGCCACGCTGGGTGCCGATCCGCACAGCTTGAGCTACTTCTGGATCCTTCCCCCGCTGATGGGTATGATCGTTCAGCCTTTGGTAGGAACTTGGAGCGACAAGACCTGGTGCAAGTGGGGCCGCCGTAAGCCCTACCTCTACCTGGGCGCCATTGTGGCGATCCTCGTGATGGTGCTCCTGCCCAACTCGGGTAGCTTGAACCTTACGGTCAAGGCCGCCATGAGTTTCGGACTGGTGATGCTGATGCTCTTGGATACCTCGATCAACATGGCCATGCAGCCCTTCAAGATGATGGTGGGCGATGTGGTGAACGAGGAGCAGAAGGCTGAGGCCTACTCGATTCAGAGCCTCCTCTGCAACGCCGGTTCGCTGGTCGGCTTCCTCTTCCCCTACATCTTCACCTGGATCGGTATCTCGAATGTGGCTCCCGAGGGTGTGATTCCCGACTCGGTGATCTACTCGTTCTATGTGGGTGCCGCCATTCTGATCCTCTGTGTGCTCTTCACGGGATTCAATGTGAAGGAGATGGCCCCCGAGGAGTATGCGAAGTATCACCCCGCTCCCGTGCAGACGGAGAAGAGCGAAGGCTTCGTAACGCTGCTGATGAAGGCCCCTGCCGCCTTCTGGCAGATTGGTCTGGTGCAGTTCTTCTGCTGGTTTGCCTTCCTCTACATGTGGAATTATACGACTGGCGGTGTGGCTGAGAATGTGTGGAATACGACCGATACGGCTTCGGCCGGTTACCAGGATGCCGGTAACTGGACGGGTGTCCTCTTTGCAGTGCAGGCCGTAGGTTCGATCCTTTGGGCCCTTGTATTGCCTAAGTTTAAGGGGATGAAGACAGCCTATACGGTGAGCCTCCTGCTTGGTGGTCTGGGCTTCGCTTCGACCTATTTTGTTCACGATGCCTACCTGATGTTTGTTCCCTTCCTGTTGATTGGTTGCGGTTGGGCTGCGATGCTTTCGATGCCCTTTGCTCTGTTGACCAATGCCCTGGCCGGCAGCAACTCGATGGGTGCCTACTTGGGTCTGTTCAATTGTACGATTTGCCTGCCTCAGATTGTTGCAGCCTTGATGGGTGGCGTGATCATCAAGTTGGTAGGTGGAACGCAGATCATGATGATGGTGGTAGCCGGTGTCTGCATGGTACTGGGTGCCCTCGCCGTTTCGGTGATCAAGGAGAAGAAGGCATAATAAATCGATTTACCTATATATATTAAGAAACGAAATATCCTTCAAATTTATTAACTAAACCAATTATTAACTAACACAAATTGCTATGAGAAAAATTTTGGCTATGTGTTTGGGTATGATGCTCCTTGGGCTGATTACCCCCCACTTTGCATGGGCCCAGAAGGGTTCGTACAAAGTGCAGGGCGTTGTGGTGGACAACACCGGAATGCCCATCATTGGTGCGACTGTCCTGGAGCAGGGCACGACCAATGGTATTTCGACCGGCTTGGACGGTGACTACACCCTGATGGTGAAGGACGCCCAGTCGGTAGTTGAGATCTCCTACATTGGTTACAAGACCGTGGAGTTGGTTGCTTCGTCGACCGATCTTCAGAAGGTGACCATGCAGGAGGACCTTCAGACCTTGGATGAGGTCGTGGTAATCGGTTATGGTGCCGTGAAGAAGAACGACATGACCGGTTCGGTAGTGGCTATCAAGGCTGAGGAGATGAACCGCGGTGCCGTGGTATCGACCCAGGACATGCTCCAGGGTAAGGTCCCGGGCCTTCAGGTGGTTCCCGGTAACGGTGGTCCCAACTCGAGTGCCAAGATCCGTATCCGTGGTATGGCTTCGCTGAACGCCTCGAACAACCCGCTGATCGTGATCGACGGTGTGCCCGTTGCCGAGGATGGTGGTGCCGGTATGGCAAACCCCCTCTCGCTGGTTAACTCGAACGATATCGAGTCGTTTACGGTGTTGAAGGATGCATCGGCAGCGGCTATCTATGGTTCGCGTGCATCGAACGGTGTAATTATCATCACCACGAAGAAGGGTAAGGGTAACAAGGTGAACGTATCGTACAATGGTTCGGTATCGGTTTCGCAGAACTCGGATCGCATCCCGACGATGGATGCCGACCAGTTCCGCAGCTATATCACGGAGGTTTACCCCGAGGATTCGGAGAAGGGTAAGGCTATTCGCGCCCTGATGGGTGACGCCTCGACCGACTGGCAGGATCTGATCTTCCGTACGGCCATTTCGCACGACCACAACGTGAGCGTTTACGGTAACTACAACGACATCCTGCCTTACCGTGCATCGGTGGGTTACACCGGCCAGCAGGGTACGCTCGATACCTCGGACTACGACCGCGCTACGGTGGATATCAGCCTCTCGCCCAAGTTCTTCGACAAGCACCTCACCGTATCGGTGAATGCTAAGGGTGTTTATACGCACCAGAACTACGCTACCGACGGTGCCGTAGGTGCTGCTGCCTTCATGAACCCCACGAAGGCTCCCTACTGGTACAACGAGGATGGCTCGATCGACTACACGACCACCAACGGTTACTGGAACTGGGGTTCGGGTCGCGGTACGGAGTTCATCCCCAACAACCTGGCTGACCCCGGCCCGCTGCAGTTGCTCTACGATCAGTGGAGCTGGGCCAAGGTGTACCGCTTCCTCGGTAACGCCCAGGTAGATTATAAGGTACACGGCTTGGAGGCTCTGCGCTTCAACTTGAACCTCGGTCTCGACTGGTCGAAGTCGGATGAGCGCAACGGTGTGAACCCCGGTTCGTACCAGGCTTACAAGGATACGACCATCGGTGAGGGTATGGGCTACAGCGCTCGTGGCTGGGGTCAGAACCACACGAACATGAACCTGCGTCGCAACCAGGTGCTCGACTTCTACGCCAACTACAACGAGACGTGGGGCATGCACAACCTCGACGCCATGTTGGGTTACTCGTACCAGCACGTTTATGGTGGTAGCCAGGGCTTCTCGTACTTCAACCAGACCGACGAGCGTAACCCCAACAACAAGGGTCTCTTCTCGCAGTGGGAGAGCTTCCTGGTTTCGTTCTACGGCCGTATCAACTACTCGATCGACTCGCGCTACCTCTTCACCTTCACGTTGCGTGCCGACGGTTCGTCGAAGTTCGCCAAGGATAACCGCTGGGGTTACTTCCCCTCGGCAGCCTTTGCTTGGAACATCCTGAACGAGCCCTTCATGAAGAACCAGGAGGTGGTATCGAACCTGAAGCTCCGTTTGGGTTATGGTCAGACGGGTCAGCAGGAGATCGGTGACTACCAGTACCTGTCGCGTTACTCGCTCTCGCAGAATGTAACTGACCAGGCTTACATGGGTAAGGACGGTTGGAACTACTTCTGGTCGCCCGCCGCTTACGATCCCAACATCAAGTGGGAGACGACGACCACCTACAACATCGGTGTTGACTTCGGTTTCCTCGATGGCCGCATCGCCGGTAGCGTGGATGCATACCGCCGCGACACGAAGGATCTGTTGAACCGCGTAACCACTCCTCTGGGTGCCAACTTCGGTAACTCGCTGATGACCAACGTCGGTGAGATGCGTAATACGGGTGTCGAGGTTTCGTTGGACTTCACCCCCGTTCGTACGAAGGATTGGAATCTGCGTATCGGTTTGAACGGTACCTACCAGCACACCGAGTTCATCAAGTTGAACAACACGGGTGATGAGAACTACTTCGTAGATCAGGGTGGTCTGTCGAAGGGTACGGGTGGTGTAGGTGCTACGATCCACCAGGTAGGCTCGAAGCCCTACTCGTTCTACCTCTTCCAGCAGCTCTACGACAACAACGGTAAGCCCATCCAGAACGCTCTGGTTGACCGCGATGGTGACGGTAAGATCTCGCAGAACGACCGTTACAACACCAAGAAGAGCCCGCTGCCCGACTTCTTCTACGGCGTGAACCTCAAGCTCAGCTACAAGAATTGGGACTTCGGCTTCAACGGCCACGGTTCGATCGGCAACTACGCCTTCAACGACTTCGCTTCGGCTAACTCGACGGCTAATGTGGATGTAAACTCGGGTATCCTCTCGAACTACGCTACCACCGTGCTGAAGACCGGTTGGGTTGCTGCCAACTCGCAGGAGCAGTGGGCTTCGGACTACTTCCTGGAGAACGCTTCGTTCTTCCGTTTGGACGACGTGAATCTGGGTTACACCTTCGATAAGATCGGTTCGACCGACCTGAAGATCCGTGTAGCTGCCGGTGTTCAGAACGTATTCGTTATCACGAAGTATAGCGGTGTGGATCCCGAGGTTTCGAGCTCGACGGGTATCGACGGCACCATTTGGCCTCGTCCCCGCATCTACTCGCTGCGCGTGAACCTTAATTTCTAAACCTTAACAGTTGAAAACAATGAAAATCAATAAATTTTTAGCTGCGGTTGCCGGTACCATGCTCTGCTTCACTTCGTGTGTGAAGGACTTGGATTCGCTCCCCTTGAACGAGTGGGATGTAACCTCGGAGACCGCTTATGGTGCTGACGAGGCCGGCTATTTGCAGGGCCTTGCCAAGCTCTACAACTCGATTTCGACTCACGCCCTCTACGATATCAGTGGTGTCGATGGTGGTGCCACTTCGGCTATCCGTGCTCTTTGGGCTTGCCAGGAGGTAACGACCGACGCTTGTAAGATTGCCTGGGGTAACGACGCTTGGGTGCGTGCTATGAACACCAACACCTGGTCGGATGCCGAGAACGAGGCTGTTTACGGTGTATTCTTCCGCTCGCTGCAGTCGATCTCGTGGGTAAATGAGTACCTGCGTCAGACCGAGGACAGCAAGCTTTCGGATCGTGGTGTGGCTGATGATGTAAAGGCTAAGATTCAGGGCTTCCGCGCCGAGGCTCGCTTCGTTCGTGCCTTCTTCTACTGGATGGCCATGGATACCTTTGGTGCCGTTCCCTTCTCGACCGAGAATTCGGAGTTCGGTGCTAAGGCTCCCGCCCAGGTTCCCGCCGCCGAGATCTACGCTTTCGTAGTTTCGGAGCTCGAGGAGCTGGCTCAGATCCTGCCCGACGCTCAGTCGAACTATCCCCGTGCAGACAAGGGTTCGGCCCTGGGTCTCTTGGCTCGTGTTTACCTCAATGCCGAGATCTATGCCGGTGTGAAGGCTTATGACAAGGTGATTGCCACCTGCGAGAAGATCTTCTCGTTGGGTTACGGCCTGGCCAACAACTATGCCGACCTGTTCCGTGGCGATAACGGTATCAACCCCGAGGTGACGAAGGAGTTCCTCTTCGCCGTGGCTTACGACAGCGAGTTCCAGCAGTCGTATGGCGGTACCTCGTTCCTGACCCTGGCCGCTATTGCTTCCGAGGACGTAGCCGTCTTCCCCAATGGTGTGAATGGTGGTTGGGGCGGTATCCGCTGCACGAAGGATTTCGTGACGAAGTACTTCTATGTAGACGCTGCTACCGCTGTGCTGAACGGTGGTACCTATGCTGATGATGCCTATGCACTGACGAAGGAGGATGACCGTGCCAAGCTCTTCGCAACCGGTTTCGGTAAGCGCGCCAGCCTCGAGATTACGGACGAGGAGAAGCTCTACCTCTTCGAGCACGGTTGGCAGTGCCTGAAGTTCAGCAACATTCCTCACGACAAGACCGCTGCCGAGTTCGCCACTACGGCTGCCAACGAGGCTTTTGCCGACATCGACTTCCCCGTAATCCGTCTGGCCGATGTATACCTGATGTATGCCGAGGCTTGCGTTCGCGAGGGTCAGGCTTCGAAGGCTCAGCCCTACCTCGACCAGGTGATCGCCCGCTCGAACGGTGTTGCTCACACGCTGGCCGGCAGCTGGACCACCGAGGAGCGCGACTGGTTCATCGCCGAGCGTGCTCGTGAGCTCCTCTGGGAGTGCTCGCGTCGTACCGACCTGATCCGCTACGGTGTATACTGCTCGAACGAGCTGCTGTGGCCCTTCAAGGGTGGTACCTCGCAGGCCGGTCAGGCTTTCCCCGAGTACAAGAAGCTCTTCGCCATTCCTGCTTCGCAGATCGTGGCCAACCCCGAGTTGAAGAACCCCGTAGGTTACTAACAGTTCGAGGATAAACCAAACCGAGAGGAGATCGCCCTCCAAAGGGCGATCCCCCCTCAAAAAAAAGAATAAATTAAGAATTTAAGCGTTATGAAAATCTTAAAATATTTCATGTCCTTGGCCATGGTAGCCGGCTTGATGGCTTCGTGTACGAAGGACCTGGAGGAGGTAAAGGCCTACGCTCCCGAGAACGTAGTTGCCCCCGTGATCAACGCGCTGGATGTGACCGATGTGGTAATCACGGCCGACAACCAGACCGAGACCCTGACCTTCTCGTGGGAGGCTGCCGACTTCGGCGCTCCCACCGCAATCAACTACTCCATCATGGCCGCCTACAACGAGGTGGAGTTGCCCGTTGTAACCGGTGTGAACACTACGGAGTATGCTGTAACCTATGAGGCGCTGAATGCTGTTGTGGCATTCGACCTGGGTTGCCCGCTGGATGTGGCTTCGGCTGTCGATTTCCGCATCGCCGCTTCGATCTCGTCGAACTATCCTACGGTTTACTCGGACGTGATTACCCTCAACGTAACCCCGACCGCTGCCGAGAAGAAGTACGATATGTACTATGTAATCGGTTCGTTCAACGGTTGGGCACACGGTACGGTTGCTGCTAACTACGACTTCCTCTACAACTTCTCGGGTGATGGCAATACCTATGAGGGTATTATCGACTTCCGCGAGGTAGGTGGTGCTATCGAGTTCAAGTTCACCCACGGTGCAGCTTGGGGTGATGGTGAGATGTCGGCCGCCGAGGGCCAGAAGGAGCTCGAGGAGCCCGCAACGGTAACGCTGGTTGCTGGTGGTGGTGACAACATCTTTGCTTATGGTGCCAACCGCTACTACCACTTCACGCTCGATGTTGCCGGTTTGACGCTGAAGAAGAACGATGCATTCGATATGATCGGTGTAATCGGTGACTTCAACTCGTGGGGTGGTGATGTAGAGATGACCTACAACGCTCAGAAGCGTCGCTTCTACGCTGACGTGGAGAACCTGTCGGGTGGCTTCAAGTTCCGTGCTAACGCTGGTTGGGACAAGAACTGGGGTGTTACGGATGGTAAGCTGGCTGCCGGTGGTGACAATATCGCTGTTGAGACTGCTGGTAACTACCGTGTATATCTCTACCTCTCGGAGTCGGGTAATCAGTACTATGAGCTGAATGCCGCTATGTACGGTGTCGAGGGTGATGGTAACACCGAGCAGCCCGTGGGTCCTGAGCAGCCCGTGGTTGAGAAGGGTGGTAAGTTCATCTATGTAGACAACCAGGATGGTTGGGAGGCTACCTACCTCTATACCTGGAACGCTGCCGAGGGTGGCGAGAGCTCGGGTCAGACCAACGCTTGGCCTGGTAAGGAGATGACCATCACCACGACTGTAAACGGTGTAACCTATGTAGGTTATGAGATGCCCGAGTCGACCAACGGCATGTCGATCAACTACATCTTCAATAACAACAACGGTACGCAGACGGCTGACCCCGCTACTCCTATCGTTCTGGATCGCAACTACTACTTCACTATTAAGGATGGTGTTGCTACCGAGGTTCAGGTTGAGGAGGTTAGCTACAAGCTCTATGCTGATGTAACCGCTACCGGTTGGGAGAATGTAAACATCTGGGCTTGGGATGCCGACGGTAACAACTACTCGGGTGGTAACTGGCCCGGTCTTGCTCTCTCGAGCGAGGAGGTTGGTGGTGTTACCTATTGGGTATTCGAGGCTCCTGCCAATGTAACGGGTAAGACCATTAGCGTAATCTTCAACAACGGCACCGAGCAGACGGTAGACCTGACGGGCGTTGTTATGGACAAGGATCACATCTTCACCCTCACCGAGAAGGGTGCTGATGGTAAGTGGCTCGCTACCATTGATGGTTCCGAGGCTCCGGAGCCCGAGGAGAAGGTGATCGTCCTGGGTGAGCACACTTGGGGCCTGATCGGTGTGAATGGCGATTGGGCAACCGATATCGCCATGACCCTCGAGGGTGGTTGGATGGTTGCCAAGGGCGTAACCTTCGACGCTGCCGATTCGGAGTTCAAGGTACGTGCTGATGGCGCTTGGGATATCAGCTACGGTACGGGTAAGGAGTATGCCGTTGTTGGTGGTGAGGCTTTCGCCGTAACCTTCAATGCCGACAATATCCTGATTGCCGAGGCTGGTACCTATGACATCTACTTCACCATCGAGGAGAATGTTGCCTCGATGAAGGTGGTTGCCGCCGGTGGTGGCACTACCCCTGAGCCCGAGCAGCCCGCTGCGCTGAAGCTCTATGCTCACAGCGAGGATGGTTGGTCGAGCATGAATCTCTACGCTTGGGATAGCGCATCGACTATCTCGGCTGCTTGGCCCGGTACGCCCATCACCGAGAAGGAGACCGTAAACGGTGTTGAGTACTTCGTTTATACCTTCGGTGAGGAGATGCGTGACAAGACCATCAACATCATCTTCAACAACGGTTCGTCGCAGACTCAGGATATCACGGGTGTGGTAATCGACGGTCCTCACTACTACGCTGTAAAGGGTGGTAATGGTACCGAGGTAGACCCCAACACCTATGCTCCTTCGACCCCCGCTCCTTCGGCCGGTCCGCTGAATGTTCAGCTGGGCGTTGTGGGTGACCACACCAGTTGGTCTTCGGACTCGATGATGGAGTGGAACGGTTCTATGTATGTAGCTACGGGCGTTGCTTTGGAGGCCGGTAAGGGCTTCAAGGTACGCAAGGCCGGTGCTTGGGACGACAACTACAACTTCGGTCCCTCGGCTGCCACCGAGATCGCTGTGAACGGCTCGCTTGTAGTCATTAATGGTTCGGGTGCACAGAACATCCTGGTTCCTGCTACCGGTACCTATGATGTGTACTTCGACTATACCAACATGACGGTTTGGATGATGGAGGCCGGTCAGACCCCCAACAACTAATCCAATGTGATTTCTCCCCGAGGGTGAAGATTCACCCTTCGGGGATTTTTTGGTCGGTAGACTTTGATCGGTCTGCCGACCCCAAAGAAGAGACGAAACAAAAACAAAACGAAAACCAAAATGAAAAAACTTTTACTCATTGCAGGATGCGTCTTGGCCCTTGTCGGTTGCCAGTCGCGTCTGTTTGACGGAGCCTTGGCCGAGGCCAATCTGCAACCCGTCTATCCCCTGCACCTGACCGGTGAGGGTCAGGAGGTCTATCTGACCGACTACTATCCCCAGTGGATCGGTGCCGACTCCGTAACGGGTCGCGATGGACTTGTGGTGAAGCCTTTGGCTGAAGATTGGAGCCGCTTTGAGGTGGTTTCGCCTGCGGGAAACTATGCAACCACCCTCGATGTATGGCAGGGAGGTAAGTCGGTATCGATTGTAGCCCTTCGCGGTGAGCGCAATGAGGAGAACTACCTCTTCACGGCCGGTTCGATGATGAAGGTCGTAACCATCCTCTCGGAGCGTAAGCCCCAGCAGGTGGTAGCCCTTTGGCAGAACCACCGCCTCCCCGAAGATTATATTGTTCCCGTGGAGGGGGCTTTCGGGGTGATTATCCCGAAGGATGCCCACGACATGGAGCGTTCGTTCCTGCGTGTCTATGCCGCCGATGAGACGGGCCTCTTCAACGATGTGCTCATCCCGCTCAACCGTGGCAAGGTGGTACGCGATGTGAAGGAGCTCACGCGCCACGACAACCAGGCCCAGGTGCTCTACTCGCTGATGATCGACCGTTTCATGAACGGTAACACGGAGAACGACAAGCCGCTGAACTGTGCCGATGTCCTCCCGAAGGTGGACTATCAGGGTGGCGACTTGAAGGGTATTACCCAAAAGATTGAAGATGGCTTCTTTCAGGATTTGGGCATTACGACCATTTGGATCTCGCCCATCACCCAGAACCCCTACGATGCGTGGGGTCAGAATGTGGACCCCGATACGAAGTTCTCGGGCTACCATGGCTATTGGCCCATCTATACGACCGTTATCGACGAGCGTTTCGGAACCGATGCTGAGTTGCGCGAGCTCTTGGACAAGGCCCACGCCAATGGCATGAATGTGATTTTGGACTATGTGGCCAACCACCTTCACATCAATTCGCCCGTGCTGCAGGAGCACCCCGATTGGACGACGCCCTTGATGCTGCCCGACGGCCGCAAGAACCTCGAGCTGTGGGACGAGCAGCGTCTGACGACCTGGTTCGATGTACACATCCCCACCCTCGACCTGGAGCGTGAGGAGGTGTGCCAGCCCATGACCGACTCGGCCCTCTACTGGGTGGCCAACTACGACTTCGATGGCTTCCGCCACGATGCTTGCAAGCATATTCCGCTGAACTATTGGCGTATGCTCTGCCACAAGATGAAGACCCGCTTCCCCGAGCGCAAGCTCTGGCAGATTGGTGAGACCTACGGTTCGCCCGAGCTCATCGGCTCCTATGTGAAATCGGGTATGATCGACGCGCAGTTCGACTTCAATATCTACCACACCACGCGCGATGTGCTCTTGGACGATCGCCAGATGAAGGATATTGCCGACGAGGTGTCGCGTTCGACGGCTGCCTATGGTTCGCATCACACGATGGGTAACATTACGGGTAACCACGACAAACCGCGCTTTATCTCACTCGCCGGCGGTGCCCTCTCGCCCTCGGAGCCCGATAAATATGCTGGTTGGCACCGCACGGTGGGGGTAGGTGATCCCGTTGGTTACAAGAAACTTGCCTTGATGAATGCCATCATTACCACCATCCCGGGTGTTCCCTGTATCTACCAGGGCGACGAGTATGGTATTCCGGGTGCCAATGACCCCGATAACCGCTACATGATGTCGTTTGACGGCTATACGGAGATCGAGCAGGCTCAGAAAGCTCTGACCAAGGAGCTCATCGCGCTGCGCCGCAATGAACTGCCCCTTATCTATGGTGACATGAAGACCCTCTACCTGGATGGAAACCTTTGGGTATTTGCTCGTGAGTACATGGGTGAGTATGTAGTGGTCGCCATCAACAACGGTGGAGAGGAGCTTTCTGCAACTTGTACCCTCCCGACCGGCTATCCTGTTCAGACCCTGAAGAACCACTTCGATAGCGCCTCAACTTTCGATGGGCAGCACCTCAACATTACCTTGGCTCCCTATAGCTTCGAGGTGATGACTTCGGCCGAGTAATCATTGGGAGCGAAGGGAAAAATATTCTTGAAAATAAAGTCAACGAAAACAAACTATAATAACGATGAAAAAACTCTTTTTCTTTAGCGCATTGCTGGCTTTGGTAATGGCAGCTTGCGCACCCAAGCAGGAGGCTCCTGCTTCGGCTCATCCCGAGTGGATGTACAACACCGTAGTGTATGAGATGAATGTGCGTCAGTTGACCCCTGAAGGAACATTCAATGCCGCTGCCGAGCGTCTTCCTTTCCTCAAGGAGTTGGGTGTAGACATTGTTTGGATGATGCCGATTTACCCCATTGGTGAGCTTAACCGTAAAGGTACGATGGGCTCTTACTATGCCATTTCGGACTACTGCGCGGCCAATCCCGAGTTCGGTACCATGGAGGATTTTGAGGACTTCTTGGCAAAAGCACACGAGTTGGGCCTGAAGGTGGTTTTGGACTGGGTTGCTAACCACACTTCGCCCGATGCCAAGTGGACGGCCGATAAGAGCTGGCACCTGCGCGATGCCGAGGGCAATACGTTGGTACAGTACGATTGGTATGACATTGCTCGTCTGAACTACGAGAATCAAGATATGCGCAAGGCGATGACCGCCGCTCTCCGCTTCTGGCTGGAGAAGGGTGTCGATGGTTTCCGTTGCGATGTAGCCGGCGAGGTGCCGACCGATTATTGGGCTTCGGCTTGGGGCGAGTTGCGTCAGGACTATCCCGATATGTACCTCTTGGCCGAGGCCGAGAAGCCTGAATTGCACACCGAGGGTGGCTTCGATGTATCGTATGCTTGGGAGTTCCACCATATCATGAATGCCATTGCCAATGGTGGCAACGGTGCCGTGAAGAATGTAGCCGGTGATGGCGAGGTGCAGACTGGTGCCAAGACCGTAGAGGATTTGAAGGCCTACATTGCCAAGGATGCCGAGCGTCACCCTGCCGAGGCTTTCCGTCTGATGTTTACCTCGAACCACGACGAGAACTCGTGGAACGGTACGGAGTTCGAGCGTATGGGCGAGGCTGTGAAGGCCATGGCTCTGTTGACCTACACGCTGCCTAATGGTCAGCCGCTGATCTACACGGGTCAGGAGTATGGCTACAACCACCGCTTCGAGTTCTTCGAGAAGGATCCGATGCCTGTACAGGAGGCCAACGAGTGGACTGCTTTCTATAAGGAGATGAACGACTTCCGTCACGCTAACAAGGCCCTTGCAGCCGGTGAGCGCGGTGGTAAGCTCGTTTACCTGGAGAATATGCCCGAGAATGTATTGGGCTTCTCGCGTGAGGTCGAGGGCAACAAGGTAACCGTTATTGTAAACCTCTCGGCCGAGCCCGTGGTTGTGGCTACTCCCTGCGGTGCCGAGTGTGGTTGCCAGCAGGTGCTCTCGCACGAGGCCGAGCTCGCAGAGGGTCAGCTCTCGTTGGGCGGCTGGGGTTACAGCGTCTGCGCAAAATAATTTGATTGGTTAAGGTTGATGAGATTGCGGGAAGAGGGGAGGCTTCGAGCCCGAAACCCTCTTCCCTTTTTTCAATGAAATAGCTATGAAACAACATCCTGAATGGCTCTACGATGCCGTCCTTTATGAGATGAACGTGCGTCAGCTGACCCCCGAAGGAACGCTTCGGGCCGCAGCCGATCGTTTGGAGTTTCTCAAGGAGTTAGGCGTTGATGCCATCTGGCTCATGCCCATCTATCCGATCGGGAAAGCGGGTCGCAAAGGGGAACTCGGCTCCTACTATTCGATTCGCGACTACTGTCGCATCAATCCCGAGATGGGAACGATGAAGGATTTTGATGCCTTCGTCAGAAAGGCCCACAAACTCGGCATGAAGGTGCTCTTGGATTGGGTAGCCAACCATACGGCGCGCGATGCCAAGTGGGTAACAGATAAGCCGGCCGACTGGTACGAACGTGAGGAGGATGGAAGCCCCAAGGTGCCCTGGGATTGGACCGATACGGCGAAGTTGAACTACGCGAACCATGCCGTGTGGCAGGGGCAGCAGGAGGCAATGCGCTATTGGGTCGAGAAACATGGGGTAGATGGTTTCCGATGCGATATGGCGATGCTGGTACCCATCGAATTTTGGCACGAGACGGCTCGCCTGTTGCGTCAGGTGAAGCCCGACCTCTTCCTCTTGGCCGAGGCCGAGCAGCAGAATCTCTTCGACGAGGGTACTTTCAACGCCTGCTATGGCTGGGAGGTGCACCACCTGATGAACGATGTGGCGCAGCAGAAGTGCCGCCTTTGGCCCCTGCGCGACTGGATTTATGCCGACCGCGGGAAGTATCCTCGTTGGGCTGTCCGCATGAGCTTCACCTCGAACCACGACGAGAATTCGTGGTCGGGCTCGGAGTATGTGCGCATGGGCGCTGCTCGCGAGGTGATGGCCGTATTGTCGTTCCTTTGGCCGCAGTCACTGCCGCTGATCTACACGGGTCAGGAGGTGGGCTACGATCACTCGTTTGCCTTCTTCGATCGTGACCCCATTCCACACTACGCGGCCAACGAGGCTACGGCCTTCTATCGCCGACTCACCGCCATCAAACACGAGAATCCGGCCCTTCGGAGCGGTGAACTCGGAGGTGAGGTGATCGAGATTCGCAACAATGCCGAGGACTGCCTGATGGTGATGGTTCGCGAAGTAGCGGGTAATCGTGTGGTGGCCGAGTTGAATCTCTCACCCTATACGATCCATGCCGACTATCAAACCGGAATCTATGCCGGGATCTACCGCAATGCGATGACGGGTGCCGAGGAAGAACTCTCGGGCCATGTGGAGCGTGATTTGGCCCCCTGGAGCTACCGAATATTGACCATGAAAACAAATTAACCAATTACCGATATGAAGAAATTATTTTTTACGATGTTTGCTATGAGCCTGATGGCTTGCTCTTCGGGGCAGGCTCCGTTGGCCGAGGCGATTGCCGAACACGGCGGTCGCATCGAGCGCGTAGAACCCCTCTCCTGGTGGGTGGGGATGAATACCCCCTTGCAGTTGATGGTCCACGGCGAGGATATCGCCTCCTACGAGGTGGCCGTGTCGGGCGATAAGCAGGGCCTGAAGATCAAGCAGGTACACCAGGCCGACAGCCCCAACTACCTCTTCATCGACCTGGAGGTGAGCCCCTCGGCCGAGACGGGTACTCACTACCTGATCTTCTCGCGCGAGGGCGAGGAGCCCTTCAAACTCCCTTACGAGATCGAGGCCCGCAAGGCGGGATCGCGTGAGCGTGAGAGCTTCACGACGGCCGACATGATCTACCTCCTGATGCCCGACCGCTTTGCAAATGGCTCGGTGGAGAACGATGGTTCGGCTGCAATGAAGGAGCAGCCTGCCCGCGATGAGTTCTTTGGTCGCCACGGTGGCGATCTGCAGGGTATGATCGACCACCTGGACTACATCGCTTCGGTGGGAGCCACGGCCATCTGGTCCACGCCTCTGCTGGTGGATGACGAGCCCGCGCAGTCCTACCACGGCTATGCTTGTGGCGATTACTATCACATTGATCCTCGCTACGGCTCGAACGAGTTGTTCCGTACCTATGTCGAGGAGTGCCACAAGCGCGGCCTGAAGGTGATTATGGATATCGTGACGAACCACTGCGGTATTTCGCATTGGTGGATGAAGGATCTCCCCTTCAAGGATTGGGTACACACCTTCCCTGAGTTCACGCGCACCACGAACATCTTCTCCACCAACATGGATCCCAATGCCTCGAAGTTCGACCGTACGATCCACGAAAGCGGCTGGTTCGACTTCTCGATGCCCGATATGAACCTCGACAACCCCTACCTGTTGCAGTACTTCAAGCAGTGGGCCGTATGGTGGGCCGAGTGGTCGGGATTGGATGGTTTCCGTGTTGATACCTACCCCTACAATGAAAAGGAGCCCATGAGTGAGTGGTGCAAGGCGGTGATGGCCGAGTACCCGAACTTCAACATCGTTGGTGAGTGCTGGACCCCTTCGATCCCTCAGCTCGCCTATTGGCAGGGTGGAAACGCCAACAAGGATGGTTTCGATTCGCACCTCCCTTCGATCATGGACTTCCCGCTCCACGATGCCATTCGTGCGGCTCTGCCGACCGACTCGCTGCGCTGGGGTGAGGGCATGATCCGCGTGTACGATGTCCTCTCGCACGACTTTGTCTATCACGACCTTTCGAAGATGATGATCTTCACGGGTAATCACGATACGGAGCGTATCGGCGATATGTTGCGAAAGAACCCCGCTCGCGCTAAGATTGCCATGGCGATGTTGGCCACCATGCGTGGTATCCCGCAGCTCTTCTACGGCGAGGAGTTGATGCTTACCTCGGCCGATATGCGTTTTGGTCACGGCGGTCTGCGTGTCGATATGCCGGGTGGCTGGCCGGGCGACGAGGTGAACTGCTTCACCGAGGAGGGTCGTCAGGGACTCCATAAGGAGATGTTCGACTTCACGCAGCGCCTCTTCCAGTGGCGTAAGACCAAGCCGGTGATCCACCACGGCAAGACGATGCACTTTGCCGATCGTGGCAACACCTATGCCTACTTCCGTTACGACGATACGGATGCTGTCTTTGTCTACATCAACAACTCGCGAGGCAAGAAGCAGATTCCCTGGAGCCACTATGCCGAGATTGCCGAGGGGCTCAAGGAGGGTCGCAATGTGCTGACCGGCGAGGCTATGGAGATCAACGACCAGACGACCGTGGGCGCACGCGAGGTCTTGGTGGTTGAATTCAAACGCTAATCTTTTTTGATGCTGTAGAGCATATTTTAACTTCGATTATTGGGGCGAATGGAATGTACAATAAGTACAATCCATTCGCCCCAATTTCATCCCCTCTCCTCCCCAAATACTCCTCCGAAGGGGCACTTATCGCGGATAATTTCGTGCTTACTCTCCTTCCTGAGACCTCTGTCGCAATTTGTCGCTTTGTAGGCTTAAATTTGCCCCATGAGAGTGGATAATAATGACCGATTGGGTGTGCGATTGTTGATAACTTTTCTTGCGATTTTTCGCTTTTTTGTGTGATTTTTTTTATTTTTGCAAAATTGAACAGATTGTGCTGTTTTGGGTCGATGAGGGGTGGTGTAAACTCCCCGTTTGGAGGCCTTAAACACAAAGATAAATCGTTGTAAAATAATGAATAGTAGAATATAAAATAAAAAGAACGAAATATGTTGTCGATCCTTTATTACCTCTTTTTGGTGCTGCTTTGCATCGTGCTGATGATCCTTTCGGCGGTGGCATTGGTGCTTTGCTATCCCTTTGACAAGGCACGCCGCGTGGTGCATGAACTTTCGCGCGTAGCCGTGCGCATCTTCTTTGCCATTCCTCTCTTTTGGCGTTTTCGCATCGAGGGGTTGGAGTTGGTTGATCCCAAGGGTCGTTATGTGATTACGCTCAATCACCAGGCGATGACCGATATTCCGGCTCTCTACTTCGTGCCCCTGAACTTCCGCTGGGTATCGAAGCGCGAGGTCTTCAAGATCCCCTTCTTCGGTCAGTTGCTGCGTCTGCATGGCGACATCTGCATCGACCGTGGGCGCGCTGCCGAGGCGATGGAGCAGTTGCTGCGCGAAGGGGAGTTGTGGATTGGCCGCGGAGCTTCGGTAGCGATCTTCCCCGAGGGTACCCGCTCGAAGGATGGTGAGATTCATCGCTTCAAGGCCGGAGCTTTTGAGTTGGCTCGTAAGGCCGAGGTGGCCATTCTTCCGGTGGTATTGGATGGTACGGAGCGACTGATCAACAAGAATCGCACCTTCCGTTGGCGTCATACGATCACTGTGAAGGTGCTCAAGCCGGTGCCCGTGGAGGAGGTGAAAGCTACGGAACCCAAAGAGATGGCCGAACGCGTACACGACCTCATGGTGGATGCAAGAGCTAAAATTAGAGGGTAGGCGTTGAAATTTTGTTGATTTGCTGACACCGATTACTGATAAAATTGTAGAAATGTCTGATTTGCTGAATAATACAACCACATCGTCCGCCAATTATGGCGATGATGCCATTAAGACTCTCTCACCACGCGAACATGTTCGTTTGCGTCCGGGTATGTATATCGGAAAACTGGGTGATGGTACGCAGTCTGATGATGGTATCTATGTCCTCATTAAGGAGGTTACCGATAACTCGATTGACGAGTATATGAACGGTCATGGCCGTCAGATTGAAATCACTGTCGAGGGGCAAACTGTTACGGTACGCGACTATGGTCGCGGTATTCCGTTGGGAGCCTTGTCGGCCGCCGTGAGCGTGATGAATACGGGTGGTAAGTATGAGGATGACGAGGAGAATTCGGCCTTCAAGAAGACAGTGGGTCTGAATGGTGTTGGTGTGAAGGCGGTAAACTACCTCTCGTCGGAGTTTATGGCCCGCTCGGTGCGCGATGGCGAGGCCCACACGGTCTATTTTGCCCAGGGCTTGGAGCAGAGCGATCGTTGGGAGAGCGGGGTAGAGGAGAAGAACGGTACGCTGATCCGCTTTCGGGTCGATGAGGAGGTCTTCGGCTCCTACACCTACAATCTGGAGTATGTGGAGCAGTTGGTCAAGAATTATACCTACTTGAACAAGGGACTCACGATCAAACTCAATGGCAAGAACTATGCCTCGAAGAATGGTCTGCTGGACTTGTTGAACGAAAATATGACCGAGCAGCCCCTCTACGAGCCCATCCACCTGGTGGGCGAGGATATCGAGGTGGCTCTCACCCACGGTACGGGCTACGGCGAGAGCTATTTCTCGTTTGTCAATGGCCAGTACACCTCGCAGGGAGGTACCCACCAGGCGGCCTTCCGCGAGGCGATCGTTAAGACCCTCAAGGAGTTCTATCACAAGGACTACGATCCGTCGGATATCCGCACCTCGGTGATTGCGGCCATTTCGCTCAAGGTCTCGAGCCCGATCTTCGAGTCGCAGACCAAGACGAAGCTCGGTTCGAGGGATATGTCCAAGTCGGGCCCCTCGGTAAGAAACTTCGTGGTTGATTTCATGGCCAAGCAGTTGGGCGATTTCCTCTACAAGAATCCCGAGGTGGCTCAGGCTATCCAGAAGAAAATCGTGGAGAACGAGAAGGAGCGCAAGGCGATCTCGGGTGTGCAGAAGAAGGCGCGTGAGGCGGCCAAGCAGGTCTCGCTCAACAATCGCAAACTGCGCGACTGCAAGATTCACCTCACCGACAAGCACGAGTTGGCGGAGCAGTCGATGATCTTCATCACGGAGGGTAATTCGGCCTCGGGCTCCATCACGGCGAGCCGCGATGTGCGCACGCAGGCGGTCTTCTCGCTTCGCGGAAAACCGCTGAACTGCTTTGGTCTGACGAAGAAAGTGGTCTACGAAAACGAGGAGTTCAACCTCCTGCAGGCGGCCCTCAACATCGAGGAGGATATGGAGAACCTGCGCTACAACAAGGTGATCATCGCGACCGATGCCGATGTCGATGGCATGCACATCCGTCTGCTCTTGACCTCGTTCTTCTTGCAGTTTTTCCCCGATGTGATTCGCTCGGGCCACCTCTACATTTTGCAGACCCCGCTGTTTCGTGTGCGCAACAAGCGCGAGACCCACTACTGCTACTCGGAGGAGGAGCGTCAGAAGGCGATCGAGAAGTGTGGCTCCTCGGCCGAGATCACGCGATTCAAAGGTTTGGGAGAGATCTCGTCGGACGAGTTCAAGAACTTCATTGGCGAGACGATGCGTCTGGACAAGGTGCGCCTGACGAAGGACGACCCGATTCACGATATGTTGGAGTTCTATATGGGCAAGAATACCTACGAACGCCAAAACTTTATTATTGGAAATTTGCGCGTTGAGAAAGACAACGTGGAGGATTTTGGACTATAAAAATGTTCATCACACGCTATGAGTGACGAAAAAGAGCTATTGAAAGAGGAGATGGAGGGAGCCGAGGAGTTGCAGCAGCCCGTGGAGTCGGTGCGTCAGTCGAAATTCGACCGACTGATGGGTGATGAGGGCAATGTCCATAAGCTGACCGGTATGTATAAGACCTGGTTTTTGGACTACGCATCCTATGTGATTCTGGAGCGTGCCGTGCCGCACCTCGAAGATGGATTGAAACCCGTGCAGCGTCGTATTCTGCACGCCATGAAGCAGGTGGATGACGGTCGCTACAACAAAGTGGCCAATGTGGTGGGTCAGACCATGCAGTACCACCCGCACGGCGATGCTTCGATCAAGGATGCGTTGGTACAACTTGGTCAGAAGGATCTGCTGATCGACTGCCAGGGTAACTGGGGTAACATCCTCACGGGTGACGAGGCGGCGGCTGGTCGTTATATCGAGGCGCGCCTCTCGAAGTTTGCGCTGGATGTGGTCTATAACCGAAAAACGACCGAATGGATGCTCTCCTACGACGGACGCAAAGAGGAGCCTGTAACCCTGCCTATTAAGTTTCCGCTCCTTTTGGCGCAGGGTGCTGATGGTATTGCCGTGGGCCTTTCGTCGAAGATCCTGCCCCACAATTTCAACGAGTTGATCTCGGCTGCCATTGCCTACCTCAAGGGCGAGGAGTTCCAACTCTATCCCGACTTCCCGACCGGTGGTATGATGGATGTTACGCGCTACAACGATGGTTTGCGTGGCGGTGCCGTCAAGGTGCGTGCCCGTATTTCGAAGATCGACAAGCGCACGCTGGCCATTACGGAGATCCCCTTCACGACTACCTCGGAGTCGATCAAGGAGTCGATTAAGAAGGCCAATGAGAAGGGAAAGATTAAGATCCGCAAGGTGGATGACAATACGGCCGAGAAGGTGGAGATCATCATCCAGGTGGCCAACGATGAGTCGTCGGACAAGACCATTGATGCTCTCTATGCCTTTACGGATTGTGAGGTGTCGATCTCGCCTAATGCCTGCGTGATCTACGACGAAAAGCCCCACTTCTTGGGTGTAAGCGAGATCCTGCGTCGTTCGGCCGATCACACGAAATACCTCCTGCAGCGCGAGTTGGAGATTCGTCTCGATGAGTTGAACGATAGTTGGCATGCCGCCTCTTTGGAGAAGATCTTTATTGAGAATAAACTCTATGCCCTGATCGAGGGGTGTAAGAGTCGAGAGGAGGCCTATGCCGCTGTGGATGGCGGCTTGGAGCCCTTCAAGAAACTCTTGCGCCGCGAAGTGGTCTTGGAGGATGTGCAGCGTCTGACGGAGTTGAAGTTCATCCGTATCTCGCGCTACGATTCGGAGAAAGCCGACAACGAGATCCGTGCCATCGAAAAGGAGATGAAGGAGGTGAAGCACCACTTGGCTCATTTGGTGGAGTATACGATTGCCTATTACGAGCGTATCCGAGCAAAGTATGGCGAGGGGCGTGAGCGCAAGACCGAGATTCGTGCCTTCGATCAGATTGAGGCGACGAAGGTGGCCGTGACGAATGCCAAACTCTATGTGGATCGTGCGGAGGGTTTCTTTGGTATCGGAAAGGCAATGAAGGAGGCCGAGTTCGTCTGCGACTGTTCGGATATGGATGATGTGATCGTCTTTACGAAAGAGGGTCGCTACATCATTACGAAGGTGAGCGAGAAGGCCTTCTTCGAGAAGAATATCTACTACATCGGCATTTTCCGTCGCAACGACGAGCGTACGATCTACAACGTCCTCTACCGCGATGGCAAGAACGGGGCGATCATGATGAAGCGTTGCCCGATCAAGTCCATTACGCGCGACAAGGAGTATGACATCACGAAGGGTACGCCCAAGAGCGAAATCCTCTATATGTCGGTCAATCCCAATGGCGAGGCCGAGGTGCTGAAGGTCTATTTCAAGCCCCGTCCGCGCTTGAAGAAGGTGATTGTCGATCTGAACTTCTCGGAGTTGGCGATCAAGGGCCGTCAGAGTCAGGGCAACCTCTTCTCGCGCTACGGCATCCACAAGATCGTTCTCAAGGAGCGCGGTACCTCGACCCTGGGTGGTCAGAACATTTGGTACGATGAGGATGTGCGCCGTCTGAATATGGATGGGCGTGGTGAGTTGCTCGGCGAGTTCAAGGGCGATGACAAAATTTTAGTCTGGACCTCGAAGAATCAATACTATATTACGGGCTATGACCTGGGTCAGCACTTCCCCGACGAAACGGTGCGTATAGAAAAGTTCCGCCCCGAGGCGGTCTATAGCGTAGGCTATTTCGATGGGGTGCAGGGCTACTACTACATGAAGCGTTTCAAACCCGAGGTGAGCGACAAGATGCAACTCTTCCTCGATGAGGAGAGCCTCTCGAAATTTGTGGCTATCACAGATCGCAACGATGCGGTGATGCGCATCACCTTCAAGGGGGCCCATGCGATGCGCCCGATGGAAGAGATCCCTGTGGAGGAGTTTGTCGGCGTGAAGAGTTACCGCGCCAAGGGCAAGCGTGTCTCGACCTACGAGGTAGATATGCTCACCTTCTTCGAGCCCGAGTTGCCCGAAGAGGAGGAGAGCACGAGCCCTGAAGAGTTGGATACTTTTGATGGCGAGGCCTTCGAGCAGGTGGAGCACTCTGCAGCGGGGGAGATGGCTTCGGAGAATGAAGTCGCGGAGTCGGTGATGGATGTGGTGGTCGATCCCGAGCAGTTGAACCTCTTTTAACGAAGCATAGAGCGCGGCATGACCTCGAAAATCTTTTTGGTGGGTTACATGGGGTGCGGAAAGAGTACCCTGGCGAAGCGTTTGGCGCAGCGTTTGGGCTGGTATCGGGTCGATACCGACACCCGCATCGAGGAGATCGAGGGGGCTTCGGTGAATGATATCTTTCACTATGAGGGCGAGGAGCACTTCCGTCGCATGGAGCGAGAGGTGGTGGAGCAACTTATTGCGCGCGAAGAGTCGGTCGTGGTCTCCACGGGCGGAGGACTTCCCACCTGGGGCGATAACATGGAGCGAATGAACGAAGCGGGCCTTACGGTCTATATTCGCCGCTCGGCCGAGAAGATCGCCTCGCGTTTGTCGCCCTACGGAAGGCAGAAACGCCCCAAGTTGAGGGGGCTCAGCGATGAGGAACTGGTTGCCTTTATGACCCAAAACATGAGCGAACGCGCTCCGTGGTATGAGCAAGCACAGCTGATCCTCGATGCCGATGAGGCCTCCGATGAGGAGTTGGTGCGCACGATCCTCAATGCCATGAATGGGTAGCGAAGGGTCGCTCCAAAGTGGCTGAACAAAGAGATAAAACAAAAATGAAAAATAGGGCACCCATAGGAGTTTATGATTCGGGGCTGGGCGGTTTGTCCGTCTGGCGCGAGTTAAGGCATTTGTTGCCCGAGGAGTCGCTTGTCTACTTGGGTGATGGAAAGAACTGCCCCTATGGAGATCGTCCGCGCGAGGAGGTGGCTCGTCTGGCTGATGAGGCGGTGGGCTATCTGGTGAGCCTGGGATGCAAGTTGGTGGTTGTGGCGTGTAATACGGCCACAGCGGCTGCCATTGAGGAACTTCGTGCGAAGTATGCCCCTCTGCAAATCGTAGGCATGGAGCCCGCGGTGAAACCCGCCTGCTTGAATACCCGCAGTGGGGTGGTGGGGGTGTTGGCTACGGAGCGTAGCCTGGATGGAGATCTGTTTCGTCGCACGGCGGCCCGCTATGGCGAGCATATTGAGGTGATTGCTGTTGCAGGGCGCGGTTTTGTGGAGTTGGTGGAGGCCGACAAGGAGCAGACCCTCGAGGCCGAGGAGGCGGTTCGTCAGGTTGTGGAGCCGATGCTTCAGCGTGGAGCCGACCAAATCGTGTTGGGCTGTACGCACTACCCCTTCCTGCGCGAGGCATTGGAGCGGGTGATCGGGGCGCGTGAGGTAACGGTGGTCGATCCTTCGCCGGCTGTGGCTCGCCGTGTACGGCAACTCTTGGAGGCCTCCGATCTATTGGCTCCGAAGGGTCATTGCGCTGAATTGAGGTTCGAAACTTTTGCTGACGAGTCCTATCGGGAGAAGATTCTGCGAAAGGCTCAAATGGTTGATATACAAAAGAATAAATAAGCATAGTATGGCTACGCAAAATCATAAGAAAAAAGGGGCCTCGGAGCCTCGATCCAATAGCGAGAGTCTGCGTTGGGCATTGGGTTTGACGCTCTTCTTCTTTGGTGTCTTTGCCCTCTTCTCTTCGCTATTCTACTTGGGCGATTGGCAGGCCGATTACAGCGTGCTGCACCACATCGGAAGCGATAATCCGCGCTTTGACGATGAGGTAGAGAATCCGTGTGGCTTTGCCGGAGCCTGGCTTGCGGAGCAGTTGATCGGTCGCTCGTTTGGTCTCTTTGGGTTGATTATTCCCGTTGTAGTGATGGTGATGGGACTGCGCGTGATTCGTCGCCGCCCGTTGTTGTTGAACCATTCGTTGTTGAGTGCCTTGTTGGTGCTTTTGTTGGGCTCGCTCACCTTGGGCTACGCCTTTGGCATGAAGTGGGGAGTCTTCAATTCGGGGTGGGGTGGTGCCTATGGTATTGAGTTGGCTGAACTACTGCACGGTGCCATCGGAGGCTTCGGAACGATTATCTTGCTGGTAGTTTGTTGGATACTAACAGGAGTCTTTATTAACCGGAATTTTATCAATACAGTTAATTCTGCCGGAAGCGCTGTGGTGGGGCGTGGCGAGAAGATCGTTGATACGCTGCGCCGCAAGGGTAACTCTACCGAGGAGTCGCAATCCATTCTCTGCTCGCAGTCGCACTCCGTTTCACAGGAGCCGCAGCCCGTGGCCGAGCCTCGACAGACCGAGGAGCCTGACCCCTTTACGGAGGTGGAGCCTACTCCCGAACTGGAGCCTATCGTTGAGTCACAGCCCGTGGTCTTGCCCTCGCGCGAGCAGATGGAGCAGATGCATACCACGGTGCGCCCCGGAACAATGGATGACATGGAGGCCGAATTGCGCCGCATGGAGCACCAACCCGTAGTCCTTCCGCTGGCTAAGAAGAGCGACGAGGACGATCCCTTCACGGAGCTTCCCGTAGGGGGATCTCTGCCCGATTGCATCGAGGAGCCCGAGGCGCAGGCCCCTGCCCCCTGGGTCTTACCCACCCCCAATGGCGATGAGGAGGATCCCTTTGTGGAGATCAACCCCGAGGAGCCCGAGTTTACCGCGGCCGAAGCGCCCGTGGCGACCCCCGAAGAGGGACTTGTCATCACGGTCGAGATGCCCGAGAACAAGGTGTTGGATGAGGAGGAGATTGATCAGGATCTCTACGATCCGTTGAAGGATTTGGTCTATTACGCCAAGCCCTCGCCCGGATTGTTGGAGAACTATCCCACAACGGGGCGCGTGACCGAGGAGGAGATTTTCCAAAAGAAGTGCCGTATTGAGGAGACCCTCAAGAATTTCGGTATTCCGATCAAGAGCATTCACGCCACCTCGGGACCCACGGTAACCCTCTATGAGATTCGTCAGGCCGAGGGAGTTAAGATTTCGAAGATTCAGGGGCTGGAGAACGATATTGCGCAGTCGATCGAGGCACGCGGAATCCGTATCATCGCCCCCATTCCGGGCAAGGGTACGATCGGTATCGAGGTGCCGAACGAGCATAAGCAGATCGTGCCGATGTACTCGTCGATCTGTTCGCCCGAGTTCCAGAATGCAAAGATGGCCCTGCCGGTGGTGATCGGGCGTACGATCCAGAATGAGAATTTCGTCTTTGACCTGGCGAAGGCTCCCCACTTGTTGGTGGCCGGTGCCACGGGACAGGGTAAGTCGGTGGGTCTGAATGCCATCATCACCTCGCTTCTCTACACGAAGCACCCCGCCGAGTTGAAATTTGTGATGATCGATCCCAAGATGGTGGAGTTTTCGCTCTATGCCGGCTTGGAGAAGCACTTCCTGGCCAAGATGGAGTCCGAGGAGGAGGCCATCATCACCGACCCCAAGAAGGCGGTCTATACGCTCCACGCCCTGGAGCAGGAGATGGAGGAGCGTCTGCAACTCTGCAAGAAGGCCGGTGCAAAGAATATTACGGAGTATAACCAAAAGTTCGTCAGCCGTCGTCTTCCGCCTCCGAAGGGGCACCGTTTCCTGCCCTACATCGTGGTGGTGATCGACGAGTTCGCCGACCTGATCATGACGGCCAAGGAGGTAGAGCGTCCCGTGATGCGCCTGGCCCAAAAGGCGCGTGCTGTGGGTATTCACCTTATCATCGCCACCCAGCGTCCCGATGTGCGCGTTATCACGGGTGGTATCAAGGCCAATTTCCCCGCCCGTATCGCCTTCCGCGTGATGCAGATGGTCGATTCGCGCACGATTATCGACCAACCGGGAGCCCAATCGCTCATCGGTCGCGGCGATATGCTCTTCACGAACGGTGGCGAGCTCACGCGCATCCAGTGTGCCCTGGTCGATACCCCCGAGGTGGAGCGTATCGTGGAGTATATTGCCTCGCAACAGGGCTATCCCTCGGCCTATCCGTTGCCGGACTACACCCCCGAAGGGGGCGATGTCGGTCTGGGAAGCGAGGCTATGGAGTCGGGTAAGGCGATCAAGTACGACGCCCTCTTTGCAGAGATTGCCCGTTCGGCCGTGGAGCAGGGGAGTATCTCCACTTCGATGATTCAGCGCAACTACGAGGTGGGCTTCAACCGTGCCGGACGCATCATGATGCAGTTGCAAGCGGCCGGTATCGTGGGGCCCCAGCTCGGAGCCAAGCCCCGCGACATCCTCTTCCACGATCTGCCGTCGCTCGAGGCCAAGTTGCAGGATTTGGGGGTATTTTAATCCCAGATTTCTACATTTTCCGAGAGGTGAAGATACGATTCGCAGGTTCGTTTTCGTTCGATAGAAAAAGCATTTGAAAAATGAAGAAATTTCGATACATCCTTCTGACTCTGTTTGCCTTGTTGGTGGCAATCTCCTCGCTTCGAGCCGATCCGCGTTCGGCGCAGTTGCTTAAATCTCTGGAGCAGCGGGTCGAGCAGATGGCGGGTTATGAGGTGCAGTTTACGCTCCGCATCGAGGGGCGTGAGATTGCGGGCTACTACCGCGTGCGCGGCGATGCCTATGTGATGCAGATGGGGGAGGCTGCGGTCTTCTCCGACGGCCGCTCGCGTTGGGAGGTCGATCCCGCAAAGCGTGAGGTGGTGGTGGATGGGGTTGATACCAAGTCGCACAATGTCCTCCAAAATCCGACGCGGGCCTTTACCTTCCTCGATGCCGATTATACGCACGAAGTGCGCTCCGAGGCGGCAGGACAGGCCACCCTTATCCTTAAACCCAAGACTCGCTCTTCGATTAGTGCCGTAACGCTTGTGCTCGATACGGCCACCGTAACCCCGCGCCTTTTGGTCTACGAGGCCGATGGCGAGCGGTTGCAGATTTCGATCGCCTCTTTTGCCGAGAGCACGGCCCCGATTCCTGCGTTCGAGCCGTCGAACTACCCGGACTATGAGCTGATCGACTTCCGCTAACAGACTCTATGTGTGGGGGCGGACATTTCGCTGAATTAAATGAGTGAAGGGGGTGAAAACCAACGGTTTTCACCCCCTTCTTTTGGGGCTTTGGCTCCTAATTCAGTACCAAGTTCTTCTCCTTGATCATGCGCCTGAGGTTGATCAGCGCGTAGCGCATACGACCCAGGGCCGTGTTGATGCTCACGTCGGTCTGCTCGGCGATCTCCTTGAACGAGAGATCGGAGTAGTAGCGTAGCTTCACCACCTCGCGTTGCTCCTCGGGAAGCAACTCGATGAGTTGGCGCACCTCGGCCTCAATTTGGTCGGCTACCATGCCGTCCTCTACGTTGCGCTCCTCGATACGAATCGTACCGAAGAGATCGTAGCCTGCCTCCTTCTCGTTCAGTTCGCGCGATTGCTTCTTCGATCGGAAGTGGTCGATCACCTGGTTGTGGGCAATGCGCAAGATCCACGACAGGAACTTGCCACTATGGGTATAACGTCCCTCGTCGATGACGCGGACAGCCTTAACAAATGTATCTTGGAAGATGTCTTCAGCAAGCTCCTGATCCTTGACCATCATGCGGATATAATCCTTCACGCGGCGGCTGTGGCGCTCGATGAGTTGGGATATAGCATTCCGATTACCCGTAAGATACTGGTTTAGCAATACTTGATCGCTAACTACCTGCATGTTCATACTCTTCTCCTTTCTTTAATTGGTTTTCAGAGCAGAATTTTCTTCTATAGGCAAATCGGTTTTAATGCGTTTATACTATGGATTGAAAAGGGTCAATCCTTCCCGTTTTCTTTGTTTTCTATGGCGAAGATACAACCAAAATTCGAAATTACCAAATTTTTCGAGGTTTCGGCTTTTTCGCTTTTTGCCCCGATGAGTTGCAAATTTTATGCCAAAAAGCGGCCTACAACCCAATGTAGACCGCTTTTTTGTGTCAGACGATAGGCTATATCCTCACGGGTGAATCGACCAAATTGGAGGATGAAACGACCATTCCACGCATCGCCATTTCGGGCAATAGCTGCTGTGGAGCCTATTCGTAGAGCTCGATATACTCGTAGGTGTTGCCCACCACCGAGAGGTAGCGCTCGAACTCCTCGCGCGAGATGACCACCGTGGCACGGCAGTCGTTGGGGTGGAAACTCAAGTGGTGCTCCCGTTGCAGGTTCTTGTCCAAAAAGAGGTGGACATGGTGCTCCGTGTCGTTGATCAGCCCAAAGGGCGAAACCGAGCCGGGTTGAAGTCCCAGGTAGCGATCCATACGCTGCTCCGAGGCAAAGGAGAGTTTGCCCTGGTGGAGGCGGTGCTCCAGGTCGTGGATCGCGAGCGCTTGGTCGCAGTCGAAGCAGACCAGGTAGTGGCGATTGCCCTTGTGGTTGCGGAAGAAGAGGTTTTTGCAGTGCTTCGAACCATCCTGCCTCCAGTGAGCCTTTGCCTCCTCGATTGTCGGTGAGGCGGGGTGCTCGTACCACTCATATTGAAATCCGTGCTCGTCGAGCCAGGTTAATACTTTTTTAATTCGCTCCATCTTTATAGAATTAGGAATACATGAATTAAGAGTTCCTCCCTATCCAATGCTTATTACTCAACATACAGCACCAACCCTTTGAGGTACTCCCCCTCGGGGTGGTAGATGTTGATGGGGTGGTCGGCCGGTTGGGTCAGTTGGTGGAGGATTCTCACCTTGCGTCCGGCGATGGCTGCAGCCGAGAAGACCGTGGTGCGGAACAACTCCTTCGATACGGCTTGTGAGCAAGAGAAGGTGAAGAGGATGCCTCCGGGCTTGATCTGGCTCAGGGCGCGGGCATTCAAGCGTTTGTAGCCCTGCATGGCGTTACCCAACACCTTGTGGTGCTTGGCAAAGGCGGGCGGGTCGAGGATGATCAGATCATACTTCGGGCCGATCTCCTTGAGATACTCCACCGCATCGACGGCAAGCGAGGAGTGGTTTACCCCCTCCCCAAAGTTGAGCACCATGTTTTCATCGGCAAGTTTTACCGCACGCTCCGAGGCATCGACCGAGACTACCTCCTTGGCCCCTCCGGCCATGGCATAGACCGAAAAACCGCCCGTGTAGCAGAAGGTGTTGAGCACGGTACGTCCCTTGGCGTAGTGGCCCACCAATTCGCGGTTGCGGCGTTGGTCAATGAAGAAGCCGGTCTTCTGTCCCTCCTCCCAATTGACCTGGAATTTGTGGCCGTTTTCGAGCACGGTCTGTGTGGCACTCTCGGCGCGACCGTAGAGGTAGCCGTCTACGGCATTGAGCCCTGCCTTATAGGGGACGGTCTGCGAACTCTTGTCGTAGATGGCCGTGATGCGGTCGCCATAGACCGCACGGATGGCCGAGGCGATCTCCAGGCGCGAGCGATACATACCCACGGAGTGGCACTGCACCACGGCCGTTGAGGCATAGACATCGACTACTAGCCCCGGGAGCGAGTCGCCCTCGCCGTGGATGAGTCGGTAGCAGGTGGTCTCCGCGTTGTCGGTCAGCCCCAGCAGGTGGCGCACATCGTAGGCCGTAGCCACGCGCTTCTCCCACCAAGCAGCGTCGATGGGTTCTTCCTCGAAAGTGAGTACGCGCACGGCAATCGAGCCGATCTGGTAATGGCCGCGGGCGATGAAATCGCCCTGCTTGGTGAAGACATCCACCAGGTCGCCCTCGCGGGGCTCCTCTTCGGCTTTAATATACTCCACGGCTCCGGAGAAGATCCAAGGATGGCGGCGCAGCAACGACTCCTCCTTGCCGCGTCTGAGATAGACTTGTGCAATCATGCGCGTTTCGATTTTTGCGTGTTGATTTTGGGTGTGTTGTTGAGTTTTTCGTAAATGCAGCCGCAGACCCAGGCATCGGTGGCTGCATACATCTGCTGTTGAGGGGTGAGGCTGGCGGCCTCCCAGTTGCTCAGGCGCTGCGCCTTCGAGACCCGCTTGCCGAGAACCAAGGCCGACATCTTGCGAATCGACTTCTCCTCGATGCCCCATTCGCTAATGATCTGTTGTAGATCGACAAAGCCTGCTTCGCGGAAGTATCTTAACTCCTTCAATCCACTCAGGTCGCCATGCACGGCGGCTCCGACCTTTTTTACCTCGGGATTTTCCAATAGGTGCAGGATCGGTTTGTCGAGCGGGATACGGCAGAGACGGAAGAGAAAACAACGCTTCGGGGTGGAGAGTTGTAATAGCGATACACGATAGTGTACTCCGGCCTTGAACGAAGGACGAGTCTCGGTGTCGAACCCGATCACGGCTTCGCGACTGAGCTCCTCGCAGGCAGCCTCGATCTGTTCCGGATGTTCGACAACAACGATCTCACCTCCGAATTGCGCAGCCGGCAATTGGGCGGTTTCTTCGTTCGATATGGTGGCTTGAAACGGGGTTATTCTCTCCATAAGATTGCTTTGACCCACAAAGGTATAAAAAAGTATTGAAAGTTGAACACTTTTTTAGCCTCTTTGCAGCAAAAGGTTGTTGTGGTCGGAGGCTCTAACGCAGAAAAATTTTTCCGTCATCGCTTTGTCCTATCTTTCGCTCGTCGAGGAGTCGGTCGATTGCCTCGCTTCCCTGCTCGGGCGAACATTTCGATTTTTGGATCGCATCTCGGATGGTTTGGGGGCCTTCGCGTAGCAACTCGAGAATCCTCTCTTCGACTCTTTGGGGGGTGCTCTTCCGGGCTCGTTTCTGTTCGAGGCAGTAGTCGCAGACCCCGCAGTGGCGGGGCTCCTCCACTCCGAAGTATCGCTCCATCAGGGCCGATCGGCACTCCGTTGAGGCGTTGGTGTAGTGGAGCATTTGCTCGAAACGCTCCGAGGCGAGCTCCTTGCGGATTTTGTAGGTCTCGGGCGAGATGTAGAGGTCGGCCTTAGGGAGTCGCTCGGTGGGGTAGTAGATCAAGGGCGAGCGGTTGGAGGGAACATAGCGGATGATGCGCAGTTGCCAAAGACGCTTCAGAAGCTCTTTGACACGCTCCACCGTGTAGCCGCTCCAATGGGCGATCTCCAACTCGTCGATCTTGCGGAATTCGGTGAAGACGCCGTTGTAGAGGCGCAAAATGGTGCGGATGAAGGGATCCAACTCATCGCGTTCGCAACGGATGCGGTAGAGGTCGTCGCGGCTCACACAGAAGATGATGCGAGCAGGATTCTCCATCTCGTCGGTCAGGGTGAGATAGTCGTTTTGCTCCAAGAGGTCGGCTGCCGCGCGTACCATCCCGTGGTAGAGGTGTTCGCGGGCGCAAAAGTCGTGGATGTTGAAGGAGTAGGAGCCCAATTCGCCCTCTCCGATCGGAATTTGGAGGTAGGAGCCTATCTTTTCGTAGATCTCCTTCACCTTGTCCAGGGGGGGGAACTCCGCCAGGAAGCGTTTTTTTACCCGCTCCGCATCATCGGGGCCCACCATCAGCAGGGCATAGCTGCGCTTTCCGTCGCGGCCGGCGCGGCCCGCCTCTTGGTAGTAGCTCTCCAAAGAATCACACATCGTGTAGTGAACCACAAAACGAACATCGGGCTTGTCGATTCCCATGCCGAAGGCGTTGGTAGCTACCATGATACGCGCTTTGCCCGACATCCACTCCTCCTGACGAAGCGAGCGTTCGGTGTGGGGCAACCCTCCGTGGTAGGCCGCTGCTGTGATACCCTCTCCGCGCAGCATCTCAGCGATCTCCTCGGTTGCTTCGCGCGTGCGGACATAGACAATACCCGACCCCTCCACGTTGCGGATCAGGCGCAACAGTTGGCCGTTCTTATCTTCGACATGGCGCACCGCGTAGCTCAGGTTTGGTCGCGAGAAGTCACCGCGAAAGATTCGCTTCTCGTCGAAGCGAAGATTCTCCATGATGTCGTTGGCTACGGTGGAGGTGGCCGAGGCCGTAAGGGCCACTATCGAGGCTTCGGGGCACCGCTCGCGCAACTCTGCAATGTGGCGATAGGCGGGGCGGAAATCGTAGCCCCATTGTGAGATACAGTGGGCCTCGTCGACGGCGATCAGACGAACATTCATCTTGTGGAGTCTCAGGCGCAGGCTCTCCGACGGAACACGCTCGGGGGCCATATAGAGGAAGCGCATGTGGGGGTCGTAGGCGCAGTTGTCCAGGGCAATGTCGATCTGGCGGGGCGAGAGTCCGGCATGGATAGCTACCGCACCAATCCCCTTGGCACGCAGGCGATCCACCTGATCTTTCATCAGGGCGATCAGCGGGGTGATGACAATCGTAAGCCCTTCGCGGGTGAGGGTGGGAACCTGGTAGATCAGTGATTTTCCTCCACCCGTGGGCATCAGCACCAGCACATCGCGCCCCTGCATAATCTCTCCGATCACCTCCTCTTGCAGGGGGCGAAACGAGTCGAATCCCCAGTAGCGTTTGAGGACTTGCTGCGGGGTTTCGGGAGAGGCTATGGCGTTGTTTTTTTGTTCCATCTCCACAAAAGTAGGTAAAATTGGTGATAAATTAGGTGTTTTCGAGAAAAAAAACTATCTTTGTCGCGTTAAGTAGACGAATATCAATGAAGATCAACGAAGCCTATAAAGTGCGCGAGATGGCCGGTGAGCATGTGGTGATCATGCAAGGTCGTCTGGGCGTAGATATGACCCGCGTGATTTCACTCAACGAATCCTCGCTTTACCTTTGGAACGAACTCCAAGGAAAGGAGTTCGAGGTGGCCGATGTGGCTGATCTGCTTGTGGAACACTACGGAATTGACCGCGAGGTGGCCATGCGTGATGCTGCTGCCTGGGTGGAAAAGTTGGCCGCTTGTAAACTCCTATAAACGAAGAGCCCTTTGAATCGAAGACGACGCATATCTCTTTTACTGCTCGCTGTTTACCTGGTGGTAATGAGCGTGCCGGCTCTCGCCTCGCTTACCTGTACTTGTGAGGCGCACGGAGCCCAAAAGTTGGTTTGCTGTGGCTGTTCGGCCGATTTTTGCGAGGAGAATCATCCCCATGGGCGCGGACATCTCCATTTCGATTCAAGTTGCTTGTGCAACCATTCGCACGATACGGAGGTTGTACTCTATACCTTCTCGTCGGACGAGAAGAGTCGCCACGCCCTGCGTTGCGTGGTTTTCCAATTGCCCGCAGTCATTGCTTGTGAGGCCCCGCTTTTCGATTTTACCCCCTCCGATTGCTTTCGCATTCGCTTGCGGTCGGAAGAGGGCAGGGATCAACTCTGCCCGCCTACCTTCGGATTGCGTGCACCGCCGGTACTTGTTTAAGTGTTGGAACGGGGACTCCTGCAGAGGGGCTCCCAAAGAGGCTTTCTCTTGAATTCAGAGAGAGTACACATGAAACAAGAAATCGAAACCTGTCGCAAAGAAACTTGCAATGAAAATGAAATATCTGTTAACAACCCTGACTTTATTCCTATCGATCGCTACGGCTATGGCCCAGGAGGTGCGTGGTCGCGTAGTGGATCAAAACAACGAACCCTTGATCGGAGCCACGATCCTTTGGGAGGGAACGACCATCGGTACCCTTTCGGATGCGGAGGGTAACTTCCATATTCACCGTGTGAAGGGCTTTGAGAGTCTTGCCGCTAGCTACCTGGGGTATGGCATCGCCCGCCATACCATCGATGCCGATACCTCGGAGGTGCTTTTCCGCCTCGAAGAGGAGGGCGTGGGCATCGAATCGGTTATTGTTGAGAGTACCATCGGAGGAAACTTCGTCAAGAGCGACGGCCTGCTCAAGGGGGAGATGATCTCCTTTGCCGGCCTCTGCAAAATGGCCTGCTGCAACCTGGCCGAGTCGTTCGAGAACTCTGCCTCGGTAACCGTGGGCTATAGCGATGCCATTTCGGGTGCGCGTCAGATCAAGATGCTTGGATTGGCCGGTACCTATACCCAAATTTTGGACGAGAATCGCCCCGTTATGCGCGGTCTGAGTGCCCCCTACGGCTTGAGTTACACCCCGGGTATGTGGCTCAATTCGATTCAGGTGTCGAAGGGTGTAGCCTCGGTGACGGCTGGTCATGAGGCCATTACGGGTCAGATCAACCTCGAGCACCGCAAACCCACCGACGAGGAGCGTCTCTTCATCAACGGCTACATCGATGATGAGTTGCGTCCCGAGATCAATATCTCGTCGGCTCTTCCCGTAACGAAGGATGGCAAGCTCTCGACCATTATTCTGGCTCATGGCTCGATGGATACCGATAAGAATGGCATGGATCACAACCACGACGGCTTCCGCGACATGCCCCGCACGAACCAGATCAATGTGGCCAACCGTTGGCTCTATCAGGCCGACAACGGTTTGCAGTTGCGTTGGGGAGCCAAGTATGTGGAGGAGAACCGCTTGGGTGGTATGACGACCTATACGAAGGAGATGCACGAGGAGCGCGAGAAACTCACCCAGATGGATCCTACCACCCCGGACGGCGAGCGCAATATCCGTTCGATTGTCGATCGTGGCATCTATGGCTCGCACATCAACAACCGCAACGCCAATGCCTACATCAAACTCGGTACGCCGATCGGAGCTGCGGTCTATGATGCCGATGTGCAGGAGGAACTGCGCTCGAATTTGGCTATGATTGTCGACTACGACTTCTTCAACGAGGATGCCTACTTTGGTTTGAACGACTATTACGGCGAGGAGCACACCGCTACGGCCAATCTGATGTACAACCACTACTTCACCCCTCGCTCGACCCTTATTGTTGGCCTCTCGGGACAGATGCACTTCTACACCGAGCAGTTGCGTAACAATCAGCCGCGTGACTACGCATCGGATATCGTTGTCTATGGCCCCTTCTACAACTTCAATCGTGAGGAGCACGAGGTGGGTGCCTATGCCGAGTACACCTATTCGATCCGCGATAAGTTCTCGCTGGTGGTGGGTGCCCGTGGCGACTACAACTCCTTCTACGACAAACTCTACTTCACCCCGCGTGGCCACATCAAGTGGAACATTACCCCCACGACTGTCCTGCGTGCCTCGGCTGGTATGGGCTACCGCTCAACGAATCTAATTACCGACAACATCGGAGTCCTGGCTACGGGTCGAACCATTCGAATCGAGGATTTTGGCCACTTTAACCGCATGGAGGAGGCCCTTACCCTGGGAGGATCGCTCACGCAGACCTTTACCCTGGTGCGCGAGAAGGATGCCACCCTGAGCTTCGACTACTTCCGTACGCAGTTCAACAACCAGGTGGTAGCCGATCAGGAGTATCAGCCCGGTGTGGTCTACTTCTACAACACCGACGGCTACTCCTACACCGACTCCTACCAGCTCGACTTTACCTGGACCCCCGTGGAGCGTCTCGACATCTTCGCCACCTTCCGCTATACGGACAGTGCCATCACGCTCAACCGTCCGGATGGTTCGCGTCAGCGCGTGGAGCGACCCCTGATCAGCCGTTACAAGACCCTGCTCAATGTGCAGTATGCCACCAAGTTCCGTCGTTGGACCTTCGATGCCACGATTCAGTTCAACGGTCCTTCGCGTCTGCCCGATCTGAACGGCGGATTGGACGAGATGAACTACTCGCCTGCCTACCCGATGCTCTTTGCGCAGATTAGCCGCAAGGTGGGTCTGTTCGATATCTACCTCGGTTGCGAGAACATCCTTGGCTACACGCAGGACGACCCCATCACCGTGAACGGAGCCAAGTTCGAGCCCGGTATGAATCCCTTTAATCCCTCTTTCAACTCCTCGGCGGTATGGGGGCCTTTGATGGGGCGTAAGATCTATTTGGGATTCCGCTTTAATTTGTACTAAAAGTATGCCTTATTACAATGTGAAGGCGTAAATCTCCGTTGTGAAAAAAGAAAGTAATAACAAAAACTGATAAAGATGAAAAAGATTCTTTTGTGCTGCCTGATGGCAGTGATGGCGCTGGCTGTAAATGCCGCTAATGACAACAACAAGAAGGCTAAGGCCGAGAAGCAGACGGTGGTATTCTGCACCGATATTGACTGCCAGGGCTGTGCCAACAAGATTCTGAACAACGTGCCTGTGCTTGGTAAGGGTGTGGAGGATGTCAAGGTGGATCTCCCGACCAAGGAGGTTACCGTGGTGTACGATGCCGCTAAGACCAACCCCGAGACGTTGGCTAAGAATTTCCAAAAGATCAAGGTGAAGGCAACTCCCAAAAAGTAAATTTCAACAAAAAGGCCCTCGGTGGCCTCTAAAATAAATTGCGGGTAGGAGGTATTGAGTACTCCTGCCCGCAATTTATTTTGTGCCGATTATTGCCCCTGTCTGCCTCTTGTATTTGGCCGCTGTACCATGACGAGTGGAGAGAATAAAAAACTTATGAAAGGATCATTGAACCCTCTTGATGGGGGAGGGTTAAAGTGTTACAAAAATGTTACAAAACAAGGTGTTTTTTTTGTGTTATTATTTGGAATGATAGGAAATAATCGCGTACTTTGCACCAAAATATACCAATTTGCAAACTATGCAGAAAATTCTAACCCTTTGTTGGCTTACCGTGCTATGCGTGTTGGTTCCATCGGAGATGTGGGCACAACAGGCTGAGAAGGTGACGGTGAGCGGTGTGGTAACCTCCGAAGAGGATGGGCTGCCGATGATTGGCGTGGCCGTGGTGGCCGATGCCATGAACGGTGTGAGCACCTCGTTCGACGGTACCTACACCATTACGGCTCCGGCCGGAAGTAAATTGACATTCCAGTACCTGGGCTATGCCACGGTGGAGTATGAGATCCCGGCCGGTCAGAAGGCGGTGGTCTTCGACCTGCGGATGCAGCCCGAGTCGGAGCTGGTGGAGGATGTGGTGGTGATCGCCTACGGTGTCCGCAAGAAGGGCACGGTGGCTGGTTCGGTCTCCACGGTGAAGGCCGAGAAGATCGAGAAAACCCCCACGGCAGCCTTCGATCAGGCCCTGCAGGGTCAGGTGCCGGGTCTGACGGTGCTCTCCAATACGGGTGAGCCCAGTGCCTCGGCCACGATGACCATTCGTGGTACCAACTCGATCAACTCGGGTACGGCTCCCCTCTACATTTTGGACGGAGTGCCTATTTCGAGCTCCGACTTTAACACGATCAACCCTTCGGATATCGAGTCGTTGTCGGTGCTGAAGGATGCCTCGTCGACCTCGATTTATGGTGCGCGTGCCGCCAACGGAGTGATCGTGATTACGACCAAGCGTGGTCGTATGGCTGACCGTCCCCGTATCGAGTATCGTATGCAGCTCGGCTTTTCGCAGGTGGCCAACGACAAGAATTGGGACATGATGACCACCCCCGAGCGTATCGAGTACGAGAAGCAGATCGGCATGACCGAGGGGCAGGATTACAACCTCTTGAGCCAGACCGATGTCAATTGGATGAAAGAGGTCTTCAACTCTTCGGCTTTGCTCCAAAATTACGAACTCTCGGTGTCGGGTGCCTCGGAGAAGACCAACTACTACCTCTCGGCCGGTTTCTATAGCCAGGATGGTACGGCTGTGGGTTCGAGTTTCGAGCGTTATTCGTTGCGTGCTAATGTGGAGCAGAAGGCGGCCAAGTGGCTCAAGGTGGGTACGAGCACGATGCTCAACTTCCAGAACATCGAGCAGGCCGATGAGGGTAGCTACAACCTCGTGACCCCCATCTCGGCGGCCCGTTTCATGATGCCCTACTGGAGCCCCTACAAGGCCGACGGTTCGTTGGCTTCGCTCTCCGACGGCTCGTGGAAGGGTACGGGCCAGAACCCCCTGGAGTGGCTCGAGAACAATCCCGTGCACTACAAAAAATATAAACTCATCTCGACCCTCTTTGCCGAGGCAACCCCAATCGAGGGGCTGACCCTGCGTTCGCAGTTTGGTGTGGACTATTCGCATACGACCGGTTTCGGCGTCTCCTATCCGAGCTATATGCCCAATCAGGGGCAGGGAAGAGCCTCGAGAAGCACGACCGATAACTACACCCTCACGATCACCAACACGGCCAACTACGCCTTCTCGTTGGGCGATAAGCACCACCTTACCTTCCTGGCCGGTCACGAAGGGGTGGATTATCACTACGAGGCCTTCTCGGTGGCTACGGCAGGACAGGCTAACGATCGTTTGACCTCGATCTCGACCGGTACGCGTGCCACCTCGTGGGGCGATACGACCGATTCGGACTACGGATTCCTCTCGTTCTTCCTGCGTGGCGAGTACAACTACGACGACCGCTACTTTGTGGAGGCTTCGGCCCGTACCGATGCCTCGTCGCGCTTCGGTAAGGAGAACCGTTGGGGTTTATTCTGGTCGGTGGGCCTCATGTGGAACCTGCGTAACGAGCCCTTTATGGAGTCCTCTCGTCATTGGCTCTCGAATGCCCAGATCGCCTTCTCGACCGGTACGTCGGGTAACTCGACGATTCCCAACTACGAGCATTTGGCCCTCGTGGGTGGTGGCCTGGATTATATCGGCAATGCGGGTGTGGGACTGATGCAGCCCGGAAACGATCAACTCGGCTGGGAGAAGCCCTGGACGACCAACCTCGCCCTGCACTTCGGCTTCTGGGGTCGTCTGAATGTCGATGCCGAGCTCTACTACAAGAGAACTTCGGATATGCTCATGGAGGTTCCGCAACCCTACTCAGATAAGGGCTATGGCTACTATTGGGACAATGTGGGTGCCATGGTCAACAAGGGTGCCGAGTTGAGCCTGAATGGTACGGTGATCGCTACCAAGCACTTCTCCTGGGCCTTGAATGCTAATGTGTCGTACAACCACAACGAGATTACGGAGCTCTACAACGGAGTGCAGGAGTATGAGCGTTCGAACACCAACACGAAGTTGGTGGTGGGCCATCCCCTGGGAGAGTTTTTCATCAATCGCTATGCGGGTGTGAACCCTGTCAATGGCGATGCCCTTTGGTACGACAAGCAGGGTAACTTGACCACCGAACTCCGCGATTCGGACAAGGTCTTGGTGGGCAAGAGCTACATCGCCCCCTGGCAGGGAGGTTTTGGTACAACCCTGAGCTGGAAGGGACTCTCGCTCTCGGCACAGTTTAGCTGGGTGGCCGATCGTTGGATGATCAACAACGACCGCTATTTCGATGAGTCGAACGGTCGCTTTGCCTCCTACAACCAGTCGAACCGCCTTTTGGAGCGCTGGATGAAGCCGGGCGATGTGACCGATATTCCGCGCCATGGTGTCTACACGGAGTTCGACAGCCGTCTGTTAGAGGATGCTTCGTTCCTGCGTCTGAAGAATGTGATGCTGAGCTACAGCTTCCCGGCGGAGATGATTCGCAAGAGCCGTGTCTTCAGCGGTATGCGCATCTATGCCCAGGCGCAGAATCTACTCACCTTCACAAAGTTTACGGGTCTTGACCCCGAGGGTAGCTCCAATATCTATGCGGCTCAGTACCCCATGTCGCGCCAATTCACCTTCGGTCTTGACTTAACCTTCTAATTCTGCTATGAAAAAGATTTTTCGATACAATATGAAAGCGCTCTTTGGGTTGGTGCTGGGGGTGATGCTCTGCACCTCGTGCCTGGATAAGGAGCCCGGCTCGGCCATCCCGCAGGAGCAGGCGATGCAGACCTTTAGCGATGCCGAGCAGACCATGGTGGGTATCTATGCCCAGATGAAGAGTTCGGCCTTGTGGAGCGGACTCTTGACCCTGTTGCCCGATATTCAGACCGACCTGGTTTATGCTGTTGATGGCTATACGAATACCTACGGCACCATTTGGCAGTGGGATATTCGTCCTACGAATAGCGAGATCGAGGCCGTCTACGCCGCCCTCTATTCGGTGATCTCGAACTGTAACTTCTACCTGGAGCGCGTGGGCAATGTGCGTGCTACGCTGGTGGATGACGAGTCGATCGCTACGCTCGATATTTATACCGGCGAGGTCTATGCCATCCGCGCCCTCTGCTACTCGGAGCTTATCAAGTGTTTCTGCAAGGCCTACGATCCCGCCACGGCCGAGAATGAGCTGGGTGTGGTGTTGCGTTCGCACTTTGAGACCCCGGAGGCGATCACCCGCTCGTCGCTCTACGACAGTTACCAGTTTGTGCTGCGCGACCTGGAGAAGGCCGAGGAACTTCTCGACGAGGAGAACGATGGCCCGGGCAGTGTCTTCATGACCCGAGCCATGGCCTACGCCCTGCATGCCCGTGTAGCCCTCTATATGCAGGATTGGGCGACGGCCATCGACTATTCGACCCGTTTGATCGAGAACAAGCGTTTCTCGCTGATGAGCACCAAGACCACGATCTACAGTCAGTACAGCGACTACGACTACATGTGGCTCTACGACAACGGTACGGAGCTCTTTTGGCGTCAAGGCTTTACGACCACCTCCTACGGTGGCGCGCTTGGTCAGGTCTTTCTGAACTACAACAACGACTACACCTATTTCTATCCCGACTATGTGCCGGCCCAGTGGGTGCTGAACCTTTACGATCAGAACGACCTGCGCTATGGCAGCTTCTTCTACACGGGACAGACCGGTTACGACCACGCTTTGGCTTGGCCGCTGTTGGTGAAGTATTACGGCAACATCAACTTCATCGAGTCGGCTCTGATCTACCATGTTTCGATGCCCAAACCCTTCCGTTTGGCAGAGCAGTATCTGATTCGTGCTGAGGCCTATTGTCGCCTCGAGACTCCGAACTATTCGGCCGCTGCGAAGGATCTTACCACGCTGCGCTCGGCCCGCTACCTCTCGGGTGGCAACATCAATATCACGGCCGACAACTGGCTCGACCAGATCGCCGCTGAGCGTGTGCGCGAGCTCTTCATGGAGGGCTTCCGCTTGCAGGACTACAAGCGTTGGGGAAAACTCTACAAGAATGGCGAAGGCTTTACGCGTACACCGCAGCAGAGTACGCTCGACGAGGGCAGTTCGTTGAGTGTCAAGGCCGACAACCCGCTCTTCGTGTGGCCCATACCGCAGCATGAGATCGAGTCTCCGGGTTCGATGGTTCAACCCAATGAAAGTAACAAATAAATAGGCACGTTATGAAACAGAAACCTATATTGTCGATTTTGCTCCCCGCCTGGCTTTGCCTGCTCGCTTTTACGGCTTGCGATGAGGAGTATATCACCTATAAGAATCCCGGCAAACTTGCTCCCGTGGAGGGTAATCCCGAGTATGTGATGTTTGCCGATACGCTCACGACCTGCATGGTGGAGCAGCAGCAGAAGGCCCTTTCGATCGTTGTCGCCTCGACCGTGGCATGTGATTACGACCGCACCTTTGGTGTGGAGGTGGTCGATCAGGGCAGTACGGCCATCGAGGATTTCCACTACCACCTCGGCAGCCATACGGTAACGATTCCCGCCGGCGAGATGACCGCCTGCGTGGAGGTCTTCGGACACTATGAGAATATCGGGCCCGAGGATGAATTGGGATTTTCGCTCCGCTTGGTGATGCCCGAGCAATTGAAGTGGGATCTCTATAAGGGTTGGGATCAGACCAAGGTAACGCTCTTCAAGTCGTGCCCCTTCGAGATTGACTCCTTCACGGGTTGGTGTGTGCTGACCTCGCAGTTGTTGCTCGACTTCCCCGGCACGAACACCATGTATCAGCGTCTGATCTATACGGAGAAGCACCCCACGGAAGAGAATCACATCATCGTGCGCAGCGCCTTCTACGATGGCTACGATATTGTGTTGGGATTTGATCCTTCGAATCCGGCAGAGCCCAAACTCTTGATGGACAGAGGCCAGGTGCTCAGCGATGAGCAGTCGGTATTTGGCCAGGTTTTGGGTGATAACCACATCCTGGGTGGCGAGAGCCCCTATTACGACTCCTACTTCAATGCCTGCCAATCGTTTGCTATTCTTTGGCTGCAGGCCTATGTCGAGGATCTGGGTTCGCCCTATGGTACGGTGGGACATTTCTACAACATCATGGAGTGGGTGTCGGACGAGGAGGCCGATCGACTCCGTCGCGAGGAGGGTATGTAACTCTCTTGGAATAGGAAAGTTAAGCGAGAAAACTAAAGAACGAAAACGATAATGAAAAAAGCAATGAAAAATTGGATGTTAGCGGCTGTTGCGTCGTTGGCATTCGTGGCTTGTGGCTCGGACGGTCCGACGGAGTCGGCGGAGTCTGTTGTGGAGCCCAAGTTCCCGACCAAGGTAACCGAGGCGGTGGAGGCCGGTGAGGTCTACACCCTTGAGATCGAGCCCAACATGGATTGGGTGGTGAAGGTGCCCACCGAGACCGCTACCTATTTCCAAATTTTGGATGGCGGCAACCTGCGCTACGAGAAGCGCGGCAAGGCCGGAAAGCATGAGATTCAGATTCAGGTGGCCGAGATCGAGGAGTTCGATGCCACCCACACCTGCATGGTTTCAATGACCATGGGAGGCAAGACCGAGACCATTGCCGAGTTGACGCTCTATCCTCTGGATCGCATCCTGCGTGTCTATGTGGCCGAGGTGGATCCCAATGAGAACGACTTTGTGCGCGACGAGGAGTATCAGGTGGTCTATCAGGGTGAGCCCTCCACGGAATTGGCTCTGATTTGGCCCTATGGTACGGTAGGCTATATGCACTACATCCGCGTAGAGGCCAACTTCCCGTGGACCATTGGTGGTGAGATTCCCGCTTGGCTCAGCCTACCTATCACCTCCGATTATTCGGGTCAGGGCGAGGGCTTCCGCATGGATTCCAATTGGGCGGCCTATCCTGAGGAGGATACCACCGGCACGCTCCTCTTCCAGGATCTCTCGGGTGAGGAGGCTGTAACGGTCTTGGAGTTCGAGGTTTCGATCCCGGGCGTGAAGGAGTATTGCGAGGTCGAACTTGCCGCTTCGTTGCTCTTCGATGTGAATGGTAACTACTATAACAATGGCGAAGCCCTTGAGGGGGTATCGGCCATCGGAAGTATCACCTCGATGAAGGGGGCACAGGCTTGGGCTCTCAACCTCCTGGAGGATGGCAGCTGCACGACCCAGAGCGAGTGGGTGCTCCTGACCGAGGATGCGTGGGATACCTCGGAGGGTGAGGGCGGTCTGCAGCGTCGCGCTATGCATGTCGCTTGCCAGGCCAACGAAACGGGTGCCGTGCGTGAGGCGATGATCGTGGTGCTTCCCAAGACCAAGGCGGTGGCTTCGGCCGAGGCTCTCTTGTCGGAGGGTGCCTTGAAGGAGGAGTATGAGGCCTATGTGGTCAGCTACCTGACCCAGGAGACCGTCGAGGAGGCCCAGCCTACCTATTTCAACGATTTCGACCTGGAGGCTGCCACCCAGGCCTATGGCAAGGAGAATAAATATTGGCCCTATTTGGATCAGTTCGATGGCTGGATGAACGAGATGGGTACGGGTGTGGAGACGATTACCTATGATTATAAAGAGGTGTCGGCCCGCAACAACTCGCACTCCTCGGGTAATTATTCCGATTATGAGGGTTCGGGTGTGAACAACCTCTTCTTCGGTACGAAGGCCTACTTCACGATTCAGAACATCACCCTCGAGAGTACCTCGATGACCCTTACCTTCGGCGGTGAGAAGTATAAGAGCAATGCCGACAACCACTTCTCGACCGAGGAGTTTACGATCCGCCTTTCGGGCGATGGCGAGAATTGGTCTTCGCCGATTGCCTACACGGCACCTGCCGGTGAGGGTCGTTGGAATGTGGGCCGTGCCGACTTTACCCTGCCCGAGGGTACGCACCACCTCTATGTGCGTTTCGATGCCCTGGTGGAGAGTGCCTACCGTATCGACGACCTGCTGCTGATTCCGAGCGAGGGTGGCCAGACCGTAGCCTTCGATGCCGGCCCGATCCTCCCCGAGCAGCCCAAGGAGGCGGTAAAGGTGACCATCGAGGAGTTCAATGCCGCAGCCGAGGATGATACGCTTTACGAGCTGACGGGTACCGTTGCCAATGTGCAGAATGAGATCTATGGCAACTTCGACCTGGTAGACAAAACGGGTTCGGTCTACATCTTTGGCCTTTGTAGCCCCGAGGGTGAGACACAGTATTGGGCCGCCTCGGGTGTGAAGGAGGGCGATACGCTCACCGTACAGGGTACGCGCACCTCCTACAACGGAAAGATTCAGATGAAGAATGCCATCTATGTTTCGCATACGCCGGCAAGCGGCGAGGAGCCCGAGCCGGAGCCCGAGATCTCTTACGATACGACCGACTATGCGGCTGATACCGTAACTTCGACCGAGGAGATGGAGGTGGTCTTCTGGTATCCGGGCAACGACCCCGAGATGCCGGGTGCCGCCGAGCAGCAGGCCACGCTCTCGCGTGTGGTATCGGGTTCGCTCTACGACAAGTATGCCTCCTACAAGGTGCCTATCTATTGGTTGGTCTACGAGGGCGGCGATGTGGTGCGCAACATGTGTATGATGAAGAACCTGCCCGAGTACTACAAGTTGGCCTCGGCCGACGATAAACCTTGGCTCTCATTCGAGCCCGGTGAGTATGCCACCGTTTCGATGGACGACTCGGTGCTCAAGGACAAGGAGGGTAACGCCATTCAGGCCACGGGTGCGGTTGTGCTCTACTCGAATGCCCTGAAGACCCGTTGCAAGTATGTGCTGGTTTGCACCTTCAAACCTTAATCCGAATTGCACTATGATCAATAGGGTGGGGTTGTCCTCTTTGAAATAAGGGGACAACCCGCCCCCGAAACCAAAACAATACAAGCGTTTTTTTAAGCGTCTTACTCTATGAAACGACTTAAATTTTCCGTGTGGATGTGCGCGATCTTGGCAGCTATGGCCTGGATGGTCGGATGCTCCGAGGAGGAGGCGATCGACAATCGCGACACCGATTACGGATATGTACAATTCAAACTTTTTAAGGAGGCCTCTTATGTCGCCCCGAGCCGAGCCATCAAGAGCGAGCTCGACTACCTGGCTGAAGCCTCGAAAATGAAGGTGACGCTCACCTACGGCGAGACCACTATCGCCCAGACCCTCAACCTCTCGTCCGCCGGGAAGGACCTTGCCGAGTTTGGTCTGAGAAGCGATAAACTCAAACTGCTGACCGGAGCTTATAGCGTGATTGCCTTTACGCTTTACGATGCAACCGATGAGCCGATCTACCACGGATCGCCTGCAGCGGAGAACCGCTTTGTGGTGCTCTCTGGCGGACTTACGCAGCATGACCTGACGGCCGATGTAACGCCTCGAGGTATGGTGCGTTTCCACCTGAAGAAGGATCTCTCGCAGTTCGAGGGTACGCGTGCCGTGGAGCGTCAATACACCTTCGATGAGATCGCAATGATCAACATCACGGTGCAGAACCGTCGCACGAACGAGCAGATTCGCTTCGAGGAGCTGCCGGCCAAATTCTCGCTCCACTTCAACGACGAGGACGAGGTGGAGGACGGTTACCGCACCTCTTCGCTGCTTTGCGACACGCTCCTTTCGATCAAGGCGGGTGATTACCGCGTGCTCTCTTACGAGGCCTTCGATGAGCAGGAGGGGTTGCTCGAGCGTAAGAACAACCCGAAGGCGGTGGAGTTCTCGGTGGAGGACAACCAGACGACCGAGGTCGATGTGCCGGTGGCGCTCTATGAGGCTGACGAGTACATTCAGGACTACTACGCCCTGCGCGAGATTTGGGAGAGCCTCAACGGTGAGACTTGGTATTACGAGGGCGAAAACTTCCCGCGAGGCACCAATTGGAACTTCAACAAGGATTGCGATTTGTGGGGCGATCAGCCCGGTGTGGAGTTGCACCCCAATGGCCGTGTGGCTCGTATCGACATCAGTGACTTCGCCTTCAGTGGTCATCTTTCGCCGGCCATTGGTCAGCTGACCGCCCTGGTGGAGCTCTACCTGGGTACGCACAACGATGTGAACCTTTATACCTACGATCCCTCCTTGTCGCTCGATAAGAGCCTTTCGGAGCGTAATCGGAGTCGTATGGAGAACCACAAAGCCTTCCTGGAGATGATCCATCCCGCCACGCCGATGTCGGAGCCTTGTGCCCGAGCCCTGAAGGAGAAGGGACTTTCGTCGCGCGCTGCCGACCTCTACGACACCTATTCGGAGGCTCAACTCATCGATCGTAAGTCGGGTTCGGCAAAGCAGATTCGCCCGATGGATACGAACCACGGAACGCTCTGCAACGGCCTGAAGTCGATCCCCAAGGAGATTGGTTTGTTGACCAATTTGGAGTACTTCTATATTGCCAACAGCGAGATTGAGGAGTTGCCCATGGAGATGGCCAACATGACTTCGCTGACCGATGTGGAGATTTACAACTGTCCGAAGATGACCCGCTTCCCGATGGCTTTGACCCAGTTGCCGGAGTTGATTTCGCTCAACCTCTCGAACAACGCACAGTGGTCGGCCGAGGAGATCTACAAGGGCTTTGAGGGGTTGGCTACCGGCCCTTCGAAGGAGAAAATACAGATCCTCTATGCCCGCCAGAACAACCTCAAGGAGCTTCCCGAGTCGTTTAACGGAATGAAGAAACTCGGTCTCTTGGATTTGGCCTTCAATAAGCTGGAGAAGATCCATCCGCTGACCAAAGAGGTGGCTCCTGTGCAACTCTATCTGGACAACAACTTCCTGGAGGAGCTCCCGACCGATGCCGATGGTTATTTCTGTGGTTACGACGATATGGAGACCTTCTCGGTGAAGTACAACCGCCTGAAGAAGCTGCCCAACATCTTCAGTGCCGAGAGCAAGTTCACGATCGCTTCGGTAGACTTCTCCGGTAACCTGATTACGGGCTGTGAGGGCGAGGAGGATGGCTCCTACAAGGGCATCAAGGTGGAGACTTTCACCTTGGCGCAGAATCCGCTAACGAAGTATCCGAAGGCCTTTGCCGAGTCGAATTCGTCGATCGCTTACATCATCCTGCGAGGTTGTCAGATTGACGAGATCCCCGTGGGTGCCCTGACCTATGAGCGCTCCTCGGTGATGACCTCCATGGATCTTTCCTACAACAAACTCACCGACATTCCCTGGGAGTTTCATGCTGGCAATATGCCCTACTTCTATGGGTTGGATATTTCGTACAACAGCTTCAGCATCTTCCCCTATGAGCCGCTCGACTGCCCGGGTTTGACAGTCCTTGCCATTCGCGCCCAGCGCGATGAGAAGGGTGCCCGTACGCTCACCGAGTGGCCCGTGGGTATCTATCGCCATACGGGTCTGCGAGGACTCTACCTCGGATCGAACGATTTGGGGGTTGTGGATGATACGATCTCGACGCTGATCTACTACCTGGATATCAGCGACAACCCCAATATCGTCTTCGATGCCTCGGATATCTGCTATGCTTGGCAGGTGGGTGCCTATATCCTGATCTACGATAAGACGCAGCAGATCTTGAATTGTGATTATATGTTGGAGTAAAAGATGGCTATGAAAGATATGAAACGGATAAATTATATGGTATGGATGCTGCTCTTGGTCGCGCTTTGGAGTTGTAAGGACGACGAGCAGACGGTGGACTTTGCGCTCGATCGCAATCGAATCGAGGTGGGCCCCACCGGAGCCAAGGAGCTCATTCAGGTCTTGTCGGGCGAGGATTGGATCGCCTCGACCGATAGCCCCTGGATCACCATCTCGCCCGCCAATGGCCGTGGTACGACGACCTGCGAGTTTCGCATCGACTCGGCCCTGAAGGCTGAACCGCGTGAGGGCGTGGTGCGTATTCAGAACCTTTCGACCTGGGCCGAGCGTGAAATTGTCATCTCGCAGCAGGGCTACCCCTACCTGATCGAGGTGGATGAAACGGATGTCGAGGTGAGCAACTTTGCCGCCTTCGGTACGCGTTATTTCGATGTGAAGGTGAAGACCAATGTCGATTTCGAGGTGGAGATCCCCGACAATGCCGGTTGGCTGATGAACGAGGGGTACACCCTGGAGTTGGATCGCGGTATTCGTCCGCGCGAGGTAACCGTGCGTTTCAATTGGGATATCAATACGATGCCTGTGGAGCGTTTGGCCGATGTGGTCTTCAAACCCAAACAGGAGGTGGTGTTGGCCCGTCAAGATGGCCTCAACGTGAAGCAGCAGGCGGCCGAGCCCATTCAGGAGAACAGCCGTGCCGGAGACTCGGTGGCTCTGCTCTCGATTCAGCGTTCGCTCAACACCCTTTCGTCTTGGGATCCCTCGACGAGCATGAAGACTTGGAACAATGTCGAACTTTGGGAGGAGGATGACGAGGGCTACACCCCCGAGAAAGAGGGGCGTGTGCGTAAGGCCGAGTTCCAACTCTTCAATACGAAGGAGGGGATTCCTTATGCCGTGAAGTACCTGACGGCTGCCGAGGAGCTTCACTTCTTTGGTAACACCAACACCTTCTTGTTGAGCCTTACGCCGGGCGATGATATTGCGTTGCTCACGCAACTGAAGCGTCTGACGATCGGTGCCTATGGCTTGGTGGAGCTGCCCAAGAGCTTTACGGCACTGAAGAATCTCGAGTTCCTGGATCTGGGTTCGAATAACTTCCAGCAAGTGCCAGATGTACTGACAAAGGAGAACTTCCCGAAGTTGCGCCACCTGATTCTCAATGCCAACCAGCGCAGCGTGGTCTACGACCTGAGCAATACAACGCGTACGGATCTGGGTGGATTTATCGAGGAGACGGAGTTTCCGGTCGATCTGATCAAGTGGGATTTGGAGACCTTGGTGCTTTCGGTGAACTACCTGCAGGGGGAGTTGCCCGACTTCCTGGACGACGATACGGTGCCCTACTATACGCAGGAGGATATTGATCGTGTGGATACGTTGCCGCAATTCCTTGTGGATCACAAGATCAAGAAGGTGATGCCCTCGACGACCCGCTTTGCGATCAACCTGAACCGTCTGTCGGGTAAGTTGCCCGATTGGTTGCTCTATCACCCGGCACTCGACTGGTGGATTCCGACCTCGTTGGTATATCCCCAGGAGGGTCGTGCCATGGATGGTACGCAGGCCAAGTTCGAGAACGAGCCTGCCAATATGAACTATTACTACGATATCTACACCACGAAGGATAAACCCGAAATGGAGGAGTAGAAAGAAACCTTTCTTTGAAGTAAAACGTGTTATGAAAAGATATATCTTGATACTTTCGATTGCCTTCTCTGCGCTCGTGTCGTGTACGAAGGAGCCGCAGTGGGAGCCGATGCTGAGAGAGTCTAAACAGGAGCCCGAGGCCTATAAGAGTGGTGTACTCTTGGTGAAGTTCACCCCCGAGGTGGTGGCTGTGCTCGAGGAGCAGGGCGAACGTTTCGAGGGAGTGCTGACGCGCAGCGGTGCTCCGGCATTGGATGAGATCCTTGCCCTGTTGGGCGACTGCCGATTGGAGCGAGTCTTCCCGCTCAATGCGGCCACCGAGGCAAAGACCCGCGAGGCGGGCCTCCACCAGTGGTATGTGGTGCGCTTCGACGAGAAGTACGAAGTGGCGCAGGTGGCTGCCCGTATGCGTCAGCTCGGTGAGGTGCAGCAGGTGGATCTGAACCGCACGGTGAAGCGTGCCTACAATGGAAAGGCTACGCCCCTGGAGGTGCAAAATCTCCCCAAGACGACCCGTGCGGAGTCTGCTCCGATGAATGACCCCCTCTTCTCGATGCAGTGGAATCTTGAGAATCGTGGTGATATGTTCCGCGAGGGTGAGGTGGTAAAGTCGGTCAAGGATGCCGATGTGCAGTGTGTGGAGGCTTGGTCGAAGACGACGGGTAGCCCCGAGGTAATTGTTGCTGTCTTGGACGAGGGTATCTTTGTGGATCATCCCGATTTGAAGGCCAATATGTGGGTCAATACCGGAGAGGTGAAGGGCTCGCACGAAGATAATGATGGAAATGGTTATGCCGGAGACGTGAACGGCTATAACTTTGTACACGAAACGGGTGTAATTACCTGGAACGATGCTTGGGATTCAGGTCATGGCTCACATGTGGCGGGTGTTATCGCTGCGGTGAACAACAATGGCGAGGGTATCTCTTCGATTGCCGGAGGCGATGGCCGTGCGAATACGGGTGTACGCGTGATGGCTTGCCAGATCTTCTCTGGCAACATGTCTACGGGGTTGCTCAATGTGGTTCGTGCCATGAAGTATGCAGCCGATAATGGGGCTGTGGTCTTGCAGTGCAGCTGGGGCTATGTTTCGGGCTCGGCCAACATCTATGATTGGGGTGAGGCCGGTTTTGCCACGCAGGAGCAGTGGGAGATGGGTTCGCCCCTCGAGAAGGCTGCCTTGGAGTACTTTGTTCACTACGCAGGATCGCCCACGGGCCCCATCGACGGAGGTATTGCTGTCTTTGCCGGAGGCAATGAGTCGGCTCCTGCCGCCGGTTTCCCGGGTGCGGCCGACTTCTGTGTCTCGGTAGCGGCTACGGCTGCCGACTTTACGCCGGCCGTCTATACGAACTATGGCCCCGGTACGACAATTTCTGCCCCTGGAGGCGATCAGGACTACTATTTCGAGTATGTGGACGAGACTCACAACTACGGAGAGATCGGTTGCATCCTCTCGACCCTGCCCTACAATGTGAGCAAGAGCGGTTACGGCTATATGGAGGGTACCTCGATGGCTTGCCCCCATGTCTCGGCTGTGGTGGCCTTGGCCATCTCGCATGCCGCAGAGCAGCGTCGCCACTACAAGGCGGATGAGTTGCGTGAACTCTTGCACGCCACAACGGTTGATATTGATCCCTATATGACCGGCAAGAAGACCTATTGCCGCTATGTAGCCGATGTGGGCCCGATTCGTCCGATGCAGATGATCTTGGGTAATTATGCCGGAAAGATGGGTACAGGGCAGGTGAATACCTCGGCTCTGCTGGCTGCCATGGATGGTGCCGGTGTGGAGATGCGCTTCCCGAACTTGACAATCGCGGTAGAGGGTCAGGTGGCTGTGAGTCCTGCCCGCTACTTCGTGGAGGGTGAGTCGCTTACCTATACGGTTTCGATTGCCGATACGACGATTTCAACCTGCGAAAGCCAGGAGCACCTCCTGCTCTTTAAAGGATTGAAGTCGGGCTCGACCACGGCAACTATTTCGGCCTCAAATGGCGAGGTACACACCTTTGCCATTGTGGTTCGTCAGACGGACGGGGGGCTTGGCTGGTTATAAGACGCGAAGAGTGCTCTGTCCATGAGGTTTTTACCCCTTCTCCTTGTTGCGCAGCTACTGCCCGCATTGCTGTGGGGGCAGATCCGCTTGGTGCCCCAAGAGCGCTTGGATAGCGTGAAGCACCCGCCTGTGCTGCGCTCGGAGTTGCTGTTTCCTGCGGCTCCGATCGAGATGGGAACGATTTCCGAACAGGGAGGAACTTGGACAACCGAAGTGGTGTGGGCTAATCGTGGAGAACAGACTCCGGTGGTGATTACCGCCATAAAGAGTTCATGTGGATGCCTGAAGGCCGACTATGCGGCCGAGCCTCTGAAGTTGGGCGAGGAGGCAACCCTAAAGATTCACTACAACCCGAAGGGGCACCCCGGAGCGGTTGATCAGCGACTCTTTGTCTACACATCGCTCTCGGCTCGGCAACCTTCGGCGATTATTCGCCTGGTGGGCCATGTGCAGGCGGCGGCCGACCGTCGGGGTACCTATCCCTATGGATGCGGGGCCCTGCTGTTGCGACAGTCGGAGCTTCTCTATCGCGGGGAGCCTACGCTGCGCGTGGCTTGCATGAATGGAGGCTCAAAACCGTTGCGCATCACCGAGGATCGACTCTTTGCTCGGCCCGGAATCACCCTGCATACCCGACCCGAGGTGTTGGCTCCCGGGGAGGAGGGAAGCCTGGTGATCCTCTTCGAGCGAGAGCCTGAGTTTGACCTGAAGGGAGAGTTTTCGATTCTGCTTGGCGGATTGGATCTGCCACCTCGCATGCGAACACTCCGCCTGAAAAGAGCCGAAGAGTAACAGCATCGGCTAAATAAGAAATATAGAAAGTAAAAAAAAGAGAGATAAGATGAAAAATTGGTTTAAATTGATGCTCCTGTCGTTGACATTTGTCGCCTTTGTGGCCTGCGACGATCAGGAGGTAGTAAACTCCAATCCGCAATTGGAGGTTACACCCAACAACATTGCCGGTGAGTGGGAGTTGGTATCCTACGATGCCGGAGCAACCCTCCCCGAGGGGTGCTATGTGCGGATCTCCTTCGAGCGTAAGGATCGTACCTACACCTTGTGCCAAAACACCGACAGCTTCACGGAGCATACCCTCACCGGAAGCTACAACATCCTGACCGATCCCACGCTGGGTTCGATCTTGGTGGGCAACTACGACTACAACGGAGGCGAATGGGCTCATCGCTACATCGTCCGCTCGCTGACCGCAAAGCAGATGGTGTGGGTGGCAAAGGATGCTCCGGAGCAGGTGCAGGTTTTTGCCCGCAAGAAGTAGTGTGGATTTGTCGATGACCGATGCTCAAATCCCAATAAAAAGGTTTTCCTTTAAAGGAAAACCTTTTTTTGTAAGAAGCCGATCACCTTTTCATAACCCCATTGGGCAGCAAGGGCCACATCGTAGACCGTTTCGAGCCGTGATTGGAGTTGTCGAAAGGCATCGTGGAGTGTAAAGTAGTAGGTGGCAGCGGCAACCGCCCCGAAAACCACCCCAAGGAGCAGCATCGCTCCAATCAACGATCCCATTACCTGGCTTAGGTATACGGTCAGTGCGCTGACCAGCAACAGCAGAGCCATGGAGGCAGTCAGGGCGAAAAGGATCAAGCCACTGCCGAGGTGGTTCGATGGGGTGTTGCTCTCGCGCATCGGCTACTCGGTTTTTTCGTTGCAGTGGCAACGGGCCTTTTCGATCTCCTCCTTCATCTTGTGGATCTCACGGTCGAAGGCTTCGCGCAGGTTGTTGCGCAACTCGGGGCCCGACTGGGGCGTAAGCAGCATGGCAAGTGCTGAGCCGAGGATCATACCGCCCAGGAGGGAGGCGACGCAGATAGTTGTCTGTTTCATAATGCAGAAGTTTTTAAGATTACATCTCCTCCTGTTGCAAAACACGCGCCACAAGGCTCCTCCCCCGAAAATAATTTTGCCTATAAGTTGATTCTGCTTCCGAAAATTTTGTAACTTTGTTCAATGAACCTTTTGCGTCCAAAGACAGTTGCCTTTACCGGCCACCGCTCCTATTGTGGAGAGGCCGATCCGCTTTTGGCAGAGACGGTGCGTGCCCTCTACGGACGAGGCTATCGGATCTTCCTCTCGGGAATGGCCGAGGGGTTTGATCTTGCTGCGGCCGAAGTGGTGTTGTCTTTGCGCAAGGAGTTACCCGATCTTCGTTTGGTTTGTGTGCTTCCCTATTCGGATCACCCAGCCCATCGGCCAAGCGAGTTGTTGCCGCGCTATCGCCGAGTGCTTTTGGGGGCTGATCAAGTCGTACCTCTCTCCACCCATTACTATGCGGCCTGTTATCACCACCGAAATGATTACTTGGTGGATCACGCCTCCTACTTGGTGGCTTGGTATGATGGTTCGGCCGGAGGGACGCAATATACTGTAAGGAGGGCCCATGCGGCACATCTCCCCGTGGAGAACCTGTGGCCCGATCCCCAACTGAAATTCAAACTCTGAGAGAGATTTTTTGTAAATTTGCTTAAAATAGAAAACCTATGCTGAAACACATTGTCATGTGGCGCTTCAAAGAGGGCGCCGAAGGGAAAAGTCGCATGGAGCATGCGCAGTGGATGAAGGAGCATCTGGAGGCCTTGGTGGGCGTAGTGCCCCAGATTCGTTCGCTTGAGTTTGGAATCAATGAGTTCCCCTCGCCGGCGGCCTACGATGCCGTGCTTACGGTCTGCTTCGACTCGAAGGCGGATCTCGATGCCTACAAGGTGCATCCGGCCCATGTGGCAGTGAGTACCCACTGCGAGGAGGTGCGCGAGGCGCGTGTCGTAGTCGATTACTTTGTTTAAAGTAGGAGAAAAGAAAAAAGCAAACGAGTCATCTTCAATGGAAGATGACTCGTTTGCTTTTGGGGTTGGTTTACTACCAATTCAGGATCTTCTTGAAGTCGAACTCCTCGGGGTTGGCCACATACTTGCGAGCCTCCTCGTAGTCCTCCTCGTAAACGGCATTGATGATGTTCTCTACCACTGAGTTGAACTTGTCCGAGTTGATGTCCACCAAACGGGGAGGAATCTTGCCCGTCGTGGGATCCTGCAGATCCTTCAGGTAGAGGGGCGATACATTGCCCTCCGAATCTACATAAACCATGCAACCAGTCTTACCCTCCGAGTAGAGCTTGTGTACACCGATACCCAGCTCCGAGCAGTAGGTCAGGTCGTAGGCGATGGGGGTCTGGCAACGAACCTCGTAACCCAACTCTACAGGACGGCTCTTTACCTTGATACCCAGCTCCTTGACACGCTTCTCGATCATCTCGTTGAAGATGTGAGCCTTCGACACCTTACCCAACTCGGGGTGGCCGTGATCGTCGTAGCTGAAGTGGATGCCGCTCTTCTTGATCTCCTCATCCGACAGCGAGTGGAATACGCCCTCCGAAATTACGGCAGCACCATAGTCCATGCCCATGATCTTACGCTTGATGATCGACGAGATTACCAGGTTCACGATCTTCTCGACCGTAATCTCAGTCTTGTTAAACATCTCAGGGATTACAATCATGGGATAGTGGCAGGCCTCACCAATACCGAAAGCGAGGTGACCGGCCGAGCGACCCATGGCAGCCAATACGAACCAGTTGCCACTCGTGCGAGCATCTACATAGACTGCGCGGGCAATGACAGCACCCTTGTCCTTGGCCGACTCATAGCCGAACGTGGGGGCTCCCTTCGGAAGAGGTAGGTCGTTGTCGATGGTCTTCGGGACATGAATATTGGCAATGGGGTACTTCTTGGCTTCGAGGAACTTGGCAATGCGGTTGGCCGTCGATGCGGTGTCGTCGCCACCCACCGTTACGAGTAACTTGATGTTGTTCTGGGTGAAGAAGTCGAGATTGAAGTTGTTCTCAAAATCCGAATCCTTCGGCTTAAAACGGCTCATCTGCAGGAACGAACCGCCCTGGTTGAAGATACCGTCAGCCATCGGATAGTCGATGTCCACCGTGCGGGGCGAGGGGTTGAACAGACCCGTGTAACCCTCGTGCAGACCGATTACGCGGAAACCTTTGCGCAGGAAGGTCTTGGCAACCGAACCTACTACGGTGTTCATACCGGGGGCCGGACCGCCTCCCGTCAGAATGGCAATTGCTTCTTTCATGGCTTTCAATGTTTTATGTTTGATAAATTGTTTTGTATCAATGGGTTGACGATCTCGTTGAGGGTTAAATTGTACATCTGTCCCCTTTGTTCGCCTTTCAAGGGTCAAAATTACGATAATTTTTGGAATAATAAAAATATTGAAAAACAAAATCGTCTCCTCCCGCTTCTGAATTGATAAAAAAATAGGAGCCGATCCACTTGGATGGCTCCTTTGCGGTGCAGAGTTTTATTGCTGCTACGAAGCGATTGCAATCTTCTTCGAAAAGAAACAACACCTTACTCAGCGAGGACTACAGCGGGTTCCTTCTCCTCAACCGAAATAACTTTTACATTGACTGCCTGCTCACCGCGGTCTACGGTCTCAATGACGAACTCAACCTGCTGGTGCTCGTTCAGGGCGCGGAAACCCTCAGCAATGATTCCGGTGTAGTGGACAAATACCTCCTTACCATCCTCACAGATAATGAATCCGTAGCCCTTTTTGCAATCAAACCATTTTACTTTGCCAATCATAGTGTTTGTGTGTTAATAGTGAATATGCATAGCAAAATTAAAGATTATATTCCTTAAAAGCAACTTTTTGGACCTTTTTTATATCAAAAAGGGCTCTTTTTTTCGACAAGTGATACTTTTCAGGGAGAATTTGCGTTTTACAAAAGAAAAATGTATCTTTGTAAAAAGATTTTTTGCTATGACGAAACGTATCAAATGGGCTTTATTGGCCCTGCTCGGATTCTCAACAGCCTGTTCCACGGTAAAAAATACGGCCAAAGAGCCCCAAAAGGAGGCTCCCGAGGAGGTTGCCCCTCGCGCCGAGGAGCACCGCATCCGCGTTCTCTATGGGGTGCGCCGTCCCGAAGTACAGCCGGTTGATTCTCTTGACGGGGAGCAGACGCCCGCTTCGTCCGTTTCCAACGACGATAAGTAGGCCATGCTGATTCGCCGTCCGGGTCTTCGTAAGACCATTGCTTTGCGACTCTTTTCCGATCTCTATCGGGAATTGGTCGTGCGTCATCCGTTGCGTACGCTCTTTTGGGAGTGTACGCTTCGTTGCAATTTGTCGTGCCGTCATTGTGGCAGCGACTGCCGTGTAGCACCCGAATTGCCCGATATGCCTTTGAACGATTTCTTGCGCGTATTGGACGAGGAGATCACACCCCATATTGATCCGCGCGAGGTGCTTATCATCTTCTCTGGCGGTGAGGTCTTGGTGCGCGAGGATTTGGAGCAGGCGGGACGAGAGGTGACGCGCCGTGGTTATATGTGGGGGATGGTGACTAATGGCATGGCCCTCACGCGGGCTCGCTTGGAGAGTCTCCTGGCGGCCGGTTTGCGCTCCATCTCGGTCAGTTTTGATGGCTTTGAAGATACACACAACTACATCCGTCGCCATCCGCGCTCCTACCAGCGAGCCCTGGAGGCAATTCGTCTGATCAGCTCCACCCCGGGACTTACCTACGATATCATTACCTGCGTGACGGCACCGCTTTTACCTCGCCTGGAGGCCTTCAAGGAGTTACTTATCTCCGAAGGGGTCACCCATTGGCGCATTGCCACGATCTTCCCCTCGGGGCGTGCCCGCGAGGATCGGTCGTTGCAGCTCTCCGACGAGGAGTTTGTGCAACTCATGGAGTTTATCAAACAGACCCGCAAGGAGGGGCGGATCGACTTGAGTTACTCGTGTGAGGGTTTTTTGGGCGAGTATGAGGCCGAGGTGCGTGATGAGTTTTATCAGTGCGATGCAGGGATTACGGTTGCCTCGATTCGGGTCGATGGTTCGATCTCGGGCTGTACCTCCGTGCGGGGGAATTTCTACCAGGGAAATATCTATCGCGACTCCTTTTGGGAGGTGTGGCAAAATCGTTTCGAGCCCTTTCGGAATCGTGCCTGGGCGCAAAAAAAGGAGCCCTGCTCATCCTGCTCGATGTTCCGTTACTGCCAAGGGGGCGGCATGCACCTGCGCGATGATGAGGGAGAGTTGGCCCTGTGTCGCTTTGCCGAGCATCGAGGGTGAGAAATTTGAAAAGCAACCGGTTGTAGCAGCGAGCCCCGAATGGATTTAATCCATTCGGGGCTCGCTTGTGAGATCGGTGAAGGCCACCGATCGTAGGGGTTTAGAGCGAGAAGGCGCGCTTGATCTCCTCGACGGCATCCAATTTCTCCCACGAGAAGAACTCCACCTCACGCTCTGTAGCCACGCCGTTCTCCCATACGGGAACCAGCTGCGTGTAGGGGCGGTTGCCGAAGTGCCCATAGGAGGCCGTGGCCTCGAAGATGGGGTTCTTCAGCCCGTAACGCTTCACGATGGCGGCGGGGCGCAGGTCGAAGAGTTTGCCGATTTCGATGGCTACCTCTGCATCGGTGAATTGCGTGTGGTTGGTGCCGAAACTATCGACAAAGATCGAGAGCGGCTCGGCAATACCGATGGCATAGGAGAGTTGCACGAGGATGTTCTCGGCCACACCGGCGGCCACCAGGTTCTTGGCAATGTGGCGTGCGGCATAGGCGGCCGAGCGGTCTACCTTCGAGGAGTCCTTGCCCGAGAAGGCACCGCCTCCGTGGGCTCCGCGGCCTCCGTAGGTGTCGACAATGATCTTGCGACCCGTCAGACCCGTATCGCCGTGAGGGCCACCGATCACAAACTTGCCCGTGGGGTTCACATGGAGGATGTACTCCTCGCCGATGAGCTCCGAGAGCTGATCGCCGGCACGCTCCAAACGTGCCTTGACGCGCGGAATAAGAATCGTGCGCACATCCTCGCGAATCTGCTCCTGCATCATGCGCTCGGCCTCCTTCTCGGTGCGGGTGGCATCCGGCAGGATGAACTCGTCGTGCTGAGTCGAAACCACAATGGTGTGTACGCGCAGGGGCTTGTTGTTCGTATCGTCGTACTCGATCGTTACCTGCGACTTCGAGTCGGGGCGCAGGTAGGTCATCTCTTTGCCCTCGCGGCGGATGACGGCGAGCTCCTTGAGAATGACATGAGAAAGGATCAGCGTGGCGGGCATATATTCGCGTGTCTCACGGCAGGCATAGCCGAACATGATGCCCTGGTCACCGGCACCTTGTGCCTCCTCCTCTTCGCGTACCACACCTTGGTTAATGTCGGCCGACTGCTCGTGGATGGCCGAGAGAATACCGCACGAAGCGGCATCGAACTGGTACTCGCTCTTGTTGTAGCCGATACGGTCAATCACACGGCGAGCCGTAGTCTGTACATCCACATAGGCCTCCGAGCGAACCTCGCCCGAAACGACTACCAGACCCGTCGTACAGAGGGTCTCGCAAGCCACCTTCGAGTGGGGATCACGGCGCAGAAATTCATCCAAAATGGCATCCGAAATCTGGTCGGCTACCTTGTCGGGGTGTCCTTCCGACACCGACTCCGACGTAAAGAGAAATTTTCCCATAGTCTTATCGTTTTTTACACTTATTACACATTGTTATTCCTTTTCGCAGAGCGAGCAATACTATAATGGCATAACCCACCCTGCCACCTTGCGATAACGGGAAAATTAGGAAAAAGATTGTCGGCCGGTTGAATAAAAAAGAGCTGTTTTAGCGATTTTTTATTGTGGTTTGCAATCAGTCAAATCTTTCCACATTCCCACCATCCACACGGATTGGGGCGACAAAGATACGAAAAATAATTCAAAATTCGAGATTCAAAATTCAAATTTTCTTATCGAAAATTATTTCGGCTCTTTGGTCTCGCTGTTTTTTGGGGCCTTTCGCTCTCGATCTCCCCCTCTTTTTTATCCGATGAACGCTCCTTTGATCGAATGATTGCCCGAAATAGAGCAAATTTTATAAATTTGCATCAATAATAAGGTGTGATTGAAATGAGATTCCGCTTGATCCTGTGTGCCTGTCTGCTCCTGTGCGGGTGCCGTCGTTCCACCCCCTCTCTTGCGTGTGACTATCACGAGGTGGAGGCGCGGCTCGAAGAGGGCGACCTATTGTTTCGCTGTGGAACTGGTTTGGTAGGGCGTATGGTAACCTCGATGGATCGCGAGGGAGAGTTTTCTCATGTGGGAATTGTGGTGTGCCACAAAGGGGAGTGGAGCGTGGTTCATGCCGTACCCCATGAGCCGGAGTTTCAGGGTGATTTCGATCGCGTGAAGTGTGAACCCGTGGCCGACTTTTTGGGTCGCTATGCCAATGTAGTCTATGGGCTCTATCGTCCGCAAGTCGAGGCCGAAAAGCGGCACTTGGCGGCACGCCACGCCCTGCGGCAGTATGAAAAGCGGGTGCCTTTCGACCATGATTACAACACCGAAGACTCCACGCGCCTCTACTGCACCGAACTCGCCGAGTACTGCTATGCGCTGGTAGGGCTTCCGTTGAGCCAGGGGCGACGCACCGAGGTTACCTTTCCGAGCCTTGCGGGGAGCTATATCTTTCCCTCGGATCTAACCCGGAGTGAGAATTTGAAAAGAGTAAATGAACCCTAATTTATTAACTAAAATTTAAGTGCTATGAAGAAGATGTTTATGATGATGGTGGCTCTTTCGGCCCTCTTGTTGACCGCATGCGGTGGCGCTTCGACCCCGAGCGATGCTGCAGCCAAGGTCTACGACCTGATGATCGACGGCGACTACGAGGCCGTTTCGAAGACCTTCTACTTTGGCGAGAAGAGCGCCGAGGAGGAGGCCCAGGCCCAGGCTATGATCCTCTCGATGCTTCAGCAGAAGGCGGTGCCTCAGATCGAGAAGAAGGGGGGTCTGAAGCAGGTGGAGGTGCTCGGTGAGACGATCGCCGAGGACGGTAAGAGTGCCAAGGTGGAGGTGAAACTTCTCTACGGCAACGGAACCGAGGAGACCAGCAAGGTGGATATGGCCCTCGATGCCAAGGGCAACTGGCGCCCCGCGATGAAGAAATAACCCCTTCAAACTCCCTTTTTCGGCCCGTATATTATAGGTAAAAGAAATTAGGAGCAAAAAAACCTACCTATTTCGCCTCTTGCGCTTCAGCGGGAGGCGATTTTTTTTTGTACTCTATCCGAACAAGACCCTGCAAGAGTGTTGTCATTTGCGAAAATTTTACTAATTTTGTAGTGCCGTAGTGGGTATACCCTCGGCATTACATATTTGATGAAAGTGTTTTCGCTTTTATCCTTGCAAGAAAATCTGACAGTTTTCAACGAAACGAGGATAACGACAGCACTCATTTCTTGTATAGCTATGTGGCTATGCACCTCATTGTGCATACACCCCATACTATTCAAGTGTGGGGCCTTGTATCGTTTATTCGTTTCGGGTTTTGTCAGAGCCTTCTTGCAGATAAACGGAAGTCTGCTCCACACTTTCTTTATTTAATACATTAACACCATAGTGGAGCGTATGGTAGTTTGATTTGGAACTAATGTTTAACTAAATTTATATTACTATGAAAAAACTATTCTTACTAATGACAGCAGCTATCGGCTTATTGGCCGTCGCGTGTGAGTATGATGACACAGGATTAAAGGACTCTATTACACAATTGGAGCAGAGGTTGGATGCTGTTGAGGCTGTACAAAGAGCCTATGAAAACAACCTTTTCATTACAAACATTTCCGAGATCAATAATGGATACATTATTACCTTCTCCGATGGTTCTCATGCAACCATTGTCAATGGCGAGAACGGTCAAGATGGAGCAGATGGTAAAGATGGTCAAGATGGTCAAGATGGTCAAGATGGTCAAGATGGAGCAAATGGTAAAGACGGTGACACGCTGATTAAAAGTATTACCATTGGTGAGGATTCTGTAACAATTGTACTTACAGATGGTCGCAGCTTCACTATTCCGCTATACTCCTCTTTATCGGTCTCTTTCAGCGTAGATGAGCACACTTGCATATCGCCAAACACAACCTTCAAGATTAACTACGAGGTAAAGAGCAATATCTCAGATATTATGATTGATGTCGTATCCTCACACGACCTCAACGCCTTTGTGAGCGATGTTCACGCAAAGAAAGGACAAATTGAAGTCGCCGTAGGAAATGCGATTGACCTGCATAGCAAGATTATCGTTTTTGTCTCAAATGGCGAAAAGACCATTATGCGCCGCTTAACATTCGAGGAGGCAGCTTTACAGATTGCCGATAACTCTATAAAGAGTCTTCCAATAGAGGGAGGAACTGTCAACTTGGAGTATTTGAGTAATGTAGAGTGCGAAGTTGTCATACCATCTGATGCAAAGAGTTGGCTCTCGGTTGTTCCTGCTACTCGCGCATTGGAGCAGAAGAGCGTAACTCTAAAAGCAGAAGCAAATAGTGAGAAGCCTCGCTCAACTACTGTATCTATTAAATCTGCGATTGGTGATTTAGAGTTGAAATATACAATTAACCAAGATGGTCTGACTACAAGCCTTGAATATACAACAAATGATGGCAAGCCGCTTAACCCTTATACAACCGAAGGCTTCGGTGCAACCCTTATTGAAAATAACTATGATGCAGCCACAGGTAAAGGTGCTTTGGTATTCAATGAAATACCAACTACAATTCCAGATAAGGCTTTTATTGCTTGCAATAATCTCATAAAGTTTGATATTTCAAGCAGCATAACAACGATCGGAAAAGAGGCATTTGCGAACTGTGTTTCAATGGAAGAAATTACTATTCCAAGCAGCGTAACCTCAATAGGTGCGAATGCATTTTCCAACTGCACAGGCAAAGCGTATATAAATTGCAAAAAACTCAACTTTAGTAGCGCCTCTTTTACAGAGGTTGTTATTGGAAAAACTGTTACTTCGATTGGAGAAAGCGCATTCGAAGGTTGCACCTCGCTGACAAGTATAACCATCCCCGATAGCGTTACTTTGATTGGAAGTTATGCATTCCGCAGTTGCACCTCGCTGACAAGTGTTACAATTCCTGATAGCGTTACTTCGATTGGAAATCGTGCATTCTTTGGTTGCACCTCGCTGACAAACATCACTATTCCCGACAGCGTTACTTCGATTGGAGATTCTACATTCGAAGGTTGCACCTCGCTGACAAGTGTTACAATTCCTGATAGCGTTACTTCGATTGAAGTTCGGGCATTCGATGGTTGCACCTCGCTGACAAGTATTACAATTCCTGATAGCGTGACGAAGATTGGAGCTGCTGCATTCAGGAATTGCACCTCGCTGACAAGTATTACCATTCCCGACAGCGTTACTTCGATTTGGCTGAGTGCATTCTATGGTTGCGACTCGCTGACAAGTGTTACAATCGGCAATGGCGTTACTTCGATTGGAGATAAGGCATTCGAAAGTTGCACCTCGCTGACAAGTGTTACAATTCCTGATAGCGTTACTTCGATTGGATATGAGGCATTCTATGGTTGCACCTCGCTGACAAGTGTTACAATCGGCAATGGCGTTACTTCGATTGGATATGAGGCATTCTATGGTTGCACCTCGCTGACAAGTGTTACAATCGGCAATGGCGTTACTTCGATTGGAGAAAGCACATTCTATGGTTGCACCTCGCTGACAAGTGTTACAATCGGCAATAGCGTTACTTCGATTGGAGAAAGCGCATTCGAAGATTGCACCTCGCTGACAAGTGTTACAATTCCTGATAGCGTTACTTCGATTGGAACTTACGTATTCTTTGGTTGCACCTCGCTGACAAGTGTTACAATCGGCAATGGCGTTACTTCGATTGGAGAAAGCGCATTCTCTGGTTGCACCTCGCTGACAACTATTACAATTCCTAATAGCGTTACTTCGATTGAATATCGTGCATTCCGTGATTGCACCTCGCTGACAAGTGTTACAATCGGCAATGGCGTTACTTCGATTGGATATGAGGCATTCTATGGTTGCACCTCGCTGATAAGTGTTACAATCGGCAATAGAGTTACTTCGATTAGTGGTAATGGATTCAAGGATTGCACCTCGTTGACAAGTATTACAATTCCTGATAGCGTGACGAAGATTGGATCTTCTGCATTCGAAGGTTGCTCCTCGCTGAAAGAGGTTTATTGCAAGCGGACAACTCCGCCAACAGGGGGCTCTTCTATGTTTGAGAATAATGCTTCGGGGCGTAAGATATATGTACCACGCAACTCGGTAAGTGCATATGAGTCGGCAAAGAATTGGAGCGACTATGCTTCAAGTATCGCAGGATACGATTTTTAATAACTAACTACTTTTAAAAATAGAGATTTGTGGCGTATGTAGTGAACTATTCTGTTCCTGCATACGCCATCTTTTTGTTTGCGGTTGTAAGCCCCCCTTGTTTTCTAAGAATTTCGGCTCATTTTGATCTTTGTTATTTCTCGGGATCGCTGGGTGGATAGAAGGATAGGGTGGTGGGGTCGGATTTTGGAAGAGTGGTGGATTCGATTGAAAATGAGGGAGATCGTCCTTGATTTTAAAATAGGGGCGAAAATAATAATAAAAAACATGAAAAATATTTGGAGGTTTCATTTTTTTGCTCTATCTTTGCACTCGCTTTGAAGGAATAACGACTTCATGAGTGATGGTGCCATAGCTCAGTTGGTAGAGCAAAGGACTGAAAATCCTTGTGTCCCTGGTTCGATTCCCGGTGGCACCACAGCAAAGAAGAGCAAAACAACGTAAAATCCTGATTTTCAATGAAAATCGGGATTTTTTATTTTCTCCAAAAACGCAAAAAAGTGCGGTTCACGACCGCCTTTGGTGGAGCAAGAGGTGGAGCAAACGGGTGTTCCAAACATCTCCACCTTGAAAGAGCGTTTTTCGCTGATTCACAATATTTTGCATAGCGTCAAAACAGGCTCGGATTCCTACATTTGTCGAACTAATGTTTAACTTAAAAGTAGGAGAAAATGAGACGAGATTCATTTAATGTGCTTTTCTTTATCAAGAAAACCAAGCTGCTGAAGAACGGTGAGGCTTCAGTATGTATGCGTATCACAGTCAATGGTGCAAGAGTAGAAACGAACATCCGCAAAAGCATTGAGCCTGTATCGTGGAATCAGGCTAAGGAGTGTGCGAGGGGCAAAAGCCGTAAATCAACCGAGCTTAACAACTACATCGAGGAGAGCCGAATCAAACTCCACCGAATTTATACGCAACTTGAAGAGAATGGGGAACTTATCACTGCCCGAATATTACAGGAAAAGTTCTTCGGGGTGGACAAAAAGGTGGAGCAAGTACGCACCATCATTGGAACTATGCGTGAACACAACGAGCAATGCCGAGCGTTGGTGGGTAAAGATTTTGCCCTAATCACCGTACGACGCTACGAAAGTTGTACCCGTTATTTTGCCGAACTAATCAAACTGAAGTATGACAAAGAGGATTTGCCTATCACCGAGGTAAACGGCGAACTTGTGCGAGCCTTTGAGTTCTATTTGAAGACCGAGAAGAATTGTCAGCAGAATACGGTTATCCGTTATATGAAGTGCTTGAAAAAGATTATCAACCTTGCACTTGCCAACGAGTGGATTGACAAGAATCCGTTTGCAGGCATTAAGTTTCACGAAAAGGAGGTTGTGCGTGAGTTCCTAACGATGGAGGAACTGATGACTATCTACCAAAAAGAGTTTGCTGTTCCACGCCTTGCGTTGGTGCGTGATGTATTTATCTTCGCCGCCTTTACAGGGTTGGCATTTATAGATGTTCAGCAACTCGCAGCCGAGCACATCGTGCAAGACAACAACGGACACTATTGGATTCGCAAGACACGCCAAAAGACAAACAATATGTGTAATATTCCCTTGTTGGATATTCCGTTGGCAATACTCAAGAAGTACGAGAATCACCCCACCTGCATCAAGCGTGGCGTATTACTGCCTGTTCCTTGCAATCAGAATATGAATAGTTACCTGAAAGAGATAGCCGATGTCTGTGGAATCCAGAAACACCTCAGCACTCACGTTGCTCGCCACTCCTATGCAACATCTGTATGTTTGGCAAATGGCGTGAGCATAGAGAATGTAGCCAAGATGCTCGGTCACGCCAATATAAGAATGACACAACACTATGCAAAGGTACTTGACAGTTCAATATTGAAGGATATGATGAACGTGAAGAGTGCGATAGTGAATTTAGGATAAGAGGTCTGCGGTACGCTTCACTTGCTGTCGTCCCTTTATAAAGTTAACTCGGAGGGTAATACCTACAAGTTCAAGCCCACGGGTTTTCGAATAAAAAATTCTCTTTGATAATTTTTCACCCGAAAAAACTCTCCGGTATCACCGTCCGAGTTGAGGATGGGATTGGGACGAAGCAAGCGAAGCGACCTACGACGCATAAATTAAGGTCAAATCTATTAAGAGTATCAATCTTCAAATTACAATCGAGCCGCCATTATTATAGAAAAAACAGGGTTGGGGACAAAGGCAGCTCGCTCCCAACTCTGCATAACAACATTCTGCGTGGCTATTCTTTCTAACCGACTTTATACCCTTTTGGGTATAATTGGCGGTTGTAGAGTCTTTATTACACCCTATCGGGTATAATCTAAAACTTGCTACGATAGCAACTTTGCAATACTCGTTCAATATCGCTCTCTCTATAAAGGATTTTCCCACCCAGTTGGCGGTATGGCAAAATACCGTTGTTGCGATAGTCCTGCAAGGTGCGGCGACTGATTTTCAAGCGTTGCGATAGCTCCCTATCAGTCAAATAGTGCTCGCCGCCCAATAGCGGTTGATTCTCATCTGCCATCGTTGCGGCATCTTTGGCAATGCGGTCAAGTTCAGTGAATAGACCGCGCACCCACTCGTGTTTGTGTGTAATAACTTCGTTACTCATAGGCATAGAATTTATAGGTTAAACATCATTACAATCTGCGATAAGCCGCTCCACATCCTCGGGGCGATAGTAGATACTATTGTTTATCTTTGAGTGGGGCAATCGCCCACTATCCCGAAGGGTCTGCAATGTGCGAGGACTAATCTTTAATACCTGGCAGACATCTTGATTGTCCATCCATTCGCTCATACGTCTGCTACTACGCTGGCGATTGATGCTATCCATTCGTTTAACGAACTGCCCGAGGCGCGATACAAGCTCCTCAAAGGTCTTTTTCTCAATACTAATAATCTCCATAACTATTTCATTTTACATTAAACATTCGATTGTTTCACGAACCCACTCTCGCTCGGCAAAGCAAGTAAACTCCCTTTGCCCTCGCTTACTCGTGGCTTTCTGAGCGCTAAGTAAAACCAAAAAATAATACACTCTGCAAACCCGACATAAGGTGTCATCACCTGTCGTCAGATTGCATTTTTGGAGACAATCAGCAAGTTGCAAGATGGTCGGTTGGTCATATGGTCATATTAACCGTTGGTCGGTTAGATTAATGGTTGCAACAAACCAACTAATCAACAGACCAACCAACCATTATGTGTTGGTCATAAATGACCATATGACCAAACTGTTTCACCCAATCGAATTATTGAGCTAAATAATGGGAGCTATGTAGCAATTTTCAGGCACTGAAAATTTATGTTCAAGCGAACATAGCAAGTTGTGTTTTGGGGCACCCGAAATGTTTTCGGCGTCCCAAAACTACCTATCGGTATCCATCCCTCCAAAGTCGGTCATTAATTCGTCTATAAAGAGCATTTATGAGACAGAGTAAATGCATTTTGTTACACTACTTTATATGCTCCAAAGAATATTTTGTTTAACTTTGCATGCAAAGTTTGCGATTATTGACTGCGACTGTTATAGGTAAAAAGAGACTTTTATCTGTTAATTCGCTAAATTATCGCAAAGTCCTACGCCGATAGTTTTCTTGAAAGAGAAAACGGGAGGGTGGGACAAGACATATGAAAAGGCGTTTACTACGCTTTGGTTTTGACGTTCTGAAACTTCGCAACTTTCAAATTGTCTGTCAAAAACAAAGCAACGTGGATGCCCCGTAGGTGTGTTATATACATACCCCAAATACCGTATAGCCATTGGTGTATCCATACTTATGGTAACAAACGGTATAGAGGTTGTGTTATACATATCGGCGTGGGGCTTATGCGTTGCTCGTTTCGACAGACAGGGCAATGCGAAGGCCTCAGAACGTGAAGCGAGCGACAGTGCAGGGCTTCACGCTTTTTTTTGTGTCTTGTGAGAAGCAATACTAACCGGCGGTATTTGTAGCCCTTGTCCGCACATCATTTATGGGGCTATGTCTGTTGCAAAACAAGATTCCTCACAAATTAAATCTAAAGAAAGAGTTGCACAGCGAGGTGAGGTCTTTACCGCAGAGCGTGAGGTTAATGCTATGCTCGACCTTGTGGCGAATGAGTGTCTGCGGCCTGATTCCCGATTCTTGGAGCCTGCTTGTGGTGATGGGAATTTCCTTTCAGCCATTCTCAAACGCAAACTCGCCGAGCTGAGAAGAAAATACAAGAAGAGCCCTCGTGACTACGAAAAGCAAGCAATTGTAGCCATTGGCAGCCTTTATGGAGTGGATATAATGAACGACAATGTAATTGCTTGTCGTGAACGCCTATTTGGTATCTGGGATGCAGAGTACACCTCCCACTGCAAAGGCGAAACATTGGATGATACACGCGAGGCTGCCAAGTTTATCATCAGCCGGAATATCATCAACGGAAATGCTCTTACTCTGATGTGTGTCGATGCCGAGGGTAACGACACCTCTGCCCCTATTGTATTCTCCGAGTGGACGCTTATAGGTGGTACTCAAATGCAACGCTCCGACTATACAATGTCCGACCTTCTTCTATACAATGACAGCAGCGAAGGCAACCTGTTCGCACTTACCGAAGAACAGAAAGAGGAAGGTGGCATATTCCTAAGGAGATATATTACCCACTATAAAAAGGTTCAGGATTATGGAGAATAACTTGTTTCAAAGCGTCTATAATCCCGACGTGCTTTCGTGCATTGCCAATCTTAGCAACGACGAGGTATTCACTCCTCCCGAATTGGCGAACAAGATTATTGATATGCTCCCACAGGAGTTGTTCGAGAATCCCGACACCACATTCCTCGACCCTTGTTGCAAAAGCGGTGTCTTCTTGCGTGAGATTGCCAAGCGACTTATCAAAGGACTTGAACAACAGATTCCTGACCTTGAAAAGCGTATAGAGCATATCTTCTCAAAGCAGCTTTTTGGCATAGCTATAACGGAACTTACAAGCCTGCTTTCTCGCCGAAGCGTATATTGCAGTAAATACCCAAGTGGAGAGTTCTCGGTGTATCAATTCCCCGAAGATAAGCCACAAGGAAATATCATCTTTCAGCGTATCAAACACACTTGGAACAATGGCAAGTGTATCTATTGTGGTGCTTCGCAGAGCGAGTACGACCGTGGTGTTGAACTTGAAACCCACGCTTATCAATTTATCCACAACTTAGATATAAACAAAGTATTCAATATGAAATTCAATGTGATTATAGGTAACCCACCATATCAGTTAAGTGATGGTGGTAATGGAGCGAGTGCCAAACCTATTTACCATCTTTTTATAGAACAAGCAAAGAAGTTAAATCCTCGTTATCTAACTATGATTATCCCGGCTAGATGGTATGCTGGAGGTAAAGGATTAGATGAATTTCGCAATACAATGCTATCCGATAAGCAGATAAGGATTATAAGAGATTATGTAAATGCTAAAGAATGTTTCCCTAATAATAGTATTGGAGGAGGAGTTTGCTATTTCTTATGGGAAAAAGGGTCAAAAGGATTATGCGACTTCACTACCATCCTTAATGGAACTGAAAGTCGGCAAATGAGAGCACTTGATGAATTTCCTGTATTTGTTAGACATAATTCTGCTATTCAAATAATACATAAAGTAAAAGAGAAGGATACAGATTCATTGTCAGAGATAATGTTATCTCGTAATCCTTTTGGTATAGCATCGTACGAGCGAGGGTTAGAAAATGCGATCAATGATGGCTATATACTCCATTCAAGTAAAGGTACTGGATACATTACAAGAGAATCTATTTCGCAAAATATAGATTACGCCGACTCTTACAAAGTAATGATAAGTAAGGTTACTTGTGAACATGCAGGAGAACCCGACAAGGACGGTATGATGAAAGTACTTTCTACGACAAAAGTATTAAATCCCAAAGAAGTTTGTACTGACTCATACTTAATTCTGGGTAAATTCAATAACCAGAATTATGCAAATAATCTTTGTTCTTTTTTAAGAACTCGTTTTGCTCGATTCTTATTATTGCAGGCTGTTTCTTCTATCAATCTATCTAAAGACAAATTCTGCTTTGTTCCAATGCAAGATTTTAAAGAATCTTGGACGGATGAAAAACTATACGCGAAATATAGTTTAACGAAGGATGAGATTGCATTTATTGAATCAATGATACGCCCTATGGAGTAATACTATGGAACACAATTATTTTCCTCAACGACCTACCGTTACTCCAACGATATACGCCTATCGCTTGATTGGGGTAGATTCCCACAAAGGCTACTTGAAAGTAGGCTACACCGACCGCACAACCAAAGAACGCATAGATGAGCAATTGCACACAAGCAAAGTGCAGTATGAGATTGTATTGGTAGAGTCGGCCATGAGCAACGATGGCTCTTGCTTTACAGATAAGGATGTGCATCGATTGCTTGAACGCAAAGGCTGCAAACGCCTTAACCCTCTTGACAAGACCGATGAGTGGTTTCGTTGCTCGGTTGCGGATATTATGGCTGCAATCCTGTCGCTCCGTACAGGCGTGGCAAACGAAGAGAACAGAACGCAGAATTTTACAATGCGACCTGAACAGTTCCGTGCAGTAGAACAAACAAAGACTTATTTTGAGCAAGCGCTGAAAGAAGAGCCTAACCGCATACCAAAATTCCTTTGGAACGCAAAAATGCGTTTCGGAAAGACCTTTGCTTCGTATCAGTTGGCAAAGAAGATGGGCTTGTCGCGTATATTGATTTTGACATTCAAACCCGCTGTTGAATCGGCTTGGCGCGAAGACCTTGTTTCACACATTGACTTTGAAGGTTGGCAATATATCTCCAATAAAGATGCTCGCAATATCAACCTGAACATTGACCAAGAGTTTCATAGGGCAGATAAATCGAAACCGATAGTTGTGTTCGGTTCGTTCCAGGATTTGTTAGGCACAAACGAGAGTGGCGGTATCAAGACTAAGAATGAGTTTATCCACGCTACCAATTGGGATTTGGTAATCTTCGATGAATATCACTTCGGTGCTTGGAAAGAACGTGCAAAAGAACTGTTTGAGAAGGAAGATGAGGAGAGTGCAGTAGATTTTGATGCCGAGAAGTATAAGAAGGACGAGGCAAACAACGCCATAAATGAATCGTGGTTGCCAATATCCACAAAGTATTATCTTTTCTTATCGGGCACACCGTTCAGAGCCATAAACAATGGAGAGTTTATTGAGGAGCAGATTTTCAACTGGACTTACAGCGATGAGCAACGAGCGAAAGCAGAATGGAAAGGGAGCGATAATCCGTACCTTGCCTTGCCACGAATGGTTATGCTTACTTACCGTATGCCCGATGAGATACAAAAAGTAGCCAAGCAGGGCGAATTTGACGAGTTCGACCTCAATCTGTTCTTTGCAGCAGAGGGCAAAGGCGAGAATGCCCGTTTCAAATATGAGAATGAGGTGCAGAAATGGCTCGACCTTATTCGTGGCGGTTATTTGCCTGCAAGCGTTGATGACCTCAAACTCGGACAAGACAAGCGACCGCCAATGCCATTCAGCGATACACGTTTACTCAATGTGCTTTCGCATACATTGTGGTTCCTGCCTAATGTGGCTTCGTGCTTTGCAATGGCTAACTTGCTGAAGCAACGACAACACAAATTTTACCACGATTACAAAGTGATAGTTTGTGCAGGAACAGCAGCTGGTATCGGTCTTGATGCTCTGCACCCTGTTCAAGCCAATATGGGCGACCCATTGGAGACAAAGACCATTACGCTAACTTGCGGTAAACTTACAACGGGTGTAACGGTTAAGCCCTGGACAGGTATATTTATGCTTCGCAATTTGAAGAGCCCTGAAACCTATTTTCAGGCTGCATTCCGAGTACAAAGTCCTTGGGAGGTGAAGAATGAAGAAGGTAGCAAGACCATAATGAAGAACGAGTGCTATGTATTCGATTTTGCACTCGACAGAGCCTTGCGACAAATTTCGGACTACAGTTGCCGCTTGGATATAAACGAAAGCAACCCCGAAGCAAAGGTCGGCGAATTTATAAAGTTCTTGCCTGTACTTGCATACGACGGCAGCAGTATGAAAGAGGTCGATGCACAGGATATTCTTGATATTGCATTGGCCGGAACATCGGCTACACTGCTTGCCAAGCGTTGGGAATCGGCCTTGCTTGTAAATGTAGATAACGACACGCTGAAACGCTTGCTTGCAAGCCCTGAAGCAATGAAAGCCCTTATGAACATTGAGGGCTTCCGCAACCTCAACAGCGACCTGACAACGATTATCAATAAGTCCGAAGCCGTTAAGAAAGCGAAGAAAGAGAATCCCAATCCCACACAAAAGGAGAAAAAGGAGATCTCCGATGAAGAGAAGGAGATGAAGAGCAAACGCAAGCAGATTCAAGAGAAACTAATAAAGTTTGCAACCCGAATTCCTGTCTTTATGTAAAACAAAAAAATAATATAAGGAGTTCATTCGAACTCCTTTATTATTTTATTCATTTTGAGGTGGTTAGACAGGTTGTGCAATCTATTAAAAACTCCACAAAATCACCAACTTTTATTCGAAAATCTCCCCCAAGAACCTTTGTCTAAAATTTTATGGAGTTTACCTACCTCAGTACTTCTAATTTCTTAACATTTTTACCTAATCCCTTTCTTCGAACCGCCCACTTTGTGAAATCTTTGCCATTTTTTCGTGTGGTAGTTTCGAACGAAAGAATAAAAGGACAAATAAGGAACTGAAAGGATGAAGAAAAATTATATAA
>JAZLDX010000013.1:0-58020 GCA_045614985.1 Alistipes sp. | reverse complement strand
GGCCCAGGCCCCCCTCCCCAGCGCCAAATAAACCTCTTTTGACGGGGAATCCCCCCGAAAAAACTTCCGGGAGAGCGGAGTGCCGCAAGCCCTCGGCTCTCTCATTTTACCCCCCTCCCGAAGGACTCCACCCCGTGTGGTCAGCCGGGCACCCGCCCATCGAAAATTGGAAATTTGTGAATTATTATATATCTTTGCAAGATATATAAGCACATAGGGAGAAAAATGCTCGAAAAGTTGGCCAAACAGACTGCCATTTACGGCATCAGTACGATCGTTGTACGGTTCCTCAGCTACCTGCTCACGCCCTTCTACACGCGTGTGTTCGGCCCTGAGACCTATGGCATCGTCACGGACATCTATGCCCTGATCCCCTTTGCCCTGGTGCTCCTGTCGATGGGCATGGAGTCGAGCTACTTCCGCTTTGCCGCCAAGGCCGAAGCTGAAGGAGAAAAAGCTGGATTTTCAAAAGATTCGGCCGAGGTCAAAGCCAAGAAAAAGACCCTGTTCGGGTCGTGCTGGGGGATGTCGTTCTATGCTGCCATCCTCTTTGTAGGGCTCGTGATCGCAGGACGCTCGACGGTGGCCACCTGGATGGGGGAGAGTTATGTGGCCCACCCCGAATACATCGTCTGGGTGGCGCTGATCATCCTCTTCGATGTGTGGGGTATCATGCCCTTCTCTCGTCTTCGAGAGCAAGGTCGCTCGGGAATGTTTGTTCTACTGAAGGCCCTCAACGTGGTGATCAACGTCTCGCTGGCCTTCCTGTTCGGCTTTTTGGGGCTCTACGGATCGTCGTTCGGCGTGGGTTGGGTCTTTGTGGCCAACCTGGTAGCGAGCATCATCACCTGGCTCGTCCTCCTTACAACAGTGGATCGCACCCTGCCGAAGGTGAATTGGGCCCTGATGTCGGTCGTTTTGGTCTACTCGCTCCCGCTCCTGGTGAGTGGCATTGCCGGCACGGCCGGAGAGTTCCTCGACCGTCAGATGATCAAGTACCTCGCCCCCGAGGAGGCGATGGCACAACTCGGTATCTACGGGGCCATTACCAAGATCGGTGTCGTGATGATGCTCTTTACGCAAATGTACCGTTTGGCGGCCGAACCCTTTTTCCTGGCCAACTTCCGCAAATCAGACTTCGTACAGATGAATGCCGCCACCATGAAGTACTTCCTGATGGCCTCGATGCTCATCTTCTTGGGCATCGCCCTCTTCAAAGAGTTCTTTGCCCTGATCGTGGGTCGCTCCTTCCGCGAAGGCATTTTCATTCTTCCGGTAGTGCTGGGTGCCAATGTCCTAAGCGGGATTTGGCTCAACCTCTCGTTTTGGTACAAGCGCGAGGAGCGTACCGGACTGGCAATCTGGATTACCGGATCGGGGGTGGTGGCCGCCGTAGTGGCCAACTGTTTACTGGTTCCCCGTTGGGGATACTACGGAGCGGCTTGGAGCCGTTTCCTCTCGGAGGTGGTGATGGTGGCCGTGAGCTACACCCTGATGCGTCGTCTCTTCCCCGTGCCCTACGACCTAAAGCGCATGGGCGAATTTGTGGGGGTGGCACTTGCCCTCTTCCTATTGAGTGAAAAGGCCTCGGAGTGGGTCAAAAACCCCGTAGTCCATTATGGGATAAACACCCTCCTGCTGGGAAGCTATATCGTCTACCTGGTGTGGCGCGAAAAGATAGATGTAAAGGCGATGGCGAAAGCCGTCTTAAAACGAAGATAAACTATGCAGTTCAAGGATATTGTCGGACAAGAGGAGTTGAAGGCCCATCTGGTACGCAGCATCGAGGCAGGTCGTATCAGCCATGCCCAACTCTTTACGGGAGCTGCCGGCACAGGAGCGTTGCCGCTGGCTTTAGCCTATGTGCAGTACCTCAACTGCCCAGACCGCCACGATGGCGACTCGTGCGGTGAGTGCCCCTCATGCCGCCAAATCTCGGATCTCGCCCACCCCGACCTACACTGGGTCTTTCCGGTAAACAAGCAGGGCAAAAAGTCGGGCGAGGTGGTCTTGAGCGACGAATTTTTACCCCAATTCCGACAGCTCTTTACCGGGCGTCGCGGATATTTTTCGCCTCGCGAGTGGTTCGATGCACTCGACCTGGGCAAGACCCTCAAGGGGATCATCACAGCCAAGGAGGCCGACCGCGTGATCGAAAAACTCTCGCTCAAGAGTTTTGTGGGGGCCTATAAGTGCGTAATTATTTGGCTCCCCGAGACGATGAACGAGGAGGCCTCGAACAAACTGCTCAAGATCCTCGAAGAGCCCTGGGAGAAGACTCTCTTCCTGCTCGTTTCGGAGCGCTCGGATCGTCTGTTGCAGACCATCCTTTCGCGCACGCAGGAGGTTGCTGTACCTCGTCTTCGGGTCGAGGTGTTGGAGGCCGAAGCACAAAGGCGAGGAATCGCCGATCCCACCGAGAGGTACAACATCGCCCGCCTTGCCGCCGGCGACCTCTTGGAACTGCAACAACTCACCGGAGGCGAGGAGGATGCGCAGCGCAAAGAAAACTTTTCGCTCTTCTGCGCCCTGATGCGCCTGAGTTACAACGACAAGCACCTCGAGCTGCTGAATTGGGCTGAGGAGGCGGCACAACTCAGCCGCGAACAGCAACGCGCACTGCTGATCGACAGCGTGCGCCTCTTGCGCGAAAGCTATATGCTCCATGCCGGCTTGGGCTCGATCAGCTACCTTTGGGGCGAGGAGGCCGACTTCTGCCGCAAATTCTCCCCCTTTATCGGCAACCAAAACATTGAACCGCTGGTGGCCGAAATCGAGGAGGCCCTGGCGCAACTCGGCCAAAACGGCAACCCGACCATTGTATTCACCCACTTTGCCCTTGCCGTGAGCAAGCGCATCAATCGTTTGAGCTAAATGGCACGCGCGGTGTTGATTACGGGGGGAAATCGGGGCGAGGTACGGAGCCTGCTCGATCGGGCCAAGGAGCTCATCGAGGAGCGCATCGGAGCCGTCACGAAGGCTTCGGCCCACTACGAGAGCGAACCTTGGGGCTTCGAGGCCGAACAACGGTTTTGGAACCAGGTGTTGGAGGTGGAGACGGCATTGGAGCCCGAGGAGTTGCTGACGGCAACCCAGTCCATCGAGACCGAATTGGGGCGCAATCGCATCCAAGAGGGGGTTGAGAAGAGCCAAAGCGGACAACACTACGCTTCGCGCTCGATGGATGTCGATATTTTATTTTACGACGAGCGGGTGCTCTCGACCGAAAGGCTCACCCTTCCGCACCCGAGGATCGCCGAACGAGAATTTGTGCTGCGCCCGCTGTGTGAGATCCTGCCCCAAAAACGCCTCCCCGAGAGCGGAGCGACCATGGAGGAGCTGTTGCAGCGACTGACACAACAGCCCGCCAAAATTTCAGAACCGAACAAAACGAGATGATGAAAAAAATTCGAAATATTTCCGCAATGCTCCTTTTGGGGCTGATGGCCCTCTTGGCCGTTGGTTGCAAAAAGGAGGTAAGTTTCCAGACCAGCCTGGTGCTGAAGTCGTGGAGCCAGGAGAGTTCGGGCGACGAGCTCTACCCAATCACCGAGGTGGTGATGTACGGCTTTGCCGCCGACACGACCCTCTACACCGTAGCAAGTTACGAGGATGCTTTGGCCGGGGTGATGACCCTCAAGAAGAGCCCCTACACCACGCTTTCGGCCGACTTGGCCGGTTCTCCCTGCTTTGTCGAAGGGTATGGTGAGGCCCAAATGATGCCCGCCCCCGACTACCAATCCCTCATCGTTCTGGCAGTGAACAAGCAGGAGCGCCTCTACGGCTACACACAGTTGGCTTTGGTCGAGAACCTCCCCTACCTCTACATCTCGGTGCAGTTCCAGCCCTGGAAAGAGGCCTCCTCCTACAAGAACGGCCAGTGGTGGATGTTCAACGACTTCTACACCCCCCGCATCGGATGCACGGTGCGCCCCAAGATCCAACGCACGGAGGGGGGAGAGACCGAATTTCTGACCCAGTCGCGCCTGTTCGCCTACCGCGTAGAGACGCCCGAAGAGTGGCTGCCCGCCAATTGGAACGATGCCGAGGTGGGACGACTCACCAACACCTCCACAGGGGCGATTGCCGACCCCGACTATAGTTTCGGAGCCGACACCCAAGGCAACCTGGCCGCCAAACTTCCTCCCGAGGATCTACTGGTGATGGTGGTGAATGCCCAGGAGGAGTGCTATGCGCTGCGCCCCTTCAGCGAGGAGGAGATCCGCGCCGAGGAGGAGAAGGCGAGCGAGGAGAAGGGCTTCGAGGTGGTCTTCCCCTTCTGGAATCTCAACCCGCCCCAAACCACGGCCGAGGGGTGGCTCTGTTTCTACACCCCCTCGATCTCGGCCACGGTGACCACCACCGTGCAAAAGCGATATAACGAGGAGCGAAAACCGCTGACGGGGTCGATCCTCTACGCCTACGCCGGAATCTCGGCCGAGGAGTGGCTCCCCGCCTCGCTCGAAGAGGCTACCAACGGCCTGCTGACCCACAGCACCTCGGGGGAGCAACTCGAGTCCGACTACAAATTCTCCTTCGAGGGAGAAGATAGCGTACAGTTCTCTCTCCCGATGGGAGAATACCTGCTCATGACGGTCAATGAAGATGAGTACTGCTACGCCCTGCGCCCCTTCTCGACCCAGGAGAGCAAAACCGTTTTCCACCTAAACTTCCCGATCTCCCGTACCGACCTCCCCTACACGAATCAGGAGGGATGGCAAATTCACTACCTCCCCAACCACACGGGAAGCATCTCTACCTACATCGAAACGGAAAAACCCTCGGCTGAAGAGGGCGAAACCCCCGAAAACCCCGGCAACGAGGAGACTTCCGCCGCACGAGAGTCCCATTTCCCTCCCTATGCCGAGAAAGAGGAACCCACCCCCACCGGGACACGCATCCTGGGGTCGGTACTCCATGCCTATCGGGTCGAGGATCACGAGGCGTGGCTCCCCAACAACTTAGCCGATGCGCGCGACGGATACCTCACCAACCAAACAAGCGGAGAGCGTATCCGCCCCCAGCACACCTTTACCGCCAACGGCTCGGGGGCAATCATCCCCAACCTCCCCCATGGAGAGTATCTATTGCTGGTCGTGAACTACGAGAACGGCTGCTACGCCCTGCGCACCCTCCCCGCAGGACAGAAGGCAATCACCGACTCAATTCTCTTCCCCGTTTGGCGCAGCGATCTGCCCATGACCGATGCCAACGGGTGGAGAATCTACTATACGCCCAACGTAAAGGCCGAAATCGCGGTAACCTACCAACTCGAAGAGGGTCAGACACCGAAAACCTTGGGCTCCAACCTGCTCTACATCTATCGGGTGGATGATCCCGAGAAGTGGGTCCCGATGAGTCTCGAAGATGCCCTGATCGGTCAGTTGATCCACGTCGAGAGTCGGGACACCGCCACGATCTTCTATGCCTACGAGGCCGATCGCGACGAAACCACCCTCCACCTCGACCTCCTGCAGGGCAACTACCTGATTTTGGTGAGCAACCACCTCGGATGCTGCGCCCTGCACGCCCTGACGGCCGACCAAAGCCGAGTAACACTCCCCCTGAATTTCGCCCTTTGGCACCCCGAGAGCCCCTTCACCGACGAAACCGGGTGGACAATCTATAATTGGCGACCGCAAGCCAAGCCCGAGAGCCCCGAAACCCCCGAAACCACACGCAGATAAGCCGACATGAAAGAGAACAATACGATACGCACAGCCCGATTGTGGCTCAACGCCTTGGTGATCACCGCCTTCCTGGCGGCCTTCACGGTGCGCTGCGCCACGGTCAACAACAACCTGACCGGCGGCCCGAAAGATACGCTCCCCCCGGTCATCGTCTCGATGCTGCCCGACAACTTCTCGACCCACTACCCAACCATCGGAAACAACCGCCGAATCTATGTGGAGTTCAATGAGTTCGTCCAGCTCAAAGACCAGCAGAAGGAGTTCTACACTTCGCCGCAGATGAAGAAGAAGCCCCTCGTCACAGTGCGCGGACGCGGCATCATGATCCAGATTCGCGACACGCTGTTGGAGAATCAGACCTATGCCCTGAATTTCGGCAGTTCGCTACGCGACAACAACGAGGGCAACCCCCTGCACGCCATGCGTTATGTCTTCTCGACGGGAGCCGAGGTCGATTCGATGATCTGCTCGGGCTACACGGCCGACAGCTACAAGGCCGACTCCGTCTCGAAGAGCTACATCTGGTTCTTCGCGGCCGACTCCGTGGAGCACCACCCCGACTACGACTCGACCCTCTTCAAGTACAAGCCGGCGGCCATTGCCCGTGCCGAGACCAATGGCATCTTCATCGCCCAAAACCTCAAACCCATCCCCTATCGCATCTACGCCATCGAGGATACGAATAACAATCAGCTCTACGAGCCGGGCGTGGATCAGGTGGGATTCATCGAGGAGGCCCACAACCCCGCCGAACTCCCCGACTTCGCAATTTGGTACGACTCGATCCGCCAATACCCCTCGGCCGATCCGCAGCTCTACTTCCGCATGTTCACCGACAAGGCCTTCAAGCGCCAGGTACTCACCGAGAGCTCGCGCCCGAGCCAACACCAGGCTCTGCTCTACTTCGGAGCTCCCAATCCCGATGTTCGAGCCCTGAAATTCGACAGCATTCCGGCCGACCGGGTGATCTACGATGCCCAAACCCTCGGTCGCGATACGGTGGCCTTGTGGTTCAATGTGCCGTCGGGAGAGCTTCCCGACACCATTCGTGGCGAGATCACCTACTTCAAACACGACTCGATCAACCAATTGGTCGAGACCACCGAGAAGTTGAAACTCTCGTGGCGCTATGTGGAGACGAAAGAGGAGCAGAAGGAGCGCGAAAAGCAGGAGCGTGCCCGCGAAAAGGCTGAGGCAGCCGGTGAAGAGTACACCGAACCCGCGAAACCCAACCCCTTCGGCTACAAACTCTCGCTCTCGGGAGAGGTGAACCCTGAAAAGGGGCTCTCGATCGACTTCGACTACCCGCTTGTTCGCTTCGATTCTACTGCTGTCGAATTGAGCCTGGTCGAGGAGGGGAAGGAGCCCAAACGGGTGCCGATCCACTTCCGACGCGACACGGCCAACATGCGCCGCTGGCACATCGAGGCCCCGTGGCAGGAGAACTCGGGCTACAAACTCTACATCCCGAAGGGAACCTTCGAGGATGTGGCCGGTCAGCAGAACGATTCGCTCGGCGGCAACTACACCACCCTCAACCCTGAGAAGTATGCCACCGTAAAACTTACCCTCAAGCCCCGTCTCAAGGAGGCCACCTACATCATCCAGCTACTCAGCGGCAGCGGATCGTTGCAGCAGGAGAAGGGGACCAAGGGGGGCCTTGTGGAGTTCAACTATGTGCCGGCCGGCGAGATCAAATTCCGCCTCATCGAGGACATGAACGGCAACGGCAAGTGGGACACGGGCAACGTCGTGGAGCGTCGCCAACCGGAACGCGCCGAATACTACATCTCGGCCGAGGGCGAGGAGATCTTCGCCACGAAGGCCAACTGGGAGATCGAGTTGGCGATGGATATGAACGAACTCTTCGCCCCCGTAACCATGGAGTCGCTCATCGAGTTGCTCGAGCAGCGCGAGCTGCAACGCCTCCAAAAAGAGGCCGAGAAAGCGGCTGAAAATGCCAAAAACAGCCACAACAACCACAACCACAACTCCTCGCAGAGTGGCTTCGGCATGGGTGGTGCCATGGGAGGTCTTGGCGGAGCCATGGGCGGCTTCGGGGGCGGCGGCAACTCGATGCGCAGTGGCAGCAGTATGAACAATATGGTCAGATAATAGAGATGAAAAATCGAATAACACGTTGGGTGGTGGGCCTCCTTTTTGCCCTCGGTTCACTCCCCTCTGCACAAGCACAACACACCCTGGGCGGCTATGTGGGCTATGGCATGGGCACCTCACGCCTCTACCCCAAGCAGGAGACCCGCGGCACCTGGGGACTCTACACCGCAGGGCTCTCGTGGCGACACTACGGACTGCAACGCTATGTGGGAGCCGTTGGAGTCGACCTGGAGTTCCTCCAGAGTGCCTACTCCTATGCCCCCTACGCCTCGATCACTGAGGAGGGTGAGACGATGCTCTACTACACACGCAAACTCAACTCGATCACCGTGCCCATCGTGTGGCAGCCCCACCTCTACATCAAGAAGCGCGTGCGCATCTTCCTCGAGGCGGCCGCCACCTTCAGTTACCGCTTCGGGGGCAGCTACGAGAACGAGATCGCCCGCGAGTATGACCATGCCGAGAATTGGCAGGGGGACTACCACTACAAAATCCCGCGCGACAACCGCTGGGGTTACGGTCTGGCCGGTGGCGGAGGTGTCTCGGTGTTGATTCGCCAATTCGAAATCACGGCCCGCGCACGCTACTACTTCGGCTTGGGCGATGCCCTGCGCAACCGCAACAAATATGCGGACAATACGACCGATGGCCCCGAAAATCCCTTCTGGGCCACCCCGCTACGCTCGCCTTTGGACAATCTGATGATCACGCTCGGAGTCTCGTATCGCTTCAACAAGGAGGGCTTCGATGTGTGGAACCTCCCCAAAAAGGCTAAGAAGGAGAAGAGTGGCACGGGATTCAACTATACGGGCGGCAGCAACAACAACACCAAGGGCCGATCCCGCAGATAGAAAACAATAAAGAAGAACGATATGGAGACAATGTCTATTCGGCAACAGAAGGTTGCCCGCCAGATCCAGAGCGATATGGCAGAGATTTTTCAGCGTGACGGCAAGCCCTGCACCCTCGGAACGCTCGTAACGGTTACCGCCGTGCGCATCTCACCCGATTTGAGCTACGCCAAAATCTACATCAGCGTCTTCCCCTTCGAACGCGGCGAGGAGGTTCTTAAGGCGATCGAGGAGAAGAATTGGTTCCTGCGTCGCGAGTTGGGTCGCCGCGTGAAGAATCAACTCAAGGTGGTCCCCGAGTTGCAATTCTTCCTCGACGATTCGCTGGAGTATATCCGCAACATCGAGGAGAAACTCAAATAAATTTTTCACCACGATGCTCACCCTCCGCTTTGCGCGTCGCTACCTCTTCTCACCCAAGTCACATTCGGTGATCAACCTGATCTCGGGCGTGAGCTTGGTGGCCATGGCAACCCCCGTGGCAGCGATGATCATCCTCCTCTCGGTCTTCAATGGATTCGAGGGGCTGATCCGTTCGATGGCCTCGACCTTCGACACCGACCTGGTGATCACCCCGCGCGAGGGGGTCTCGCTGCCGACCAACCGTATCGACACGGCCGCACTGCGCCAAATCGAGGGGGTAGAGGCCTGCAGTTGGGTAGTGGAGCAGGAGGCGATGGTGAGCTACGGCGATCGCCAAGCAATGGTTGTTGTACGCGGTGTGGAGGATCACTACACCTCGCTGCTGCCGATCCATCAAGCCACCGCCTCGGGCGAATACCGCGTGCGGTTGGGTGACTACGACTACGCCTTCATCGGCCAGGGACTCGGCTACCGACTCGGGGTGAGAACCCTGGTGGCCGATCCACTGAAGATCTACGCCTTGAAGCGGGAGAGTTTTTCTACCCTATTGCCTATTGACGGCTACACGCGACGCGAAGTGCCCCTATCGGGCACCTTCCTGCTCGACACCGAAAGCGAAGAGCGTTACCTGCTCACCTCGATCCGCCTGGCCCGCGAACTCTTCGCCATGGAGGGATGCGCCACGGCTCTCTTCGTGAAGGGCGACGGAAGTTGCTCGATCGAGGCCCTGCGCAACCGCCTGCAGGAGTCGTTGGGCGAGGAGCTGAAGGTGGAGACCCGCTACGAACGCAACAAGACCTTCTACGACATCATGACCTACGAGAAGTGGGGCATCTTCTTTATCTCGCTCCTGGTGGTGATCATCGCCTCGTTCTCGATCGTGGGGGCCTTGGCCATGCTGATCATCGAGAAGCGCGACGAACAGCTGACCCTCCGCTCCCTGGGGGCCGACACCGCTTTCATCCGCAGGATCTTCCTCAGCGAAGGGCTTCTGATCGGAGGTTTGGGTGCCTTAGCCGGCACCCTGCTTGGGGTGGGAATCACCCTGGCACAAGAGCACATCGGGCTGGTGGAGATGCCCACGGCAAGTTTTGTGATGCAGTACTACCCCGTGGAGTTCCGGTGCATGGATCTGATCGCCATCCTGGCGGTATTTACAGGCGTAGTATGGAGCATCTCGCAACTCACGGTGCGCAACATGATTCCAAAACCCAAGAGGCTATAGACCTCCACACCTTATATATTATAAAGAAACTGAGAGTAAAATATGATTTGGATGGGGAAAATAATACGAATCGCCCTGGTGGCGACGATGATCCTCTCGCTCGGAGGCTGCAAGAAGCACACAATCATCCCCGACGAGGAGTTGGCCATGATCTTCCACGATGCCTTTTTGGCCAACAGCCTCCTCAACAAGAGCAACGCCAAGAAGGATTCGCTACTGATCTACGAGCCAATCTTCGCACGCTACGGCTATACAACCGAGGATGTCCAATACACGATCGGCAACTTCTCGAAACGCAAGAGTGCCCGCCTGGGCGATGTCGTTGAGCAGTCGATCCAACTTCTTGAGGCCGAGGGGCTGCGCCTAAACAAGGCCGTAGCAGCCCTCGACACGGTGAACAATGTGGCCCTGCGCCACTCGAAGCGCACCATCTACCACGACTCGCTCCGCCGGGCTACCCGCCTGAAGGATACGACCGAGCTGCGCATCACGCTCGACTCCCTGCGCCCGGGAACCTACACAATCAAGAGCCGCTATGAGATCGACTCGTTAGACGAAAACCGCTCCTTGCGCGTACAGCTTTGGATGGAGCGCGAGGACAGCTCCCGCATGGGCAACTACACGGTCCAACTGCGCCGCTACAGCGAGGAGAGCTTCGAGCGCACGATGACGGCCGACAGCTCGGTTCGTCGTCTGGTGATCAACTTCTGGAATCCGCTCCGCGGCCAGCAGAAACGCCCCCACATCACCCTGCGCGACCTGAAGGTCGAGTTCCAACTCCCCCAAGAGGAGGCGGTGGACTCGCTCTACGAACAACAACTCAACATCCGAATTTTTGCCAATGACTTCCTGCGCACCCTCGAGGCGGATAGCCCCGCACTACCTGCTGACACCACAGGGCTGGCTGCGAAACCCGCTCGTTGAGTTGGCAGCCGACGGGACGATTCTTCGGGTCGAGGGGTGTGAACACCCCGACCGGGAGCCCCTGACCGAATTCTACGGCGGGATCCTGTTGCCCGGCCTGGTGAATGCTCACTGCCACCTGGAGCTCAGCTACCTGCAAGGGGCCATCCCCGAGGGAGAGGGCTTTGCCGCCTTTGCCCGCGCGATGGGAGAGGTGCGCCACCGCTTCTCGATGGAGGAGCGCGAGGCTGCCGCTCGCCGAATCGACGCCCAATTCCGCCACGAGGGGGTGGTAGCCGTGGGGGATATCTCGAACAGCGAGGAGAGTTTTCCGATCAAAACCGCCAGCACGATCCACTACCACACCTTTGCGGAGGTCTACGGCCTGCGTACCACCGACACCTCCCACCAGGAGCCCCTCTTAAAACACCCCCACACCTCGCTTACCCCCCACTCGATCTACTCCGTGCAGGAGGAGCTCTTCCGCTCGATCTGCCGCGAGGGGGAGTCCCCCCTCTCGATCCACTTCATGGAGAGCGAGGCCGAGACCGACCTATTTCAACGCAAAGGGCGCCTTTGGGAGTGGTACGAACGGGTCGGCTTCTCCTGCGACTTTCTCCACTACGAATCACCCGCACATCGCCTAATAGAGAGTATCCCCGCCGACCGCGAGGTAATCCTGGTCCACAACTGCTGCGTCAAGCAACACGACATCGACCTCATTATGAGCCACTTCACCGCTCCGGTTCACTGGTGCCTGTGCCCCGTGTCGAATCGCTACATCTCACACCTGGAGCCACCCGTAGCTCTCCTTCGATCACAAAATCTAAACCTCTGCCTGGGCACCGACTCGGGGGCCTCGAACGGTTCGCTGCGGATGATCGATGAACTGCGTCTGCTGGAGGGAGTTCCCCTGGAGGAGCGCCTGCGTTGGGCAACACTCGGAGGGGCCCGCGCCTTGGGAGTCGACCACACATTGGGGTCGATCGAGGTGGGCAAACGCCCGGGGCTGGTTCTGCTCGAGGGAGTCGACCTCTCGCGCATGGAGCTTACCGAGAACTCCAAACTTCGCCGCATAGCCTAAACCAACAGGTTTCAAAATCTCTCTTCCCGCTGATTTTAAGCCCTTCCAGGAAGAATTTTGAATTTTGAATTTTGAATTTTGAATTTATTTCGTACCTTTGTCGCGCAAAATCAGGCGGAATTGGGGTCTGAGCGATAATCTGCTGCCGAAAGGGGCAGGGGGCAAGGACTGAGAACCGCCGTAGGTAACATTAACTTAATTTAATTCATTACACACAATGAAAACTCTTCAGATTTCGGCCGTATCGCGTAACGACTACGGCAAGAAGGCCGCCAAGGCGGTACGTCGCGAGGGTATGATCCCCTGCGTATTGAATGGTGCCGGCGAGTCGATCTCGTTCTCGGTAGACGCAAAGGCTGTGAAGCCCCTGATCTACACCCCTGCATCGTACATCGTAGAGCTCACGATCGAGGACAAGACCTACCAGGCTGTAATGCGTGAGGTTCAGTTCCACCCCGTTCGTGAGGAGATCCTCCACATCGACTTCTATCAGATTCAGGCCGGTAAGCCCGTAGCTATCGCCATCCCCGTTCGCCTCACCGGTAACGCCGAGGGTGTAAAGATCGGTGGTAAGCTCGTTCTGTCGGCTCGCAAGCTCGTTGTAAGCGCTCCCGTAGAGAACCTGCCCGATGAGATCACGATCGACGTAACGCCCCTGGGTGTTGGTAAGACGATCTTCGTAGGCGACCTCGCCATCGAGGGCCTGAAGTTCTTGACCCCCGCCACGACCGCCGTTTGCGCTGTTCGCGTAACCCGTGCTTCGCGTGGTGCCGCTGCTGCTGAGGCTGCCGGTAGAAAATAATCGGAACCAAAACATGGCATGGGGCTGTCTTTTCGGGCAGCCCCATCTTATTAGAAGCAAGCCATCTTGAAATTGTTTAATCACCTCCTGCAGTGGGTGCGCAACCGCTTGACCCCCACACCTCAAAAGGGACAGGAGCAGATCGACCCTCGTATGAAATATCTGATTGTAGGTTTGGGAAATATTGGTGCAGAGTACCAAAATACGCGCCACAACATCGGCTTCCGCGTGGTGGATGCCCTGGCCGAGAAGGCCGGTGTGAACTTTTCGACCGACCGCTACGGTGCCGTGGCCGAGATGCGCCACCGGGGCCACATCATCACCCTGCTGAAGCCCTCGACCTATATGAACCTCTCGGGAAAGGCCGTGCGCTATTGGTTGGAGGCGACTAAGACCCCCATTGAGAACCTGCTGATCATCGTCGATGATATCGCCCTGCCATTTGGCTCGCTCCGTATGCGCATGAAGGGTTCGGATGGCGGCCACAACGGGCTGAAAAACATCAACGAACTCCTGGGATCGGATGCCTACTCGCGCATCCGCTTCGGTATCGGAGGCGACTTTCCTCGCGGGTTCCAGGTAGATCATGTCTTGGGACAATGGACCGCCGAGGAGGAGGCCCAGATGGCCGAAAAACTGAAGACCTTCGTCGAAGCCTCGCTCTCGTTTGTCTCCATCGGCGCCCAACGCACGATGAACACCTACAACAAAAAGTAGGCTGTTCCAATTTAGAAAAGCGATATTTTACCAGCGACTTACTTCTCCCCTTTGCAAAGGGGAGAAGTTTTTGTTTTATCCCCTTATTATTATAGCACGGTGCACAGGGCCGGGAAGGCAGTTGGAGGATCAGATTTCGACTTAACGAAACTTGCCCCGGAAGGGTTGGTGGCGTAACGCCACTTTTGACTTTCAACAGCACCCAATTTTTGATTTTATAGAGGCAGATTTTGTGCCAACGAAGATTGGGCCGGATGGGCTGTACTTCCCGTACTGCCCATTCGGCCCAAGCAAGGCGGTGCAAAATATGCCCTATAAAATCGAATATTCGTAGGGGCAATACATCAAAACCCCACGCTGATCGAGAATCTCACGCGCCTTCTTGTAGGGCAGCAAAGCTTCACCCAAAGCATCGAGCTCGTAGTGGGCCCTGATGCGGGCATTCAACGAGGAGAAGATGGCAGCAAAGCCCTCCAATTCGGGCATTGACTCCTCGACGCGGTAGTTCTCCAAGCCGGCCTTCGAGGCGGCTACGGCAATGGCAGCCTTCAGACCTCCGTGGCTGTCGGCCAGACCGATCTTGAGGGCATCGACTCCCGACCATACGCGACCACCGGCGATGTCGAGCACCTTCTCGATCTCCAGATTACGACCCGCCGAAACCTTCGTGGTGAAACTCTCATAAACCTTATCCACCGAGCGGATCAACATCGCCTTCTCTGCCGGGGTAGAGGGACGAATGGTACCCACGAGGAAGCCCTGACCGAAATCGGCCGAGGGGTTGGTCTTCACGCAATCGAAGGTGATACCGAGCTTATCTTCGGCCATCTCACCGATGCAGGGGAAGGCTCCGAAGACGCCGATAGAACCGGTGAGCGTTAGCTTGTTGCAGAGAATAGCATCGGCAGGTGCCGAGATGTAATAACCTCCCGAAGCAGCGTAGTCGCCCATCGAAACAACCACGGGTTTCTCGGCCTGCAGAAGCTTCACCTCGCGCCAAATCACATCGGAAGCGAGGGCACTACCACCCGGTGAATTAACACGCAGCACCACGGCTTTAATGTCATCGTTCTTGCGCACCTTAGCAATCTCCTCGGCAAGCGTATTGCCGAAGATCGTATCACTCTCCGTACCTTCACCGTCGATGATTTGGCCATCGGCATAGACAATGGCCACCTGCGGAGCCGTCAAATTCTGCACATCGGGCACGAGCTGTGCGGCGTATTCGCCCAGCGAGATGAAATTATACTCGCCATCGGCATTCTGCTCAATCTCCAGCTCGGCGAAGCAGTTCTCCATCTCGTCCTCGTAGATCAGGCCATCGACCAATCCATGCTCGAGGGCATCCTCGGGGGCGGTGAGACCCAGGTTGTCGGCCAGGCGGTTGAGCTCCTCCACCGAGATGCCGCGACTCTCGGCCACAGCCTCATTCAGAACCTGCCACATTGAGCCGATCATCTGCTCGTTCTGCTCGCGATTCTCGGGCGACATCTTCTTCAGGAAATAGGGCTCCACGGCACTCTTATACTTGCAGACCGTGGGGCGGAAGATCTCATACTCGATGCCGAGTTTGTCGAAGAGTCCCTTGAAGAAGGGGATGGTTGTGCTCATACCCATCCACGAGAGGCCGCCCTCCTTCTGGAGGTAGATCTTATCGGCCACCGTAGCCAAGAAATACTGCCCCTGGCTGAAGTTCTCGCTATAGGCAAAGACCGCCTTACCGCTCTCGGCCTTAAACTCTGCGATGGCACCGCGCAACTCCTCGAGAGCGGCCGTCGAGGCCAATCCCGTTCCCAGCGGACGAATGTAGATTGCCTTGATGCGGTCGTCTGTCTTGGCGGCATCAATGGCCTGTAGCACCTTATAGAGCGAAATCGAGGAGGTCATCTCCATCGACATAAAGTCCAAACCGGCCAATGGATCGGTGACGGGCGAGTCGGTAATCGTCTCTGCGAAGTCGATCTTGAGGATCGAATTCTCCTCCACAACCACCGGGGTATGCATCGACCCGACCATACCCATCAGGGTCATCACCCACAGAAGTGTAGTCAGAAAGCCTCCGACCACCACAGCCAACAGAGCGGCTAAAAAGATCTTAATGAATTTCATATTGCTTTATTTTTTTGATTGTTTTCTTATTATCGCCCCCGAAACCCGCCCAATGAGGCTTTTGAGGGTGTGATCCATCACAAAGGTAGGAATAAAATGGTAAAAATCAAACGATATTTATTGTTTTTCGATAAAAAATACCACGCGGTTGTAATGATGGAAAATAATTCGTACATTTGTATGATGCATATTATGCCGTTTAAACCTAAATCGTAAAATCTCTAAAAATAGGATACCATGAAGAAACAGACCGTATTGGTGGCTGGAGGTGCCGGTTATATTGGCTCGCACACCACCGTGGAACTCATTGAGGCTGGCTACGACGTAGTGATTGCCGACAACCTCTCGAATTCGGAGATGCGTGCCGTGGAGGGGGTGCGCAAGATTACCGGCGTGGAGGTTCCCTTCGTGCAGGTGGACTGCTGCGACAAGGAGGCCTTCCGCAAACTCTTCGAGCAGTATGAGTTCGACTCGGCCATCCACTTTGCCGCCTCGAAGGCCGTGGGAGAGTCGGTAGAGAAGCCGATGCTCTACTACCACAACAATCTCCTCTCGTTGATGAACCTGGTGGAGCTAATGCACGAGTACGGACGCCACCATGTGGTCTTTTCCTCCTCGTGTACGGTCTATGGCGAGCCCGACAAGCAGCCCGTCACGGAGCTTACGCCCCGCAAAGAGGCAACCTCGCCCTATGGCAATACGAAGCAAATTTCGGAGGATATCCTGCGTGACACGATGAAGGCTTGGCCCGAGATGAAGGCGATCGCTCTGCGCTACTTCAACCCCATTGGCGCCCATCCCTCGGCTCTGATCGGCGAGTTGCCACGCGGCGTGCCGCAGAACCTGGTGCCCTATGTCACACAGACTGCTGCCGGAATTCGCGAATGTCTGTCGGTCTTTGGTGACGACTACCCGACGCCCGATGGCTCGTGCATCCGCGACTACATCGACGTGACCGACCTGGCCAAAGCCCATGTGAAGGCGATCGACCGTATGGTGAACAACAAGAATAAGAAGAACTACGAAGTCTTCAATGTGGGCACGGGACGCGGAGTTTCGGTGTTGGAGTTGGTCAAGGGCTTCGAGCGGGTGAACAACCTAAAGCTCAACTATAAGATCGCACCGCGCCGCACGGGCGACATCATTGCGATCTGGGCTGATCCTACCCTGGCCAACGAGGAGTTGGGCTGGAAGGCCGAGCGTACCCTCGACGAGACCCTGGCTTCGGCCTGGAAGTGGCAGCAGTCGCTCAAATAACCCCATTCAAGCGCATAAGAAGGGCCGTCAATTTTTGGATTGACGGCCCTTCTTTATTTTCTGTTCATCTCACCACTTCACGCGGTCGAGAATCCCCTGCAGGGCGGCGATCACCACCCCGTAGTTGGTGATGGGCACCCCGGCGGCACGCGCGCGGGCCACACGGCTCATCACCAAGCGACGGTTGAACATACAGGCACCGCAGTGGATCACCAGGTCATAGGGGCTCAAATCCTCGGGGAAGTCACGCCCGCCCACAATGTCGATTTGAAGCTCCTCGCCAAAGCGTTTGCGCAGCATACGGGGCAACTTCACGCGGCCGATATCTTCGTTTTGCGGGGCATGGGTGCAAGCCTCGGCAATCAACACGCGCGATTGCGCTGTGAGGTGCTTGAGGGCCTCGGCTCCGGCCACAAATTCGCGAATATCGCCCTTGTAGCGAGCCATCAGCACCGAGAAGGAGGTGAGCAACGAGGAGGCGGGAGTAAGGGCCTCCACGCGGTCGAAGACCTGCGAGTCGGTGATAATCAGGCGCGGAGGCTCCTTCAGCGCCGCAAGGGTCGAGGCCATCTCCTCGGGCGGGCAGCAGAGGGCGATGCAGTGGCGATCCAACAACTCGCGCAGGGTCTGCACCTGGGGTTGAATCAAGCGACCCTTGGGGGCCGAGGCATCCTGGGGCATAATCAATAGCACCACATCACCCGGCTCACAAAGCCCCTCGGTGAGCAACTGCTCCTCGCGGGGGGCCAAGGCGGCCACGGCCCGATGCAGGGCCTCAAGCCCCTCTCCCGTGCGGGCACTGATAGGCAGCACCGGCTGTCCCAAACGCACCTCAAGGCTCTTCACTCGCGCCAAAGGATCCTCCAGGAGGTCAATTTGGTTCAGTAGCACCAGGGTAGGGATCTCGCGCAGACGCAACTCCTCAAGCAGGGCTTGCTCAATGTCGAGATCTTCCGAAGAGAGGATCAGAAGGGCTCGATCCGTTGTATCGAGAATCTTGCGACTTTGGGCCATACGCTCCTCTCCCAATGCACTCCGGTCATCAAGTCCCGGGGTATCAATGAGGGTAACGGCCCCCAGACCCGGCCACTCCATGGCCTTGCGCACAGGGTCGGTCGTTGTCCCCGCCTGGGGCGAAACGATGGCCGCCTGCTGCCCCGTAAGGAGGTTCAGCAGCGAAGATTTTCCACTGTTACACCGCCCAAAAAGGGCAATGTGCAGGCGTTCGGATTGGGGCGTGTTACTCATTGAACTTTACTCTATGTGTTTAAATCGAAATTTCTTTAGAATCGGAAATCGCGTTTTCCTTCGATGATGGCCTTGAGATTCTCTTCGGTGATGCGGCGCACCTTCTCCGAGGGGATCATCGGCACCTCGCGGGCGATCATCTGCTCTCCCAGCAGGCGAGTGCGGGGCGAGGCATAGTCCTCAAGGTACTCGCGCAGGGTCATCAGGGCGTTGGGGCCGCAGCAGTTGCCGATCAGGCCACGCTTTGCAAGCGACATGAAGCGGTCGCCCGTGCGCCCCTCGCGGTAGCAGGCCGTGCAGAAACTTGGTACATAGCCCAACTCCAAGAGCCAAGCCACAATCTCATCCAGGGTGCGCTCGTCCGAAATATCGAACTGCGCCGAACGCTCCACATCCTCGATCCCCTCGGCATAACCGCCCACCGAGGTGCGCGAACCTCCACTGAGTTGCGAGACTCCCACGTCGAGCACCAACTCGCGCGAACGCTGCGATTCGCGGGTCGAGACAATCATCCCCGTATAAGGGACAGCCAAACGCAGCACTGCCACAATGCGACGGAACTTCGCATCGGTTACCGCATCGGGGAAGTCTGCCGGATCGATATCATCTGCCGGACGGATGCGCGGCACGCTGATCGTATGGGGTCCCACTCCAAAGCGTGCCTCCAGGTGCTCAGCATGCATCAAAAGACCCACAAAATCGTAGCGGTAGTTGGTCAATCCGAAGAGGGCTCCGATACCCACATCGTCGATTCCCCCCTCCATGGCGCGATCCATCGCTTCGGTGTGGTAGGCCCAATCGCTCTTAGGACCCGTGGGGTGCAGCCGCTCGTAAGTGGCACGATCGTAGGTCTCCTCGAAGAGGATGTAGGTACCGATGCCCGCCTCCTTCAGGAGTCGGTAGTTCTCCACCGTCGTGGCGGCAATATTGACATTCACACGGCGGATGGCTCCGTTGCGGTGGTGAATCGAGTAGATTGTATTGATCGACTCCAACACATACTCTATGGGGCTGAGTTTCGGATGCTCGCCCGTCTCCAGGGCCAAGCGCTTGTGGCCCATATCCTGCAGGGCGATTACCTCGCGACGAATCTCCTCCTGCGTTAGTTTGCGGCGCGGAATGGTACGATTCTGGGCGTGGTAGGGGCAATAGACACATCCATTGACACAGTGGTTCGAGAGGTAGAGCGGGGCAAACATCACGATACGATTTCCGTAGATGCGTTGTTTGAGCTCCCGCGCCAAGGCAAAGATCTGCTCCTCCCAGGCTGCATCGCACTCCAAGAGCACGGCCGCCTCGCGGTGCGAAAGGCCCTTTCCCTGCTTGGCCTTCTCAAGAATCTCCTCGATCAGGGCTTTGTTCGCGCGCTGCTCGGCCGCATAGGCCAGTGTTGAGCGAATTTCTCCGTCGTGAATAAACTCGGCGGCATGGGGCGAATGTACGTTATAAGGTGTCATATCTTTATTGTTTTATCAGCGTTGATAGTCTCCTCGCGAAAAGTCGATCCCGTAACCGATCCCTCTCAACTCCTCGGCCAACAAACGAAGCCCCTCGGCGGCTTCGGCTCCCGAGGAGGCCTTGCCGTCGTAGATGGCATACTTGCTACGCACCGCCTCGGGCGAGAGGTTGGGCATCACCACATTGGCTCCCGAGAGAATCCCCAGCAGACGACCCTCGGGATGGAGGGTGGCCAACGCTGTCGTCGAGGGGATCAGGGCCTGCGGAAAACGCAAGCGCAGGATTGCCAACTGCAACAGGGTCAGGCGTAAATCTCCCGCGGGCTCCGCCCCATAAGGGGTGTCGCGGTGCGGCAGGAAGGGGCCGATACCGATCATCTGGGGTTCGATGCGCTCCAGGAGGAGCAGATCCTCCACCAGGTGCTCCACACGCTGGCCCGGGGCTCCCACCATCATTCCCATTCCGGTCTGGAAACCGATCGCCTTGAGTTGTTCGATGCAGGCCAAACGCCCGGCATGCGACATCTCGGCAGGGTGTAGTTGCTCATAGAGGGAGCGATCGGCCGCCTCGTGGCGCAGCAGGTAGCGGGCCGCCCCCGCTTCGTGGAGGGCGCGATACGAGGTCTCGCTACGCTCTCCGAGCGACAGGGTGATGGCTGCCTCGGGCCATCGGCGGTGAATCTCCCCCACCAGCGGAGTCAAGCGTTCATCGCTCCACCAGGGATCCTCTCCCCCCTGTAAGACAAAGGTACGAAAACCAGCCTTGAATCCCGCTTCGCATGCAGCAAGGATCTGCTCCGGAGTGAGACGATAACGCTCGGCTCGACGATTTGAGCGACGCAGACCACAATAGCGACAATCGTTCCGGCAGTAGCTGCTGATTTCGATTAGGCCGCGTACAAAAATGGCACATCCGAACCGCTCTTGCGCGGTTCGGACGGCCTCTTGTCGAAGAAAATCCCATGTAGAGTCGTCGCACTGCGTAAGCAGGGCGAGGTATTCCGAGGCACTCAATCTGCCCTCGCGCACCAACCGCTCGGCCAACTCATACATAACTTTTTCATCTGCTTCGAACTCCGCAGAGCGTAGGGGGTACAGACCTTTGGTCTCTTCGCCCCCTCGCATTCTTCTGCCGGGTTCGGTTTTATTTCGGAATTTATCGCTTCAGCAGCTCGGCGTTGTAGGTCTTGCGACCGGTGTCGTAAGCGGTGTGAACGCCCGGACCCGAGATACAGCCACCCTCGCAAGCCATCACCTCGATGAACTGCGCCGGAGCCTTGCCCGTCTTACCGAAGGCACGCATCAGGGCCACATTCTTCTTCGTGAGGTTCGAAACCTGCAACGTCGTGAAGTCGATGGCACCACCTACATGAGCCTTCACAGCAGCCGTTACACCACCGGCCTGGCCGAAGCCGTGAGCCGTACGGATAGCCGTTACATCAATCGGGTGCAACTGCTCGCCATTCATCTCGATCTTCATACCCTCGAAGATGGCGTGAATCTCCTCAAAGGTCATCACGAAGTCGATCATGTCGTCACGACGAGCCTCCTTACGCTTAGCAATACAGGGACCCACAAAGACCATCTTGGCGTTGGGGTACTTCTGGCGAGCGATCTCACCCGTGTAGAACATGGGCGAGCGGGTCGACGAGATATACTTCTGCAACTCGGGGGCGTGCTTGGCAGCCATCTCCATGTAGGAGGGGCAGCACGAAGTGGTCATGAAAGGTTGACCCTCCTCCATCTTCTCCTTAAACTCCTCGGTCTCCTTCTCGGTCGTCACCTCGGCACCACGAGCCACCTCGATCACATCGGTGAAACCAATCTTCTTCATCGCGCCATAAACCTCCTCGGCCGGGTTCGTATACTGCGAGAGAATAGCGGGGGCCACCAGGGCTACCACCTGCTCACCGCGACGGATCGCCTGCAGCACGTCGAATACCTGCGAGATCTCAAAGATCGCGCCGAAGGGGCAACTGTTGAGGCACTTACCGCAGTAGATACACTTCGACTCGTCGATGTGCTCCACACCATACTCATCCTTGGTGATGGCACCCACGGGGCAAGCCTCCTCGCAAGGAACAGGAATATAGACAATTGCATGATAGGGGCAACTCTCGAAGCATTTGCCGCAGCTAATACAGATCGAGTGGTTGATCTTACCCTGCGAGGTCTCGGGATCGAACTCGATGGCATTCTTGGGGCAGTTGGCAGCACAAGCACGGGCCACACAACCACGACAGAGGTTGGTGATGTTATAGTTGGTACGCACACACGACGAGCAAGCCTCGTCGATCACGCACATGATATTCTCCTTAATCTTGGTGCGCTCCAGAGCCATATTGGCATACTGCGACAGGGGCATCAACTCATCTACCTCGTCGTTCATGTCGAAGCCCATCAGCGGAAGCGATTTATACTTCCACACGGCACGCTCCTTGTGCACACAGCAACGACCCAGCACCTTCGATTTGCGGGGGCTGAGTTCAATGGGCAGGCGGTCGATCTTCTCCACCAATTCGCCCTTGTTCCAAAGATCAATCAACTTGGTCAGCAGTCGCTGACGCACGATCATCACATTATTCTTAATAGCCATAGGTTGGGTGTATTTTTCGCAAAGATAATAAAAAAGTCGTAATGCGCTCTCCAAGTCGGCCAATATGCACAAAAATTTCCTCTTTTTTTCCATCGAAGTCCCTTTCCCCTCACCAAAATTCACCAAAAAGTCGATCAAATAAGGATGGGAAAAACAAAAGGGGGCTGAAATCAAAAATCCCGAATGGAAATTCCATTCGGGATTTTTAGGTATTCGGTGGGCCGTCAACGACGCCCCGACCACTACAGATTCAACTTCGTGCGGATCTCGGCGGGGATAGCGTTCTTATGTACCAAGATCGAGATCGTCTTATACTCCACAAAGGGGCGCGAGAAGTAGAAGTAACCACCATAGGGAGGACGTACATCCCACGAGTTGAGCACCTTGAAGTAGGGGTTGCCCTGCTGATCCACGGCCGTACCGGTGATCACCATACCATGATCGTCGGTCGTCTCGTAGTTATCATAGGCCAACTGGCGCATCTCCTGCGTGATCTGAAGTTCCTTTACGGGCTTGTCGAAGCTGTAGAGGGCGGCCTCCTTCTCGGCTGCCGTCAGTTTGCCCCAACGCTCAGCCTCGGTACCATCCATGCCGTCCAGGTCTACATCGGGTACAATACCGATGGCCTTCGAACGACTGAAACCCTTCTCGCTTACATCGGTAGCCCACTCAATGGCGTAGCCCTGCTCCAACGAGTTGTCCACCACCTGCATCAGCTCCTCGAGCGGCAGATTATACGAAGCCTCCCAACGCCAGTTGTCGGGCACCTCGATTACGAACTGCTCGTAGAAGGGGTGGTGCGTGAAGCTCGTCAGGCTCACATAATCGTCCAAATTGATCGGAAGCGAGGCGGCAAACGTCTGCGGAGTGTAGGTCTTGCCCTCCCACTCGAAGGTCTCGGGCATCTCACCGAAGTAGGCGTCCAGGATGGCATTCAAGCCGTTCATCCAAGCCGTCGTCAGCTTCTTGTTGGGGGCCTTGATAATCGTATCCACATAGGCCTTCAACACCGCGTCAATCTCGTTGAAGAAGGGCTTTTCGGTGCCGTAGTTGAAACCCGTATAGACCTCATGAGGCACGATGCCATACTTCTTGATTCCATGGAGAACATCGCCGGCAGCACCGCCTACAGCAAAGTTCAGAGCCCCATGCAGACGCACATACTTCACTGCCTTTTCGAAATAGATATTACGCACGATCCACATCTCCGAAAGGTGAATCTCCTTACCACCATTGCGCATAATCTCGCTCTCAAGCCACGAAAGGGTCGAGAAGCACCAGCAGGTACCGCTACGGTGCTGATCCTTCACCGGCGTGATGGGGATCGTCTTCAGGTCGGTGAACTGGAAGCCTTCGGGCTCTGCAGCCTTCTTCTCCTTCTTAGGAGCAGCCTCCACGGTCAGCAGTCCGCCCACCATCAGGGCCACTGCCAGCATCATCATTTTTTTCATCATAAATTTAGATAGGTTTTAAGTTGGTTATTTTTTGGTTGTTTGTACGATCTTCATACACTCCTCCAGGGTCAGCTCCTCGGCCTTACGACCGCGCGGGATGCGGTAATTCTTCCCCTTATAGGCGATGTAGGCCCCGTAGCGACCGTTCTTGATCAGCAACTCGGGCTCCTCTGCAAAACTCTTCAAGGGGGTGCTGGTTGCCGTAGTACGCTCACGCTGCTTGAGTACCAGCTCCATTGCTCGCTCCAAAGAGAGTGTATAGGGATCATCCCCCTTCTCAAGCGAAGCAAACGACTTTCCGTGGCGGACATAGGCTCCAAAACGGCCCAAGCCTACCACAAGCTCCTCACCCTCCAGCTCTCCCAACGTGCGGGGCAATGCAAAGAGTTCCAAAGCCTCCTCCAGGGTGATCGACTCAATCAGCTGCCCCTTTTTCAGCGAGGCGTAGCGGGGCTTCTCACCCTCCGCGGCCTCGATCTCCACCATCGGGCCGTAGCGACCGATACGCGCCTTCACGGCATGGCCGCTCTTGGGATCCACACCCAACGTGCGCACCTGTGCAGCACGCGTGGTCTGTGTGCCGATCGCCTCGTCCACCATCTTGTGGAAGGGGCCGTAGAAGTCGCCGATCATCCCCGACCAAGTGATCTCTCCTTCGGCGATGCGGTCGAACTCCTTTTCAACGTTGGCCGTGAAGTTATAGTCCAAAATGGGGGCGAACTGCAACTCCAAGTAGTCGTTGACCATCATACCGATATCGGTGGGTTGCAGACGACTCTTCTCCTTGCCATAGCTCTCCGAAAGGCTCTTTTCCGCGATCTTTCCTGCTGCCGAAAGGGTCAGTTGCAGGTAGTTGCGCTTCTGTCCCTCTTTGTTTTGCTTCACCACATAGCCACGGTTGATAATCGTGGTGATGGTGGGGGCATAGGTCGAGGGGCGGCCGATGCCAAGCTCCTCCATGCGTTTCACGAGCGAAGCCTCGTTGTAGCGGGCCGGAGCCTGCGTAAAACGCTCCGTGGCCGAAATCTGCTGCGCAAAGAGCTCCTCTCCGGCCTGCATCTTCGGCAGTACGGCCTCGGTCTCGGGCTGCGCATTCTCGTCGTCGGGAGTCTCCGTGTTATCCAAACGCAGGAAACCATCGAAACGAACCACCTCGCCGGTGGCTGTAAATTGCCCCTGCTGCTTGTCGGCCTCGATCACCACCGTCGTGCGATCCATCTCGGCCGGCACCATCTGCGAGGCTACCGTACGCTTCCAAATCAGATCATACAATCGCTTTTCGGCAGGCGTACCCTCGATTGTCTGTCGGTCGATGTAGGAAGGACGGATCGCCTCATGAGCCTCCTGTGCCCCTTTCGACTTGGTTTTATAGGTACGCCAAGCCGAGTAGTTTTCGCCGAAAAGGTTTGTGATCACCTCCTTGCACTGGGCCAACGCCTGCGTCGAAAGGTTTACCGAGTCGGTACGCATGTAGGTAATGAGTCCCTGCTCGTAGAGGTGCTGGGCCACCGACATGGTCTGCGACACCGACATGCCGAGCTTGCGCCCGGCCTCCTGCTGGAGGGTTGAGGTGGTGAAAGGGGGTGCCGGGAAACGCTGCGCCGGCTTCTCCTCGGACTTTACCACCGTGAAGCGGGCTCCGATGCACCCCTCCAAAAAGCGGAGGGCCTCCTCGCGTGTGGCGAAGCGATTCGAGAGTTCGGCCTTGAAAAGGGCCTTTTTGTTCTCTGCCGTATAGAATTGGGCCACCACGCGGAAGTAGGCCGAGGGTTGGAAGGCGATGATCTCGCGTTCACGCTCCACCAACAGACGCACCGCCACACTCTGCACACGACCTGCCGAGAGCGACGGACGCACCTTTTTCCAAAGGACAGGCGAGAGTTCGAAGCCCACCAAACGGTCCAACACGCGACGGGCCTGCTGGGCGTTTACCAAGTTCATATCCACCGTACGGGGCTTCTCGATCGCCTCCAAGATGGCTCGTTTCGTAATTTCGTGAAAGACGATGCGCTTCGTCTTGTCGACCGGGAGACCCAACACTTCGGTCAGGTGCCATGCGATGGCCTCTCCTTCGCGGTCTTCATCGGAGGCGAGCCAAACGGTCTTATCGGCAGCTAACTTTTTGAGGTCATCAACCAACTTGCGTTTGTCGCTCGGGATCTCATATTGTGGGTAGAATCCCCCCTGCACATCGATTCCAAGGTCTTTTTTTGCCAAATCGCGGATATGTCCGAAGCTGGATCGCACCATGAATTCGGTGCCCAAAAATTTCTCGATCGTCTTGGCCTTGGCCGGAGACTCTACGATTACCAGATTCTCTTTCATCTTTATCTCTCTGAACCTCTTCTAAAGAGGTCGGGTATGGTATTTTATAAAAACGAGAAACCTAAGCAAGATACTTAGGTAAACTCGGGGATTACTTGATCAACGTATAAGTAAGGTCTATCTTCATGGCATTCTGTCGATTCGGACTATGTGCCATGCCCTGGCCCGCTGTCGTATCGAAGGTATTGACACCGTAGGCCTCAGGACCAAGATAGATCGTGCGCTTTGCCTTATCGGCCATCACCCCTTGAGGATCCTCCTTGTAACTGTTCCACAACTGCTGAAGATAGAGGGCGATATCCATCACATAGCAACCACGGCTACGGTTCAAATAGCCATCGTAGGGGAGTTTCACCTCGTAGTAGGTCTCGTAGACGTAGTTGTAGTCGGAAATACCGGTCAGCTTCTTGTAGTTGGTATAGAGTCCCAGGCGTGCCATCGAGCCATTCCAACGGGCAATCATCTCCTCTCCGGGCGTGAAGAGCTCCCAGTTGTAGTCGGCCTCGCTGTCGTAGAGGTGCAGATGGGCGCGGTTGATGGCCAGCGAATGGTAGGGTTTGCCCGAGGCATCGCGCTCCTCGGTGATTCGGGTCAAGGCGGCAAAGAGCTCCTCGGTGAAGGTGATCTCGGTGATCACACCCGCCAGGCCCTCCACATAGCAAACCTCGGTAAGCGAACGCTCCGCCTCCGTCTCCTCGAATTTCAGCCCTTCGAGCAGCGATCCGGCATAGTTGTGTCGGAACGTGTTGATCGAGGCCTTACCGGTCGTGGCATAACTATCGAGGAAGTAGTAGAGCGAGGCGGTCGTATCTTGAATCAGCGTAGGGTCCACCTCATTGCGATTGCGGCCATAGAGGATCATACCCGATTCGGAGAGCTTGAACTGAATGAGCGAACTCTCTTCAGGGCTCTGAGCCTCTGTTTTCGGTCGAAAATAGAACCCTTTGAAATGCTTAGCAAACTCCTCGGGTTGGAAGAATCCCTCCATATTGTTCCCCTCGTAGGCCCCCTTGCGGAGCATTAGACGATCTACCAAATCATACCCCTCCTCCGTGGGGTGAAGCCTTACGGAGGTCGATGCCGGGTAGATTCCCTTCTCGGGGTCGGGGAATCGGAAAGTAAAGGCGGGTCGTTGGGCCAGGTAGGGGCTCATGTCGAAGGTGCCGTAGAAGAGTGTGTCGCTCTTCTCCTCAAGAAACGAGTCGTCCACCACCTCATAGACCTCATATTCACGCATGCAGGTCGAATCACCCCGAAAGGCTGAGATCGAGAAGCCCATCATCAGCGAATCAAAGATCGGACGGTAGCCGAATCCCTTGACCGAGTCGGGACAAATTCCCCAAGTGTATTGGGTATAAAATCCGGCTGTACGCAGACCAAAGGTGTCGCTAAGCGTCGATCCCAACACCCCTAAGTCAATGTTCGAGGTGCGGATCGAGTCGGTCCTATAGAGTCGCGTCTCAAGCACCCCTCCAACGGATCGAAATCCCACCTTGAGTTGCTGGCTCTCGGGGATATGGTTACCTCCAAGCGTATCGTCCACCTCCGTACATCCCGCAAAGGTCAAGGCCATAGCGGCAACCACCACGAGCAAGGAACGAACGAATCGGGTCAAAAAATTATAACGCATCATAGAATCGGTGGTAATTATCAAAACATTCGGCCGATTCGGGGTTCTGATACTCCAACAGAGGTTTTCCACTCTCGCGCACCAACTTCTCTACCTCTTCGTTGATGTGGGGAGAAGCCAAAACCACTCCATCGACACACTGCATAACGTAGCGATAGAGGTTTTCGTATGAGGGGGTATCGAGGATCGAAAGATTTTCGTCGCCCATTCCTTCGCTTTCGATCTTCGCGCGGAAGTTGGCATCGAGCGGAGCGGTGAAGGCATCGTCGTAGAGCGAGAGGACGATCTTCAGGTCGTGGAAGATGGGGTCGTCCGAGAAGACGCGCTTCAGGTAGAGGGGTACGATGGCCGAGATCCAGCCGTGGCAGTGAACTACCGTAGGAGCCCAACGCAACTTCTTGACCGTTTCAAGCACTCCGCGAGCGAAGAAAATGGCACGTTCGTCATTGTCCGAAAATTCAGCACCCTGCTCATCGTGCAGGATCGCCTTGCGCGAAAAGTAGTCGTCGTTGTCGATGAAATAGATCTGTACACGAGCCGAAGGGATCGAGGCCACCTTGATAATCAGCTGGTGGTCGTTGTCGTCGATAATCAGGTTCATACCCGAAAGACGAATCACCTCGTGCAACTGATGGCGTCGCTCGTTGATGCATCCGTAGCGAGGCATGAAGGTACGAATCTCGTTACCACGCTCCTGCATGGCCTGGCACAATGTGCGGCAGAACTTGGAGGCATCGGTTTCGGGAAGATAGGGGGTAATCTCCTGACAAACGTACAATATCTTATTAGCCATTTTGATAAATGTTTTATTACTGCAAAGTTAATAAAAATTCGGCATTTTTTAGAGGATCAGCATGGCATCGCCATAGGTACCGAAGCGATACCCCTCCTCTTTGGCCACCTTATAGGCGTTCAACACCGCCTCATGACCACCAAAGGCGGCCACCATCATCAACTGCGTGGAGTAAGGAAGCTGGAAGTTGGTTACCATGGCATCGGCCACCGTAAAATCGTAGGGGGCAAAGATAAACTTGTTGGTCCAACCGCTCTGGGGCTTGATCATGCCACCGGTCGAGACCACCGTCTCGATGGTGCGCATCACTGTCGTACCGACAGCCACCACCTTATGGCCACCTCGCTTGGCTCCGTTGACTGCCGCTGCCGTAGCCTCGTCCACAATAAACTGCTCGGAGTCCATCTTGTGCTTCGAGAGATCCTCCACATCCACCGTACGGAAGTTGCCAAGACCCACATGAAGGGTCAGGTAGGCCTGGTCGATTCCACGGATCTCCATGCGCTTGAGCAGGTGTTTCGAGAAGTGCATGCCGGCCGTAGGAGCCGCTACAGCACCTTCGTGCTCGGCGAAGATGGTCTGATAACGCTCGGCATCTTCGGGCTCCACCTTCTCGCGCACCCAACGCGGCAGCGGGGTCTCACCCATCTGATAGAGCGCCTCTTTGAACTCCTCGTAGCTACCATCGAAGAGGAAACGCAGCGTGCGGCCGCGCGAGGTGGTGTTATCGATCACCTCGGCCACCAACAGGTCGTCGTCGCCGAAATAGAGCTTGTTGCCGATACGAATCTTACGGGCGGGATCCACCACCACATCCCACAGGCGCAACTCGCTATTGAGCTCGCGCAGAAGGAAGATCTCGATCTCGGCACCGGTCTTCTCCTTGTTTCCGTAGAGGCGGGCCGGGATTACCTTGGTGTTGTTAAACAAGAAGAGGTCTTTCTCATCGAAATACTCGATGATCTCCTTGAAGATGCGGTGCTCGATCTTGCCGGTTTTGCGGTCGAGCACCAGCAGACGCGACTCGTCGCGGTTATCGGTGGGATATTTCGCCAACATCTCGGGCGAAAAGTCGTAGCCGTATTGTGAGAGTTTCATTCTTATATATTTTCGTTAATGAACAAACAACAAATTATACTGTATACGCAAAAAGAGCTATTTTGTTTCGCTCTCGGCTAGTTTTTCGAGAAAAAAGTCGAGATTGTGGGCTTGGCGAAGCGTGAATCCTCCGCTACGCGTGCGACAAAGCGAGGTCAAGTGGGCACCGCTCTGCAACGCCTCACCAATCTCGCGGGCCAACGAACGGATGTAGGTACCCTTGCTGCAACGCACGCGAATCTTGAGACGCGGCAGATCATACTCCAGGAGTTCGATCTCATAGATATGAATCAACGCCTGGCGTAATTCCACTGTCTCACCCGCACGGGCAATGTCGTAGGCTCGTACCCCTTCGACCTTCTTGGCCGAGTAGAGAGGCGGAGTCTGAAGACGCTCTCCGCAGAGCGACTGCAGGGCCTCGCGCACCATCTCCTCGGTGATGTGCTCCGTGGGATAGGTCTGGTCGATCGGATGCTCAAGGTCATAGCTCGGGGTGGTGGCACCCACCATCAACTCAGCCTCATACTCCTTCTCCTCGCTCTGAAGCTGATCCACCAGTTTGGTCGCCTTTCCGATGCAGACGATCAAGATTCCGGTGGCCAGGGGGTCGAGGGTTCCGGCATGGCCCACCTTGATCTTCGGGAATCCCACCTTGCGCAGATCATATTTGATCTTGCGCACCACGTCGGTTGAGGTCCACTCCAAAGGTTTGTCAATGATGGCAATGTAGCCTTCGTTAAAGTTCACCCCCTTCAGCGTAAAAGGGTCGTTTTCGTTGGGTCTGTAGCGCACGGCAATTCGGTTAGAAGAGATTATACACAACACAGAGCAGACCGGCCAAGAGGCAGTAGAGGGCAAACCAAATAAGTTTGCCGCGCTTCACAATGCCGATCATGAATTTGCAGGCCAGGGCCCCCGACAGGAAGGCGGCCACGAAGCCCGCCACCAGGGGCAGCGTGCCGACGCTCATCGCCGCCATATCGCCCGAGAGGATATCCAAGAGCATCTTGCCCAAGATCACGGGAATCACCATCAGAAACGAGAAGTTGGCTACCGAACCCTTTTCGTTGCCCAGGAGCAGTCCCGTGGCGATGGTCGTACCCGAGCGCGAGAGGCCGGGCAACGTAGCCAAAGCCTGACCACAACCAATAATAAAGGCGTCGCGATAGGAGATTTCGTTCTTTTGGCGGGGCTTTGCATAATAGGCGAAGGTCAGCAGCGCCGAGGTAAAGAGCAGCATGCACCCCACGAAGAGAAGCGACGAGAACAGCGCCTCGATCTGATCGCCCAACAACACACCGACCACACCGGCCGGAATCATCGAGAGGAGAATTTTCAGTACATAGCGTTGTTCGTCGTTGAAGGTCTTGGAGAAGAGTCCCTTCAGGAGCTTCCATATCTCGGCCCACATCACCACGATCGTACTCAAAACGGTGGCGGCATGAAGCGTCACATCGAAGGTGATGTTGTTCTCGATCTCCACGCCCAGAATCTCCTTGGCGATTTGCAGATGCCCGCTACTCGACACGGGCAGAAATTCGGTCAATCCCTGCACAATACCCAGCAGGATGGCTTCCAATATATCCATAGTCTTCTTATTTTATTTTCAACAGTCTGCCGTCGGCGTTTTTTGGTTCTTTATTTTTTGAGAATGGCGTAGATCTCGAAGACAAAGCCGGCGACGATGAGGATCGGGGCCAGCGTAATCCGTCGGAAAGAGAACATGGCATAATTGAACTCCTCGGGCGAGGCACTCTTGCCCCCCGTCATCAGCACCAGGCCCAACACAACAAGGGCAAAGCCGACGAGAAGTAACACATAGTTCTTCTTGGCCAGGGCCATCTTATCGTCGTTCTTATCGGTGATGGTATTCAACATTTCGTTCCACTTTTTCATAAACTGCGTATACTAATAAAGGTAAATCTTGCTGCTTTTCATATTCACAAAACGATTCACGGCCAACGCGGTGAAGAGAAGCGAGAGCAGACAGCCCAAGCCGATCATCGCCCCCACGATCGCCCCCACCTTCTCGAGGGTCGCCAAGTTTGTGAGTTCGGGAACCGTCTCATTCAGGCCGTAGAGCGAGGCTCCGAAGAGGATCGCCGCCCCCAGGCCGGCCCAAATTCCTTGCGCCACGGCATCGCCAAGGAAGGGGCGCATGATATACCACTTGGTAGCCCCCACCAACTTCATCGTATTGATCAGGTAGCGTTTCGAATAGATGGCCAAGCGGATGGTGTTGGCCAGCAGGATGAGCGAAATCACCAGCAGAGCCCCTCCGAAGAGGATCAACACAAAGCGAATCTTTCCCACCGTGCGATGCAGACGCTCGGCCATGTGGGCCGGATAGCTGACGCGCTCCACCCCCTCGAGTTGCTCAAGCCGGGCGATGATCGCCTCCACCGACTCCTCCTCGCCACTCGGGGCTGCAAGTTGCACCTCAAAGCTGTCCAAGAGGGGATTCTCCTCGAGAATCTCCTCGAATTCGTGCTCAAACATCTCACGGAAGGCACTATCCGCCGCCTTCTGCTCGCGCGTGGAGAAGTCGATCGTTCGTACCCGCGGTTCACGCTGCAGTGCCTCACGCACCTGCTCGGTCATCTCGCTGTCGGCTTCGTGCATCAACTCCACGGTGAGGGTCACCTGCTCCTCCAGGTTGCGGGCCAGGGCGATCGCTGCCGCCACCAGGTAGCCCACTGATGCCAACAAAAAGAGCACCAGCGACATGCTCATTGCAGAGACCAAATAGGAGCGTCGCACCCTCTTTTTTAAGCGTTTATCTTCCTTCATGCTCGTCATGTTTTTCGGTTTTGTACTTTCGGCGCCACCAGAGCACCACCCCTGCCAAGGCTCCTCCCAAAATCAGGAGCGAGCAGAGGAGCGTCACCCCTTCGACGGCGCGCCAGGCCGGGGCTCGGAATCGCCACTCCACGGTGTGTGCTCCGGCCGGCAACTGCATACCACGCAACACATAGTTTGCTCGGAAATAGGGGGTCTCGACCCCATCGACATAGGCCTTCCAACCTTTGTCGTAGTAAATCTCGGAGAAGAGGGCCACGGCCGGTTCCGAAGCCTCGTAGGCGTAAGTCAGGTGGTTGGGCTGATAGGTTGTAAGGCGAATATCGCCCACGAAGGGGCGGAGCGAGTCGGCCGGTTGCCAAGGAATACGGTCGGCCTTGTCGAGATCGGAGCGACGGATCACAGCCACCTGCACAGGATCGACCTCGCCGAGACGTTGCAACTCCTCTTCGGCCGAGTCGGCCACGAGGGTGTACTCCGCAAACCAGGCGGCACCGGCTGCCGTCGGTCGCCTTAACACCGAGTCGGGCGAGAGGATCACATAGCGCGTATTGAGCATATCCAACACCCCTTCGTCGAAGCGGTTGAGGTAGTGGTCGATCAGATCTTGATAGCGGGCAAGTTTGGCTCCATGATAGCCACCCACCGAGCGGTGGAAGTAGCTCGTTGTCGCATCGTTGAAGGGACTTACCGTAAGATTCAGTACGCGGTAGCCGGGCTCCGTATCTTGCAGAATTTGTCGGTCGGCCTCGGTGGGAGTTACGCGGTTGCGATGGGCCGTAACAAAGTTTTCGTGCGAGAGGTAGCGCAGATCCACCGGTACCAGATCGACCACCACCAAGAGGCTCACCGCCCCCATCAGCAAGCCGCGATGCAACCCTCGACGCAGGTAGAGCCACACGGCTGAAGCGGTCAGCAGCACCAGCACCAATGAGCGCCACGCATCGCGGGCCATGATCGAGGCTCGCTCCGTGGCCATTGCCTGAGCGGTTATATGACCCAACTCGATATCGAGCCCTTGGCGCAACTCCTCCTCCATCCCCGCCTGACGGAACCACTCGCCAAATTGCTCGGTAAGCTGCTCCTCGGAGGCGGCATAGCCGAAGTCGAAGAGGTGCGATCCGGCCACGGCAAAGAGCAGGCACAAGCCGCCGACCACCCCCGTCGCCCAAGCCAAAGCACGCAGGGAGCGACTCTGCTCCTGCGGTTCATCGGCCCGAAGCGCAGAGAGCTTTGCCAAGGCAAAAGCCAACATCAGAGGAGCGGTCCACTGCACCACCACGAGGAACATCGAAACCGTGCGGAATTTGTTGTATCCGGGCAGGAGGCGGAACATGAGTTCCGTAAAACCCATCCAATGGGATCCCCAGGCCAAAAAGAGGGCGAGCAACGAGGCGGCTACCACCCACCAGCGGTCGCGACCACGCACCAGCAGGAGTCCCATCACCGCCAGGAAGATCACCACGGCTCCCAGGTAGGTGGGTCCCGCCGTGAAGGGCTGATCCCCCCAATAGAGGGGTAGTTGGCGGGCCAAATCCGAGAGGCCATAAGGGCGCAAGGCCTCGGCCACCTCTCCGTCGCGGGCAAACGAGCGCATCGAATCGCCTCCCATGAAGTCAGGGATGAGCAGATTCCAACTCTCGGCCGGGCCGTAGCTCCATGCCGTAGCATAGGCCAAGTCGAGCCCCTCGGCACTTGAATCTCCCTTCTCGGCCACCAATTCCGAGCCTCCGCGAATTGTATCTTTCGTGTGTTGTAGCGTATACCACAAGGGTGAGAAATTAGAACCCAGGGCCACCAAGCCGGCCACCGCAAGCAGAGCCGTGCGCTTCGCAAACTCTTTCAGTCGCTTCTCCACCACGGCGAAATAGCCTTCGGAGAGCCACATCAGCGCCATGGCCACCAGGAAATAGTAGGTGATCTGCGGATGGTTAGCACCAATCTCAAGCGAGGCAAAGAGGGCGGTCAGAAGTGCCCCCGTCCAGGGCTTTTTTCGCAGCGCAAGCCACGCACCACCCATCATCGGCGGGGCATAGACCAGGGCCCACATCTTGGTGATGTGTCCCGCCCCGATAATCAGCAGGAAATAGGTTGAGAGGCCGTAGGCCAGCGATGGGGCCACCGCCACGCGGGTGCCGAACCCCATCATGCGGAGCATAAGCCACATGGCCAACATGGCAAAGAAGAGGAAGGCGGCCGGGGTGTCGATCAGGCGCACCACCTGCCCCAGCGTGTTTTTTACCAGTTGTGCGGGGTAGGCCACATTGATCAGGTAGGCCGGCATGCCGCCAAACATACCCCCGGTCCATTGGGGATCCTCCCCCGTCTCGGTACGGCATTGGCGAATGTCGTGGGCCATACCCTCGTACTGCACCACATCGTGCTGAGGCAACTCCTCGCCCGCAAACTGCGGAGCGAAATAGAGGGCGCTGACAGCAAAAAAGAGCAATGCGACCCCCATAAATGCGAGTGCTGATCTCCATCCATGCGAGAGCCCCCGAAACCTCCAAAATCGATGATTCATAAAAATCGAAATTTTTCCAATTTGCAAAGGTACGATAATTTTGCGGATTTTCGGACGCCACACCTAAATTATAGGATTTTTTTGACGGAATAATCTTTTTTCGCAGGCAAAAAAGCCCGTTTTGAGAACTTTTTCACTATCTTTGCAAGATATAGAACAGGGTTTTGGTGCGAGGCTTTAAGCAACACCGAAAGGCCCGAATCCGAAAACCGCAATATTTTTATGATGACACTCGATGCGATTCGCCGACCAATCGAAGGGCTCCTGAAGGAGTTCGATGCGTTTGTCGGAGCGCAGTTCACCACCGACGGAGAGCTCCTCTCCGAAATGCTGACCCACGCCCTCTCGTCACGAGGCAAGGGGATTCGCCCCATGCTTGTCTTTCTCTCGGCCCTACTCCACGCGGGCGATGAGAGCCGCGTAGGGCGTCGCAGCCACATTGCCGCCATGCTTGTCGAGATGATCCACACCGCTTCGCTGATCCACGACGATGTGATCGACGAGGCCGACCAACGACGCGGGAAACCCTCGGCCAACGCCCTCTGGCAATCGCGCAATGCGGTGTTGTTGGGCGACTTTATCCTGGCACGCAATCTCTCGATCGGACTTGACAGCGGACAATTCGACCTAGTGGCCCACATCACCCGTGCCATGACCACCCTCTGCGAGGGAGAGGTTCTACAGAGCGAGAGCGCCCGAAAACAACTCACCTCCCGAGAGCGTTACTTCGATGTCATCCGCCGCAAAACGGCCTCCCTGCTGGCCGTCAGTGCCTCGGCCGGAGCCCTCTCGGTGGGGGCCCGCCAGGAGGAGGTAGAGCGCATGCACCGCATCGGTGAGGCGCTCGGCATGGCCTTCCAAATCCAAGACGACATCTTGGACTTCCTGCAGGAGGCCAAGACCGGCAAACCGAGGAACAACGACCTGCGCGAAGGGAAGATCACCCTGCCGCTGCTCCATGTGCTGGAGCATGCTTCCGAGGAGCGTCGCAAGGAGCTTTTAAAACGACTTGCTGCCTGTTATGCCGACGAACAGGAGGTAAACTACTTGCAAACCGTAGTCGAAAATTGCGGAGGCTTGGCGGAGGCCCGCCGTGTGATGGAGGAGTACATCGAGGAGGCCCTGCATCTATTGAGCCACTACCCCGCCTCCGAGGCCCGCACCTCGCTCGAGGGGCTGGCGCGCTTCATCGTGGATCGACTCTCCTAAAGCATTGCAAAGTCCCCTTAAAACAGATTCAAAAGCCCACACCAAAGCGTCTTGAAACAAGAACTAATAAGGAGTCGAAAATATGAACAAAGGTGTTAAAAATGAAAACTATGCACTGCCGATTGCAGTGATGTTTTCTCTCTTTTTCATGATTGCCTTCGTAACCAACTTTGCCGGTTCGATGGGGGTCATCGTACAAAACCAATTTGGGGCAAGCAACGCCCTCTCGCAGCTCGGCACCTTGGCCAACTTCATCGCCTACGCCTGCATGGGCATCCCGGCCGGTGTGATTCTGAAGCGCAAAGGCTACAAATTCACCTCGCTGGCGGCCGTGACGGTCGGCTTTGTGGGAGTGGGTATCCAATTCCTATCGGGCTATGCGGAGTCGTTTGCAGTCTATGTGTTGGGAGCCTTCGTGGCCGGCTTCTCGATGTGCATGCTCAACATCGTGGTGAACCCGATGCTCAATACCTTGGGTGGAGGTGGCAACAAGGGAAACCAACTCCTGCAACTCGGCGGTTCGTGTAACTCGGTGGGAGGCACCATCGCCCCCATCCTGCTGGGCTATCTGATTGGTGGTGAGGCCGAGGAGGCTACCGTGGGACAGGCGGCTCCCGCCATGATTATTGCCATGGCTATCTTTGCCTTGGCCTTCGTGGTGATCGCCCTCACCCGCATCCCCGAGCCCCACATGGAGCGCCCCGAGGAGCGTGCCGAGCGACTCAGCGGCCAAAAGGCGAAAGATCCTCACGGCCCCCTTTCGTTCCGCCACTTTGTGCTGGGTGCCGTGGCCATCTTCTTCTATGTGGGTATCGAGGTGGGTATTCCGAACATCGCCAACCTCTACATGTCCGACCTGGAGTGGGTAGGCCCCGCCGTGGCCGGTACGCTGGTCGGTAGTTACTGGTTCCTGATGATGTGTGGCCGTCTGGTGGGCGGTGCCGTGAGTGCCAAGATCTCGTCGCGCACGATGCTCTCCACGGTCTCGATCGCAGCCATCGGCTTCATCCTCTGCCTGATCCTCATCCCCGAGAGCCACCATATTTCGATCTTCGGCAACGAAGTTCCCCTGAAGATGCTCTTCATGCTGCTGTGCGGCCTCTGTACCTCGGTGATGTGGGGGGCGATCTTCAACCTCGCGGCCGAGGGGTTGGGCAAATACACCCCCGCCGCCTCGGGCATCTTCATGGCCTTGGTCTGCGGAGGCGGTATCCTCCCCTTCATTCAAGGCTATGCCGCTGACCTGGTGGGCTTTGTGCAGAGCTACTGGGTGATCGTGGCCGCCCTGGGCTACCTGCTCTTCTACGCCCTTGTAGGCTCGAAAAACGTAAACCGCGATATTCCGACGAATTAGGTTTTATAATTCTGAGTTAAAAAATTCCTAACACCTCATTCCTAATTCCTAATTGTTTTGTATCTTTGCGCTTCAAGCGTAAAGATACAAAACTTTTATGGCTCGCAAAAAACAGAATTACCCCCTGATCGAGGGGCTTGAGATAACCACCCTTGCCGCCGAAGGCAAGGCGATGGGGCGTTGGAACGACCAGGTGGTCTTTGTCCCGATGACTGTCCCGGGCGATGTGGTCGATGTACAGATCCGCGTCAAGCGCCGCCGTTTCATGGAGGGCTTCGTGGTAAACTACCAAAAACACTCCACCCTAAAATCGAAACCGTTCTGCCACCATTTCGGGGTGTGTGGCGGCTGCAAGTGGCAAAACCTTCCCTACGAGGAGCAGCTGAAGTTCAAGACCGAGCAGGTGCGCGACCAACTCACGCGCATCGGCAAGGTGGAACTTCCCGAGATCCGTCCCTGCCTGGGCTCGGCCAAGACCCAATTCTACCGCAATAAGTTGGAGTATACCTTCGCCGACCGCCGCTGGATGACTTACGAGGAGATCGCCGATGCTGGTCGCGAGATTGCCCCCGAGCCGGCCCTCGGATTCCACATTCCCAACATGTTCGACAAGGTGCTCGACATTGAGAAGTGCTGGCTGCAAGCCGATCCTTCGAATGCCATCCGCCTGGAGATCAAACGCTTCTGCGTGGAGCACGGCTATGAGTTCTACCACGCCCGCGAGCACTCGGGGCTGATGCGCAATATCGTGATTCGCACCGCCTCAACGGGCGAGATTATGCTTATCGTAGTCTTCAACCGCGATGATAAGGAGCGCATCGAGGCACTGATGAGCCACCTGCACACCACCTTCCCCGAGATCACTTCGCTGATCTACATGGTCAATACGAAGTGGAACGATTCGCTGGGCGACCAGGAGCCAATTCTCTACGCCGGCAAGGATCATATTTTGGAGGAGATGGAGGGGCTGCAATTCAAGGTGGGCCCGAAATCTTTCTACCAGACCAACTCCGAACAGGCCTACGAACTCTATAAAGTGGCCCGAGATTTTGCAGACCTGAAGCCCGAGGAGACCCTCTACGACCTCTATACCGGCACGGGTACGATCGCCAACTTCTGCGCCTCGCGCTGTCGCAAGGTGGTAGGCATCGAGTATGTTCCCGAGGCCATAGAGGACGCCAAGGTCAACTCCGCGATGAACCGAATCGAGAACACCACCTTCTATGCCGGCGACATGAAGGCGGTCTTGAACGACGATTTTGTGGCCAAGAACGGCCGTCCCGATGTGATCATCCTCGATCCGCCCCGCGCCGGAGTGGATGAGCCGGTGATTGACGTGATTTTGAGAGCTGCCCCCGAGCGCATCGTCTATGTAAGTTGCAACCCCGCCACCCAAGCTCGTGATTTGGCTCTGATGGATGGCATGTATCGCGTGGAGGCCGTCCAGCCGGTCGATATGTTCCCCCACACCCACCATGTGGAGAATGTGGTAAAGTTGGTGCGACGATAACCACCCGCCCCTCCCTCGCGAAAATATGGCGAGTTGGGAATCGGAAAGAAAGAACTTTTTTGGTGTAAAGACTTTAAGTCTTTACACCATTCTTTTTATATCTGCATTAAAATAACAATCACTTTAAACTTTCAATTAAAACAAAAAATGAAAACAATGAAGAAAATTTGGTTTTTGCCCCTGCTACTGCTGGGTCTGGCAGCATGTGGTCCGACCTACAGACCTTCGTTACCAACGCGGAGTTCAATCCGGGCGTTGCCTTGCCGGTACGCTGCCTGAAGGATTAAAGGCTCCCCGACGACCATTTCGGTTCGAAGAACCGACAAAAGCAAGAAAGATCGCTCCCGATTATTGCGCGGAGCGATCTTTTTTCGTATTTTTGTCCCAAATTGATTTTATCATGAAAATAGCAACCCTTGTCTTTAATCCGATTCAGGAGAACACCTACATCGTCTGGGACGAGACGAAGGAGTGTGTCATCATCGACGCGGGCAACAACGGCCCCCGCGAGGATATCGTCATCAAGAACTTCATCGCCGAGCACGGCCTGACCCCCAAGATGGCCATCAATACCCACGGCCACTTCGACCACACGCTCGGCGTGGAGTACCTCAAACAGGAGTATGGCATCCCCTTCGCCCTCTCGCGCAAGGATCAGTTCCTGCTCGACACGGCCTCGGTGAGCGGCATGATCTTCGGGGTGGCGATCGGCAAGCTGCCCACCATCGACCTCGACCTCGACACCGTGAAGGAGGTCTGCTTCGGCCACACCACCCTCCAGGTGATCCCCACCCCGGGCCATACCCCCGGCCATGTGGCCCTCTACGAGCCCCAAACCAAAAACCTCTTCACGGGCGACACCCTCTTCCGTGAGAGCATCGGCCGCACCGACCTCCCGGGAGGCGACTACTCGTGGATCATGCGCTCAATCCTGGAGCAGATTCTCCCCCTGGGCGACGAGGTAACCCTCTGGCCCGGCCACGGCGAGAAGTCCACCATCGGCCACGAAACCCTCTACAACCCCTTTGTTGTGGAGGTCTTGAATCAGGAGGTCAAACCGTAGTTTTTTCGATTTTACAGGGCATATTTCGCCTCTTCTTGTCTGTCGAAAATGGGCAGTACCTCAAGTACAGCCCATCTTCGCCGGCCTGCGGTCGAGTCGAAATCTGCTCCTCTAAAATCAAAAAAGTGCTTTTCGGTTTTATGCAATACCTTCTCCTTTTTTGTCGAAAAGGGAAACAAAATAGTGCACCAACAGAAATTGCGAATTGAAAAAATTGGTTCATAAAGTGCTCTACCGACTCCTGCCGCTCGAGGGATACCTTCGGGTGGTGAGCGGCCTCTTTTTCCTCTGGCAGCGGCTCGGCATCGGTCGCCGCTCGGAGGCCCTGGAGTATGTCTACCACCTCGAGAAGTTGGTGAAGCCGGGAGATCACTGCCTCGACATCGGGGCCAACCTCGGCTACTACACCCGCACCCTGGCCCGCCTGGTAGGGCCCGAGGGGAGGGTACATGCCGTGGAGCCGATGGCCCCCACGCGCCGCATCCTCGAAAAGAATGTGCAGCGCCACAACCAAAATGTAAAAATCTACCCCTACGCCTTGGGGGAGGCCGACCGTGAGGTGGTGATGGCCAACGACTCGGCTCGCGAGACGGGCTACCTGGGCACGGGCCAAAATTTCGTCAAGGAGGTTGAAACAACCTGCGAGGTGGAGCACCAGGCCGTGATGCGCCGAGGCTCGGAACTTTTCGGAACGCTCCCGCGCCTCGACTTCATCAAGTGTGACATCGAGGGCTACGAGTGGCATGTGATGAGCGAAATGCGCCCCGTCATCGAGAAGTACCGCCCCACGGTGCTCATCGAGACCGGCGGAGAGAACCGCCCCCGCATCATCGCCCTCTTCGAGGAGCTCGGCTACCAAGGTTACACCCTCCACAACGGCAACGAAATTCCCTTGAGCCCCGAATCGGGGAAAGATATCATCTTCCGTAACAAATAGAAAATCATGCGTATAGACATTATCTCTTCCGTTCCAGATCTGATGACTTCGCCTTTGAGCGAGTCGATTCTCAAGCGTGCCCAAGAGAAGGGGCTCGTGGAGATCGTGGTCCACAACCTCCACGACTGGGCCCACGACAAACGCAAGACGACCGACGACTACCCCTTTGGCGGTGAGGCCGGTATGGTGATGAAGTGCGAGCCGGTCTTCGAGCTGGTGGAGCACCTCCAGTCCGAACGCCACTACGACGAGATCATCTACACCTCGCCCGACGGAATACAGTACAACCAGCACGAGGCCAACCGCCTCTCAACCTTGGAAAATATCATCATCCTTTGTGGCCACTACAAAGGGATCGACCACCGCATCCGCGAGCACCTCATCACCCGCGAGATCTCAATTGGCGACTATGTCCTCACGGGAGGAGAGTTGGCCGCCTGCATCATTGCCGACTCGGTGGTGCGCCTCCTTCCCGGAGCCATCGGCGACGAATCCTCGGCCCTGACCGACTGCTTCCAAGACGACCTGCTGGCTCCGCCCGTCTACACCCGCCCCGCGGAGTTCCGAGGGTGGAAGGTTCCCGATGTCCTGCTCTCGGGCAACTTTGCCGAGATCGCCAAGTGGCAGGAGGAGCAGGCTTATGAGCGCACCAAACAATTGAGACCAGATTTGTTGGGAGAGGATTTATAATTTTGACTTGAATGAAGTATTTCATTATTGCAGGAGAGCCTTCGGGGGATCTGCACGGATCGAAGTTGATCAAGGGGCTTAAGGCCGAGGATCCGAAGGCCGAATTCTGCTTCTGCGGAGGGGATTTGATGGCCGAGGCAGGAGGGAACGAGGGGCTGCTGTTGCACTACAAGGAGATGTCCTTCTTTGGCTTCGTCACGGTGCTCAAGAATCTGCGCACGATCTTCGGACAGATCGACCGGGTGAAGGCGGCCATTGCAGAATTTAAGCCCGATGTAGTGATTCTGATCGACTATCCGTCGTTCAACATGCGCATTGCCAAGTGGTGTAAGGCGCAAGGTATCAAGGTCTTCTACTACATCGCTCCAAAGGTGTGGGCATGGAAGGAGTGGCGCGTGAAGGGGATCCGAAAATTTGTGGATCGCCTCTTTACGATCTTTCCCTTCGAGACGGAGTATTTCCGCAAGAAGGGAATCGAGCCCATCTTCTGCGGTAATCCGCTGGTCGATGACATCGCCGAACGACGCGCCCAGCTCCCCTCGAGCGAGGAGTTTCGCCGCGAAAACGGCCTCGACGAACGACCGATCGTCGCCCTCCTGGCCGGCAGTCGCGTCTCGGAGATCAAGGCCAACCTCCCGAATATGGTGGCCCTGTCGCACGAGTTTCCTGCTTACCAATTTGTGGTAACAGCCGTGCCCTGGATCGACAAGGGGCTCTACGACCACTATCTGGCGGGTTCCTCTGTGCGCTACCTCTGCGACAAGACCCAACAAACCCTCGCCATGAGCGAGGCGGCAGTCGTTACCTCGGGTACCGCAACCCTCGAGACCGCCCTGATGGGGATTCCCGAGATGGTTCTGTACCACATACCAAAACTCTACGAAGTACTACGGCCCTATGTCTTGAAGATTCCGTGGGTCTCGCTCGTGAACATCAACATGGGGCGAGAGGTGGTGCGCGAATTGGTCTGCGCGAAGTTAGACCCGCAGATGGCAGCCGAAGAGTTGCGCTCGATCCTCTCGGGCGGAGCCAAACGAGCCAAGATGGAGGCCGACTTTCGCGAGTTGCAGCAGTTGATTGGCAGCGAGGGGGCCAGTCGCCGATTTGCCAAGGCCATGGTGGAGGAGCTTGCTAACATTCAGAGTTCAAAATTCAAAATTGAATAACAACATGATCGGATATATCCATATTGGCGAGATTGTCGTATTGATTATCTATGGGTCAATTCTCTTGGGGGTTGGAGCTTTGGTCCGCAAATACCCCGAGACGATTTCGGGCATCAGTACGATGCCCAAGGAGAAACGCGAGAAACTGAACCTCCCTAAAATCGGGACCTTTCTATCGAAATGGCTCAACGTGTCGGCCACGGTGGTCTTCCTGGCGATTCTGATCCCCAAGCAGGATCTACGTTGGCAGGTGGCGATATTTATCCCAATGTTCCTGATCCTACTCAGTGCCGCCTACCTTGCCAAATATCGAAACACCCGATTCAAAAAAGAGGAGGAGTAAAAAGTTATGAAAATTATCTGCATCGGCCGCAACTACGCCGAACATGTCAAAGAGTTGCACCACCAAGTGGCCGACAGCGGGAAGATGCCCGCCGAGCCGGTCTTCTTCCTGAAGCCTGACACGGCGATGCTGCGCAACAACGACCCCTTCTACATCCCACCCTTCTCGGAGGAGGTTCACTACGAATGCGAACTGATCGTAAAGATCAACCGCGTGGGGCGTTGCATCGAGGAGCGTTTCGCCCATCGTTACTACGACGAGGTGGGGCTCGGTATCGACTTTACAGCCCGCGACTTGCAACGCCGATGCATCGCCCAAGGACTCCCTTGGGAGCAAGCCAAGGCTTTCGATTATTCGGCCGCCATCTCTCCCACCTTTGTGCCGCTGGCCGAACTCGGAGGCGATGTCCAAAAACTCAAATTCGAACTTGAAATCGACGGCGAGGTGCGCCAGCGGGGCTTTACGGGCGACATGCTCTTTGGGGTGGATCGTCTGATCAGCCATGTCTCAAAGTTTATAACCCTACGCATGGGCGACCTGCTCTACACAGGCACTCCCGTGGGGGTCGGCCCCGTGGAGCGCGGCCAAAACCTGAAAGCCTCGCTCGAAGGACGATTGTTGTTGGATTTTGACATAAAATAGAACGATGCTGTTACACGAAAAACTGACTTCATACCGACTGCTCCTGGCCTCGCAGTCGCCCCGCCGTCGCGAATTGCTGTCGGGCTCGGGCCTGAAGTACGAGATGGCCGAAAAATTTGAGGTTGAGGAGTGCTACCCGGCCGACCTTGCGGCCGAGGAGGTGGCAGGCTATCTCTCGCGTCTAAAGAGCGAAGGATACCCCTACTCCCTGGGAGAAAATGATATTCTTTTGACAGCCGACACCGTGGTCATTGCCGAAGGGAAGATCCTCGGTAAGCCCCACAACCGCGAGGAGGCCCTCGAGATGTTGGCTCTGCTCTCCGGCAAGGGACACACCGTCATCACAGGGGTTACGCTCCGCTCCGCCCACAAGGTGAAGAGTTTTTCCACGGAGTCGAAGGTCTTCTTTCGCCCGATCAGCGCGGAGGAGGCGGCCTACTATGTGGACCACTACCAACCCTACGACAAGGCGGGCTCCTATGGCATCCAAGAGTGGATCGGCTATGTGGCAATCGAGGGGATCGAGGGGTCGTTCTTCAATGTGATGGGGCTCCCGATCCAACGCGTGTATGTCGAATTGGAAAATTTCCTCGACACCATGCCCCGCTAAGGCTTCGGCCCCTGTGCTTTACCCGAAAACGAAAACAACGAATGGAAGAATCTCCCATATTGAAAGGTCTGAACCCCGCGCAGCGTGAGGCGGTGGTTCACTACCGCGAGCCCTCGCTCATTATTGCCGGTGCCGGCTCGGGCAAGACCCGTGTACTGACTTCGCGCATCGCCTACATGATCGAACAGGGGGTCGATCCTCGCCAGATCATGGCCCTCACCTTTACCAACAAGGCGGCCGAGCAGATGCGCGAGCGTATTGCCACCATGCTCCCCGACGGCCGTGCCCGTTGGATCCGTATGGGCACCTTTCACTCGGTCTTCTCGCGTATTCTGCGCGAGAATGCCGACCGCATCGGCTACCCCGACAGCTACACGATCTACGAACCCTCGGACTGCAAAAACCTGATCAAAAACCTACTCAAGGAGCTCAATCTCCCCGAGGAGAAGTATAAACCCAACGTCGTCTTATCGCGCATCTCGTTTGCCAAGAACTCGCTCGTGACCCCGGGGGCCTATTTAGCCAACTCGGTCTATGCAGCCGAGGATCGTCAGCGACAGCAGCCCGAATTCGGCAACCTCTACCAACTCTACTGCCAGCGATGCAAGAAGAATGGTGCGATGGATTTCGATGATCTGCTTTTACAGACCAACATCCTCTTCCGCGACTGCCCCGATGTGTTGGCCCGTTACCAGGAGCAGTATCAGTACATCCTGGTCGATGAGTATCAGGACACCAACTACGCACAGTATATCATCATCCGCCGCCTTTCACAGCAGCATGGCCGAGTCTGCGTAGTGGGCGACGATGCCCAGTCGATCTACTCGTTCCGCGGAGCCAAGATAGAAAATATCCTCTCGTTCCGCAACGACTACCCCTCGGCCCTAACCTTCAAATTGGAGCAAAACTACCGCTCCACCCGTACCATTGTCGATGCCGCCAATTCGGTGATCGAACACAACGCTCGCCGCATGGAAAAACGATGTTTCTCGGAGGGCGAGAAGGGAGAGAAGATTCGCGTCATAAGGGCCTATACCGACCGCGAAGAGGCCGAATTGGTAACCACCGCCATCCGCGATCGTATCCGTGAGACGAGCGATCCGTGGTCGGAGGTAGCCGTACTCTACCGCACCAACTCCCAATCCTCGGCCATCGAGGAGTCGCTGCGTCGCCGCGGAGTCCCCTACCGTATCTACAAGGGCTCTTCGTTCTACGACCACAAGGAGATCAAGGATCTGCTGGCCTACATCCGTTTGGTGATCAATCCGAAAGACGATGAGGCCTTCCGTCGCATTGTAAACTACCCCACGCGCGGTATTGGCGACACCACCGTGGAGCGTATCGCCACCTTGGCCCGCGAACGCGGTGTCTCGATGTGGGAGGCGGTCGACACCTTGGTGGGGGAGCCCACGACCGACCCCGTGCAGCGCACCATTGTGCGCAAGGTGACTGAATTTGTCGCCTTGATCCGTTCGCTCTCGCTCGAGCGTACCCAAAAGGGGCTCTACGACTTTGGTCTGGAAATCGCCCAGCGATCGGGAATCCTCCCCCTCTACCGCTTAGAGAACTCACCCGAGGCGACCTCAGCCATCGACAACATCGAGGAGTTGTTGAACACCATGCAGCTCTTCAAGGAGCAACGCGATGCCGAGATCCGAAACGGCGAACGCACCGAGGCCGAGGAGGCCACCATCGAGGAGTGGATGCAGTCGGTGATGCTGATGACCGACATGGACAACGAAAATCCGGAGGACAACAACAAGGTAACGCTAATGACCGTCCATTCGGCCAAAGGCCTCGAGTACAACCATGTCTACATCGTCGGTATGGAGGAGAACTTATTTCCTTCGCAGCGGGCCGTTGAGACGGCCGAGGGGTTCGAGGAAGAACGCCGACTCTTCTATGTGGCCCTCACGCGCGCCAAGGTCGATGCCACGCTGAGCTACGCCGAATCGCGCTTCAAGTGGGGCAACATGGAGTTTTCGCGCCCGAGCTGCTTCCTGAAGGAGATCGCCCCCTGCTTCGTCGAGATGGTACAAGAGGAGGACGACGACTTCGGAGGGCGACGTTCCTCGTCTGTGGGACGCAATGCCGAGGGTCGGCCGGCCGGAGGCTCGGCCATCGAGGAGTTGCGCCGCCGCTTCGACTACCGCTTCCAGAAACAGCAGGACTCGGTGGGCGACTCGGCCAAGCGCATCCAACCCGGGCACCCGCTCTACAGCCGTTCGGTGCAGTCGCGCAGTACCTCCTCGCGCCCCGAGCCGGCACCGACCACGGCCGCACCCCGCCCGGCGGAGCACCTGCGTCGCATCGGGATCTCCACCCCCGTGGGATCTTCAGCCCCCGCCTCGCCCTGCAACTACCGCATCGGAGAGCGTGTGGAGCACCCCCGATTCGGTGTTGGCACCATCCAGCGCATCGAGACCCTGGCCCAGGATCACAAACTGGTGGTAGCATTCAGCGACGGAAGCGAGCGCACCCTGCTGGCCAAATTTGCCAAACTGACCAAACTATAACGAGCCAATGACAACCAAAGAACGATACGAAGGGATCATCGAGTGGTTTTCCCAACACATGCCTTCCGCAGAATCTGAACTCAACTACCGAAACCCCTTTGAGTTGTTGGTGGCGGTGATCCTCTCGGCCCAATGCACCGACAAGCGGGTCAATCTGATTACGCCGGCACTCTTCGAGGCCTATCCCACTGCCGAGCGGATGGCCGAGGCCTCTGTGGAGGAGATTTACGCATTGATCAAGAGCGTATCCTACCCCAACAACAAGGCGAAACACCTGGCCGGCATGGCACGGATGCTTGTGGCGGAGTTCGGAGGCGAGGTGCCGAGCAGCCGTGAGGAGTTGCAACGTCTGCCGGGCGTAGGGCGCAAGACGGCCAATGTAGTGGGGGCTGTGATCTGGCAACAAGAGGTGATGCCGGTCGATACCCACGTCTTCCGCGTAGCAAATCGTATCGGCCTCACGAATCGCTCGAAGACGCCTCTTCAGACCGAGCTCACGCTCGAAAAACAGATCCCCAAAGCCTTGCTTCCCGTAGCCCACCACTGGCTGATTCTGCATGGTCGCTATGTCTGTACGGCCCGCTCACCCAAATGCGCGGAGTGCGGCATCGCCCCCTGGTGCAAGAGTGCCCCCAAGAGGGAAAGCGAGAACTAATTGGAAGACAATGGGGTGTTTTCAAATTTTTTTCTTACCTTTGTAAGAGTTATACAAATACGGCAAACGATGGAGAGAAATCATATGGGAGCCTTGCAGCTGGATCGCGAGGAGCTAACACGCCTTCAGGAACTATTGTCCAAAGAGCGACTGCAGATCGTCCTTTTGGCCCACACCAACCCCGATGGGGATGCCGTGGGATCGGCCCTGGCGTGGGCACATCAACTCGAACGCCTGGGACACACCGTACACCTGATTGCCCCCAACAAGTACCCCTACTTCCTGGACTGGATGCCCCGCATCGGAGAGGTGATCATCCACCGTCAGGAGCCCGAGCGTGCCGAGCGCCTGGCCGAAGAGGCCGATGTAATCTTCTGCATGGACTTCAACGGTATCGCCCGCCTCGAGGCCCTGGGTGAAGCGATCGAACGCAACACCTCGGCCGTGCGCGTGCTGATCGACCACCACCTGCAACCCTCCGAGCCCTACCACATCCGCTTCTCCCACCCCGAAAGCTCCTCGACCGCCTTTTTGGTCTACACGCTCATCCTCGAACTCTTCGGACGCGAGTACTTGACGCGCGAGATCGCCGAGTGCCTCTATGTGGGCATGATGACCGACACAGGCAACTTCTCGTTCTCGTTCCTGACCCCCGCCCTCTACCGAGCCGTAGCCGACCTCGCCGAAACAGGAATCGACATTCCAAATCTGCACAACAGCGTCTACAACGCCTATTCGCCTCAACGAGCTCGTCTCTTCGGCTATGTGATTCATCGCAAGATGAAGTTCTTGAAACACAACACAGTGGCCTATATGTCGCTCACCGAGGAGGAGATGCGTCGCTACTATTTCCAACAGGGCGACAGCGAAGGCTTTGTGAACTACCCGCTCACGGTCGGCAAGATGAAGATGTCGGCCATGTTCCTCCAGCACCACACCTTCATCCGCATCTCACTACGTTCGCGGGGCGATGTGGATGTAAACCTCTTTGCCCGCCGCTACTTCGAGGGCGGAGGCCACAAAAACGCCGCCGGAGGCAAATCCTATCTCTCGATGGAGGAGACGATCAAAAAATTCAAGGCTGCTGTCGAAGAGTTCGCCGCCGAAGGGGGGCTCAAGGGCGGATCGAACAACGGTTAGCAGGGAAGTAGAACCTATGAAGAATCGAATCTGTTTCCTGCTGAAACTCTTCTTCGGAGTGGCCCTTTGGATGGCCCTGTTAAAGATTCCCTTCATGCTCCTCCACCTTCGGGAGGGGCTTTCGATTTCCAAAGTTTTACAGGTGCTCGGCCACGGCTGGTCGCTTGATCTCACCGTGGCCGGCTACATCACGGCACTCCCGCTACTCTTGCTGCTTCTCTCGCTTTGGATTCCCCTCACGGAGCGGCGTTGGCGCACTTTGATCCGCCTCTACCTGGCCCTTATTGCCCTCTTTGCCACGGCTGTATTTACCCTTGATCTCGGTCTCTACGGCTATTGGGGCTACCGCATCGACTCCTCGGTATTGATCTACCTGACCACTCCGCGTGAGGCCATGGCTTCGCTCACCCCTACAGACTGGATTGGAGGAACCATCGCCTTTCTACTGATCTTCGGTGGTTATTTCGGGATTTTTAGGTTCATCACTTCCGATTTGAAGGTAAAAAAACTTCCCCTTTCCACCCGTCTTTGGGGCACCCCCTTGTTCCTGCTGCTGGGAGGTCTCTGTTTTTTGGCCATTCGTGGCGGAGTGAGTGTCACCACGGCCAACATCAGCCAAGTCTACTTCAGCCCCGATCAGCAACTCAACCACGCGGCGGTAAACCCCCTCTTTTCGCTCCTCTCCACCCTGGGCGACGAGAAGGATATGGAGCCCCAATACCTCTTCTACCCCGAAGAGGAGCGAGCCCATAATTTCGAAAAGCTTCGCGGAGATCGCCCCGACACCCTCTCCGGGCCCTCTCTCCTGCGCGAACCCCGCCCCGATGTCGTGGTGGTCTTGCTCGAGAGTTTCGGCCGGTGTTTTGTCGATGAGCAGGTAGAGGGAGAGCCCGTTACGAGCCATCTCCTACGTTGGAAAGAGCAGGGCCTTTGGTTCGAAAACTTCTACGCCAACTCCTTCCGCACGGATCGTGGCGAGGTGGCCATCCTCAACGGCTACCCGGCCCAGACCCGCATGTCGATCATGAAGTACCCCAATAAGAGCCACTCGCTCCCCTCGCTGGCCCGCTCCCTGGGACGCGAGGGCTATGGCTCCACCTTCGTCTATGGCGGAAACCTCAACTTCACGGATCAGGCCTCCTACATGTATGCCACGGGATGGCAACGGCTGATCTGGCAGAAGGATCTCTCGCTCGATGCCCCGCAATCGAAGTGGGGCTATGCCGACGATGTGATGGGCGAACTCTTCGCCGAGGAGGTGCTGCGCCTCACGGAGCCCGACCCCGCAGGCCGCAACCCGCAGCTCCTGGGCTGGCTCACCCTCTCGAGCCACGAACCCTTCGAGGTCCCCTACGAAAAATTCGACCACAAGATTTTGAATGCCGTGGCCTTTACCGACGAACAGGTGGGACATCTGCTCGACCGCCTGCACCAAAGCCCCGCCTGGGAGCACCTGTTGGTCATCCTGGTGGCCGACCACGGCTTCCTCTACCCCGAGACGGTGGCCTACAACAGCGAGGAGCGCCACCGCATCCCGATGCTCTGGGTTGGAGGGGCTCTGCGTGAGCCGGGGATCGTGGAGGAATTCGCCTCGCAGAGCGATCTGGCAGCCACCCTGATGGCCCAACTGGGCATCGCACACGACGACTACCTCTTCAGTCGCAATATCTTCGACCCCTCGACCCCCAAGTTCGGTTATTGGTGCTTCAACGACGGATTCGGCGTGGCCAATCGCGACGGTGTAACTCTCTATGATTGTACTACGGATCGTGTGCAACTCAACCAAGGCACAGGCGAAGCCGAGCGACTTCTCATGGGGAAAACCCTCCTGCAGACCACCTACAAAGATATCCGAGAACGATAAAAACTCAATAAACAATAAATTACTAACCTTAAAAAAAATTGATGATTATGAAAAATTTCAAGATCTGCATATTGGCTGTGTGGGGGATTCTTTCGGTCTCCTGCGGGCTGGATCCGGTGGAGTGGCAGGATCCGGATAAGGGCTCGGAGCAGATGGCCGTGGTGATCGATCCGCTGATCAGCCGTGTCACGGGCACCGCGTTTGATACAGGCGATCGAATCGGTTTGAAAATTTCAAATAGCGAAGGGGTATATCTTGAAAACCAACCACTCACCTATAACGGCACCCTCTTTACGGGTTCCGACCTCATTTGGTACAACAACATTAACCTGAAGGCCGACTTGGTGGCCTACTATCCCTATCAGGAGTCGAGCGCACCGAGCACCTTCACCATCGCCACCGATCAGTCGGCAAGCGGCTTTGCGACCTCGGATCTGCTCGCCGCCACCAAGACGAATGTTACCCCCTCCACCTCGGCTGTTCCGATGATCTTCTACCACCTGCTCTCCAAGATCTCGATCGAAATCACCAACGCCTCGGATGGCCAGATCACCTCGATCCAATTGGGTGGATCGCGCCCCTCGGCTACGGTAGATTTGGCCAATCGTCGGGTGGCGGTCAGCATGGCGACCGAGAGCGTCAACATCATCCCGCACACCAAGAGTGCTGGCACTCGCTATGAGGCGATCGTCGTCCCGCAAGAGTGTGCCCTTACCTTGACCGTAGCAACCAACGACGGCAAGACCCACACCCATACCATGGTGGAGAGTGAACTGCTGGGCGGCAAGATCTATACACTGGCCGTAACGCTCACCAACATCGACCTCTCGGCCACGCTGAGTGGCGATATCGAGGATTGGGAGCAAGGAGGTGTTATCGAGGAGTCGGGCAGCACGGGCGATACGGGCTCCGGCGTGGAGGACGAATCGAACAACGACAAGATCGAACTCCCCGAAACGGGCGGCTTGAGCTACGGAGGGGTCTCCTATGCCACCGCAACCCTGGCCGATGGCCGCGTTTGGATGGTGGAGAACCTACGCTACAACCCGGCCGGAAGTGGTGCATTGGCCGCAGGGGTCTACCTCCCGGGCGAGTTGCTCACCTCGGAGCAGGATCTCACCACCTACGGATTGCTCTATACGGCCGCTGCCGCGTTGGGGGTCTCGGAGATCACCGGCGACAACGCCGTCTCGCTGGAGGGGTCGCAGGGCCTCTGCCCCGACGGATGGCACCTTCCCACCGAGGGCGAGTTCAAGGCCCTCTTTGCAGCCTATCCCGAGGGACTCCCTGCCGAGTTTTCATTTGAAACACCCTATTGGTATAACACCGACAAGTATGTGGCCAATTCGGATGGAGCGATCCTGCTGACCTCCACGCCGACCAGCTCGGCCAAGAGTACGAAGATCCAGGTGGCCCTCTTCTACTCGGACGGAACCACCTCCACAACCAACAAAACGAATACCTTGGCTCTGCCCATGCGTTGCATCAAGAATCAATAGGAAGAACCACTCCATAACAAAAAATGAGTCGCAAAGAGCGACTCATTTTTTTTGTAATCTCCCATTACCTTTCTCGTAAAAGATGGAGGGTGAGTGGAGGCTGGACAAGGTGCTACGCCACCTCCTTGCGATGGGCCGTGCGATAACTCGACGGGGTATGGCCGTAGGCCTTCTTGAAGAGTTTGATGAAGTGCGAGGTATTGGGGAAAGAGCACTGTAAGCCAATCTCGGAGACCGACTTCGAGGTGGAGATCAGTAGTAGGCGCGAATGTACGAGCCGCTGACGAATGAACCACTTGTGGGGAGGCATCTCGTAGATGCGCCGAAACTCTTTCTTGAAGGAGGTAAGCGAGCGGTGGGTCTTGCGAGCCAACTCCTCGATCGAACACTCGCTGAAGATATGGCCATAGACAATCTGCTCGAAATTCTCCTTGTTGGTATCCATGCTGGTTAAGATTTTGCTCTTCAAACAGCAATCCTCGTGCGAGACGATGTGGTAGATCAACTCGGTCATTTTGAAGTTTTCGGCAGTCGAATCGAGGTGATTCTCCCCTTGGAGGTACTGCGCGGCCCCAAGGAATATTCCGCGCAGAGCCGACCAGGCGGGCATGATCACCTCCGAGGAGGTGCGACAGGTCGGACAGTGGTGGTTGTTCGAGATATTGAGGCGGTAGGTGATGTTCAGATGCAGGAGGATTCGTTGTAGTTCGTCGGGGTTGTAATAGAATACGATCTGTTCAAAGGGGCGATCGCCCTCGGGAATCTCTTCGGTGTAGTGGAGCCCGATCCCCAAAAAGAAGATATCGCCTTTCTGCAATACCTGTCGTTGGTCGCCGCTGTGGATATACTTGGTTCCTTGCACCACATAGCCCACCGCATTGCGCGCATAATACTGCGACCTTACACCGCTTGTTGTCTGCTCGACATATTTCACCACCGTCGGTTGTGTCAAGCCCTCCTGTTGAATCATCTGTGCCATAATTTTTTGGTGTTTTGTAAATTATTACACAAATGTAGGAATAAAAAGGCAATATGTTATTGTAATTTTAAAAATATAATTGCCTGCCTTATAAAAAAGACCTTACACAATATTTTCGGGTTTTTCGGAAGATGCCGCGCGTTTGGTGTAGGGAGAAAGAGGCACTCCTGCAATCAGAGGAAGAGGCGCAGCAAGGTAAGCAGGATTAGCAAGGCATAGAGACCATTGGCCATCGGGCGTTTCAGGCGCACGAAGAGGAAGGGGAGGAAGATACTCACAGGAATTGCCATCAGCACAAAACCATTGGAGGTCGCGGAGGGCATCCACATCGAGAGTAGGGCCAACAACAGCATCCAGGCATGGAGCATCAAGATCGCTCGCGCCCTGGAGGTGGCGGCATAGATGTCGCTCAGGTAGTAGAAGAGGGCACAAAGGGTAGCCGCCAAAAGCACCACAAGTTGTGCAATAAAGAGTGGAGTGGCTCCATCAAAGAAACGAAAATGCTCGGGGGAGGTGTAGCAGGAAAGCATCTGCTGTAGGGGTGCCCCGATTTGGCCGGTAAAAGCCCAATGGAGATAACAGAGCGCCCCTATCGGAAAGAGCGCCCCGCAGAGGAGAACGATCCATTCGCGGAGCGTACGCTTGAAGAGAATCGTAACCAGCGGAAGGAGCAACAGCAGGGGGAGTGCCGGGGCATAGAGAGTTGGCAGTATGCCCAAATAGAGAGCCCCGCGAAAGAGGCTCGAAAAGGCGTAGCCGTTGCGATAAGAGACACAGAAATTGCGCATGGCTCGTGTCAGGAAAAAGGCGCACAACGCCCCGACCAGGAAGTGATCCGCCAAAAAAATTCCACAAGCCACCATGCCATAGAGCGGAATGGCCAAGAGGGTGTTTCCGGTGTAGAGGCTGTGTCGCAACCCCATGCGTCCCAAGGTCAGTGCCGCTGCCGCATGCAGGAGCAACCAAAGGCCCCATGCCAGGCGCGGAAAGCGGAGTTGCAAGGCCGTCACCCACGCCTCGGGTAGGGTCTCGACGGCCACAAAACTCTCCGGAGCAAACGAAAGTCCCTGCTTGCGCACAAGCATAGCTGCCAACAACAAGAGGAGTGTCGGAAAGGCCAAGAGCAAGGGCTGACGCGTGATGTTCATTCGATGATTTATAAGATGATAAATAGTTCCGTTTTACTCTATCGGGACAAGGTCCTCAATTTTTATTTGGAATCACACTCTGCGCGGAATCACAACAGCATACCCCAACCCCTCTCCTGCAGCAGCATGGAAAGTAAAACAGGGAACTTATACTTTATTCGATCTACAATAGAAGCCATTTATTGCTCCAAGCCTTTTCTTGCAACAAAGATAGCATTTTTTTGACTCCTTCGGAAATTTACGGCCGTGAAATCCGGAAAATCGGCCTCTCAGCCACCAATATGGATCCCTACTGCGAAACGGCGTCCCTCGAGCAGGTTACCCCGTCCGAGTTTTTGGCCCAATCGCCACGGGCACGCAACACCTGCTCGATGACATCGCGCACACAGCCGCGCCCACCATCGAACTCCGAGACATAACGCGAAGCTTCGATCACCTCCATGGCCGAGTCGGCCGGGCAGACCGGAATACCCACCGCCTGCATACACTCCAGGTCGGGGATATCATCGCCCATATAGATAATGTTTTCGCGGTTCAGGTTGTACTTTCTGCAGTAGTCGTCCAAGGCTGCCATCTTGTTCGAACAATCGAGATAGATATCCTCGATGTGAAGCATCTTGAGGCGATAACTCAGGTTCTCGCCACGGCCCCCCGTGATGATGCAGATCTTATAGCCCATCTTGATGGCATAGGCAATTGCATAGCCATCCTTGGCGTGGTACTTGCGGATAAAATCTCCGTCACGCGTGGGAATGATGCCACCATCGGTCAGCACACCGTCCACATCGAAGATCATCGCCTCGGTCTTCAGAATGTCCTCTTTGAAGTTTCCCATATTCGTTCGCTTATTTCATTATAAATTTTTTGCAATAACTTGTTTTCGGGGCTCGCCTCGCCATAGATCTCATCAAGAAGTCCTCGATGGCTCTCCAATACCGCCTGATCCCCCCGCACAGCAGGCCCGGTCTGAACACGACGCGGATGGGTGGGCTCGTCCAAAGCCTTGGCCGCTACCTCGCGAATCAAGGGTTTCAGCTCCTCGAAACCGAAACCCGCCTCGCGCACCAGATCGACCCCCACACCATAGAGGGCATTAACAAAATTGGCAGCAAAAACCCCGGCCAGGTGAATCCTACGACGGCGGTCGCAGTCGGCCTCATGGACACGATCCGAAAGCCGTCGTGCCACCTCCCGAAGCATCTCAAGCCCCTCGGCATCGGAGGCCTCCAAAAAGATCGGGATCTCACGAAAATCGACCCTTCGGCCCTGCGTAAAGGTCTGAAAGGGGTAGAACGAACCGATTCGTGGATGCGGAAGGGCCGTAATTGGGACACTGCCGGCCGTGTGGGCCACCAGGGCCCCCTCGGGGATGGGCAACGGACGGGTAGCGAGTTCCACGGCACGATCCGACACGGCCACCAGGTAGAGGTCGGCCGCCACCACCTCCTCGGGCTTCGAGGTGTGGGGAGTGTGGCACAGCTCCCCGAGTTCGCGGGCTCGCACCTCGTTGCGACCATAGATCTGCTTGAGGCCCGCCTTACACTGCGTGAGGGCGAGGGCCAACTGCTCGGCCAGGTTTCCGGTGCCAATCAGCACAATGTCGATCGGTTTGTTTTTCATAGGCGTTATCGGTTGTGGTGCTCCTCGCGCAGGAGGTTCAGATTCTGATAGGCAAAGGCCAACTCGTTGCCCGTGAGCAAGATCTGCCACGAGTAGCGGAGCCAAAATAGGAAGAGGGGCAGGGCCGCGAAACTACCATAGATGGCGTTGTAGGAGGTCATGCGACTCAAGATGGCAGTAAAGAACCACTGGAAGAGTTCGAAGAAGGCGCCGGCCGTCACTCCCGCCACCAAGGCCGTAATCCACCGTACATGGGTGTGGGGTACCACCTTGTAGAAGAGGACAAAGGCCCCCAACTCGAGAGCAAAAGAGACCACCGCACCCAGGATCCGCAGTAGCCACTGCTCCCGAAGACCGAAAAGTTCGGTTAGCCAAGCGCCCAAGACTTCGCTACCCACCCAAAAGGCCGGGAAAAAGATCAAAATGACAAGATAGGCTCCGTAGCGTCGCCAACTGCGCCGTTGAGTTACCTGCCAAGTATCGTTGAAGGCCTGCACCAGGTCGTCCATCAAACTCACAGCCGACCACAAGACTGTCAAACCGGCCACGGCCGCCATCCACCCACCGCGGGTACGCGCCAAAGTACGCTCGGCAAAATCGACACAATAGTCGATCAGTTCGGGGCTTTGCGGAAAGAGCCCGTAGAGGTTTTCGAGCAACAGGTCGATGTATCCCATCGCCTTGGCCGCCGCAAAGAGGATGGCCAACAAGGGGATGATCGAGAGCAAGGTATAGAACGAGAGGGCCGCTGTGCGGAGATTCGTGCGATTGTCGCTCATATCCTTCAGGGTGAAGAAGACGAGTTGCAGAAGACGCACCACGAGACGCATGAGCGGACTACCCAGCTCATGTAGCGGCTTAATGATCAACAGGTTCAGCACGCGCCGTCCCCATCGGATCGTGCGCAGGACAAGCAACCGCCATCGCTGAAAAACACCTTTCACTCGTTTCATCCTCGAAAGATAGTTATTTTAGACGGATCATCCAATTTTTTCCGTCGATTTTGGTGAAGGCAAGCCTGAGATCGGCCCCATCCCGCACCCCCGTCTGACGGCGAATCTCCTCGAGCGAGAGGGGAAAATCGCGCTTCCAAAGTTCGGCCTTTGTCCCCTTCATCTCCTTCTTGAGCTCCTTGGGCTTGTAGGGCACAATCTCGGCGATCTCCATCACACGCCCCAAAACCGCTTCGGGGTACTCTTCCGCAAAAGCGAAGCCATTCTCCGAGGCGACAAAGGCCACGGGGCGCAGGTGGTGGCAGACCAAACGAGCCTTCTGCAACGCCACATCGGGCACGATGAGCCAACGATAGCGGGTCGGATCGAATCCTTCGGACGAGGGGGTGGTATCACGCTCCGCAAGGGACACCTCCACCCGACCGATCCCTACCGCCTCGGCCACAAGCTTCGGCTCCGAGCCCTCGACTCGAATGATCACCTCCTTGCACTCATCTCGAAGCGAAACGACCTCCACCTGCGCCTCGGGAAAGTAACGAAACGCCTCGTCAACATCGAACAGGGGCGAATTTTTCAGACAGAGGCAGGGGGCCACCCGCTCGATCAAGGGGCGTAGAGCCACCACATCGGGCGAGCAATCTTCGAGCCGTACCAACTTTTTACCCTCGGTCGAGCGGCGGTCGGGGTCGGCATAGACCCAATCGAAGCGCTCGTTGCACGTAGCGATGTACTCCTCAGCCGAAGTGGTTACAACCTCCACATTCGTAACACCCATACGACGCAGATTCTCACGCACAACATCTGCCAGAATCTCATCACGCTCCAATGCCACCACACGCTCGAAGTGCTGGGCAAAGGCTATGGAGTCCATACCCAGACCGCACGTAAGGTCGAGTAACGTCCCGCCACTCAGGCGCTTAGCTGCGGCGCACTCCTCGCTCGACGACTGTTCGAAAGCACGGGCGGGGATGATGCCACGAGCCTCATACAGACGTGGCAGCTTTGTGCGGGCACGCTGGAGATACTTCACCTGCGTAGCAATCTCACGGGCATAGGGGATACGGCTGTCGAGAGCCACC
>JAZLDX010000012.1:0-13471 GCA_045614985.1 Alistipes sp. | reverse complement strand
AGCTATCTGGCTCAGGCCGGCGGCGGTCTGTACGCCGATACCTTTGTGCCCATCATACTGGCGCGCGGTGACCGTTTGGGTCTCCCCGCCGGCGCCTCTTTCCAGTTTGAAGGCGGCTCCTGCAGCGTGGATCTTGCCTCCGGCACACTGATCGACGTAACAAACGGGACCACGTTTTCTAACAAAGGCACCTTAACAGCCGGACATCGCTATGTGGCATCCGACGACACAGCCTGCACCATTACCGCCGTTTCCGACTCGGTGTATGTTTCCATGCGCGGCTGCTACATGCTGGACGCTTCCGGCATGACCTATTCTCCGTTCACCGATATGTTCGGCGATGAATGGTATTATCCTTATACCATCTACGCTTACGAATACGGCCTGTTCTCCGGCACCACCGCGACCACGTTCAGCCCCACTACAAAAATGAGCCGCGCCATGCTGGCCACCGTGCTCAGCCGTATCGACGGGCAACCCGTTTTCGCTCCTTCGGCCGGTTTCTCCGATGTCCCCGATGAACAATGGTTCACCAATTCTGTCAACTGGGCCGCCGTCAACGGTATCGTTACCGGCGGTACGGACGGCACCTTCCGTCCCAACGACAACGTGACCCGTGAGCAGTTGTGCACCATGCTCTACCGCTACGCCAAAAATTATCTGGGCATGAATGTCAGCACAACCGCTGATTTGTCCGGCTTCACCGATCGTGGCAAGGTTTCCCCCTATGCCGCGGAAGCGGTTGCCTGGGCGGTTGGCAACGGCATCATGACCGGCACTACGCCCACCACCCTGTCTCCCAGTGGAACAGCATCCCGCGCAGAAGTAGCTACTATGCTGCAGCGTTTCTGCAATCAGCTTTATTGAGTAAAACGGCTCTGAGCAATTCTCAGAGCCGTTTTCTTTCACCAAGTTCGACCACACCGGTCTTGAGAAGATTTTCTTCGCACGGACTGCACCCTTTCCTCCCTGCGGCATAAGATACAGTGAGATCGCCAATCGGTTTTCTCAACATCTTAATCAGGAGGTACTCATTTTATGGGATGCAATAACAACTGGGGCGGCGGCTGCTGGTGGATCATCATTCTGATCATCATCCTTTTCTCCTGCTGCGGCAATAGCTGGGGCACCAACACCACCAACGGCAGCGGCTGCGGCTGTGGCTGCGGCTGCAACAACAACTGGAACCGCGGCAACGACTGCGGCTGCTGATTCTTCGGTCAGAGCATGAAAAACCCCCGCACCATTCGGTGCGGGGATTTCTTCTTTGGGGCGTGCACTTGCTACCCCGTGGATAGCATGAAAAAGATAAGAAAGATTTTGAAAAAACGGAGGATGCAAGGTGGATTTTTTGGAAAAGAGCGAAAATCATCGCTGCGAGCCCCGCTTCAGAGAAATAAATTCCACACTCCTCATCTTGAATTCCTAAATTTTCATTACCTTTGTACATTAAATGCCCTTGGCCCCGAAAGGGCGACACGAAAATTGGAAAAACCTAAAACACAAAACTTAATATGAAAGAAAAATTGTACAAACTGATCGAACCGGCCTTCTCTTGGGAATGGTGGCGTTCGTGGCTTTTGATCTTTGTCGGCTGTGCCATCATGGGATCGGGCTTCGTCTTCTTTGTGAACCCCTACAACTTTGTGCCGGGCGGAGTCTATGGTCTGGGTATCGTGCTCCACAACATCTTCCCCTCGGTGCAGGTGGGTACCTTCGGCTATATGTTCGATATTCCGCTGATGATCACTGCAGTCTTGATCTTCGGAGGTCAGTTTGGTGCCCGCACGGTGGCGGCAGCCCTCTTTACGCCGGGCTTCATGAACGTCCTCACGCGCCTGGTCTATCCCGATCAGGCCGCAGTCGAATCGCTGGATCCTGCCCTCTTGTTGGGTGGTAACCTCGACCTCTCGGGCGACCTCCTCTTCACGGCCATCATCGGTGCCACGATTATCGGTATCGGCCAGGGTATCGTAGTGCGCCAGCAGGCCACTACGGGCGGTACCGACATCATCGGTATGCTCATGCAGAAGTTCTTGGGTATTAAATTCTCGACCGGTATTCTGATTGCCGACGGTGCCGTGGTGATCTCGGGTCTTTTGGTCATCGGTTTCGGTCTTGGTATCGAGGGAGAGGCCCAGGGCGGTTGGGTGCTGACCCTCTATTCGCTCATCAACATCTTTGTGGCTTCGCGTGTGGTGGCGCGTGTGCTCGATGGAGCCTCCTACGATAAACTCCTCTTCATCAATAGCAAGGATCACCACGAGGAGATGCGTCGCTTCATCATCGAGGATCTCGACCGCTCGGCCACCTACATCAAGGCCCGCGGTATGTATACGGGCAACGAGCGCGAGCTGATCTTCCTGGTGATTTCGCGCAAAGAGGTACGCCAGGTACAGCACAAGATCCGCGAGATCGACCCCGGAGCCTTTGTGGTGGTAACCGATGCCTACGACACCTTCGGAGAGGGCTTCAAGCCGCTGCCCTCGCCAGATGAGATGAAGGCCGAATAATTATAGATTTTATGCGGGGTGCTTCCCGAATAAATTGTGAATTGAGAATCGTGAATTGTGAATTGAAAAACTCGCTTCGACCCTTGACGGGCGAAGGTCGAAAGCTCTTTATTGAGACCTATGGTTGTCAAATGAATGTGGGCGACACGGAGATCGTGGTTTCAATCCTCCAGGAGGAGGGGTACCGCTATACCGAGAAGATCGAAGAGGCGGATGTGATCCTTCTGAACACCTGCTCGATCCGCGACAATGCCGAGCAGCGCATTTGGGGCCGTTTGTCCGAGATGCGTCGTTTCCGCAAGGCGAAACCGTCGCTCAAAATCGGAATCATCGGTTGTATGGCCGAGCGCTTGAAGGAGAAGCTTACCGAGGGGCGCGATGCCGTGGATATCGTGGCGGGCCCCGATAGCTATCGAGACCTGCCTCGTCTGTTGCGCGAGGCCGAGGCCGGTGGTCATGGGGTCAATACGCTCCTCTCGCAAGAAGAGACCTATGCCGAAATCGCCCCCGTGCGCCTCGACAAGAACGGAGTGAGTGCCTTCATTGCCATCATGCGCGGGTGCAACAACTACTGCTCCTACTGCGTGGTGCCCTATACGCGAGGCATCGAGCGTAGCCGTGACCCCGAGACCATTGTGCGCGAGGCGCGTGAACTCTTTGCCAACGGCTATAAGGAGGTTACCTTGTTGGGTCAGAATGTGAACTCCTATCGCTTTGGGGAGGTCGATTTTCCCGAATTGATGCGTCGCGTGGCTGCTATCGACCCCGCGTTGCGTGTACGCTTTGCCACCTCGCATCCGAAGGATATCAGCGATGCCTTGTTGGAGGTGATGGCCTCACACGAGAATATTTGCCGCACCATCCACCTGCCGGCCCAGTCGGGCTCCTCGGCCATGCTCAAGCGCATGAACCGCAAATATACGCGCGAGTGGTACCTGGAGCGTGTGGCGGCCATTCGTCGCTATATGCCCGATTGTGCCATTACAACCGACTTGATCGCCGGATTCTCGGGAGAGACAGAGGAGGAGCACCGCGAAACCTTGTCGCTGATGCGCGAGGTGGGATATGAATTCGCCTATATGTTCAAGTACTCGGAGCGTCCCGGCACCTTTGCCTCGAAGCACCTGCCCGACGACATCTCGGAAGAGGTGAAGACGGCCCGTCTGCAGGAGATTATCGAGTTGCAAAACGAACTCTCGATGGAGAGCAATCGTCGCGATGTAGGGAAAGAGTTTGAAATCCTGGTGGAGGGTACCTCCAAGCGCAGAAAGGATCAGCTCTTTGGTCGCAATTCACAGAACAAGGTGGTGGTCTTCGATGCGGCTGAGGGGATCTCAGTGGGCGATTATGTGCATGTGCGCGTAGTGGATTGCACCCCGGCCACATTGCTGGGCGAGCGAATTTAGGAAATAAGGATGTCTGCGAAACGCTAAAACAAGAAGTATGCGATTTGACGAAGTAGATCTGCACGAGGATATTCTCGATGCGTTGTGGGATATGAATTTCGAGGAGATGACCCCCGTGCAGGAGGCCACCATCCCGGTGATCTTGGAGGGGCGTGATGTGATTGGTTGCGCCCAGACCGGTACGGGTAAGACGGCTGCCTATACGCTTCCCCTCCTGAACCGGATCCTTGAGGAGGGAAACCCCGAAAACAAGGTCCTCTCGGTGATTATTGTCCCCACGCGCGAGTTGGCCCAACAGATTGATCAGCAATTTCAGGGCTTCTCCTACTACGCCCCGATCTCTACAACGGTGGTCTATGGCGGTGGCGATGGCAAAGGTTGGGATGTGCAGAAACGAGGTATGTTGATGGGTGCCGATGTGGTGATTGCCACTCCGGGCCGCATGATTTCCCACCTGCAGAACAGTGGTGTAGACCTCTCGCATGTGAAGTATCTGATCCTCGATGAGGCCGATCGCATGCTCGACATGGGCTTCTTCGACGACATCATGAAGATTGTAGGCACCATGCCCAAGGAGCGTCAGACGCTTCTCTTCTCTGCGACGCTGCCCCCCAAGATTCGTCAGCTTGCCAAGCAAATTCTGCGTGATCCGGCCGAGATCAGCATTGCTATTTCGAAACCCAACGAGGCGATCGACCAGTCGATCTATGTCTGCTATGAAAATCAGAAGATGGAGATTATCCGCCACCTCTTCGAGGGAAAGGAACTCTCGCAGAAGACCATTATCTTCAGCTCCTCGAAGCAGAAAGTCAAGGAGTTGGCCTATGCCCTTAAGCGCATGAAGTACCGCGCGGCAGCTATGCATTCCGACCTGGAGCAGACCCAGCGCGAGGAGGTGATGCTCGACTTCAAGAACGGAAAAATCGATTTGTTGGTGGCTACCGATGTGGTTTCTCGCGGTATTGACATCCAAGATATCGGTACGGTGATCAATTTCGATGTGCCCCACGATCCAGAGGATTACATCCACCGCATTGGTCGCACGGCGCGAGCCTCGGCTACGGGTCGAGCCATCACCTTTGTGAGCGAGATTGAGCAAGGTAAATTTCACCGCATTGAGGAGTTGATCGAGCGCGATATTCCTCAAAATGAGATGCCCGAGGGGCTGGAGGGTCCCGAATATAAACCCGAGAATGACCGAGGAGGTCGGAGCCGAGGCCGAGGTCGTGGTGGAAAATCGAAGAGCGAGCACCGAGGAGAGGGCAACCGGGGGTCGAAGGATCGTCGCCGCAAACGCGGACGCGGCAAGGCCACCGAGGAGAAGGGGGAATCGCGGAAGCCTGCCGATGAGCAGTCAATGCCTGCGGCACCCGAAGCAGAATCCTCCGAGACTTCGACCACACAAGCCGAGGGCAAAAAACGTCGTCGCCATCGTGGCGGCCGTCGCCACCGCAAGCCCACGACCCCCACGCCGGAGAACCAAGCGTAGGCGCAGTTCGTAGAAAAAAGGAGTAGGTTGACCCCGAAAGGGTCAACCTACTCCTTTTTTTCTCCTCTAAAGGCCTCACCTACTCCTCGAAGCGGGCCGGGGTGAAAAATTCCGGACGGTGGAAGTCGGGCGAGGGGGTGGTGATGGGTGCCCACGAGAGGTAGTGGGGGAGGGTGAGTTCATCCCCACATTTGTAGAGGTTTAGGCTCACCTCCATGCCGCTCCAACTTGTGCCAGGGTGAAATATCAAAACCTCGCGGGGGATCGTAAGGCGCAATGTCCAGCAATTTTTCCCTTCAAATTCGGGCAATGGGCTACGACCCAATGAGGCGTGGCGTTTGATGAGGGCTAAAACATCCTGGGGAAGAGGCCGGGGATCTTTGCGCGAGGTGCGACAGGCGGCATAGGCCGTACCGATGGCGTTGAATTCGAAGTTGTAGTAGTGAGAATCCTCTTTCACGGGGCGAAGAAAGAGCTCTACGCAAGAGTCGAGGCATACTTTCTTGCCGTCGGACTCTTCTAAGGCGCGGGTGTAACGCTCTTCGACGGCGAAGAGCAGGTGGAGGTTCTCTCCGTTGTGTCCGATCCGAACGTTTACCTCCGGGGTGTAGGGATGGCTCTCGGGCCAATTGCAACAACCGATCGGCTCTGCCGGCAGTGCTTCCAATTGGCGCTCCAACGCCTCCTCACTCTCCGCTGCAATATAGGGAATCTGAACCATGACTTTTACTCTTTTTGAATGTTTATACAAAGGTAGAAAAAACATTTGTTGGATTCCTATATCCATTCAAAAAAAAGATGGAAGATGGCTCCTCTTTTTCTGATAAAGTTGTGATTTTTAGGTATAAAACTTGTCGTTTTGCGAATTTTTTTGTATATTTGCATTATGGGATTTTGTATAAATACCCCCCCCCTATGCTGTAAAATCTAATACAGCAGACTCCCGCATTTTCGGTGCAATGCGGGCCCTTTTCCTTGTGCTCGGGGGCTCTTGTGATTCAAATTTAACATTCTCTTTCCGTACAGAAAAAGGCGTGTGGCGTTTTCGTTTCTCGCGCCTACTCTGATTGTGTCCCTCGCTTTATCGCCTCTCCGAATGGCCGGCGTGAACGGGGTCGAGATCGAAATAGTTAAATCATTTAAAATACTAAAATTATGAAACCGATAGAAAAAAAGGTAGAGAGGTACGAACCTCCTTGTGTGGATGCGCTGGATATTGCGTGTGAAGAGGGCTTTGCGGCGAGTGTTGACACGCCCCTTCACTACGATGCAAACCCCTCGATGGGCTATGGCGATGAGGGGGAACAGTGGTTTTAGTTTAAATTTAATCCGAATTTGTTATGAAGAACAATAGACTTTTATGGGGGCTGCTCTCGATCTTCGCCTTTGCGGCTTGTACGAACAGCGAGGTAGACGACCCGGTGGCTCCGCAGCCACAGCCACAACAAAAACAGCAGGTGGTTATTCAAGCGATTGAGTCAAGCGATTCGCGCGCCATTCACGGTACGGAGGAGGATCACACCTCGTTTACTTGGCAGAAAGGGGTCGATAAAATCGGTGTTGTGCTTGGCCACTACGAAGAGGCGTGGGGCGAATGGTGGAATACCGACCATTACCGCTTTACCAATACCGCCGATGGCGAAAAGGCCACCTTCCTCTTCGATGGTGACCCCGATGCCATTTGGGAGTTGCCGGAGTTGGAACCGGGGCAGACCATCGTCGCCTACTACCCCTACGGTTCGGCCGTGTCGAGTTGGTATGATGTCTCGAAGCCCTATTTGAGAAGTTCGCTCGGGGCGCTGCTTCAAAAGGGCGACAACAACACTGAGCACCTCTACCATGGCGATTATATGTACTCCAAGCCCATTACCCTCAAAGAGGAGGATTTCGATTCGGAGGGGAACTTGACCTTGGAGATGGAGTTTGGACACATCTTCTCGAAGGTTCGCTTTGCGGTAAAGAACAGCACTTCGCGCGAGCTGAACATCAACAGCTTGGTCTATCGCTCGACCAAGGAGGACGATATTCTGCAGGGCACGCTCTGCCTGGATGCCACAACGGGTCTGTTGGCTCTGGATAACTTGGGCGATTGGGGCGGTGTTCCTCCTAGCAACTCGGCTGTGTTGGAGGTGGAGGATGTTGTTTTGGCTCCCGGGGAGAGTGCCACGCTGTGGATGTGGATGTTGCCCCTGGACTTTACCCCTTCGAATCCCGATGGCCGCAAGGTTGATATTATGGTGAATACCTCGGCCGGTGTCTTCCGGGTGCAGAATGTGAATTTCAACACCCGAATGGTTTCGGGTTCGGTCTATCGTCAGGGTATGGAGCTTACCGAGGAGAAGTTGCTGGCCGACTATGCCTACATCAGCGACCCGAATTTCGCCACGATTCTCTACTTCGGAAATACGATGAACGATATCTATGACGAGGAAGGCAACTTTATCGGTGGCAGCTACTGTCGCTTGTATGACCTTGACCTGAACCCCTTCCCCGTTTTCGATGATGAGCATTGGGATATGTGGTTTACGGCAGGTTGCTACCTCAAAATCAGTGAGTGCGCCTCGCTTGAGATGATGTATATTGATGTGAATATGAACAATGCCCTCTCGCTGGATGGTCTGCAATATTTCACCGGCTTGAAGGAGTTGGATATCAATTTGGGTACAGATTCCGACCCGGCGATGTCGTTGCGCGCCCTGAAATTCGGTACCTTGACTCAACTCGAATCTTTCAATATCTTGCAGGCGCGTGTGACGAGTCTCGACTTTTCGAAAAATACGGAGTTGCGTTCGATTGCTTTGGGAGAGGTTCCTATGTTGGAGAAGATCGAGGGCTTGGATAAATTGACCAAACTCGAAGGGTTCGGCATTGGAGGCACCATGAGCGGTTTTGAACTTGATTTGTCGGTGTGTCCGAGTCTTAAGGCGGTTAGTGTCAACTCGTACAAACCGTTGGGCAGTTTGAACCTCTCCGATCTCCAACTCGACCAACTCTCTCTTGATATGGTGAATATCGAGGCCCTAATCAGCAATGGCCTCTCCGTCCTGGTGCTTAATAATTATACCGGTAAGGCCTTCCCCTCGGGGGCTCCACAGGGGGTGAAGGAGCTTTACTTGTCGGCACCCTATGGTGAAGGTGCTCCGATGATGGAGCAGTTGGGGCAGATGACCGAGATCGAGTATTTAGAACTTGGAGGCGATTTTCCGGCTATCACCTTTACGCCGGCACAGGCAAGTGTTAAGAAACTTGTGATCTATGCCGAAGAAAATAACACGATATTGCCCACAGGTTGGTCGAATCTGACGGGTGTCGAGGAGTTGACCATCAACGAAGGAAGTCTGCAGGGCAAGTGGCGCTTTGAGGAGTTGGACTTGTCGGGTATGACCTCGCTGCTCAAGGCTACGATCAAGGTGAAGGAGATTCGCAAGTTTATCTCTCCCGCCTCCGTCAAGATGCTCCACCTGACCTTCGACAATGAAATTACCTACCAGCCGTCGGCTGCCCTCGAAGATCTTACCATCAACAGTCTTCGTGGTGCTGTAGAGGTGGGTAATGGCCCCGCTTTGAAGAAACTCCATCTCATTGGTGAGGCAGAGATCGGTGAATCGGGCGTTGCGATAGGAGCTTGTCCCGAGCTTGAAGACCTTACTATCACCGTAGATAGTAAAGGATATATCGACTTCAAGGCGGACAAATACCCTTCGTTGACCTCCTACAGAATCTCCCGTGGCACCGGGGTGACCGCCATCCCTTCGGCTACCGTATTCCCCAAGCTCGAACAACTTCGCATCTCTGAATCTGTGGGGATTAGCAACCTCGATGTGTCGGACTACTCCGAGCTGAAATTACTCTCGGTTTACGAGTCTAAATTTGGCTATGGCTCGATCACGATCTCCTCGGCCCAGCGAGATTATGCTCAGGCTAACGAGGGAGCCTTTACAGGAATTTCGTCCACCTCCGTAAGTCCGATTTATAAGGTGGAGTAAGATTTCGCGGGTTCATTACAACAGCAGCCACTCAAAAAGTGGCTGTTGTTGTTTTAGAGATTCCGCTCCATTTAGATCCTCCCCAACCCTCCTTTCTCAAAGGAGGGCTTCGGAGGTCACGAATTCAATCTATTTCCTCTCTTCGCTTAGAAAACAAAAGAGGGAATCTTTCGACTCCCTCTTTGAGCTGTTGACGAGGATTGAACTCGTGACCTCTTCCTTACCAAGGAAGTGCTCTACCACTGAGCTACAACAGCAACTTTGCTTCCTTAAAGCGGTGCAAAAATAGAGAACAAAATTCAATTTACCAAATATTTCGACTCTTTTTTTAAAAATATTTTTGTTTTGGGGCTCTTTTGTCTTTTCAAAACATTGATAATTAGTTTTTTACGGAGGTGTGGCTCAAAAGATGGTGGCAAGTTGCACGATTTCTTGCGAAAAAAGCTATCTTTGTAAAACAAAATAACCAAAAACAACGCTGAATTATGACTTTGACTTCGCAAAAACCGGACAACTATCTGGTGTGGGCAATTTTGTGTACCCTCTTTTGCTGTCTCCCCTTTGGTATTGTTGCCATCATCAAGGCGACGCAGGTGGACTCCTTCTGGGCACAGGGTTACTATGACTCGGCCTATAAGGCGGCAGCCGATGCCAAGAAGTGGACCTGGATCGGTGTTCTCTCGATCGTGGCGCTACTTTTTATCTACGTCATCTTGCTGCTTTTAGGGGTCTTCGCGGCCGTTTCACTTTCCTAATTGTGCATGGAGTATCGCCGACGGATGGGTTGGCTCCTGGTGGGGGCCTTTCTTTTGTTGGGGTTGATCTATCTCTATTTCGACCCCACCCATTCGCCATGGGCCCCAAAATGCCCCTTTCGTCTCCTGACGGGGTGGGACTGCCCTTCGTGTGGCTCGCAACGAGCACTGCATGCCCTTCTGCAGGGAGATTTTCGGCAGGCGCTGCATTATAACCTTTTTTTGATTCTCTCGGTTCCCTATTTTTTGCTGGTGGCCTATACGACCTTCTCGCACGATCGTTTTGCTCGCCGGCTCCTGCCTTGGGTGCAGCACCCCCGCGTGGTAATTCTCTTCCTGGTGCTGACCCTTGTCTGGTGGCTCCTTCGCAACCTTCCTCTGGTGCAGCACTTTGTCGATACGCTGTAATAGCGCTTCAGGGCGAACTCTCCCCGAGTGTTTTTTTGTTTTTGTTACAAAAAGTCGTATATTTGTCCTATTATCATCCGATTGCCAATCCATAAATTGTTTTAAAATGAAAAGATTATTGCTTCTTCTTTTGACATTTCCTCTCTTTGCGGGGTGTGAGTACTTTGAGGAGTGGTTCGGTAAGGAGTCCGAGCCGGAACCCGAGGTGGTGCCCCAGGGTATTTATATCTCGGTGATGCCTGATGCATGCAGTTACGATGAGGCTGTGGCGCGCCTGGTGGTGATGGATTCTACGGCGTCGCTCATTGAGACGGTCGATCCTTCGGCTCCCGATGTGGTGACCATACACTTTTGGTCGGCCGAGGATAATCTTCCCGTGATGGTCTCGGCCGTCGGGGAGCAGGTGTTCTTTGCGAAGTATAACCCCTGTCACGAGGAGGCCCTTCCCGAGCGAATGTTGGCTGCGTATCGTGAGGGCTATGATATTGTGCTTCGCGAGTGTTGCTATGATGCAGCCTCCAAGACTCTGCACCCCGAGGGTCAGGCGGTTGTGATTCCCGTGCAGGTACTCGAAACCGACCGAGTGCGCTCCCATACAAGCGATGACTTTGATACGAATATTCGCAAGACCGTCTACAACTTCTTGAATGACTTGGATGCAGGTATCGGCAAGTTGGACGATACGATGAGTAACCTGCCGAGTGGCAATGCCGCCGATGCCGTCTGTACGGTTTGGTCGAAATTTGCTATTCCCATCGCCAAGATGCAACTCTACTCCGACGACCCCGAGATGTTGGCGCAGATCCAGGACGAGTATACCTCGGGAGAGATCCAGGGGTGGTTGGATTCTATGGTCGAGCAGGTGAAGGATTTTATTATCCCCGACAATCTCAAGAAGTATGTCGCTATGGCCGAAAAGGCTTGGATGGCCTTTATGTATGGATACGAGAATTATAATCCGACCTATTCGGATGAGCAGGTGGAAGAGTATATGAGCGCCGAGGAACTCTCGGTCTTCAATCGCCGTTCGACCTACGCCTCGATGCAGGCTTCGTCAATGAGGAGCGGGATCGGAATCCCCTATGACAAGTACCTGGTCAGTGCCTATGTGCGCGGGGTCGATAAAACTTCGGCCCACCTCTCGGGAGGTTTCGATTGTGCGGATGGCCAGCAGAGTTATATCTCCGAGATGGGTTTTTACTTTTGGTCCAAGTACGAGGCGGAGAAACAGGTGACTGTGGCTGACCTCTATACCGGAACGACACTGAACGACCTGCAGCCCGGTACGCAGTACTATGTCGTGGCCTATGTGCGCTCGTTAGGGGAGGAGTTTTATAGTCCCCCGGTGTCATTTATCACCGATTTTGATTTTGCCCTCTCTCCGAATGAACTCTCGTTTGATTCTGCGGGTGGAACCAAGGGGGTCGCCGTGCTGATTCCAGACTCGGGTGCTGAGTGGAAGATTGTTCGCACCCCTGATTGGTCTCGCATCGAGCGTGGTGAGACCACCTTCTTTGTTACGGTCGATGCAGCCTCTGTAACCCGAAGCGGAGAAATCGTTGTGGTCTGCACCACGGACTCTGGGATGACTTACGAGGCGGTCGTTGCCGTTTCGCAACATGTTTCGGGTTGGAACCATACGCGATGGAGTGTTTCGGGCTCCGTCTCTGTGGCGGGAGAGTCTTCGTCCTCTACCTTTGAACTTGCGATAGGCGATCTCTCGAAGGGTGAGATCTCCTTTGGCGGTTCTGCACCCGAGGGCTTTGCTACCACAGTTTCGCTCAACTCCAATGGTGATTTGATTTATAAGATGAGCCAGCAGGCGCACCAAGATGGGGCGACAACCACGGTGGAGGTGAGTATGTGCTTCGTTCGTGTGGACTACTCAAACCTCACCTGGAGCATGGATTTCACAGTAACGGCATCCGCCTCCTTTATGGGTGAGCTCTTTACCGAGACCATTACGGGCAACGGGTCGGGTACGGGTGTGTTGCTTGATGCATCGCGATCGGCCCATCTTATCCCGCAAAATAGTCCTTGGCTCCTCCTGGATCAGTTCTTGAAATAAGTCTCCCTATTATATATAATATAGGTGTATAGAAGCCTGAGAAGGTGGGCTCGGTTTTCTGTGAGGTAGAGGAGTGAAAGATTGTAAAAATTTTTAATATATAACTCTTTGATTCTGAGCGAAGTGAAATTTGGACTCAAAAAACGAGCGAAAAAAGTGGCTAAAATGTTTGGAAGTTAATAGGATTTTGCCTTATCTTTGCATCCGCTTTCCGAGAGAAATGACAACGAAAGCCAAGTTCTGAAAATAAAAGTTTTGAAAAAAAACTTAAAAAGATTTGGTAGATTGAAAAACTTGACTTATCTTTGCACCCGCTTTCGCCTCAAAACGAAAGCAGTGTTCTGAGAAAAAAAAAGTTTGAAAAATCTTTCAAAAAGATTTGGCAGATTAAAAAACTTGACTTATCTTTGCACTCGCTTTCGCCTCAAAACGAAAGCAGTGTTCTGAGAAAAAAGTTTGAAAAATCTTTCAAAAAGATTTGGCGGTTTGAAAAAAAGTATTTACCTTTGCAACCGCTTTCCGCTTCAAAAAAGCGGTCAAAACTTGAGAGGTTGAAAGACCTTGAATGAACAAGAAATCGTTCTAAAAATAGATAGAACAACGTTCTTTGAAGATATTGAGCAGCAAAGTTTTTTCCACTCTTAATTGAGTGATTTCAAAAACAATACCTTTGAGATTTGAGCGAAAGATTTAAACAATTCTAATTTTTTTACAATGGAGAGTTTGATCCTGGCTCAGGATGAACGCTAGCGGCAGGCTTAACACATGCAAGTCGAGGGGCAGCGGGGATGTAGCAATACATTTGCCGGCGACCGGCGCACGGGTGCGTAACGCGTATGCAACCTA
>JAZLDX010000011.1:0-3312 GCA_045614985.1 Alistipes sp. | reverse complement strand
CCTCGGCAAAGCGCCCCTGAAGGTATAATGCCCAAAAGGGATTGACCTTGGCAAATAAATTTGCCGCTCATCCCTTTTGTTCATTAGGCTTTCGCCTTCCGCTTTGCGCTCGGCTGGGGACGCAGTTAGAGGAGCAGATTTCGACTTAACGCAGCAAGCCCCGGAAGGGTTGGGGGCGTAACGCCCCTTTCGATTGGGGGCCTTATCCACAAAAGAGGGATAGACCCTCGGCCCCCTCCACCCTTTTTTGATTTTAGAGGAGCAGATTTCGACTTAACGCAGCAAGCCCCGGAAGGGTTGTACTCGAAGTACTACCCTTTCGGGGCGAGCAAGGCAAGGTGAAATATGCCCTATAAAATCAAAAAATTACAGACCCATCTCTTCGATCAGATAGCCGGCACCACCCACCTTGTCGATCACAAAGAGGACGTAGCGGATATCGCAGGCGATGTTGCGGCAAATGGTGGGGTCGAAGGCGATGTCGGACATCGTCGAGCGCCAGGTGCGGTCGAAGTTTACACCGATGAGCTCACCCTTACCATTCAGCACGGGCGATCCGGAGTTGCCACCCGTGGTCTGGTTCGAGGCGAGGAAGCAGACGGGTACCGTCAAGCGGCCGTTGATCTCCACGCCCCAGCGACCATACTCCTTGGTCTTATAGATGTCGCGCAGGGCCTGCGGGATGTCGTAGTCGTAGATGTTGGGGTTATCCTTGGCAATGATACCATCGAGGGTTGTCAGGGGCTCGTGGTACTCGCCGTCGGCGTACTCATAGCCGCAGATCGTACCGTAGGCCACACGCAGGGTCATGTTGGCATCGGGGAAGAAGGGGCGCTTCGGGTCGAACTGCATCAAGGCCTTCAGGTAGGGGCGATACCACTGCTCGATGGCGGGCACATTGCTCAAGTTGCGGGGCAGACGGCCCGAGGTGTTGCGGAAGAGCATGTGGAGTTTGTAGGCGGGATCCTCAACCACCTGCTCGAAGGTTACTCGGGCACACTTCTCAGCCGAGGTAAAGAGGCTCTGCTCATAGAGGTAGTCCACATAGGCCTCCACCGAGCCCTGCGCTGCGATCATCGCGTCGAGCTCCTTGTCTTCGCGGCAATACTTTTTGAGGTACTCGCGGTAGCCCTTCAGCACCGCCACCGTAAGATCCTTGTCCACATTCACATCGTAATCCTTATAGAACAGGTTGCGGAAACCGCCCTGGCGCATCACATTGCGCACCGAGGGACTCGTAGCGGGATCCACCTCACGGGCCACATCCGCAGCAATAAGGGCCAATTCAATGGTACGCACCGACTCATTCTTGAGCTCCTCGAGCCAATACCAATCAGCCGTCTGCTCATAGGCCGTATTCATCGAATCGAGCAGGTGAACATACTCAGGTTTGTCGGCGGCCCAACGCTGGAAATCAGCCTCATAGGCCTCCTTGGCAGCTACCGTATTGAGACGCTCAAGGCCCAGTACCTCGCCCTGCCACTTCTTCCAGGCGTTGGCAATGTTGGCATACTTCGAGGCATACTGAATGCGGATCTTGGGATCGGCCTCCGAGGCGGCGCGGATGATGTCGAGACGGCGCGTGCGCAGATCGATCTTCATGGGGTCGGAGTCGTACTGCACATACTTCACGGCTGTCGAGGTGATGTACTGCTGCGTGTTGCCCGGAAAACCGTAAATCATTGTAAAGTCGCCCTCCTCAATCCCCTTGGTCGAGACCTTGAAGTGGCGCTTCGGACGGTAAGGAACATTCTCCTTCGAGTAGGCAGCGGGCTGGTTATCCTTGTCGGCATAGATACGGAAAACGGAGAAGTCGCCCGTGTGGCGAGGCCAGATCCAGTTGTCGGTGTCGCCACCAAACTTACCAATCGACGAGGGAGGGGTACCCACCAGGCGCACGTCGTCGAACTGCTGGTAGAGGAAAAGGAACTGCTGGTTGCCATAGTACATTTGCTCGATGGTAGCACGGTAGTTGCGGCCCTCGGCCTGCGCCTTGCGGATGATCTCGTCGGCAGTCTCGCCGGCAGCCAAACGCTCCGTCACATCCTCCATGCGGACCAAGATGCGGACAAAGAGGCCGGGATTGGGCAACTCCTCCTCGCTCGACATGGCCCAGAAGCCGTAGGTCAGGTAGTCGTGCTCCACGGTCGAGTGGCTCTGAATGGCATCGAATCCGCAGTGGTGGTTCGTGATCACAAGGCCCTTCTCGGAGACGATCTCACCGGTGCAAAAGCCGCCGAAGAGTACCACGGCATCCTTGAGCGAGGCCTTATTGACCGAGTAGATATCCTCGGCCGAGAGTTTGAAACCTTTGGCGCGCATATCCTTCACGCGCGACGAAATCAGGCTCGGGAGCCACATGCCCTCATCGGCCATGGCCGGCAGGAGCATAAACAGGGCCACAAGGGCCAACAAAGTCTTTTTCATTATGGGATGTTCTTTAAGTTAGTAAACAAGTTTATCGTTGCCGAGAGATTCTATTCAAGTGGTTTTGGTCTTCATTGCTATACTAAAGAACAAAGATAATCATTTTTTGGAAAATCACACAAAAAGCCCGACAGATTCTCCTTTTTTATCCCTCCGCACGGTGATTTGGAGATCAAGACGAACCAAAGGCGACGCGGCAATCTCCCACGAGGTGCACACCATTCCAAGCCCGCGCTGCGTCATCCCGAGGGAGCGAGAGCGACCGTGGGGATCTTTTTATGAGCGAGGTGTCGATGTGATCATTCTCCGATAAAAAGATGGCCACACACCTGACGGTGCTCGCCATGACGCAGTGGAGAATTAGGAAATCTTGAATTCTGCATTTTGCACTGCAAAATTCCAAGTGTCATAGCGTAAATTTTTGCTCTGTAAGATTTTTTTTGGAGACACCTTTGTAACCCATTGAAAATCAGACCCCATTTTCGTACTCTTGTAAGATTTTTTTCGGCCGAAAATTTGGAGGTGGCTTTTTTATTGCGTAAATTTGCAGTAGAGAAAGCCCGAAAAAGGGCCTCAAACGCCACCCTCCCGAACACCAACACCTTGAAGGTGTACCTATATTACTAACTAAAAATTCCTACAACTATGAAAAAGTTTTTTTATTTTGCAGTATTACTGCTTGGGTTTGTGGCGTGCAACAACGAAGAGAACGACAATATAGAGTTGAATGTAATTGATCCTGGGACTGAAATTGCCGGACTGATTACAAATTTAGGAAGCTACGATGTGAGTTCGGTAGCGACACTGCTTTCTCAAACAGAGGGATGGGTAGAAGAGCATTGTTTCGAATATGATGAAGAGTGGAGTAATATACTTGGGGACTAT
>JAZLDX010000010.1:0-117643 GCA_045614985.1 Alistipes sp. | reverse complement strand
CTGATATATCGCTCGCAACGAATCGCATCAGCAATATCATCTATGGTGGCGTTGAACTTTTGTTGCGCCTCGTTTGCGGGTGTTGTGTATTTCTCAAGATCGAGAAACTCGTAGCGTACTTGCTTGCCACTATTATCAGTAAATGGAGGGCAGAATTCAAGATAGATAGACAACATTGTTCCGTGGCTCTTTTTCTTCGTGCGAATTATAACTCTTCCCATTGCTTTAAATCTTTTAATTCTTTGACATCCACTACATTTACTAATACTTTTGCGTCCTTGCATTTGATGCGGACTATTTTACTTTCTGTAGTAGAAAGTAAAATATCTCTTGTTATCGCAAATTTTTCGATGGCATCATCTATGGTTATCCATTCCGTATTTTTGGCTTGTTCGGACTCCCAGGCTGCGACACAATCTTCATAGTTAAATCTACGAGAATTGCCCAAATAATAGGAGCGGATATAGTGCCTTTCTACAAAATGTAACACCCACGATCGCCCCATTTTTGTATAGTTCATCAACCCAGCAAGTGAGAGGGATGCAGGGCATAGAGGGCAATCTTTGTTGGATGGGAGTTTAGCAAACCATGCTCTTAAATGGCGATACTTGATGCGTGCTTCACCTTCTAATATGCGGTAACACAGCTTGTTAGACTTGATTAGTTGATAAATGAATTGTTTTGAGAATCCCGAAAGTTTGGCTGCTTGGCTTACAGTTAGCAGCTCCTCATAGTGGTCTTGTGCTCGCAAATCCAATGGCGGAAGACCTCGTCTTTGTCGTTTAAGTTTTGTCATATTCAATTAAGTTTTTGGTCGTAAAACTTAATAAATATAATACGCAGTAAACAGATTGAAAAACGAGTATCGTATGAGTATCGGTTTAATTTTCCAACCCTTTTCTACGCCCCTCTGCGAGGTGTTTGAAAGCGAGGTTTTTGATAAACAATGATACACTTGGGGGTGAAATGGGGCGAAAAAAAAGAATTTTGCAGATTTTCGCAAAATTCTTAAAGTGTTGATATTTAGTATTTTAAGATGCTTTGTCCTTGATTTTTACTTTCTTTTCGTTGTTTTGTAATCGCTTGATAATCAGGGTGTTACAAGGGTTACTTTCCGATGCAGAAATTTGCGAAGATAGAATGGAGGATATCGTCTGAGGTGATGGTGCCGGTGATGGTGCCGAGGTGGTGGGCCACTTGGCGGAGTTCCTCGGCCAGGAGGTCGGTGGGAAGGCCCTCGGAGAGGGCGTTAAGGGCCATATTTAGGGATTTGCGGGCATGGATCAGGGACACCAGGTGGCGGCTGTTGCTTACGATGGCCGAGCCTCGTTCCAACTCCGAGGTGTCGATCGTCGCGCGCAGGGCTTGGCGCAGTTTGTCGATGCCCAGCCCCTCTTTGGCGGAGATGTAAAGCGTGGTATCGCTCTTTATTTCGGTGCCTCGGCCAAGAGGGGTCGCCCCCATTATTTCGGCTCTCCATTCGGGGTTCAAATCGCACTTATTGACCACATGGAGCAGGCTCTGATCTTCGCGTAAAGGGGGTATCTCGATGGGCGTAGTGTCGGTGGCATCCGTCAGCAGGAGGATCACATGGGCTCGATCCACGGCCGCTCGGGTGCGTTCGATGCCCATTTGTTCGAGTCGATCGGAGGTCTCGTGCAGGCCGGCTGTATCGATAAAACGGAAGAGTAGATCGTCGATTTGAATCGTCTGCTCAATGGTGTCGCGGGTCGTACCTGCTATTTCCGAAACGAGGGCACGTTCCTCGCCCGAGAGGCGGTTTAGCAGTGTGCTTTTTCCCACATTCGGACGCCCCACAATGGCCACTTGTACCCCTTCGCGCAGGACATTTCCCAGGCGAAAGCTCTCTTCGAGGCGTGTGAGTTCACGAAGGATTTCGCGCATCGTGTGCTCGATGCTCTCACGATCGGCAAACTCCACCTCCTCTTCCGAAAAGTCGAGTTCCAACTCCAGCAGGGCACTCAAGCGTAGGAGCTCTTCGTGCAGGGTGTCCAGGGCCTGCGAGTAGTGGCCTCGCATTTGGCGCAGGGCCAAAGTGTGGGCGGCGGCCGATTCGGCGGCGATCAGGTCGGCCACGGCTTCGGCTTGCGAGAGGTCGAGGCGCCCGTTCAGGAAGGCACGCATCGAAAACTCTCCCGCAGAGGCCATGCGGGCTCCGTGGGTGAGGAATAGTGCTACGATTCGGCGCTGGATGTAGGAGGAGCCGTGGCAGGAGATCTCGACCGACTCCTCACCTGTGTAGGAGTGGGGGGCGCGAAAGAGGGCTACGACCACCTCGTCGATCAGCTCCTCATCGCTATAGAGGGCTCCGAAGTGGATCGTGTGCGAGGAGGCTTCGATCAACGGCTTTCGTCCTTTGAAAAAGCGATCGCAGAGGGCAATAGAGCCCTCTCCACTCAAACGCACCACGGCCAAAGCTCCGCCCGAGGCGGTAGCCGGGGCTACGATGATCTCTCCCTCTCTTGTCATGGCCGCTCGAGCAATTAACTATTGCGAATGATCTTCAGGCGCTGCCCCTCGCTCAAGCGGTTCGGGTTTTTGATACCATTCCAACGCATGATATTCTTCTGTGATACCCCGTATTTGCGGGCAATGGTGCTGAGGGTTTCACCTCGTTTGACGCGGTGGGTGATGGTGCCGCTGGCTTGGGCGCGCTTCTTTTCGAGGTTATCAGGGTTGAGGTAGTCCTTCAGGAAGAGCGAATCTTTGGCATGAATGGCCTCCTCCGAGGCGATGTAGTTGGTCACGGCATGTTGCGGCAGACGCAGGGCATAGCTCTTGGTCGTAGCCGGCAAGATGTCGATGCGGTACTGCGGGTTGAGCAGGCGCAGGGTTTCAATTGGTAGTCCTTCGAGGGTTGATGCCACCTGTCCGAGGTGGAGCAGGCGCTTCACATGGAGGGTATCGGTAGCCAGGGGCATGGGGGGCTCGGTGGGCGTGATGCCGTGCAACTTGTGGTAGGCATAGCCATACGAGGCTCCGATGAAGGCTGGCACATAGCCGCGGGTCTCGGCGGGCAGGAAGTCGTAGATTTCCCAGAAGGTCTTGCCTCCCGAGCGAGCCATCGCCTTGTTCACGCGGCCCGGGCCGCAGTTGTAGGCGGCAATGGCCAGGGGCCAGTTGTTGTAGATGCCGTAGAGGTCTTTCAGGTATTTGACGGCCGCCTTGGTAGCCTTGACGGGGTCGAGTCGCTCATCAACCAACGAGTTGATTTCCAAGCCGTAGACCTTGCCCGTCGAGGGCATGAACTGCCAAAGTCCGGCGGCTCCGGCGTGGGATACGGCGGTGGTTTGCAGGGCCGACTCGATGATGGCCATGGCACGCAACTCGATCGGGAGTCCAGCCTTCATGAGCTCCTCCTCGATCATCGGGAAGTAGAACTGCGAAAGGCCCAACACGCGGCTCATCAATCCGTAGCGCGAGTCGGTGTAGCGGGCAATCGAGGCCTTGACCACATAGTTGTAGGGAAGTTCGATGGGCGAAGCCAAGTCGCGCAGACGGCGGATATAGGTGGAGTCGGGAGTTGTATCGGCCGCAGCCGTAGCTGAGGCATCAATGAAGATGTAGTCGTTAAAGTAGCGCTCGAAACTCTCCTGGGCACGCTGTTTCGACCACACGGCCAGCAGCGAGTCATACTGTGCCGGGGTGAGGTCGCGACGCGGTTCGGGAGCGGGCGGTGTCAGGCGCGGATCGCGCTCTTGGATTACGATTATCGTATCTCGTTTTGGGGCGAGGAGCTCTTCGGCTGCCTCTTTGGGGGTCGATACTTGTTCGGTTTTGTTATTCTTTCGCTTCTCGCGCCATTTTTTGAAGATGGGGGCGGCTTGGGCCTCACCCAAGCCCAGGAGGGTGGTTAGCGTGAGGAGTGCGACAAGGTTGCGGCGTGTGGTTTGCATCAGAAGTTGATATTTAGGTTAAAGCCGACAACGGCCGAAGTATTGCCGAGAGTCGGTATATAGGTGTAATCCAGCATGGGTTGGATGCTCATTGAGAGGTCGTCCGATATGTCGTACTCCTTGAGGTGGGCATCCACATGAGCATCGATGATTTGCAGCACATAGACACCGGCCGTCAGGATCAGACAGAGGTCGCGATTACGGCGGTAGTTGTCGCGCAGATTCTTCAGGAACGAGGCCGTGTAGCGTCCCTTGAACTCGTCGGTCGAGCCCGAAGGTTCGGGGTAAATCTCGGGGTTTTGGTTGTAGTTTTCCAACGCCTTGTCGTAGTCCGAGCGCAGGGTGTAAGCCTTCTTGAAGCGTTGGTAACCGCGGTTGTTCCAATCTACGCAGTAGATCATCGAGGCCATGCCGCCGATAACAAATGGAACGCGCCAGTAACTCTTGTTGTAGATCTGACCGGCACCCGGGCAGATGGTTGAGAGGGTGGTGGCCTTCTTGACATTCGAAACCTCATTGGTTGAGTAGTTCACCGCGGCATCACCGATGAAATAGAGGTACGAGGCGATCGTGGCTGCGAGGTAGATCTGACGACGGGTGTTGTGACGGATCATGTCGCTTTGTAGGTTGTCGAGGGCCTCGCTGCGGGTGCGGTCGATCGAGGTGACCTGGTCGTAGACCTGTTTGAGGGGCTTGTATTGGTTCGTCTCGTGTACATAGAGACCGATGCCGGCCGCCAGCGTACCGTAGAGGATCGGAAGTTTCCAATACTGCTTGTTGTAGATCTGGCCGTAGCCGGGCAGGATGGCTGCCGTCCAGCAGACCTTTGAGAGCGACATCGAGTCGCTCATAAGCCAGCCTCTGCGCTTTTTTAGCGTGTCGGTTCCGAGCGAGAGGAGCGAGTCGCGTCGTTGAAGCGAATCCAGCAGGCCGCGTTTCAGCAGCAGGGAGTCTCCGGCCATCTCAATGAGCGAGTCGGCGCGCAGTCGCTGCAACGAATCCAGGCGATTGGTCTCGAGGATCTTTTGGCGGGCCACCTGCTTCAGCGAGTCGAGCTTCACGGAGTCGATCATAAGGAGCGAGTCGGTGGCCAGGGCGCGTAGCGAGTCGATCACGCGACGCGTAAAGATCGAGTCGGCTCCCGTCAGCCGTGCCGTGTCAGGACGCTCAATGCGTCCCCCCTTAACCATCTGACGAGGGCTGCGACGCAATTCTTGCGCCGAGAGCGACTCCGCCAAAAGGAGGGTTACAGCCAAAAAGCAGATGCGAATGAGTCGATTCATGCCGTTTGTTTTTCTTTTTTTGGGGGTTTACTTTGTCTCGCGACCTTTCACCTGTTCGATGAAGCGTTCGATGTCGGCATCGTCGGCAAAGTCGATTGTGATACGACCTCCTCCGTTCTTGAGGCGTTTGATGCCGATCTCTTGCGAGAAGATGCGCTCCAGTGCCTCCACCAAACGCGAGTAGCTCTCGGGATACTCCTCCTCAGCCATGGGGCTTATATCCTCGATTGGCTCCATCATGCGGCGAGCCAACTCCTCGGTCTGGCGCACCGAAAGGGCGCGTTTCACGCATCGTTTCATCAGGCGCAATTGCTTCTCCTCGCTCACGCCGGCAATCGCCTTGGCGTGTCCCATCGAAATCACCCCCTCCTTCAGAGCGAGCTGCACCTCCGAGGGGAGCTTCAGCAGGCGCATGTAGTTGGCCACCGTCGAGCGCTTCTTGCCCACCTTCTCCGAGAGGGCATCCTGCGTGAGGTGGCACTCCTCGACCAGTCGCTGCATGCCGAGAGCGATCTCAATGGCGTTGAGATCCTGGCGCTGAATATTCTCGACCAGGGCCATGGCGTGCAGGTTCTCGTCGTCGGCCTCGCGAATGTAGGCCGGAAGGCTCTTCAGGTCGGCACGCTGTGCGGCTCTCCAGCGGCGTTCTCCGCTGATGATCACATATTTGCCGGCCGCATTACGCCCCCGCACCGTGATGGGCTGAATGACTCCCAATTGGCGGATCGAGTCGGCCAATTCGTCCAGCGCCTCCTCGTCGAATTGACTGCGGGGCTGCTGCGGATTGGGAACAATATCTTCAATGGCCAGCTCGGCCATTTCGTTCATGGGTTTGAGGATAGCCGACGGACGTTCTGTTCCGAAAATGGCATCCAAACCTCTTCCTAAACCTTTCTGCTTCATTATTTTGCTCTCTGCTTGCGGTTGCGTTTCAGGAACTCTTTGGCCAGAGTCAGATAGTTCTGGGCACCCGTGGCACTTGCATCATAGAGCATGATGGGTTTGCCGTGCGAGGGGGCCTCTCCCAAACGAATATTTCGCTGAATTATTGTTTCGTAGGCCAGTTCACCGAAGTGCTCACGCACCTCGTTTGCTACCTGATTGTTCAGGCGGTTGCGCATGTACATCGTCAAAAGAAAACCTTCGATGTCGAGCGCGGGGTTCAGCCCGCTCTTCACGATTCGGATCGTGTTGAGGAGTTTCGAAAGCCCCTCCAGGGCCAGGTATTCGCATTGTACGGGGATGAGCACCGTGTCGGCGGCCGTGAGGATGTTGACCGTCGTATAGCCCAACGAGGGGGAGCAGTCGATGAAAATATAATCGAATCGCTCGCGCACTTCGTCCACGATGCGCTTCATGATGTGGTGGGCATTCTCCATCTTGGGGAGCTCGGTGTCGGCGGCCACGAGTTGGATCGACGAGGGAAGCACCCAAAGGTTCTTTACATCGGGGCTCTGTTGAATGACCTCCGAGGCTTTGCGCTCGCCGGTCAGACACTCGTAGATTCCTTCCATATCAATATCGAAACCCAAACCCGAGGTGGCGTTGGCCTGTGGATCGGCATCCAGCAACAGCACCTTCTTGCCCAACAGGGCAAGCGATGCCGCCAGATTGATCGCGGTCGTGGTCTTGCCCACGCCCCCCTTCTGATTTGCCAAAGCAACAACTTTTGCCATTTTATATGCTTAACTTCTATTCGCTCTTACAATTTGTAGCCTCTCTTTTTTACCCGCTTTCGGCCTACTCAATGGGGACTTCGGGGTTCGAAAGAGAAAATTATCGGGCAAAAATAGTAATTTTTGGTGGGCTTTGCAAAAAAAGCCTTGTTTTTCCTCTCCAAATCCTTTGGATTTGACAACATCCTGCCTCACTTCGCCCTTTTTTCGATGAAGAAGGCTCCATTTCTCCTCTTTTTGGCGGAGAAGAGCTTGTTAAGTGAGGAAATGTCCAAAAAAATCCCTATCTTTGAGGGGTTGAAAAAGTCGTTTGAAAGAAGTTAGAACCATGCAACAGACCGAAAAACAATCTGCAACCACCCCCAGCCCCTTCTCGTGGCTCCATCCTCGTAAAGGGGGTTTTGCCACCTTTGGTGATCTTTTGGTGTTGATCCTTCTCTTTGTGGTCAGTGCTACGGCGGCCTCGTTGGTCGTTCATTGGCTTGGATACCCCATGCCCGAACCTGCGGAAGAGGGGTTGCTCTATCCGTCCGATTGGGATTTTATCACCTTCTTGAATTATGCGCTGCAGATGGCGTGTATGTTGCTCCTAACGCTACTCTATCGTCGATTTCGAGGTGGTGAGGCCCCTTTGGCCCGCTTCTCGACCCGGGGCCTTAATCCTGCGTTGCTCTTGGGCGGGGTTGTGGTGATGTTGGCCTTGAGCGTGGTGATCGAGCCGCTGTTGGGGCTTGTGGATGTCGAGCAACTTCCCATGCCCAAGCCCGGAGAGGGGGGGTGGACCCTGCTTTCGGTGGTGCTGCTCGCTCCGCTTTGTGAAGAGTTGCTCTGTCGCGGGATTCTGCTCGAGGGGTTGCGCAGCCGCTACGGAATCACGGCCGCCCTGATCGGCTCCTCGCTCTTCTTTGCGTTGATTCACCTCCATCCCGTGATGGTGGTCAACGCCTTTCTGTTGGGACTTTTTTTTGGTATTCTGACATTGCGCACCCACTCCCTTTGGCCGGCGATTCTGCTCCACGCCTTCAACAACGCGGTGGCGTTGCTTTTGACCTGGGCCGAATTTCCGGGCGAACGATTCGATGGCCGTCCCATGGTCGATTTGGGGCTCGGTGAGATGATCGGCAATCCGGTAATCTACTACATTGTCTATGGCCTGGCCCTGTTGATCTGCCTTCGTGCTGCGGTCGTAAACCTACGTCTTCTGCATCGAATCTCGTCTGGACAACCCCTCAAAACAACAAACGAGGCGCCGGTAGAACCTCCTAAAATCGAAAAAGAGGGGGCAGAATAAAATAATTTTCCTTCGGAAGGCGTTGTTTTCGGGTAAAAAGCGTAACTTTGTCCCTTCAGTATGCAGAGATTTCGAGAAATAACGGTTGGTGTGGTGGCATCGGTGGTGGTTTTGTGCCTGATGTCGGCCTGTCGTGAGTTGCCCTCCTACTTCCAGGGGAGCGAGCCCTTGGCGCGCGTCAATGGCAAGACCCTCTACCTACACGAGGTGGAGCGCACAGCCCCCGAGGAGATCGTGGGGGATGATAGTGCGGCCTACTACCGTCTCTATGTGGATCGCTGGGTGAGCCGACAGCTTAAACTCTCCGAAGCCGAACAGCTCTTCTCGGCCTCTGAAGCCGATATCGAGGCGATGGTCGAGGAGTATAGGCAGTCGCTTCTGATTCGCAAACTCGACCAATATTATGTGGATCGGCAGATCGATACCCTCTTTACAGACGAGGCGATTCAGAGCTACTACAACAATCACTTGGCCGATTTCAAGTCGGATCGCACGCTGGTCAAGGGGCGTGTGTTGCGCTTCCCCGAAGGGGATCGCCGCACCAAGCAGCTTCTGCAACTCATGCAGGCCACGCGCCCGGAGAGTCGGCAGGATCTTTCGGACCTCTGCCAAAAGAACAACTTCGACCTCTTGGAGTTCAACTCCTGGGTCGATTACGAGGAGTTTTTGAGCCACCTGCCCACCTTGCGTCACGACGACTATTCGTCGCTGTTGGCCCAAAGCGGGGTGCAGCAGATGCGCGACAACCATTCGCGCTACTACTTCCAACTCACGGCCGTGCGTCGTGCCGGAGAGGCCCTGCCGCTGGAGCGGGTTTCCGAAACGATTCGTCGCATCCTCTTCAACCAGCGACATAACGAACTTTTGCGTCGCCACGAGGAGGAGTTACGCCAACGGGCCGATGCCGAGAAGCAGATCAAATTCTTCTTCGGAGAGGATGAGGAGCAAAACATCGAAAAATGATATACTGAGCAAATTGTTGCTCGATTTGATAAAATATCTAAAGAGATCGAAAAATGAAGAAATGGATACTATCGCTTGCAGTGTTGGCGGCCTTTGTCGTTCAGGTGCAGGCGCAACAGCAAGTAATGTTGGATAAGGTGGTGGCCGTTGTGGGCAACTCGTCGATCCTCTATTCCGATTTGGAGGATTATGCTTCGCGTATGGCGGAGCAGCGTCGTCAGCAGGGCTACACCTCGGATCGCGAACCTCTGAACGAGGCAATGGAGGCGCTCCTCTTGCAGAAACTTCTCTACCAGCAGGCGCAGATCGACTCGGTAGATGTCGATTTGGGCGGTATTCAGTCGCGTGCCGAGGAGCAGTTACAGACGATGATCGAGCGCACAGGGTCGATTCGTGCGCTTGAGCAGCAGTACCACATGCCGGTCTACAACATCCGCGAGGAGTTGCGCCAACTGCTCACCGAGCAGGCCTATGCTCAGGGGATGCAGAGCGAGGTTACTTCGAAGGTAACAGTTACACCGGGTGAGGTGGAGCGATACTTTAAAAGTCTTTCGCGCGACAGCCTGCCGATGATCCCCGAGCAATATGTCTATGCCCAAATTACCAAGTATCCGGGGTCGATCTTGAAGGCGAAGCGTCGCACGAAGGAGCGTTTGTTGGAACTCCGCAACCGCATTATGTCGGGTAAGGCAAAGTTCGAAACCATGGCCCGCATGTACTCGGTCGATGGATCGGCCATGCGTGGTGGTGAGATTGAGCCTACCACCCTGCAGGGACTCTTTCAGCCCTATGCCGATGCTTTGGCCGAGTTGAAACCGGGACAGATCTCGGAGGTGGTGGAGACACAGGCAGGTTTCCATATTATTCAGTTGATTGATAAACGAGGCAATCTCTACCACAGCCGTCATATCCTGATGCGCCCCTCCTTTACGGCCGAGGAGCTTTCGGAGCCGCTTCACGAGCTCGACTCTTTGGCCGACATGATTCGCAAGGACTCGATCCCCTTCGAGCAGGCAGCAATTCTGCATTCAGACGATGTGCTCACGAAGATGAACGGAGGTTTGGTAACGAACCACGATATCCTGGAGCGTGCCGATGCCATGGATGTCAATTACACGCAGACCAAATTCCTCAAAGAGGATTTCGCTAACGACAGTTTCCATAAGCCTTATGCCGACTTCCTGGCTTTGAGCCGACTGAAAGAGGGGGAGGTGTCGAATGCCTTCCAGACGCAGGATGTAATGGGCAACCAACTCTCGAAGATTGTTAAATTGATCGAGGTGATTCCAGCTCACAAGGCCAATATCGAGGAGGACTACATTCGCCTGGAGCAGATGACGCTGATGCAAAAGCAGGAGCAGGTCTTCAAGGCGTGGCTCGACAAGCGTATTGCCGGCATGTATGTCTATATCGCTCCCGAGTTCCGCAACGGAGCCTTCGAGAATAAAAATTGGGTAAAGTAACACTATGAGAGTTCGTTTGCTGAAAACCGTGTTGCCCGTAGCGCTGCTTGCGCTGGTCTTTTTGGCGACAGCCCGTCCTGCGGAGCCCCTTTTTCGGGCCCCGCAGCAACGTGTAGATACCCCGGCTCGAAAGTCGGCTTCCGCCTCCTCAAATGCTGAGCCATCGGAGCCGAAGTTGGTCTATATGCGGGCCGACAATGTCTATTCGATCGAAGTAGGCGATTCGATGGCGACCTGCATGGTCGGAAATTTTGCCGCCCTGCACAACGGAGCCGTCATTACCTGCGACAGTGCTGTGCGCTACGACGGTCAGACGATCGAGTGCTTCGGCAATGTGCTCATCAACCAAAATACGACCTACATCTACGGCGATCGAGCCGACTACCAGGGGCGAATCAACAAGGCTGAGGTCTATTCACCGCTGATCAAGGTGATTGATGGCGAGGCTACGCTCTATACCTTCCGCTTCTCGTTCAATACCTACACCAAGGTGGGCGAGTTCTCGGGCGGAGGTGTCCTCTTCAACCGAGGTAATCAACTCGAAGCCGATCGTGGCTACTACTTCTCCGATACGCATACGCTTTCGTGTGTGGGCAAAGTCGAGATGCGTGATTCGACCTATGAGATGCGCAGCGACTCGGTGGCCTACAATACCGACCTCGATCATGCCGATTTCTTCCGTCATACGAATATTTGGAATGAGAATGGCGACTACTTGGAGGGCGATCGTGGCAGCTACGACCGCCTCTACGACCGCTATGTGATCACCGAGAATGGCTATATCCTCACAGCCAAGGAGGAGTTGTGGAGCGACAGCCTCGACTACCGCAAGGAGATTGAGCACGTCACCCTGCGCCACAACATTCAGATCGACGATACGGAGCACATGACCCTTGCTTTTGGTGACTATGCGGAGTATTATCGTGAGCCCGGTACGGCTCTTTTAACCCGAAATCCTGCCCTTGTTGGCTACGATACCTCGCAGGGCGATACGCTCTTCATGCGCTCCGATACGATCCTCTACCTAACAACCTTCACCACCCGACCCGAGTTCAACCCCTGGGCGCCGAAGCCCGTAATCAAGGCCGATTCGGTGGCTGTGGAGGAGGTTTCGACCTCTTCGGCCGAGGAGCCGGCGACCGAGGTTGCAAAGGGAGAGCAGGGGGAGCAGGCGCTTGCCAAGGCGGCCCTTGCCGACAGAACTCCGGCCAAAGAGCCCCTCTCGAACGAGAGCGGTGAGGTGCCGAGCCGAAATCCTCAGGGAAAGTTCCCCGATTCGGGCAAGAGTTTGCGCGATACGACCAAGGCCAATACTCCGCGAGAGCAGGCCCTGGTGAAGCAACAGACCCCCCAGAGTGAGGGTGTGCGCCCGCAACGCGGCAACCGCGACAGCCTGATGGCGGCCAACAAACAACTCTTCGACTCGCTCTCGCGCCTGCAACAGGCCGATTCGTTGGCGGCCCAAAATCAACTTCTCGATTCGTTGGAGCAGCATCGTCAGGATTCGATCCAGCGACTTACCGATAGCCTCGATACCTTGAGCAAGAAGGATCGCAAGGCCTACTATAAGCGTATCGCCCGCGAGAAAAAGGCGGCCGAGAAGGCGGTTAAGGATGCCGCCCGTGCCGCGAAGTTGAAGGTGATCGCCCGTGCCCGCCAGGCCAAACTTACGGCCCAACTCAACCGCATGGATTCGCTTGAGAAGGTACGCATGGAGCGTCGTCGTGCCCGCATGGCAGCCAAGTTGGAGGCCAAGCGTGAGCGGGCCATCCGCAAGGGAAAAGAGCTTCCCGACTCCACGGCCCTCTCTTCGCTCGACTCGCTGCTGCATCAGCGCGAGTTGGCCGATTCGCTCGCCCACACCGCGGCGGACAGCCTGGCGACGGGCGCCGATAGCCTTGCCGTGGATTCGTTGGCGCTCGATTCGCTGGCCCGCATCGACTCGATGAATCGTGCCGCCGATACGGTACGCCGCATCATGCGCGGCTACCGCAATGTGCGGATTTTCCGTACCGATTTCCAGGCCGTCTGTGACTCGATTGTGGGGCTGGGGGTTGACTCTACGATGCACCTCTACATCGACCCCATTCTTTGGAATGAGCAAAATCAGATTACGGCTGATGTGATGGATGTCTATACGGCCAATGAGTCGGTAGATCACATCGAATTCGTGGGACGACCTATCATGGTTTCGAAGATCGACACGGCCTACTACAACCAAATCTCGGGCAAGGAGATGACCGCCTGGTTCCGTCAAAACGAGATCTACCGCCACGATGTGGATGGCAATGTGGAGACCGTCTACTTCCTGCAGGATAGCCCCGAGGATCCCGTCAGCAGTGTCTTTGTGATCCGTAGCGGTACGGCATCATTCTATATGGAGGATAAGCAGGTGGTTTCGATGACCTACCGCGAACAGAACGAGTATACGATGTCGCCGATCGACAAGGTGGCTTCGATGGATGAACTCTTCCTTAAGGAGTATAAGTGGCTGCCCGAGCGTCGTCCGAGTCGCGATAGCGTCTTCCGTCGCACGATTCGCCCTTCGGTGCGCGACCAAAAGGAGCAGTTGCCCCATCCGCAGTTCCCCCTCTCGTCGAAGATCCTGCGCTTCCGCGACCGCCTGCTCGAAACGGGCCGTTGGGCCGACCGCGACGAGGTGCTCTCGCTCGATGTTCAGGAGTGGGTGCGCAGTAAGGGCTTTGAACCTTCCGCCCCCCGCAAGAATTTTTAGCCATCATGGCGTTGAGTCCTCCCTTGTTTTAAGGGAGGATTTTTTTTTGATCTACCTCGTCTTCCGAAGGAGCGATCCCAAGAGCGGCCCTATCACTGTGATAGGGTCGCTCTGTTTTTGGGAAGAGGAAAATGGGGGGATCCACTCCCGCTCCGATAATAAAATCCTACGCCACATAATAAATCGCCCCGGCGGTGCGTTTTTGGGGAAAACAATACACTTGAAATAAGAGAGCCTATGAAGCATTTCGTCGCATAAAACTTGTAACTAAAAGACGAAACGTATGAAAAGATTATTTGGATTTTTGGCGCCGGTGGCCGTAGCAGCCGCCGTCGGAGGGGTTACGGCATGGACGGTGGCCCGCAATACGGAGCAGCAGATCGCCTACATCGAGCGAGAGGTGGAGCGTACCCCGCAACTCGGAGCTCAATTTACCGCCTACGAGCAGGGCAAGTATCCCGACCTCACCTATGCGGCCGAGAATGCCGTGAAGGCCGTGGTTAATATTGAGGCCGTGCAGGAGGTGGCGGTGCGCCGTCCCCAGGGCTGGGACCCCTTCCTCGAGTTCTTTGGCCTGCCGCAGGGCTATGGCGAGGGTCGTCCCGAGGTGCGAGAGCGCAAGGCCGGAGGGTCGGGCGTGATTATCTCGGAGGATGGCTACATTGTAACAAACAACCATGTGGTGGACGAGGCCACCAAGCTGCGCGTGACGCTCAATGACGGCCGTTCGTTCGAGGCCACGCTCGTTGGCAAGGATCCCGCCACGGATGTGGCCCTCATTAAGATCGAGGCCGAGGGGCTTCCGACCCTTGCTTTCGGAAGTTCCGATGCCCTGCGTCTGGGTGAGTGGGTGCTGGCTATCGGTTCCCCCTTCGACCTTCGGCAGACCATTACGGCCGGCATCGTGAGTGCCAAGGCCCGTACTTTGGGGGTAATCCCGAGCGAATTCCGTATAGAGAGTTTTATCCAGACCGATGCGGCTGTCAATCCCGGAAATTCGGGAGGAGCGTTGGTCAATACGCACGGGGAATTGGTGGGAATCAACACGGTGATCAAGTCTTCGACGGGCAGTTATATCGGCTACTCGTTTGCCGTGCCCGAGACCATCGTGAAAAAGGTGGTAACCGACCTCAAAGAGTTTGGAGTGGTGCAGCGTGCCCTGCTGGGGATTACCTATCGCGCCATCGACCAAGAGTTTATCGACTCGATGGGCAAGGAACTCTCGATCACCGAGCCTGGCGGAATCTATGTGGCCAGCGTGGTAGAGGGGGGTGCCGCCTCCGAGGCCGGCATCCGCAAGGGCGATATCATTACCCACATCGACGGGGTAAAAATCGTCGATGGATCGACCCTTCAGGAGCAGATCGGACGCCACCGACCCAACGATCGGGTAAAAATATCGGCAAAAAGAGAGGGTGCAGTGAAACATTTTGAGGCTACTTTGCGTAATGTATCCGGTAAAACAGAACTGCTCACCCGCGAGAGCGTCGATGTGGTCGAGGTGCTGGGTGCGAAGTTCGTGGATGCCTCCGAGGAGTTGTGTCGCAAGTTGGAGATCCGAGGCGGTGTGCAGGTGGCCTCGCTCAAGGAGAGCGGATTCCTGGCCCGAGCCCGCGTGAAGCGTGGTTTTGTGATCACCCACATCAACGACCAGGCGGTCTATACGGTGGCCGATTTGCGTAAGATTACCGACAAGGTGCGCTCGGTGGATGGTATCTATCCTGATGGCCGCGCAGCGAGTTATGTGGCCGTAGAGTAAGCGGGTTTGCTTCGTGGTGAACTCGTCGGCAAAAGGTAGAAAAATTTGTATAACCCAACATAGGGACATTCCGATCCGTTCCACTTAAGTCTCCCCTTTTCCAAAGGGGAGATTTAGAGGGGAATGTAAGAATGATAATTTTACCCAGGGGCAGGATGCCCCTAACGCGAGTTCGGGTATTTGCGAACTCGTCGGCAAAAGGTAGAAAAATTTGTATAACCCAACATACGAGTTCACAAATACCCGAACTCACGTTAAGTAAAATTATGAGACAATTAAAAATCACCAAGTCAATCACCAACCGCGAGAGTGCGTCGTTGGATAAATACCTGCAGGAGATCGGTAAGGAGGATCTCATTACCGTAGAGGAGGAGGTAGAACTTGCTCAACGTATCCGCAAGGGCGATCAAGAGGCTTTGGAAAAACTCACGAAGGCAAATCTGCGTTTCGTGGTATCGGTGGCCAAGCAGTACCAGAACCAGGGTTTGAGCCTTCCCGACCTGATCAACGAGGGTAACCTGGGTCTGATCAAGGCGGCTGAGAAGTTCGATGAAACGCGCGGTTTTAAGTTTATCTCCTATGCCGTGTGGTGGATCCGTCAGTCGATTCTCCAGGCTTTGGCTGAGCAGAGCCGTATCGTGCGTCTTCCGCTGAACCAGGTGGGATCGCTCAACAAGATCAACAAGGCCTTCGCCCGCTTTGAGCAGGAGCATGAGCGTACCCCTTCGCCCGAGGAGTTGGCTTCGGAGTTGGAGCTCCCGAAGGAGAAGGTAACCGATACGCTGCGTGTGGCGGGCCGCCATGTCTCGGTGGATGCACCCTTTGCCGATGGTGAGGATAATTCACTGCTGGATGTCTTGGTCAACCCCGATTCGCCCAATGCCGACCGTGGGCTGATCAACGAGTCGCTCTCGACGGAGGTCGATCGTGCCTTGGAGACCCTCACCGAGCGTGAGCGCGATATCATCAAGTACTTCTTCGGCATCGGTTGCTCGGAGATGACCTTGGAGGAGATCGGTGAGAAGTTCGACCTCACGCGTGAGCGTGTGCGCCAGATCAAGGAGAAGGCGATCCGTCGCCTGCGCCACTCGTCGCGTTCGAAATTACTGAAATCTTACCTCGGATAATTTCCCGTTTGAGAGCTAAACGAGCGATGCAAACCCTATCAAAAGGTTTGCATCGCTCGTTTACTTTGATTCAGGCTATAAGAGTAACTTCTCCAGATTCTAAAAATTCAGTTTGATGCCGGCGGTGAAGGCGACTCCCGTAAGGGGATAGTTGGCCCAGTCGTGCAGGCGTTGATTCAGCAGGTTGCGCCCCTCGGCAAAGAGCGTGAGCGAGGAGTTGAGGTGGTAGTCGGCGTAGAAATTCAAGTCGACCGTGATAGGAACTTTGTAGGTCAGCATCTCCACGCGGCTCGCCCCCTTGGCATCGGTGTAGTGGCGCAGGTTGCTCCAATAGCGCGTGGAGGTCTGTTCGCCTGAAAGGACAAGCGAGAATTTGCGGTGCGTGTACTCGATCTTGAGCGACGAGCGCAAGGCGGGAAGTCCTCCTCCCAGTTTTTGGTCGTAGAGCGAAGCTCGGAAGTCGTGCAGATAGCCTTGCAGCGACCCCTGAATCAAGAGATCGGCCACGGGTCGCCATTTCAGATCGAGCCCCAGGGTGGCGGTGTTGCGTCGTGCCTGCTCGATGCCGAATTGCAGGAAATTGTGGGTAGGTTCTGCGGCTTGGGGGAAGTTGATCCCATACCAGTAGCGAGCATTTTCGATCCAACTCAACTCCGCAAAGATGCGGTAGGAGAAGCGGCTGGCAAACTCTCCCTCGGTGCCGAAACGCAGGTTGTAGTGGGTCGTATTCTTAGGAAGCGTAAATCCTGTGATGAGATAGGGGTTCTCGTGCATCAGCGAGCGGAAGTCGTTTCGCTCCACTTCGCCATCGAACCCGACGAAGGGGACAAAGGCACCGTTCCCGAGGTTGAATTTTAGGCGGATGTGGGGTATCGGGTAGTGGAATCCCTCTTGCTCTGTGGCGATGCGGATCGACGAATAGTGGTACTCCAATCCCACCTCGGCATCCATCTGTCGGTGGCTGAAGGTGTAACCGATACCGCCGTGGAGGTTGAGGTTGTTGCACTCGCTCATCTCTGCTGCGCCCCAGGCCCCTTCGAATCCCAGTGCGATGCCGATGCGGTGTTCACCCCAGCGGAATCCGATCTTGCCGGCTCCTCCGCCGTCGATTTGGCGCGCATCGAGTAGCGAGAGGGTTTGGCTGTTGTCGTGGAAGTAGATGCCGTATCCCTCGAGGTTGAAGTTCACCTTTCGGTTGTCGTTGAAGTCGTCGCCAATTCTCACCCGCATGCCGGCCTCTCCGAAATTTACACGGCTTCCTACCATCAGTTCATCCTGTGGATCGGTGGCTCCGTAGCGGTGGAATAGACTATTTTCATAGTAGAGCTCCCCCTCGAGGATGTGGCGACCGAGATAGCGGCCGGCAGCTCCTCCAATGCGGTTGTAGAGGCGTGTTGAGTTGGGCTTCGTGCCGGCATGGTTTCGCACTCGGGCATAGTCGCCCAGGTGGTTCACCTTCAGCAGGGCGTAGCCGATCGAGGGGTTTTGGGCGGCCATCTGGAAGTCGGCCACGCTGTTTAGGGGGTAGCCTATACCGGCCTTTAGGTAGAAGGGGGTAGGGCGGTTAAACTCCCAGTAGGTAACTGTCGCCGGGCGGTAGGTACGCGGCTCGAGTTGGGTGTTGAGGGCGCGTGGGCGAATCGTGTAGTCAATCTCGGGGCGAATCTTCACCGTGTCGGTAAAACGAGCCTCCATGGCGGGTTTAGTCGCCGTAGCCACCTTCGGAACAAATTGTTTAGAGACCTCGACCTCTTTTTCGACCTGTGCCGAGAGGTGGGTTGTCGGAATTAGCAACAATACTCCGATCAGACAGAGCAGATATGAATAACGCTTCATAGACTAATTTTTCAATTGGTTGATACGCTCTTTAGCCTCGCGGACGATGCCGTCATCGGACGGTGAGTAGCCATCGGCTACGCTCTGCCAGGTGGCTCGGGCCTGGAAACTATCCCCCTGCTTGAGGTAGCAGTCGCCCAGCGTAAGGAACGATTTGGCGAGCCAATAGTTGTGGGCCGAGGGCATTTCCGAGAAGGCAAAGACCAACTCTTCGACCTCTTTCCATTTGCCGGCATCCATGCGGGCGAGGATCGTGCGATACATCGCCTCGGCCCCCTCGGGCGAGCGAACCTCGCGACGCAATTGATCGTAGAGAGCCTGTGCCTCGCGCTTCTCGCCCCGCTGTTCGCAGACAAGGGCATGGGCAAATCGGGCTTCGCGCAACGCCTTTTCGGAGAGTCCTTCTTGCGATTCAATCTCCTGGGCCATCTTCAGAATAGCCTCCTCGTCGCCCGTAGCAATCGTGGCGCGGACATACCCTTCACTTACGAGTTTACGCTCCTCGGAGTTCGCGGCCAAGGTCATCAGGCGACCGTAGGCATCGGCTGCCACGCGATACTCCTTCGAGGAGTAGGCCATCGGGGCCAAACGGGCCAGAGCCTCGGCCGTATGGGTGTTCGACCCCTCTAAAGAGAGCTCTTTGAGTGCTTCCAACTCTCGCTTCGGATCCTTCAATTCGTGATAGCAATTGCTGATAAAGTAGAGAGCATCACTTCTGTAGGCACCCTTCGGAAAACTCTTTAGATAGCTACGCAGTGAGCGGGCAGCATCCTCCGACCGATTCGCCAGGTAGAGACTTTGGGCTGCGGCAAAACTCAGTGAGTCGCGCGTGTGTTGCGATAGATCGCCCTCCATACCGCTTTTTTTGGCATAGGCAAAGTAGCCCTCGGCATCCCCTTCGGCCAGGTAGAGTTCGCGAATTCCCTGCAGTGCCGTACGCCCCTCGGCTGATGAGGGAGAGCCCTTTACCACGCGGTCGTAGTAGGCCATCGATTGGGCCTTGTCGCCCAGGTTAGCGTAGATTACTCCCAAGTCGGAGAGGGCCGCATTGTAGGTCGGTGAGTTGGGGTAGCGATTGACAAAATCTTTGAGTACGGAGGCAGCTTCGCTGTATCGTTTTTGGGCCATGTAGCTGTGCCCTAATTCATAGGTGGCTTCATCCACCCAATCACCTTTGTTCGTAGCAATGATTCCCTTAAGACCCTCGATCTTCGCTTCGGAACGCCCTAAAATTCCGAGCGTAATGGCGCGTTGATAGGCTCCGTAGTGGCGAGCAGTAGAGGCTGTGGTCGCGGCTGCTTCGTAGCTTTTGAGTGCCTCTTCGAAGTGGCGCTGTCCGTAGCGGCTGTCGCCCTCGCGATTTAGGGCATCAGCCCGAAGGTCGTCTGCCGTGGTGTAGAGTGATAGGAATTGCGTGAACGAGCGTTCGGCTTCGGCCTCTCGTTGGTTGCGCAGGTGGCAGTAGCCGAGGTTGTAGTGGGCCAGGGCATACTCCCGCTCGGTGCGGGGGGCTTGTTGCAGATAGCGTTCGAAGAGGGGTTGTGCCGCGGCGTAGTTTCCTCTTGCGCAGGCGATCTCTCCGCGCCAAAAGTCGCTCAGGGCCTTGTAACGGGCACTGACTCCAATCTCGGCTGCCTCCTTCAGCCCCTCGTCGGCCCCCTTCAGATCACCCGCTTCGTAGTGCTTCAAGGCGCGGTAAAAGGCAATCTTTTGGTGAGCGGCGCGCATGTCGCTGTCGGGGGAGGGGAGAGTGCGGATTGCCTCGTAGGCGGCATCGTAGTTCTCGGAGTTGTAGTAGGCGGCTGCCAGCAGGGCATTTACCTCCTCGAGCCGCTCCGACTTCGGGTATTCGGTTCGGTAGCGTGTCAAGACATTGATAGCCTCATTAAAGCGTCCTCCGCCGAGTTCATATTGCAGTTTTCCGTAGTTGAAAAGAGCATCTTCGGCAATCTCGGCCGAGAGACTCTTGTCGGTGGCCATGGCAAAGGCCTGCATGGCCGATTGTTTGTCTCCCAAACGTAGGTAGCAATCGGCCAGGTGGTAAGCGGCATTCTGTGTCAGGGCATCTTCCGGACCGGCAGCACGACGCAACCCCTCCGTAGCGTTTTGGTATTGCGCCAAGCGGTAGAGCGAGAAGCCCTCGATGTAGGCTGCCTCACGCGTGGCCTCTCCTCCGTTTTGGTGGTAGGCAGCGATGTATTCGTAGGCTTTCGCGTAGTTGTCCAGGTGGAACCAAGCCTCGGCGATCATGCGCCTCAAGTCGTTCTGTTGCGCGGGCGTGGCCGTGGGGATCAGCTTGTCGCCGTTTGTGGTCACATAGGTGTAGTTCTGTTCACGAAACTCCAGCTGCAAGAGGTAGAAGGGGGCAATACTTTGGTAGGTATGGCTTTTGGTGAGTTCTTCGAATCCTACCTTGGCTTTGGCGTAGTCTCCTTTTGTGTAGTCGATGTAGGAGCGGTAATAGAGGGCATGGTCGGCATAGATGCTTTTTTTGTCCACTTGCTCAAAGTAACTGTAGGCTTTTTCATACGCACCGGTCGCAAAGTCCAGGTATCCGCGGCGAATATTGTATTTGTTGCGATTGTCCGCCGAGAGGGCGCGGTAGTTGATCTTCTCGAAGGTCTGTAGAGCCTTCTCGTATTGGTTTGTAGTGCAGTAGTACGAGGCGCGGGAAAAGCGCACGTCGTTGGTGCGCAATGATCCCGGAAAACGCTCCTCGAAGCGTAGCAGGGCGGTCTCGGCATCGGGTCTGCCGAGTTCAACGGCACATACGGCCAGGTGGTAGGCTGCCAACTCCCGCTCGGGCAGCTGATTCTCGCTCAGCTCCCGCTCAATCCCTATCCAGGCGTGGCGGGCATCGGCCCAGCGACCCCGTTCAAAGAGTTCTTCGGCACGCAAAATCTCCTCTCGAAGGGTTTGTTGGGAACTCTGCGCAACGGCTCCGATGGACGATAACAGAACAAATATCAGTAAAAAAGATCGAATGAATCTTGCTAACATGGTTATTTCGTCTTATAAACGAACAAAGATACTCATTTTTTGGGAATGCCCTCCTCTTTTTAGGAACGATTCTTGCAATCTTTTTCGTGTGTAGAATTTTTTTCTTTTTTTCGCTCCTTACATACGAAAAGGGGAATAAGTTTCGTTTATGGAATAAACAAAACAATAAATTAAAACAATAAACAATTAAAAACCAAACGAACTATGTTGAACTATCGTGTATCTGTTCGCCGCGATGAGCCGGTGAAATTCAAATTGCAGAGCCATGCCGACATGACGGCACTCAACCCCAAGGAGATGATGCTCTATTCGGCCGCCATGTGTGCCGCCTATACCCTGGAATACTACCTCAAGCGCGCCCGTGTGCAGGTCAAGGGGTTTGAGATCGAGGTCTCGGGCAACCTCTCCACCGAAACCCTTCAGGCGCAAGCCTACTACACCGACTTCAAGGTTGTTTACCGCGTAGAGGGCGAGGATCCCTCCACCAACGATGCTATCTCCGAGGCGGTCTTGAGTACCCACAACGAGGGGTGTGGATTGATTCGCATGTTGAAGATGATTGGTGCTACGGAGTCGGAGATATCCATCACTTTTTGATTTTTTGATTTTATAGGGCATATTTTGCACCGCCTTGCTTGGGCCGAATGGGCAGTACGGGAAGTACAGCCCATCCGGCCCAATCTTCGTTGGCACAAAATCTGCCTCTCTAAAATCAAAAATTGGGTGGTGTTTCTGAAAGTCAAAAGTGGCGTTACGCCACCAACCCTTCTGGGGCTTGCTGCGTTAACTCGAAATCTGCTCCTCTAAAATCAAAAAATTATTTTCGATTCTACAGAGTATATTTCACCTTGCCTTGCTTGGGCCGAATGGGCAGTACGGGAAGTACAGCCCATCCGGCCCAATCTTCGTTGGCACAAAATCTGCCTCTATAAAATCAAAAATTGGGTGGTGTTTCTGAAAGTCAAAAGTGGCGTTATGCCACCAACCCTTCCGGGGCTTGCTTCGTTAAGTCGAAATCTGCTCCTCTAAAACCAAAAATTGGGTGGTGCTGACGAAACTCAAAAGTCCGCATCGCCTTGCTCTCCCGTGATGCGTCGATAGTTCGAGCAGGCCACGGCATAGTTGAAGTGGGCGGTGATGGCGTTTGTGTAGATCTGAATCCAGTTGAGTTGGGTTTGTAGTACATCGAGAATTGTGGTGAGCCCCTCGCTGTAGGAGTAGGTTCCGAGCTCGAGGTTTTCGCCGGCAATGCGCAGGCTCTCGCTTACGGTGGCGATTTGCGCGTAGCTCTCCACAACAGCGCTCCACCCGTTGCGCTCCTCGCGCAGGATCTCCTCGTAGAGTTCGGCCTGTTGCCATTCGACCCGGAGTGCGGCGGCGCGGGTGGCATCCAGCGTGCGGCGACGGGCGCCCCACCCGAATATCGGAATCGAGAGACGGGCAAAGAGCTCTCCGTCGAGGGAGGTCGTTCCTCTTCGGTTTGGGGCTTGCGGCTGCCACACGCCGCGCATTCCGAGGTGCAGTTGTGGATTGTAGTTGGACCGCTCGATGCGGATGTGGTTGCGGGCTATTTCACTACGCAGGCGGGCCGATCGGAAGTCGGGGCGGGCTTCGAGGGCCTTTTCGAAGCCGAGACGTTGGGGTAGTGGCAGGCTGTCGAGGATCGACTCCATAAGAGTTACGGGCTGGTCACTCGGCATTCCGCGCAGGATGTTGAAGTTGTGCAACGCCTCTTCGAATTGCTGCTCCGTGACGAGAAGCTCATAGTTGGCGGTACTTAGGCGGGCCTCGATCATCAGCAGATCGCCGCGTGCAATATACCCTTCGCGGAAACGTTCGTCGATTACCCGTTTCAGCGAGCCGATGATCTCCACATAGCGCCGTTGCGCCTTGAGAAACTCCTCTTTGGCCGATAGGTTCCAGTACGCGTAGTCGGCGGCATGGCGGATCTCGAGTTCGGTCGAGATCTCCTCTTCGCGGCTTGCCGAACTCTCGAGTGCGGCCCCTCGGAGGGTGGCCCGCAAGCGACCTCCCTCGTAGAGCGGGGCGGTGATTTCGGGCTGGAGCGAGAAGTTCCAGGGCTTGATTCCCTCTTCGTGGCGTAGGGCGTAATTGAAGTTGCCCGAGAGTGAGAGACGGGGTAGGAGATTGCTCTCGGCCACTGCCTCTCGTGCCGCCATCTCGGCCGTGTGGGCGTGAGCGGCTTGCAGTGGATAACTGTGACGGAGCACCGCTTCGCGATAGGAGGCAAGGTCGATTTGTCCCTGGGCGAAATGGGTTGCGGGGAGCATCAGCAACAGGAAAAGCAGGAGTCTATACATGGCGTGTAGGGGGTTGAATCCGATAAAAGAGGGCATAGAGCACGGGCAGTAGCCCAATGGTGAGCAGGGTACCGACAAAGAGCCCGCCCATGATGGTGGCGGCCATGGCTCCAAACAGGGAGTCGAAGAGCAGGGGGATCATGCCCAGGATGGTGGTCCCCGAGGCGACCATCACCGGGATGGCCCTTTGGCGCGTGGCCTGGGTGAGGGCTTCGTAAGGGCTTCGGCCCTCTCGGCGTAGACGCTCGACCTCGGAGAGGAGTACCACGCTGTTTTTGATATTCATCCCCACCAGCCCCAGCAGCCCGAGTAGAGCGAAGAAGTCGAAGAGTTTTCCTGAAAGCAACAATCCGGGGACTACACCCACCAAGATGAGGGGTTGAAGTAGCAGAATCAGGATCGGATTTCGGAAGTTTCCGAAGAGCAAGAGCAGGACGAGGAAGATCAACAGAGCCGTCAGAGGCAGTTTCTCCTGCAGGGCATGGTTCGATTCGGCTTGGCTCTCCTCTTCCCCGAAGGGGCGCAGGCGATAACCGCTCGGAAGCGGAAGGCGACGCACCGAGTCGTAGAGCGAACGGAAGAGGAGTTTGGTGTTGACTCCGCGTCGGGGGTCGCATTGGGCCTTCATCACCCGTTCGCGGTTGAAGCGCTGGATGACGCTGCGCTCAAAATCGAAACGTAGACTGTCGACCGCTTGCTCCAGGGAGTAGACTCGTCCAGCGGGTGAGAAGAGGGGGATGGCCTGCAGGCTCGAGAGGTTGTAATTCTCGATGTTTTCGTCCTTGAGAAGAATCGGTAGGATACGATCTCCTTCGCGGTATTCGCCCAGGCGAAAGCCGGCGGTCGAGAGGGTGATGCCTGCCGCCAAACGGCTGCGCGAAATGCCGATGCGTTGCCCCTTCATCTGCGAATAGAGAGGGGTCCAAATCGGGATGCGGTTGCCCCAACTTTGGCGCACGTTCTGGGTGTGAGGGTTCCGGCTCAAGATTGCTTCGGCCTGATCGGTGAGCCGTTGCAGGGTGTCGATATTGGGGCCGATGAAGCCGAATTCGATCGCAGCATCGGGCACGGGCGAGAGTTTGAATAGCGAGGAGCGTAACCAAACATCAGGTAACTCCTGCTCGACCCAGCGTGAAAAACGCTCCTCCACTCCGGCCGTTTGGCGGGAGTTATGAAGTTCTATGAGTAGGTTGCCAAAGTGAGGTTCTCCGCTTTCGCTTGCCGATGCAAGGTAGTATCGTGGCGGGGTACCTCCTGCGGTGAGCGACACACGCTTGACTTCGGGCTGCGCGAGGAGCCACTCCTCCATGCGCAGGAGATGGTGCTCCGTGGCCCGGATATCGTAGCCGTTCGGAAGCCAAACATCGGCCCGAAAGTAGGGCTTGTTGAGGTTTGGAAAGAAGTTTTGCGGCATGCGCCCCAAACTCCACAGTGCCCCCGCAAAGAGGAGCACTGCCCCCACTACAACCCCCAAACGATGGCGCAGGGCACCCTGCAGCAGGCGATCGAAGGTGCGGAAGAATCGCCCCGTATGGGGATCTTCGATCCGCTTGCTCGGACGTAGTAGGAGCTCCCCGAAGAGGGGTGTCTGTGTCAAGGCCAAAAACCAACTCAGCAGGAGCGAAAGGCTTACGACGATAAAGAGTGGGCGGATGATTTCAGCCACCGATGAGGGGGCGAGGTAGAGCGGAAGGAATGAGAAGATGGCAATTAGCGTGGCTCCGAGCAGTCCTCGGGCGGGTTGTTCGGCACCGCGAATCAAGGCCGTTGTGCGAACCATGCCGAGGGCCATCTGCTGTTTGGCGTTGTCTGTCACCACAATGGCATTATCGACCAACATCCCCATGGCAATGATGAATCCGGCCAACGAGGTGCGGTTCAGCCCCTCGCCCAAAGGTTGCATTCCAAGCAGGGTGCCACCGATGGCCAGCAGCAGGGATGAACCGATCACCACCCCCTCGCGATAGCCTATGGTCAGCATGATCATCCCGATGACGATTAACAGCGATACCAAGAGGTTCCATAAAAAACTATTGGTCGCCTCGCGGGCGATTTGATCCTCGGGGTAGAGGCTCTCGAGCGTCAGCCCGAGGGGAAGATCGTGCGTATTGAGTTCGCGACGAACCGCCTCTCCGACCTTGACTACATCGCTCCCAGGCTCGGTCGAGATGCCGATACCGATCGCCGGAAGGCCGTTTACGCGCATAAGCGAGGTGGGTGGGGTACGGTAGCCACGTTCGATGCGGGCGACATCACCCAGTCGAAATTGCTTGCCATCGGAGGCCATCAAAAGCTGATCTCCGAGATCATCGAGCGAGCGATAAGAACCACTTTCTCGAATGATGATTTCGAGTTCGCCGGCCTCTCGGATACCACTGTTAAAGAGCTGATTTTGGGATTCGATCGCGGCTACGATCGCCTCGGGACGGATCGAGAATTCGGCCAGCGCCGAGAGCGAAATGTAGAGGTTGATCACGGGTTCCTGTTCGCCAAACAAGGCGATCTTCTGCACACCGTCGATACGCATTAGGCGGGTGCGGATCTGTTGAGCCTCTTCACGCAACTCGCCGAAGGTGAATCCTGTGTCGGCTGTCAGGCCATAGTAGAGTCCGTAGAGGTCACCGAAGTCATCGTGTACGATTACTTGGGAGGCTCCTTGCGGAAGTCGTGGCGTGATGTTGAGGATGCGTCGTCGCAGTTCATCCCAGCATTGTGCTATCTCATGGGGAGGGGTTGCAGGGTCGAGTTCCACGCGGATCGAGGCCTCGCCAAAACGCGACTCAGAGGTGATTTTATGCACCGAAGGCATACTTTGGATCTCTCGCTCGATGGGCTCGGTGATGAGTTGTTCTACCTCCTCGGGTGTTGCTCCCGGATAGTGGCACGAAAGGGCTGCCGTCTTGATGCGAAAGAGGGCATCCTCCTTCTTTCCTAAGTTTCGGAATCCTAAAATTCCACCTATAAGAAAGATTAGCAGGATGAACCAAAGGAGCGGATGATGCTCCAGGGCAAGGCGAGGGAGTGATTTCATCGTTGCTCGTCGTTATAGTTCTTTAAGATGCGTACCTCTTCTCCCTCCTTCAGGCGGTAGAGACCGGCCGTAACAATTCGATCTCCGGCTCGAAGTCCACTGTCAATAGCGATCCGATCCCTCCCTACGGGATTACCAATGCGCACGCGGTGTTTTTCAACCCGATTCGAGCGGTCGATTACCCAAACCCAGGTTCCTCCGCCGGCGGGGGCATAGATCGCACGCAGCGGCACCGAGACGGCCTCTTTTTCGGGGTCGGCGAGTTGCATCAGGATCGTACACGACATTCCGGGCGCGATGGGGTAGCGGGCCGTGTCGGGGTTCACGAGGGTAAGCGAGGTGGGAAAGCCTGAGCCATCGGACGAGGTGCGGGCATGGTTCTTTAGGCGGGCTTCGAAGCGCACGCCCCGATAATTATCAAAGCGGACTTGGAAATGTGTTGTCGGAAGATCGAGCAGACGTACCAGCCCCTCGGGAGCGGTGAACGAGACGGTGCGCGTGAGCGGATTCACCAAGCGGGCAATCGGCTCTCCAGCCGAAACACGTTGATAGGTGTCGACATAGGTGGCCTCAATTACGCCTCCGAATGGAGCGCGTATTTTCGTGTCATTGAGCATTTTGAGCGAGTTTTCGTAGGTCGAACGGGCTTGGGCATGGCGCGTTACAGCCTGCTCATATTCCTGGAGCGAGATCGCCTCGTGGGCCAACAACCGTTTCATGCGCTCGAGGTGCGAGGAGGCCTCCTCAAAGGCCGTGCGGTCGGCCTGGACGACGATCTCCACTTCGCGTGGGTCCAACTCGGCAATCAGGGCTCCACGGCTTACGCTTCGCCCCTTCGAGACCGGCACATCGAGGATCTGTCCTCCGATGCGAAAGGCCAAATTGACGGCATCGTCGGGCGTCGAGAGCCCCACAAACTCCTTCTCGAGGGTCGTCAGGCTCTCTGCGGTAGCCGCTTTTACGGTGTGTACCTCGCTCTTCGAGGGAGGCTTTCTCTCTTTCGAGCACCCTATAGGCAGCAGACACAAGAGGATCAAGGCGCGGAGCCCGTTGCCAAGGCTTCGCGATAGGCTCTCTTTTCGGTGTGTGGTTCGATAGCGTAAAGACATAAAATGAGATGTTGGCTTTCGTGAGAAAACCAACATCTATACCAAAAACACGAATCTTCTTTCTAAGGGGCTCTTTTGAGGTCTATTCGAGCTCAATATCGCGACAATTCCGCTTGTCGACAATCACTCCATCTTCGAGGGTCACCACTCCGTTATTCGCTCGGAGCAGAGTACGGATCGTATGAACATCCATGTTGCAGCAACGAACCGGTCGGCTCTCGTGGAAAGACCACAAGGCTTCGTCGTTGAGGTGGTCGGGTGTCAGGCAGATGACGGTAGCCCCCTCTCGGTCGGCACGGTCGATGAGCATTCGCAGACGGTGGGCGCAGCCGTTGCGCAGTCGTTTGAAGTTGTTTACGCAGAGCATGTAGAGCCTGCCTTCGGTCTCCAACACCTCCTCGGTGATGTCGCCCGTGTGGTCGCGCAGGGCGAACTCCGCAATTGAGGCGCGAATCGATGGGGTGTTGAAGTTCGTGCGGGTCTCGACCCACTCCCAGCGGCTTTCGTCTTGCCATTCGGTGTCGGTGAGTGCAAATTCACGGATCTTTCCCGTCTCCAGGTTGCGGTAGACCAACAAGGTCTCGAGTTGTTCGTCCTCCTCCTTCAGGGTGTCGGCATCGGGATTGAGTCGCTCGGTGCGTAGATCCACCCCCACCTTATAGGGAAGGAAGTCGACAAAGGGGAGGTGGCGGCTGCAGTAGATGCCCAACCCCATCGAACCACTAAAGAAGAGGAGCATGAGCGCAAGTTCGGCCGGCTTGAAGGCGAAGATCTTATCGGGGCGGTAGCGATACCACACCACAAAGGCCGGGGGGAGGAGCAGTAGGTTCTTCAGGAAGGTCTCCCAAGGAGAGAGTTTCAGCGCCTCGCCGAAGCATCCACAATCCTCGACCGGAAGCACCGTGGCACTCAACAGGGTGAGGAGGGTGAAGAAACACATCGAGAGCAGCGCAAAGATCGAAACCAAACGAATGCGCACCTTGAATAGGAGCATGCAACCCATCATCAACTCAGCGCCGCACAACCAGATCGAAAAGGCCATCGCCAAGGGGTTTAACTCCTCAAATCCGTAGATGGCCAGGTACTCGCCCACCTTCAGGGCAGTACCCCATGGGTCGATCACCTTGCTGAATCCCGAAAGGATGAAGGTGATGGCCAAGACGGCGCGGCAGACTCTGGCGAGCGATTTCAGTAGGCGTGGTTGCATTGTCTATCGCTCGATTAAGGGGGTTAGCACGGTTTGAATCCGCTCGAAGATCGCATCGGGAGAGGCCATGCCCCCACGACCGTCGTCGCAAGAGATCACACGCAGGGCTTCATCGCGCTCGGCGGCCGAGAGGTAGACCTCGCGTACGCACTGCTGCAGCGAGAGCGAACCCTCGTGAATGTCCTTGCCCCCTTGCAGGTAGTCGCGATCGTCGCCCTCGCGCTGTTCGGTGAGTTTACGTTCCGTAAAGGCAAAGGGAACATCCAAGAAGAGCGAAAGGTCGGGACGCGGAATTCCGTAGTAGTTGTACTCCAAGTCGAGGATCCATTCGGCCAGGCGGTCGCGCTCCTCGCGCGTAGCGAGTTTGGCGCATTGGTAGCCGATGTTTGAGTAGACATAGCGATCCAAGACAACGACCTTTCCTTCGTCGAACCATTGGCGGATTTGCTTCGCGGCATCGTTTCGATCCCCGGCATAGAGCAGGGCCACCAGGTAGGGATCTACTTGCTCCACCGAGCCGAATTCGCCACGCAGGAAACGGGCGATCAACTCCCCGAAGACAGGGGCATCAAAACGCGGAAAGTGGAGGTATTCGGTCTGCAGCCCCTGCGCCTCGAGGTGCTGGCGCAGGCGTTGAATTTGGGTCGATTTTCCGGCTCCATCGAGCCCTTCGAGGACAATAAGCATAGGGTTAGCCGATTTTTGGGTTATCGTAACATGCGGAGGGCACGCTTCAGTGCAGCCTCCAGCTGATCAATCTCTTCGTGGGTGTTGTATAGGCCAAACGAGGCACGACACATCCCCTTTACACCGTAGTGTTTCATCACAGGTTCGGCGCAGTGCTGTCCCGTGCGGATGGCCACCCCCTGTTTGTCGAGGATCATCCCCACGTCATAGGGGTGTGTACCCTCGATCGTAAACGAAAGAATGGCGCATTTCGAGGGATCGGTGCCGTAGATCCTCAGCCCGTCGATCGCTTGCAGACGCTCGGTGGCGTAGTGCAACAGCTCCTCTTCGTGGGCCTCCACCGCCTTCAAGTCCAACCCCTGCAGGTAGCGGATCGCCTCTCCGAGTCCGGCTGCACCGATGAAGTTGGCCGTGCCGGCCTCGAATTTCAAGGGCAACTCGGCATAGGTCGTGCGCTCGAATGAGACCCGATCCACCATGTCGCCTCCGCAGAGGAACGGAGGCATCTTTTCCAGGAGGTCGCGCTTGCCGTAGAGGACACCGATGCCCGTGGGGCCGTAGAGTTTGTGGCCCGAGAAGGCGTAGAAGTCGCAATCCAACTCTGCGACATTCACTCCGCCGTGTACCACGCCTTGGCAACCATCGACTACGACCACCGCGCCTACGGCATGGGCGGCATCAATAATGGGCTTCAGTTCGGGGCGTGTGCCCAATGTGTTCGAGGCTTGAGTGATAGCTACCACGCGCGTACGCTTGTCGAGTAGCTCCGCAAGGGTCTCGATTTTCAGGGCTCCCCCATCGTCAAACCTTAACACGCGCAACTCGGCCCCTTTGCGTTCACACATCAACTGCCAAGGGACAATGTTCGAGTGGTGCTCCATCTCGCTGACCACGATGTTGTCCCCCTTTTGGAGAGCCATCTCGCAGTAGCTGTAGGCTACGGTGTTGAGCGAGGCGGTGGCTCCGGCCGTAAAGATCACCTCGGCTCGCTCGCGGGCTCCGATAAAGCGACGCACCTCTTCGCGTGCCGCCTCATACTGCTCGGTCATCTGTTCGGCCAAGAAGTGGGCTCCGCGGTGGATGTTGCCGTTGAGTGTGCGGTGTAGTTCGTTGATCTTCTCGATTACGCACTGCGGTTTCTGGGCCGTGGCCCCACTATCCAAGTAGACCAAGGGGCGGCCATAGACCTCGCGCTCGAGAATCGGGAAATCTTTTCGTATGTCGTGCAGATTCAGCATGGGCTACATGGCTTGCAGTTTCTCGGTAACCAGTTCGCAGAGCAACTCCCCGAGGGCGGGGTTTGCGTGGTGGCAGACCACATCTCCGGCAAAGCCTTCGATCTGCAGACGACGGGCCTGCTGTTCGGTAAGGCCTCGTTGGCGCATGTAGAGGATGGCATCTCCGTCGAGCTGTCCCACGGTGGCACCGTGCGAACACTTCACATCGTCGGCATAGATCTCCAGCTGCGGCTCGGTGCGGATGCGTGATCCGGGCGTGAGCTCGATGTTGCGGCTCGTCTGGCGGGCATCGGTGCGCTGGGCATCGGGTGCCACATAGACCAAGCCGCTGAATCGACCAAAGGCCTCCTGGCCGCTTGCCACCCCCTTGACCAGCGAGTTGCTACGGCAATCGGGCGCGTTGTGCTCGGTACGCAGCGCCACCTCGCAGTGCTCCTTCGGGGCGACGAGGAAGAGGCCGCGCAGGCGACTCTCGGCGTTCCGACCCTGGAGCGAAAAGGTGAAATCAGCATTCGAGGAGCCGATTTGCAACAGCGTTACATCGCTCATAGAACCCTCCTCCTGAAAGATCTTCACCGTGCGGAATGCCTCACCGACGAAGATCTCCGTAAGCTCCAAGCGGGCACCTTGCTCTACGCGGATCGTGGAATCGCTGCTGTCGGCAGTCTGGTGCAGAAGCACGATTTTTCGCTCTGTGCCTGCCTTTACCACCCACTCACCCAACGCTGCGGCCTCCACAACCTCCACATCCGAGAGGGTGGCGAGTCGTTGTAGAATCTTCGAGTGTTCCATTACTCCTCCTTGTAGTCGTTAATCAACCAATCGTAGCCCTCCTTTTCGAGCTTCAGGGCCAGCGACTTATCGCCCGAGTAGATGATACGTCCCTTGTAGAGTACATGGACAAAGTCGGGGACGATGTAGTCCAGTAGACGCTGATAGTGGGTGATCACCACCGTAGCATTTTCGGGGGTGTGGAGCTTCGTAACGCCCGTGGCTACGATACGCAGGGCGTCAATATCCAAACCCGAATCGGTCTCATCCAGAATGGCCAACTTGGGCTCCAGCATTGCCATCTGGAAGATCTCGTTCTTCTTCTTTTCTCCTCCCGAGAACCCCTCGTTTACAGCACGCGATGTGAGTTTCGAGTCCAACTCAACAATGGCACTCTTTTCGCGCATCAACTTCAGAAATTGGGCCGCCGTGAGGGGCTCCTCTCCGCGATATTTGCGCTGCTCGCTGACGGCCTGCTTCATAAAGTTGGCCATCGAGACTCCGGGGATCTCTACGGGATACTGAAAGCCCAAAAAGAGGCCCATTGAGGCGCGCTCCTCGATGGGGAGCTCCAAGAGATTCTTGCCCTCGAAGACAACCTCGCCGGCCGTTACGGTGAATTTCTCGTTGCCGGCCAACACCGAGGCCAAGGTCGACTTACCCGAGCCGTTGGGCCCCATGATGGCGTGTACCTCGCCGGCTTTTACCTCCAAGTTGATGCCCTTGAGGATCTCCTTGTCGCCGACCGAGGCGTGTAAATTTTTAACACTTAACATATTTCGATTTTTTGTTTTACTAATCAATTTGTTTTTGGTTGCTAATTTCTACATTTTAACATTCACCCTCCATGCGTGAATCGTGAATCAAAATCAGCCTACCGAACCCTCCAAACTCAGAGCCAGAAGCTTTTGGGCTTCGACGGCAAACTCCATCGGGAGCTTTGCGAGTACCTCTTTCGCGTAGCCGTTGACAATCAAGCCTACGGCATCTTCGGTGTTCAAGCCACGCTGACGGCAGTAGAAGAGCTGCTCTTCGGAGATCTTCGAGGTCGTGGCCTCGTGCTCCAATACGGCCGAGGGGTTGTGGCAGTCTACATCGGGGAAGGTGTGGGCTCCACACTTGTCGCCAATCAGCAACGAGTCGCACTGCGAGTAGTTGCGGGCTCCGTCGGCCCCCTTTGCCACCCGTACCAAGCCTCGGTAGGAGTTTTCGCTGCGGCCGGCCGAGATACCCTTCGAGATGATGTGCGAGCGGGTATTGCGCCCAATGTGAATCATCTTGGTTCCGGTGTCGGCTTGCTGGAAGTGGTTGGTCATGGCCACGGAGTAGAATTCGCCCACCGAGTTGTCGCCCAACAGCACGCAACTCGGGTATTTCCAGGTGATGGCCGAGCCGGTCTCCACCTGCGTCCACGAAAGGCGGGCATTCTCGCGACACAATCCGCGTTTGGTCACGAAGTTGTAGATACCTCCCTTGCCCTCTTTGTCTCCCGGGTACCAGTTCTGCACAGTAGAGTATTTTACTTCGGCATCGCGCTCCACAACGATCTCCACCACCGCGGCGTGGAGCTGATTTTCGTCGCGACGCGGGGCTGTGCAGCCCTCCAAGTAGCTCACATACGCTCCCTCATCGGCTACAATCAGGGTGCGCTCGAACTGACCCGTGCCGGCGGCGTTGATGCGGAAGTAGGTCGAGAGCTCCATCGGACAGCGTACCCCCTTGGGGATGTAGCAGAATGATCCGTCGGAGAAGACTGCAGCATTCAGTGCGGCGTAGAAATTGTCCGTATGAGGAACCACTGAGCCGAGGTACTTTTTGATCAACTCGGGGTGCTCTTTGATCGCCTCGGAGATCGAGCAGAAGATGATGCCCTTCTCTTTGAGGGTCTCGCGGAAGGTGGTTTTTACCGAAACGGAGTCCATTACGGCATCCACGGCCACGCCGGCCAGAGCCATCTGCTCCTCCAAGGGGATGCCCAATTTGTCGAAGGTGCGCTTCAACTCGGGGTCTACCTCATCCATCGAGCCGAGCTTCTTTTGCTGCTTCGGGGCGGCATAGTAGATCACCTCCTGGAAGTCGATCTCGGGAATCCGAAGGTGTGCCCAAGTCGGAGGGGTGAGAGTTAACCAATGGCGGTAGGCCTTCAGTCGCATCTCAAGCATCCATTCGGGCTCGCCTTTCTTCTCCGAGATGAGGCGAACAACCTCCTCGGAGAGCCCTTTGGGGATGATTTCGGTCTCGATGTCGGTCGTAAAACCATACTTGTAGTCGCTCTGTTGCAACTCATCGAGTATATTTTTTTCTGTCGTTGACATAATCGGTTGTGTTTAATCAGACAAAGATACGAAAACAATTGCAAAACTCAAACCGAAACCCACGAAAAAAGAGCCCTCCGACTTTTGGAGAGCTCTTTGTGGATTTTATTGGCCGTTATCTCGTGTAGAGCACCTGCAACCATTCAGCTTTTAACAACAGTTAAGCGATTGTTATATTTTGGGCCGAGGGGGAGCCGATGCGAAAACGAGGAGAAAAACACTCCTCGTTTGTTCCTGCGCTATGATTTTTCCTCGTCGAAGAGCCGTTGCCAAAGCTCTTCATCTTTCCACCCCTCGGGGCTCCAATTCCAATGCTTTTTGCAACCGGCAAGGCGAAAGCCTGCACCCGAGAAGAGGGCTTGGCTGGCTTCGTTGTCCGACTCGATGTGGCACCACAACTGCTCCAAGGCCAGGGTGTTGCGAGCATACCCGACGACCAAATCCAAGGCCTCGCGGGCATAGCCTCTTCCTCGGTTTTCGGGGCGATGGATCAGGATTCCCAAGCCGGCGCGACGGTTCAGAGGGTCGATCTCGAAGAGGTCGAGCGTGCCGATTGCTTCGCCCGCCTGGGTCTCGATGATAAGCCGCTGCTGGTGAGCCGAGAAGGGGTCAAGAGATTGGTTTTGGGCAAACTGCTCGAGCGCATGGCGCGAAAAAGGGGCGAGGGTGCCACTCACATGCCATACTTCGGGGTCGTTCTCCCAGGCATACATCAACTCTACATCTTCGGGTTCAACCGCCCGAAGAGTTATCTTTTCTCCTTTCAAGTTCATGATTTACAGGCCGATGATCTTGTTGCGGATCAGCATGGCCGAACCCCACGCGCTGGCCGACTCGGTCATCTTCGAGACGCGGAACTTCGTATCCTTGTAGACCAAGTTGAGCGAAAATTTGTTGGTGGCCGACTTCAGCGGTAGCATCACATAGTCGCCCGCGGCAGCCAGGTTGCCACCCACAATGACCGTCTCGGGGTTGAAGGTGTTGATCAGGAAGGCCACCGCCTTACCCACCTTCTCGCCCGCCTCCTCAATGAGCTCGATCGAGAGGTTGTCGTCGTTCTTCGCCGCAGCGATGATGTCGTCGATGTGGATCATCTCGTGGCGGTCGTATTTCTCACGCAGGATCGTATTGACCCCCTTGCCGATCAGCTCCACCATCTTATCCTCGATGGCCACACCCGAGACCTCGGTCTCCAGGCACCCCTTCTTACCGCACGAGCAGATGATCTCGTTGTCGAAGAAGGGGATGTGGCCGAACTCGCCCGCAAAGCCACTCTTTCCGTAGTAGAGCTGGCCGTTTACTACGATGCCGATGGCCACGCCGCGACCCATGTGTAGATAGAGTACGTTGTTCTCCTCCTTCGACTTGCCACACGAGTACTCTGCATAGCATCGGGCGCGGGTGTCGTTCTCGAGCAACACACGCAAGCCAACGCGCTCCTCGATAGTGTCGCGTAGGGGAGCTTCGCTTGAGGTAAAGTATTTGTAGGAGTGTCCCGTCTCGGAATTTACGCGACCCACGATGCTGACACCCAAGCCCAGGATCTTGTCGCGATTTACCCCGCAACCGTCGATAAAGGCGTTGATGTTCGAGCAGATGCGATCCAGGCACTGCGGACGATCAGAGAGTTCAAATGTGGTGTCGATCTCCTCTTTGATAATATTGTTTTGCAGGTCGGTAACCATGTAGGTCATGTTGTCGCGTCCGACATTTACTCCGGCGAAGTAGATGGCCGAATTTGCCAGGCCAAAGACATTGGGGCGACGGCCACCCGGGGTCTCCACCTTGCCCAGGTCGGTAACGATATTCTCCTCCACGAGCTCCTGTACCAACTTGGTGATGGTCGGTACGCTGATGTGCAACTCTTTGGTCAACTCCGAGAGGGTACACTCGCCGTTGACCGCCATGTAGGCGATGATATTTCGCTTGATGAGGTTATTCTTGTGCGATATGCCTCGTTGTGCATCATCGCCCTGTCCGTTAAAAAATTCAGTAAGAGAGCTCATGTGGGTCGTTCTTTACGATTATTTTTTATTCTTAGGACAAATATAATAAGAAAAATTGAAAATAAAGCCCGATTTAGCAATTTATTTTAATAAAATGAAAAATTTTTTATAAAACGAGAGGGGCCTCCTGTATCTCAGGAAGCCCCATCTTGTTTGCTAAAATTGTAATTGTCGGTGTGTTAGAGTGTAGCCTTCGATTCTACAGCTACTTCACCGTTCACTTTCTTGACCAGTCCTTGCAGCACATTGCCGGGACCGAGTTCTGTGAACTCCGTCACGCCATCGGCTAGCATCTGCTTTACGATGTAGGTCCAACGCACGGGAGCCGTCAACTGGGCAATCAGGTTCTTCTTGATCAGTTCAGCATCCGTATAGGGCTTGGCATCCACATTCTGGTAGATCGGGCACGAGGGGGTATGGAAGGGGGCCTCGGCAATGGCTGCGGCCAACTCCTCACGAGCGGGCTCCATCAGCGGCGAGTGGAAGGCTCCACCCACGGGAAGACGCAGGGCACGACGAGCGCCGGCCTCCTTGAGCTTGGCACAAGCAGCATCCACAGCCTCCACCGAGCCCGAGATCACGAGTTGTCCGGGGCAGTTGTAGTTGGCCGCAACGACTACGCCCTCGATTTCGGCGCAAACTTGCTCCACAACCGAATCCTCCAGGCCAAGGATGGCTGCCATCGTGCCGGGCTGGGCCTCACAAGCCTTCTGCATCGCAAGGGCACGCTTCGAAACGAGCTTGAGACCATCTTCAAAGGAGAGGGCTCCGGCTACGACTAAGGCCGAGAACTCGCCCAACGAGTGGCCGGCCACAGCATCAGGCTTTACCCCCAAGGCCTTGGCCAAAATTACCGAGTGGAGGAAGACCGCAGGCTGTGTTACTTTGGTCTGCTTGAGCTCCTCGTCCGTACCCGAGAACATGATATCGGTGATGCGGAAACCGAGAATCTCATTGGCCTGCTCGAAGAGGACCTTGGCCTCGGGAACATTGTCGTAGAGGTCTTTACCCATGCCTACCGACTGGGCACCCTGACCGGGGAATACGTATGCGTGTTTCATCTTTTACGTTATTGGTTCGCGACAAAGGTACAAAATAAAGGGCAATGAGCAATGAATAATGGGCAATTATTTCTATTATCCCCATATTCAGTTTTTTTATTTTATTCTAATCTTTTTCACTTTACGACTTTAGCGGATCATCTGAGAAATTCAAAATATTTTCCTCCTTTTCCCTCTAAAAATCTTCAGCTGATTCTATTAAACAATAAGAAATCCACCCAAAGGGCGGATTTCTTATTGTGGAATTTCTATCTTATATTAGCGGTTGCAGATCAGATTCTTCTTCTCGATATCCTTGAAGTAGCGATAGGTCGATACACGAAGCTCCTCGGCTGCGGGATCGTCGCAGACGATGATGCCGCAGGGGTGTACCTGCAGGGCCGAGATCGTCCATTGGTGGTTGTATCCCCCCTCGATGCCGTGGCGTACAGCGCGAGCCTTTTTGTGTCCGGTGGCGAGGATCATGACTTTCTTTGCCGAGAGGACGGTGCCGACACCCACTGTGAGGGCGGTCTTCGGAACCAGGTTTACATCGTCTCCGAAGAAACGCGAATTCACGATGATCGTATCCTGGGTAAGGGTCTTTTGGCGCGTGCGCGAGTTGAGCGACGAGAAGGGCTCGTTGAAGGCGATGTGGCCATCCTCACCAATACCGCCCATGAAGAGGTCGATTCCTCCAGCTTCGACGATGCGGGCCTCGTAGTCGGCACACTCCTGCTCCAAATCTTCGGCATTGCCATTCAGAATATTCACATTCTCGGCCTTGATGTCAATGTGGTTGAAGAAGTTGTTCCACATGAAAGAGTGGTAGCTCTCGGGGTGCTCCTCGGGGAGTCCCACATACTCGTCCATGTTGAAAGTGATGACGTTTTGGAACGATATCTCACCGGCCTTGTGGAGGCGGATCAACTCTGCATAAGTTTCCAAGGGGGTGGAACCGGTCGGAAGCCCTAAGACAAAAGGTGAGTTAGTGTACTTGGCTTTCTGCTTGATTTGCTCAACGATGTAGCGGGCAGCCCACTGAGCCACCTGCTTTGGGGTGTTTTCAATAATTAGTCTCATAGGTCGTCTTTTTTAGTTAGACTTCACAAAGCAAAGATAAAAAAAAATGGGCAAAATGTGTGCAAATTTTAGAAAAATATCCGACCCTGTACCAGGATCGGATATTTTAAGCATCTTAAATATCGAGGTTGAAATCTCCAATATCGAAGACCTCTTCTGTTTCAATGGCAATTGTCTTCTCGGGATTCAACCAGTAGGGCTGCCAGGTGCGGACATGGATCTGCGGATGCTGCTCATCGATAAAGTCCCACAGCAGATAGACATAACCGTCATCGGAGTAGCCCGGTGTGCTGTAACCCTGACGGAGCAGGACACCGTAGTAGTGCTCCATGGTGGGGTGGCGCTGAATCTTGATCTCGCTGAAGTTTACGCGCACATACTTGGCGTTGGCGAATACGCGACGCAGGTTGGTCAGGTACTCCTGTTTGCTCTGGGTCTTGTACTCCACCTTCGTGATGGGAATGGGCGAGTCGATGGGCTTGCGGGTCGTCACCTTACCGGTGATGATGATCGCATCGTCGCTGAAGACGGCCTCCAAGAACTTGAGATCCTTCTGGTTGTAGGCCGTGCGGAAGTGCTCCACATAGTCCAGGATCAGCTGACGGCGGCGCAGGTCGGTCACCTCGCCACCCTTCTTCATCACCTGTGAGTAGAGGTTGTTGCTGATGGCAAAGTAGAAACTCGAGATCTCGCCGGCATGGTTGAAGTCGATAACGGCCTCCTGGTAGCTGTCGTCCGATACCTTGGCGTCAGTGGGGCGCAACTCCAAGGGCACGCAACGTACCTGATAGCCACCACTAACCCCTAAAAGACGCTCCACGATCTCCTCCTCGATGCAGACAAAGGGGACATTGGACCACAGCATTGAGAGCGAGGTCTTGGCATCCGAGGTGATTTCGAAGGCGTTGAAATTCAGTGAGGTGCCGGTCGATTGGGCACGGTTGATCTCCGTCAGCAGGTTCGATACATTTCGCTCAATTCTAGACTTCAACGCGGGGTTATCCTCTATTCCGCTGTTGATCTCGAATTTTACCGACTGTGCTGAGGCTGAAGCCCAAACTCCGGCCACTAAACAGCACATAAGAATAAGTTTTTTCATATAGATAACTCGTTTTATTTTACAGATTTGCTTTTTGAATGCTTATCGGGTGATCAGGACCCACCAGGCGCCACAGCCCTTGTAGTTGCGGGTCGAATCTTCGTAGCGTGAGAAGTAGTTCACGCGCTTGCCGTTCTCCTGCTTCTTGTCCAAAATCGTGCGAACCTTGCCGTCCGAGATGTTGTAGACGATCAGCATGGCCTGACCCACCATCTCCAAATCCATCGAGCGCGTCACATCGCCGTGGGCGCAGGTGTCGCCGTGGTTGCCCAGGAACTGCTTTACCTCGTCGATGGTCTTCAGGGCCACCAACTCATTCATCGGGAACGAGGGGGCGGGTGCCGGTTCGGGCTCGGCCACTACGACAGGAGCCGGAGCCGGCTCGGCAATGGGGGCGGGGGCGGGCTCCACAACGGGTGCGGGTGCTACGGCCGTCGAGGCGGCGGTCTCCGTGGCAACTGCTACGGCAGCCGTACCCGTGGCGGCGGCGATCGTGGCAGCGGCACCCTCCGAGATGTTCAACTCGGCCAGGGCGGCCTGCTCCTCGGCGGAGAGTGTCGTTGCGGGAGCCGCTTCAACGGTCGGAGCGGCCTCAACTACGGGAGCCACAGCCACCTCCTCTGCGGGTGCGGGTGCGGGCTCCTCGGCGGGGGTCTCCGTCGTGGCAGCGTAGGAGGGGAGGATCTCACTCTTGTGTGCGTAGGCAAACGAGCGGTACATATTGCCGCGCATGGTGCTCATCATGGGGTAGCCGCGAAGCACACTGCTGCCCACCATGTTGGGGGCATCTCCGCCGGGCTGGGTGGCGCACCACTCCTCGATGTTGGCCACCAGGTTGTTCATGGCCAACTCATCGGCCTCCTCCTTGGTGGGCATCGTACCCTCGCCATAGAGGTAGCATGAGTCGCGCTTGATTTGGTTGATACGGGCCTTGGTCTGCTCGGCATCCAGGGCTCCCAGTTGCTTGTCAACCGAGATTTGAGCCTCGGCCGTGAGGCTGAAACCCAATACGGCCAAGAAAATGGTTACTAATCTTTTCATCTTACTTCTCTGTTTTTGCCTTGATGGTAAATTTGGGGGCCTTCGAGTTCTTCTTGATGTTGTCATCGTCGTAGAGACGGGCCAGGTTGTGGGTCGGGGTGTAGGCGTTGATCGTGATCGAGAGCTTTCCCCCCTCCGTGGCGATCTGGTTGCGGTCGGCCGTCACCTTGAGGATGTGGTTGTAGCCCCACTCCTTGTTGACCATTACGAGTGTGGCGACGATCTGCTTTTCGTCGCTCTGCTCGATGCCGACGTAGGGCTCGCAGCCGTTGCTCATGAAGAGGTTGATCAACTTGCCCAGGTTCACTCGGTAGACCTCTTGTTGGAATCCATACTTCTGCTGCGAAACTTCGGCCGTGTACTCCTTAGCCAGGGCTGCTACCGAGAGGAGGTTGATTAGCGATTCGGCTGCATGCTCCTGCTCCGAGAGGAGCGTGTAGGTGGTCTCATTGCCTTTGCGATGCTCGCGGTAGTAGAGGGCCGAGGCCATCTCGGGAATCATGTAGTGGCCGCGCTTGTAGACCAGAATTCCTCGGCCGGAGGTCTTCTCCAGGCGCTCGGGTTTTGGCACTCGGGGCAACTTCTCCTCGATGGGGTGTTGTTGAATCTCCTGTTTGAGGTCGTTCTCCAGCTCGATCTTGCTCTTGCCGGTGATCAGTCCCCAGTTTGCCGGGATGGTCAGGGTGTAGAGCGGTGTACCCGATTGGCTCTCCCAACGAAGTTCATAATGGCCGCTTTCCAGCTGATTGACACTGAAGAGCAGCTCCTTGCTCCCGATGACGCTTTGAGCCGATCCGCTCTGCATCACTCCGTCGTCGATGCGTTTGCGCTCCAATTCGGCGGGGTTCTCACACGAGAATTCCTCCAGGAGGTAGCGTTCGGCAAAGTCGCAAAGTGGCTTGCCGGCCATTGTTTTGAGCTCGAGATCAAAGAGTTCGATGCCCAAGTGACAGATGATTCCCGACTGCCACTCGGCAACCACGGGGTAGCCTTTGCAACTCCCGATTACGGCTCTTCCCTCGGGGGATGAGGGGGTGAATGTGAGGTGGTTCGCTTCGCCCAATTGCTGAAGCAGCTGGGTGCGATACCACGCGCTGCTTTGAGCCCGACCTGTGAAGGTCAGACTCAGCAGGGCGATACCTATATATAATAAGCGTTGCATGGTACTCCGTTTAAGGGTTCGACTCTTCTTTACTGCTTGCGGAAACGACCCAGCGGGTGATCCTTCTCGGGATTCATGCACTTACCCAAAACGATCGTCTCCTTGAGGTTGTTCTGTGCATCGTACCAACGCGCCTGCACCAGGTGGCCGTTGTCCCACTCGCCGATCAGGTAGTCGCCGGGCTGGGCCAAGCGGTTCTTCGTGTCGTGGGCATCAATCAGACGCTGCGACTGGAAGGTCAGCGTACCCGTGCCGTGGGGATAGCCGTTCTTGAGCTTGCCCGTGAAGGTGCCTACCGTGGGATAGGTCGGCGGCTGGGTCGTTGTCACCTTGGCCTTCACCGTCACCTCCACACTCTTCTGAACGAGGCTGCCATCCAAGGCCGTTACCGTGATGGTGGTCTTTCCGGCCTTCACACCCGTAATCTCGGGGCCCATCACCGTGGCGATCGTCTCGTCGGCCGAGGCGTAGCTCAAGGCGGGGTTCGTGGCCTCGATCGGCATAGCCATGGCGTTGATCATCACTTGCTCGCCCACCTTCACCGTGTAGCTCTCAGCGTCGAGCGTGATCTCCTGCACGGGAACCTCCTTCTCGCCGCCACCGAGGGCGAACCAGGCACCGGCACCACCGCCACCCAGAACCACTGCGGCCACCACGGCCCAGATCCAAGCGGGAACACCCTTCGGTTTGTCGGCAACCTCCATCAGATCGCCGTGGCAGTGGGGGCAGACGAAGTCGTCTGTAATATCCACCTCAATGATTTCGTTGGCATCGGCTTTCGGGCAACCCTTCTGGTCGCCGCTCGTAAAGTTTGTGCACTTTCCTCTTTTCGTGTAACTTGCCATAATATTCTATTTTTATTGTTTTTCTATTCTGCTTTGCGGGGCTTATTTCTCCAACTCGTCGCACATCTTGTTGATGCAGTCGATATAGAGCTTGTAGGTCGCATCGTTCGGGTTGCTGCGACGCTCGGCGAAGATCTGGTTGCCCAGCTCGACAAGGGCCTTGACCAGCTCCTCACGCTTCGAGATGTGGAGGTACTCCTCGGCCATGCGGCTCTTGACCTCGGCCTGCAGCTGGCGCATGTCGGCCACCTTGGCACTCTCGGTCTCGTGCAACTCGGAGAGTTTCTCGCCGTAGACGATCGTCGAAAGGATCTGACCGCGGTGGTTCTTGCGCAACTGGCAGTAGCTCTTGCGGCCCGTGCCATCGCCCGACTCCTGTAGATCGATGATGCCCATGGCAATACCGAGCAGCATATCGTTCAGGTAGTTCTTCGGATCGAACTTCTCCACGAAGAGCGAGGGGTATTGGCGACCGTCGCCCTCAAGGTGCAGCACCAGACGGTTTACCTCATCGTTACCCTCCGGCAGGGCCAGATCGTACTTGGTCTTCAGGTGCTTCACATCGCTCACCATACGCAGCGGGAAGCTGTAGGTAAGGCTCATCACCGTAATCTCATTGATGCGGGGGCTGTCGGTGGCGAAGCTGACCGTACCCTTGTGGCCGCTGATGCAGCTGCGGAATACCTCCTTCAGGCGTTCCGTGAACTCCTTGTGCTTCTCCGAGGTAGGCATGGTGATCTGCACGGTGGAGAACATCAGGTTGGTCTGCGGGATCGGGGTGGGGTTGTTGGCCAGGCTGATACCCACCTCCGACTGATCGAATGTGAGGTAGACACCGGCCGAGTTGATGATGTTCTCGGCAAACTCGCGCAGGGCATCACCCTTGTCGCTCGAACCGTACTGCTCATAGAGCTGGTCGATGATGTTCTTGCCGATCACCGGCTTGCGACCCATCAGCAGGGTCTCGTGTGCCGACTTCACACCGTTCATGCACTCGTTCTCCATGATCTCGAGGATCATATCCTCTCCGGCCTCTTCTACCAGGCGCGTGAAGGAGATCTTCTCGCCACAGAGGGCGGCCAGGCGGTTGCGGATTGCCTGATTCTGGCTGTTTTGGGTCTCCTTATCCAGGCGCAGCATGGTGGCGAACTGGTGTACGGGCTCTGGATCGTAGTAACGAACTACGGCATCCTTGAGCGCAACACCAGAAGCGATCTCCTTTTCGGTGCAGCGTACATTGATCTGCTTCTCGGCCATCTCCACGGCCTTTGTGAAGCGATTGTTGATCTCCTTGATGTCCGAATCCAACTCGCCGAGCTCGATCTTCACCTGGGCCAGCAACTTCTTGGCAAACTCCGAAGCCTCAATCTCCGTGCGCAGGATGCAAATCTTCTCCAAGTTGGTCGTGTAGTCCTGGTAGATGTTCTTCTTCTTGCCGAAGGCGGCACCCAGGAAGCCGGTGTGTGCCCACTCCTGCTCCATCTGCGCCTTGCGCTCGGTCAGCTCGCTCAGTTTGCGCGACTTCTTCTGCGTGGCGGCCTCGAAGCTATCGAGCATCTCATCGAGGTACTCGTTCAGCACGACCATGCGCTTGATGACGGCAGACATGGGCTCCTTGCCGCTGAGCCATAGTTCGAAGAAGTCCTTCTCCACCTTCTTGCGGATCTCTTGGGCGATCTCGTTCTTCGAGCGCTCCTTGAGCTCATAGAAACGCTTTACACCCACTTCGCGGAACTTCTGGTCGAAGCGCTGGTTGCAGAGGGTCGTCAGACCGCTCAATGCCTGCGACTCGTTGTTCTGCCAGGCGGCCATCGAGAGCTTCGGTACGATGCTCTTCCAGTCGTCCTCGATCGTCTTCCACTTGGCGGCAATCTCGCTCTCGAGGATGCCTTCGGAGAGCATCAGTTGGCTCTCGGTGAGGCATACGCGGTGGCGGAAGGCCTCGCCCTCGGCACCGGCAATCTTCGAACGGTAGTCCTCGTTCTTGGGTTCATCGCAGTAGCCCTGATCGTCGGTCCAGTTGTTGTATTTGAACTGGTAGAGGGCCTGGCGGGCCATCGTATAGGTCAGGAACTCCTGAATCTCCGACTCGGGGTTCACGATGCGCTTCAGACCAAAGGCCTTGAAGACCTTCGAACGTACCGGTACGGCATCCTCCTTGTTCTCGGCATTCTCATCGAACTCATCCTTCGGATCGACATTTTCGGTTGAGTAACAATCCTTGAAGTCGCGCGTGTTGTTGTCCTCGCGCAAGGTGATGTAGTGGAATGCAAGGTCAGAAACCAATACGGGAAGCTCATCCTTGGTGTTGATGATCTTGCCGTTCTCGTTGGCATTCGTGTAGATGAAGGCGGCGTTGTAGACATTTTCGTCGCAGGGTACGAACTCGAACTGGGCCGTTACATCGTGCGGCTTGAAGGCTCCCACCTTCAGGGCGTTGAGCTCTGTGAGGGCGGCATAGCCGTTCGCATGGTAGAGGCCCTTGTCCCAGTTGGGCAGCGGCGAGCGCTCGGGAATCTGGCAGTAGAGGATGATCTTGTAGGAGCGACCGGCCTGTGCGGGATACTCCTTGCGGGTCTGGGCCACCAGATCGACAACCGAACCCGAACCCGTACCACCGGCCAAACCGGCAAAGACATGGAATGTCACATCCTCGTTGCTGCCCACAGCCTGTACACGCTTCACCTGATTCGTGAGGATGGCGCGGTAGTCGTTGGCGCTGCACGAGAAGAGGAAGCGACCCAGGCGACGCTTCTGGGCGGCGGCACCGTCGTCACCGACATTACCCACGATGTTCGACCAGATCTTCTTACTGCCGATCCACTTCGAGATTCCAGGGTAGTTCTCCACGCTGGCGAGCTGCGAACCGAGCGAAGCCTCGCGGATGTAGAGGAAGTTGTCCTTACCCAGGCGCGAATCCTGACCCATCACCTTCCAGGTTTGGTCTTTGGGATCCATCATCTCTTTAGTCGAATCCACATAGATGAAGCCGATGGGGAGCTTGCGGCGCTCCTCTTCGGAATACTCTTGGAACATACGCTTGCGGAAAGCCTTCAAAATCTTACCTCCGGTACCACCGATACCGATTAAAATGTGATTGTCCATAATGATACTGTTTTATTTTTTATTAGTTTTTGTTTTTCTGCTTATCTTGGTCGTTTCGATACCCTGATGTGGGGTGGCCGAGGGGGCCACGGTTAAAGGTCGTCCAGATTATACATCTGCCAGGAGGCGGCGTAGCGTTGCGCCCGATTGGCATCCCAAATCAAAAGCCCTGCGGCCAATGCCATCGCTCCCAAGGCCCAAAGAAGCCGGGCCCAAATGTAGCGGCTCACCTCGCCGCGTACCTCGCGGTAGTAGGTGGTGGCCATTGCGGCAGCATTCGTGCTCGCGGCGTTGATCTCCGCGCTTCCCGCCTCGAGGAATTGTTCGGCTCCGGGGACCTGTTGCTTGAGCAGGGTTGCCAGCTGATCTCCCGAGAGTGTGCGGCCCGCCAGCTGAGCCTGGGTGATGGTGGTCGAAGCGACACTCCAGGAGCGGTCGATCTGGCGACGCACACGAACGGCTCCGAACAAAAAGAGGCTCTCGGCGAGGATAAAGAGAACGGCGATTCCGATAATCAGGAGGGGCTTGGGTTCGGCGAGGTTGTAACGCGCATAGACTCCCCGTGGAAGGAGGATCAGTAAAATGCCGACGGCGCCGCTTAATGCAACAGCTAGCAGCAGGGCTGTGAAGAGTTCTTTAAGGACGAAAAACATAGGCTTTTCTTTGCTTATCCGAAGATATTTTCGGAGAGAAATTTTCGCTTTGGGTTATCGAAATACAAAATTAGGTAAAAATCAGTAAAAAAGCAAGTTTTTTAGGGGATAAGAGGCGGGTTTTTTCTCCCTTCTCGAAAAGATTGTGCAATCAAGGGGTGTGGAGAATCAAAAAATCCGCCTTCGGAGGGGCGGATTTTTTGATTCTTTTGGAGCGACGGCCGACTTTGTCGGCCGTGGTCGCAGTGAAAAAGAAGATTAGTACATATTTTCGTACATGCTCTGGCTCTTGTCGTACTTCAGGTCGGCCAGCGAAGCGGCCTTGATGCCGATGTTGAAACTCCACGACTTGTAGTGGCCGAAAGGTACCCAGTTGAAAGACATCTGCCAGCAGTGCAGGTCGCGCGTGATCGAGATCTGCGAAGTGGTTAGTTTGCGGGTCATTAGGTCGAAACCGCCTTGGAAGGTGAGTCCCATCTTGGGGGTGATGTTGATCGATCCGTTGAAACCGAGGGTTTGGTTTACATTTCGTTTGATACCCGTTGTGCCGTTATTGACATAACTTACACTGTAGCTTACGTTGTAGTTGAAACTCAAGTTCCACGGGATGGAGAAGTCGTAGTAGGCCTGTGCCATATATTGCCTTCTCAAGACCGGATCCATCTGCCCATAGGGGTCGTAGAAGGGGTTTTGGTACTCCGGAGGAAGGGTTGTAATGTCGTTGATGGCGGGTTGCGACTTATCTTGTCGCGATTGGAACGAGTAGCCGAATGACCAACCCGTCGAGACGATGCGGCCCGGGAAGAAGAGTTTGTTGATGCGCTTTCCTTCGGGGGTGACGCGGTAGGGGTCGAGTGTGGCGTTGAGGTTCAGTCCGAAGTTGCCGAAGAGGGTAGTGCGGAACGAGAGACTGATGTTCGAGAGGTTCATCGAGTCGGCCGCGAAGTTATATGAACCGCTGATACGGAAGTCGTCGATGAGCTTGATCTTTCGGATGCCCGAGGTGTCGCGCTTGCTCAATACCTTCATTTCGAGGTTTTGTGAAAGCGAGAAGTTCATCGAGGCCGAGAGTCCGTTCGAGGGGACGCCGTAGGCATTGTCGGCAAAGGGTGAGTAGACCGTATGCTTGCCGGTGGAGTCGCTCTGCACAACCTTGTAGTAGCCGTAGGCCATGTCCTTGAAGTCGGGTGTGTAGCTCATGCCGATGGTAGGTGTGAGCGTGTGGCGTATGGCTTGCAGTTTCTGTTGTTTGCGCTTGTTCTTGGCGCGGTACATACCGTAGATCGTCGTCGAGGCCGAGAGGCTGGTTGAGTAGTCGTAAATGCGCCAAAAACCATACTGCGGATCGAGGTAATCCACCTGGTTGGTCTGGGGATTCCATTGGCGTTCCTGCTTCTTGAAGTACCAACGCTCGGTGTAATTGAACGAGGGAGAGATGTTGATGTAGTTGAAGAGGTTGAACGAGGCCGAGACGGGGATTTTGTGCTCGACGCCGTGTTTCATCTTGTCCAACGACTCACTCGTGAAGATTTCCGACTCGGTCGTGGAGAGCGAGTTGGTCATCTTGGCCGAATACTGCATCGAAATTTTTTCATACCAACGCGCCTTGCCCATCGCCTCCTTGCGCTTGAAGGGGTAGACGCGGGCCACATTGAAGACAATCGTGGGCAAGGTTACCGAGATGGTTTGGTTCTGCGAGTTCTGCGACACCGACATGTTGGCCGAGAGCGAGAAGGGGGTACCGGCCCAACTCTTCGAATAGGAGATTGACGAGTTGGTCTGGGTCGAGAGCATGTCGTTCAGGTTGGTGGCCGAGTAGCGACTGTAACCGCTTGTGGCAAAGTTTACCGAGGCCGAGAAGGTCGAGCCGGGGTTGGCCTTGGGGTCCTGCGTGTGGGTCCACTTCAGGCTGAAGTTGTTTTGTTTGAGGTAGTCGGGCTCGCCCTTGTCGCCCACCTTGATGTTCGAGTATTGGAAGTTCAGGCTACCGTTGAACTTGTAGCGTTTCATGTAGCGCGACACGGCCGAGGCCTCCCACGAACCGAGTGTGTAGATGCCGCCGCGGATGGCGAGATCCATGTAGTCCTTGAAGGTGAAGTAGTAGCCCAAGTCGCGGAAGAAGAAGCCCTTGGTGGCATCCTCTCCATAGGTGGGCATCAGAAGTCCTGATTTGGGGCCCGAACTGATCGGGAAGAATCCCTCGGGGATACCCAGGAAGTAGATGGGGACATCCTCCAGCACGAAGTAGGCGGGGCCGGTTACCACCTTCTTGCCCGGAATCACTTTGGCCTTGGTCATCGCCAGGTAGAAGTGGGGGTGATCCGTATGGTCGCAGGTGGTGTACTTTCCGTCCATGATGTTGATCGTGTTGTCCTTCATCTTCTTCACGTGGCCTCCGACAAGCCATCCATCGCCCTCCTGGGTGGCTACACCCTTAATCTTGGCCTTCGACGAGGAGATGTTGTAGGTGATCGTATCCATCGTGTAGGAGGTACTGCCCTGGGTGAAGACCGGACGCACGATACTGGGCTCGCCCTGCACCGTGTCGGCCTTGCCGTAGGCGTAGATCTCCTTGGTCGACATATCCATCTGCATGTATTCGGCCTTCAGGTTCATGTCCTGGTAGTTCACATCGCCTTCGGCGTAGATGTAGACCTTCTTGGCGCGCACATCATAGATCAGCGAGTCGCGGTTCTTTCCCGAGATGATATCCTCCAAACCGATGCCGCCGCCGCTCTTCTTGCGACGGGTGGTATCTTGCAGGTTGGTTTGAACCATTCGCGAGGAGTCCATTCGGCTCTCGACGAGCGAATCGACGTGGGCCGCAAAGAGTGAGTCGTTGCGGATGGTGTCGCGCTTCGGGGCGGTGGCCAGCAACGCATGGTTGCGGGCACGACGTGAGCGGGGGGTCTGCTTGTCGAGGCTTGCGGCCGACGGGGTGGAGTCGCTTATGGAGATTGGCGCGCTGCGCTGCAGCGAATCTTGCAGCGCATGAAAAAGAAGCTCGGCCGAGGAGTTGCGACCGATGAGCACCTGTCCGAAAAGGAGCAGAATGGCTGCCGAAAGGAGATATTTTGTCTTAAAATGCTTCAAAATTCCAAAAAAAAATTGTACCTTTGCCGACACGTCGGCAAAACGACCTCGGATATGGGTCGTATGCCCGTGTGCGCCTGTTTTTTAGCGCGACAAATATAGGTAAAAAATCGGAGAAAGATGAATTTTTTCGCCACTTTTCCCCCTTTCGGGCGACTTTTTGCGGCTCTGAGGCTTTCGTTGCTCTTGCTGCTGCTTCTCCCGGTCTCGCTTCGTGCGGCCGAGGGGCAGGGTCTGCGTGTGGTGGTGATCGATGCCGGACACGGTGGCCCGAAGTACCCTGGTGCCACCTATGGCGGCTATCATGAAAAAAATATCAACTTGCAGGTAGCCTTGAAGTTGGGTGGTTTGATCCAAAAGGAGATGCCCGGGGTGAAGGTGATCTATACGCGTACCTCCGACAAACAATTCTCTGCCGATCTGAATGCCGATTTGCAGGCGCGTGCTGACATTGCCAACAAAGCCGAGGCCGACCTCTTTATTTCGATTCATGCCAATGCTGCCACTTCGACGGCAGCCCGCGGATTCGAGACCCTCATCATGGGTGAAAGTGAGAAGGAGACCCGCCTAAACGAGTCGGTGCTCTATGCCAACAACAAGGAGGAGCTTCTGGATATGTCCGACGAGCGCACGGCGGCCATTGTGCGGGCCTATATTCAGAATTTGCAGTTTACCTACGGCCGTTACAGCGAGGCGATGGCCCGCATCGCGCAGAAGCACTACGCCCAGGCCGGCTATGGTAATCGTGGCGTGAAGCGTCGCCCGCTGAAGGTGCTCTATGCCACCGATATGCCCAGTATTCTGACCGAGATCGGCTTTATGTCGAATCCCTCCGAGTTGAAACTGATGACCTCCGAGAAGGGACAGACGGCGATTGCCCGGGCCCTGCTTGCGGCGGTGAAGGAGTATGCCGCCTATGTGGAGGAGACCCTTTTGGAGGAGGTGAAGGTTTCGACAGACGATACTGCCACGGAGACGACAACGACCGAGGGACCCCGATCGGAGGCGAAGGACGAGACTCCGAAAAGCGGCTATACGATCCAGCTCCTGGCTTCGCCCAAGGTATTGAAACTCAATAGCACGGAGTTGAAAAATTATCGCGGAAAATGCAAGGAGTATACCGCCTCGGGTCGTTATCGCTATAAGTATTGCTACGGAGTTTATGCAACCAAAAAGGCGGCCGAAGCCGACTTGAAGGAGGTACGCAAGAGCTTCAAGGATGCCTATGTGGTGCATTTTACGGGCTCGGAGATCAAGTAATGGGGAAAACAGGTCGAAGCCCCTTTTAAAACGACAAAAAATAAAAAAGATAGAACCATGAAAAAAGAGGTAAGAATCGGAATTTTTGCAGTGGCCATGATCCTTAGTGCATGGGCCGGTATTCGATTTTTGAGCGGGATTGACATCTTTAGTCGTAATGTGGATTACTATGCCGCCTACGACCAGGTGTCGGGAATGCAGGAGGCTTCGCCCGTGGTGATGCGCGGTGTGAAGATCGGAACCGTTACGGAGATCATCTTCGACTCGACCGATAGCGAGCAGGTGCTTCTTCGCCTGACCGTCAAGAAGCAGTTCGATATTCCGAAGGATTCGGAGGCGCGCATGGCCAGCAGTGGTATTATGGGCGGAAAGATGGTGGAGATTGTTCCGGGCTCCTCGTCCGAGATGCTCGAAAAGGGTGATACGATGCGTTCTACCCAGGTGCCCGACATGATGGAGGCAATCGACCCCATTATGCAGCAGGTGACGGTGTTGGCCGATGAGTTGACTGTAACCCTCAAGGCCCTGCATGAGGTGGTGGAGAACAACGCCTCGAATATCGAGGGGATGACCTCCCACATGAACTCTATCACGGGCAACATAGATCAGCTCCTGACCTCGGAGAAGGAGGGGTTGAAGCGAGCCGTGAAGGGAATTTCGGAGTTTTCGACCACGCTGGGCAACAACGCGGCGCGCCTGGATTCGCTGATGGCCAACATGAACAGCTTCTCCACGAAACTTGCCGAGACGCAGGTGGTGGAGAACCTCGACAAGACCCTTGCCGAGTTGAGTGGAGTTCTTACGGAGATCCGCGAGGGCGATGGTACCGTGGGTAAGCTCTTGAGCGACGAGGAGCTCTATGCTCGCCTCACGCAGGCAAGCGAAAACCTCTCGTTGCTGCTGGCCGATTTGAAGGAGCATCCGTCGCGCTATGTCCACTTCTCGCTCTTCGGACAGAACGAGGAGAAGCAGCAGGCCAAGGAGGCCAAGCGGGCGGCCAAAGAGGCCAAGCGTGCCGAACGCGACTCGCTCAAGGGGCTTCGTTAAGAGATTTGATGCTTTCATGTAGTCCGGACGAGGAGCGCCCTTTCCGGACTACAACTATTGAAAAGAAATGATATATCCGTCCAATTTTGAACAAAAGATAGGTTTTGACCGCCTGCGTGAGCAGGTGGCCGCACTTTGTACCATGCAGGCCGCTCGTGAACGCTTGTCCGATCAGTGCTTTACGACCGATCGAAAGGAGATTGAGCGTCGTCTTGCGCTGGCCGATGAGATGCGCACTATCTTGATCCTGGAGCGCGAATTCCCTGACTCGGAGTATGCTGATATAGACCACTTGGTGGCCAAGGTGCGGGTTGAAGGGGCTTTCCTCGACACCTTTGAGGTGGTAACCCTCGGCAAGGCTCTCTCCTCGATCGGTGAGGTGGTGGAGTTCATTCGCAGCCGTGGCGAGGAGGCCTATCCGGCCCTCTATGCCCGTACGTTGGGGGTGAGTTCTTTCCCCGAAATCGTGCGTGAAATCGACCGTCTGATCGACCGATTCGGCGAGGTGAAGGATTCGGCTTCCCCCGAGTTGCAACAGATTCGCCGTTCGATCCGTGACCACGAGGGGCAGGCGGCCAAACGTTTGCAGCAGCTCCTCCAGTCGGCCAAGCAGGCCGGTATCGTCGAGACGGATGCCACGCTTTCGGTGCGCGAGGGGCGCACTGTGATCCCCGTTTCGGCTGCCAACAAACGCAAACTGCGTGGATTCATTCACGATGAATCAGCCACGGGAAAGACCGTCTATGTTGAACCGGTGGAGGTGGTGGAGATCAACAATGCACTCAAAGAACTGACTTATGCCGAGCGTCGAGAGATTGTGCGCATCCTAACTCTCTTCACCGAGCAGTTGCGCCCCCTGGCCGATGAGTTGGAGGTGGCTGGGGAGTGCCTTGCCGAACTCGATATGGTGCGAGCCAAGGCGCGCTGGGCTGTGGAGAACATGGGGGGCAAGCCCATTGTCTCGACCGACGATCGCCTGGTGTTGCGCCGAGCTCGCCATCCGCTCCTGCAACAGACCCTAAAGGCGCAGGGCAAGGAGGTGGTACCCCTGGATTTGGAGCTCGACAAACATAAACATCTTTTGGTGATCTCGGGTCCGAATGCGGGTGGAAAGTCGGTCTGCCTGAAGACCACGGGCATTGTGCAGTATATGTTCCAGTGTGGATTCTTGGTGCCGGCCCTTGAAAATTCAGAGCTTCCGATCTTCGAGTCGATCTTTATCGACATCGGCGACGAACAGTCGATCGACGACGACCTCTCGACCTACTCGTCGCACCTGAAAAACATGAAGACAATGCTGCAAGGGGCATCGAGCCGTACCTTGGTACTGATCGACGAGTTCGGATCGGGTACCGAGCCGGTGATCGGAGGGGCTATTGCCGAGTCGATCCTCGAGCGTTTGGTCGAGCGAGGCTGCTATGGAGTGATCACGACCCACTATGCCAATATCAAATACTACGCCTCGAATACCGAGGGGATCGCCAATGGTGCGATGATGTTCGATGTACAACATATCCGGCCCCTCTTCCGTTTAGAGATCGGTAAGCCGGGTAGTTCGTTTGCCGTGGAGATCGCTCGCAAGATCGGACTTCCCGAGGAGATCATCCGCCGAGCCAGCGAGAAGGCCGGTACCGACCACATCAACCTCGAGAAGCAGTTGCGCGAGATCGCCCGCGATAAGCACTATTGGGAGCAGAAGCGCGACCGCATCCGTCAGACCGATCGCAAGGTTGAGGAGCTCGAGCAGAGTTATTCGGAACAACTTTCGCGTATCCGTGAGGAGCGAAAGGAGATCCTTCGTAAGGCAAAACAAGAGGCGCAGGAGCTCCTCTCCGAGGCCAATCGTACCATCGAGACCACGATCAAGGAGATTCGCGAGGCGCAGGCCGAAAAGGAGCTTACACGCCTGGTGCGCAAGGACTTCGAGGAGTTTCGCGAGCGTGTGGATCGGGCCGAGGAGGAGGATTCGGAGCGTTCGGCCGCTGTACAGCGCGAGATGGAGAAGATCGAGCGTCGTCGTCAGCGTCGCCAGGAGCGCAAGGAGAAGCAGGGAGAACTTCCCGTGCAGGAGCCACAGCCTGTGAAGAAGGCCCTCGAAATCAAGGTGGGTTCGAAGGTGAAACTCCTGGGGCAGGAGATGCCGGGCGAGGTGCGTTCGCTCAAGGGCAAGAAGGCGCAAGTCGCTTTCGGACAGATTCTTACTACTGTGGATGTGGCGCAACTTGTCGTGGTTTCGAACAACGAATACCGCGAGGCGACCCGTCCCACGGCCCCGCGTACCGTGGTGGCGGTTGATATCTCGGCCCGTAAACTTAATTTCAAGGACTATATTGATGTGCGCGGTATGCGCGTGATGGAGGCCCTGGAGCAGGTGCAGGATTTGGTGGACGATGCCCTGATGGTGGGGGTTGGCTCCGTGACGATCCTCCATGGCAAGGGGACGGGAGCCCTCAAGGAGGAGATTCGTCGCTACCTGCGTACCATTCCCGAGGTGGCATCTGCCGTGGATGAGCATGCTGATCGTGGTGGGGCAGGGATAACGGTGGTCAATTTTAATTCGTAATTAGGAGCAATGAACTACAGACTCTCTGACATAGCGGCCCTTACGGGCGGGACTCTGCTGGGCGAGGATCGTTCGGTAAGTCTCGTGGTGACCGACTCGCGCAACTGTACACCCGAGTCCGGAGCCCTCTTTGTGGCCATGCGAGGGGAGCGACACGACTCGCACCGCTTTGTTGGCGAGATGGCTCAGCGAGGCGTGGAGGCCTTTCTCTTGGAGTACCCTGTGAAGCTCCCTTCGGGGTGTGGTGCCGTGGTGGTAGCGCATGCCATCGAGGCGTTGCAATGTTGGGCGGCACATCATCGCAGCCTCTTTACGGGTGAGGTGGTGGCCCTTGTGGGTTCGAACGGCAAGACGATTGTCAAGGAGTGGTTGGCGCAGTTGATGCCCCCTTCGATACGCATGTTTCGCTCTCCGAAGAGTTATAATTCGCAGTTGGGTGTGGCTTTGTCGCTCTTGATGGCCGATCCTCGGGCTGAGGTGGTGGTGATCGAGGCCGGAATTTCGCGCCCCGGGGAGATGGCCCGTTTGGAGCGGATGGTGCGTCCCGATCGAGTGATCTTCACTGCGTTGGGCGAGGCTCATCAGGAGAATTTCGAGAGCCTGGAACAGAAGGTAGAGGAGAAATTGACGATGGCTCGTGGGGCCCGCAGCGTGCTCTACCACAGCCGCTATGCCTTGCTTGACAAGGCGATTCGGGATCGCTATGCCGATCGTAACCTATGCGATGCGGCCTCTGTGGAGTTGCCCGTCGGACTTCCCATGCATGTGGTGGAGAGTGAGGCCGGGCGGGTGAATTTCTCGCTGGCTCTGGCCGCGCTTCGTCTTTTGGGGTTGGAACCACACGCCATGGCGGTGGAGCCCGTGGCCATGCGCCTGGAACTCAAGGAGGGGATCCACGGCTCGCTCCTGATCGACGATGCCTATAATTCGGATCTCAACTCGCTCTCTATAGCCTTGGATTACCTCCATGCCGTGGCCGGGGAGCGTCCCACGATGCTGATCCTGTCCGATATCGAGCAGAGTGGTCTCGAGGAATCGGTGCTCGGAGAGCGGATTGCCGAAGCCGTGAAACGTGCCCGTGTGGGTTCGTTTATTGGAGTGGGAGATACGTTGAGTGGGATGGCTCACCTTTTTGGCCCCGAAAGCCTCTTTTATCCAACCACCGAGGAGCTTTTGAATAGACTTCGCCGAGAGGATATTGCTGGTCGCGTGGTCCTGATCAAGGGGTCGCGCCGCAGCCGTTTAGAGCGTGTAGTACACCGCTTGGAGTTGCGTAGTCATACAACATGTTTGGAGGTCGATCTCGATGCTATGACTCACAACCTCAACTACTTCCGATCGCGACTGATGCCCTCGACGCGTTTGGTGGCAATGGTCAAGGCGGCAAGCTACGGCGCAGGCGACTTCGAGGTGGCACAGCTTCTTCAGCATCAGGGACTTGCCTATTTGGCTGTGGCCTTTGCCGATGAGGGGGTACTACTGCGCAATCGCGGGATCTCGATGCCTATTGTGGTTCTCAATGCCGACGAGGGGAGTTTCGAGCAGATGGTGCGCCACCGTTTGGAGCCCGAGATCTATAACTTGCGTTCGCTCGACCACTTCACGCAAGCGGTGCTTCGTGCCGGAGAGACGGCCTATCCGATTCATATCAAACTCGATACCGGAATGCACCGCTTGGGATTCGGCGAGGATCAAATTGAAGATCTAATAGCGCAACTAAATAACAACCGACAGATCAAGGTTACCTCGATTTTCTCACACCTGAATTGTGCCGACGTGCCGGCCGAGGATGACTATACGCGAGCCCAAATCGAACGATTCGATCGGATGTCGCGTCTCCTTGCTGAGCGATTGCCCTATCCGGTTTTGCGTCATACGGCCAACTCGGCCGCCATCGAACGCTTTCCCGAAGCCCGCTTCGATATGTGTCGCCTAGGGCTCGGTCTCTATGGATTCGGCTTCCGCCACAACGAGGAGTTGCGCCCCGTGGCTACGCTGCGTACCCGCATCGTGCAACTCAAACGGCTGTCGGCAGGCGAGAGCGTGGGCTATGGCCGAGCTGGTCGCCTGGAGCGCGACACCCTCTTGGCGACCATCCCCATGGGTTATGCCGACGGCTTGGATCGCCACTTGGGGTGCGGTCGTTGGTCGATGCGTGTGCAGGGGCTTCCGGCACCGATCGTGGGGCGTGTCTGCATGGACAGCTGCATGATCGATGTAACCGATATCCCGCAGGTGCGGGAGGGCGACGAGGTGGTGGTCTTTTCGCCCGAGAGAGGCAACGACCTGGAGACGATGGCCGAGGTGTTGGATACCATCCCCTATGAGATCATGACCTCGATCTCGGCGCGTGTCAAGAGAATCTATATGAAGGAGTAAACCATGGAGAATAAGTTAGGAACCCTCTATCTGTTACCCTGTCCTATTGCCGATGATGGCGATGTGTGGGAGGTGCTGCCTGCGAAGAATCGCGAGGTGATGGCCTCGCTTGACTACTTCATCGTGGAAAATACCCGCACGGCTCGTCGCTTTTTGTCGAAGTGCCGCCTGGGACGACCGATCGAGGAGTTGGAGTTTCGCGAGTTGAACGAACATACGGTGGCCGGCCGTGAGGTGGAGGCCTTGGTGGAGCCACTGATGCAGGGGCGCTCTGCGGGAGTGATCTCCGAGGCGGGAGTCCCCGGAGTGGCCGATCCAGGGGCGTTGGTGGTTGAACTTTGCCACCGCCGCGGTATTCGCGTGGTCCCCTTGGTGGGCCCCTCGTCGATCCTGATGGCTGTGATGGCCTCGGGACTCAATGGCCAATCTTTTGCCTTCAACGGCTATCTGCCGGTGAAGCCTGCGGAGCGCGCCCGAGCCATCCGTCACTTTGAGCAGCGGGCCCGCACCGAGCACCAGAGCCAGCTCTTCATCGAGGCTCCCTATCGCAACCTCAAACTCGTGGAGCAACTTCTGGAGGTGTGTCGCAGTGAAACAAAACTCACCATCGCCCTCGACCTGACCTCCGAGGGGGAGTTTATCAAGACCCTTACGGTGGCCGAGTGGCGACGCACGGCGCTCCCCGACTTGCAGAAGCGTCCCGCCATCTTTATCCTTGGTATATAATTTGAAAATATAGAATATGTTCTTTGGAAAGAATAGAATAAAAAACAGAGATATGACAAAGCAAAATGTTGATAATGAGAAGCATGGCGTAGAGGAAGAAAACCTCGATGCAACGCTGAATTCCGAAACCGAAAACACGAAGAGTGCCAATGTGGCAGAGGAGTCGGCCGCCGAAACTGACACAATGGCAGAGCCGGCCACGCCCACGGCCGAGGAGCTGGTGGCCGAGTGGAAAGATAAGTATGTGCGCCTGCAGGCCGAGTTCGACAACTACCGCAAGCGTACCCTGCGTGAGAAGATGGAACTCGTAGAGACCGGAGGACAGGATGTCTTGAAGGCGGTGCTTCCGGTGGTGGACGATGTGCAGCGTGCCGTGGAGGCGATGGGTAAAAGCGATGATGTGGAGGCCCTGCGCAAGGGTGTGGAGCTCATCGCACAGAAGTTTACCGAGACCCTCAAGCAGAAGAAGGTGGTTGCCATCGAGGCCAAGGGACTCCCCTTCGACGAGGAGTTGATGGAGGCCGTGGCCAAGTTCCCCGCCGGCGAGGAGCAGAAGGGCAAGGTGATCGATGTTGTGCAGACGGGTTATATGTTGGGCGACAAGGTGTTGCGTTTCGCCAAGGTAGTAGTCGGTGAATAGATCCTAAACAAAGAAGAACGAAATGGCTGAAAAGCGCGATTATTATGAGGTGCTTGGTGTTCAGAAGAATGCCAATGCAGACGAGATCAAGAAGGCCTACCGCAAGGCGGCCATCAAATACCATCCCGACAAGAATCCGGGCGATCAGGAGGCTGAGGAGAAGTTCAAGGAGGCCGCCGAGGCCTATGATGTACTCTCGAATCCCGACAAGCGAGCCCGCTACGACCAGTTCGGCCATGCCGGCATGAGCGGTGCTGCGGGAGGTGGCTTTGGCGGTGGCTTCGGTGGGGGATTCTCCATGGAGGACATCTTCTCGCAGTTCGGTGACATCTTCGGAGGACACTTCGGGGGCGGTTTCCGCTCCTCGGGTGGCGGCCCGCGCGTGAGCCGTGGTTCGGATATCCGAGTCAAGGTGCGCCTGACCCTGCAGGAGATCGCAAGCGGTACGACCAAGAAGCTGAAGATCACCAAGACCGTGGCCTGCGACCAGTGCGGTGGCAAGGGAGCCAAGGATTCCAACGGCTACTCCACCTGCTCTACCTGTAACGGATCGGGTTATGTGATGCGTGTCGAGAACACCTTCTTTGGGCGCATGCAGACCCAGGGTGTCTGCCCCACCTGTGGCGGTACGGGGCAGGTGATCACCAACCCCTGCGACAAGTGCAAGGGCGAGGGTACGCTGCGTGGCGAAGAGGTGGTGGAGATCAAGATCCCGGCCGGAGTGGGCGAGGGAATGGTACTCACCGTCAGCGGCAAGGGCAATGCGGCCCGTCGTGGCGGGGTGAGCGGTGATTTGCAAGTGCTCATCGAGGAGGAACCCGATATGGAACTCATCCGCGACGGCAACGACCTGATCCACAACCTCAACATCACCGTGACTACGGCCCTGCTGGGCGGTACCGTTGAGGTGCCCACCGTGGATGGTCGCGCCAAGATCAAGATCGCTCCGGGCACCCACGCCGGCAAGGTGCTTCGCTTGGGTGGCAAGGGTCTTCCCGATGTCAACGGCTACGGCCGTGGCGATATTTTGGTGGTGGTCGATATTACTATCCCCGACAAACTCTCCTCCGAGGAGAAGCGTTTGGTTGAGCAACTCGCCGAGCAACCCTCCTTTAAGAAGGCTTCGTCGGTGAAGAACCAGAATATATTTGAGCGGATGAAGAACTTCTTCCGGTAATTTTTGATTTTATAGGGCATCTTTTCCTTCTCCTTGCTTGGCAAGAATGGGTAGTACCCAAAGTACAACCCATCCTTACCAATCGTCGGTCGAAGAAAAATCTGCTCCTCTAAAATCAAAAATTGGGGCTGGGAAAAACAAAAATATTAAGGAGATAAAGAGGTTAAGGAAATATGGGAGTTTTATGAAAAGATAATTTTGAATTTTGAATTTTGAATTTTGAATTTTTTGCTCCTAACTCCTTACAATTGAAATTATGGGTTGGTTTACACCATACAAAAAGCGGGCAAATGCCTTTAACTATATTCCGCGCTACTTCGATCCCGAGAAGGAGGCGCGCGAACTGCGTCGTGCCGAGTTGACGGGACGTCGTTTGGATGATACCGAGGAGTATGTCCCCGGAAAATACATCCGCACGCAACGTGAGGCGCGTGCCGCTCGCAAGGAGCAGGAGCGTGATGCGGGTCGCTCGAAAGTGCTGCGCATGGTCATGCTTCTGGTGGCCATTTTGTTCCTGCTCGGAGTCTTGGCTCCGGGCCTCACCTCGCTCTTTACCCAGGTGAAGCGCAAGCCGGTTACGGTGGAGAGTTACTATGGCGATTTTGACCCCTCGGCCCCCATCACCATCGTGCCCAATGACTACCAGGAACCCGAAACCATGAATGATTAACCTGCAAAAAGAGCCATGAGCAACCGCATTCAACTGCTACCCGAGGTGGTAGCCAATCAGATTGCCGCCGGAGAGGTGGTGAACCGTCCCGCATCAGTCGTCAAGGAGATGATGGAGAATGCGGTGGATGCCGGTGCTACGTGTGTAATGGTCAATTTTCGCGATGGAGGCCGTGATCTGATTCAGATCGTCGATAACGGCTGCGGTATGTCGCCTGTCGATGCCCGCATGGCCTTCGATCGCCACGCCACGAGCAAGATTCGCTCTGTGGACGATATTTACAAGTTGCGCACTTTTGGTTTTCGCGGTGAGGCTTTGGCCTCGATTGCCGCGGTGGCGCAGGTGGAACTACGCTCGCGCACGGCCGAGGAGGAGTTGGGGACTTTGACAGAGATTAACGGAGGAGAGTTTGTTTCACAGAAGCCGGTGGCGGCCCCCGTGGGCTCGCAGTTTATGGTGCGCAACCTCTTCTACAATGTACCGGCTCGTCGTCGCTTCATGGAGAAGTCGACCGTCTCGGCCACCCATATCAAGACCGAATTCCAGCGCGTGGCACTCTGCAATCCGCAGGTACGCTTCGATCTCTATAATAACGATGCACCAGTTTATCACCTCGAGGCTACGACTCTCCCGAACCGTATTGTGGAGGTGGTGGGCCCGGCGATTCGCCATAACCTCTTGGAGGTGGAGGCCGATACTTCGATTGTGAAAATTCATGGCTTTGTGGGGCGTCCTGAGGCAGCCAAAAAGACCAAGCCCGATCAATACCTCTTTGTCAACGGTCGCTATTTCCGTTCGCCCTACTTCCAGAAGGCGTTGATGCGTGCCTACGAGAAGTTGATTCCCGAGGGAAGCTTTCCCGCCTGCTTCCTCTACTTTGAGATCGACCCCGAGCGGGTGGATGTGAATGTGCATCCGCAAAAGACCGAGGTCAAGTTCGCCGACGAGGAGGCCGTGTGGCAGATTCTGAATGCAGCGGTACGCGAAACCCTTGGCAAGACAGGTGCCATTCCGATGATGGATTTCAACGACGAGGGCAAGGTGGAGATTCCGGTGGCTGATCGCACCGCTTTCTACCAAGAGCCCCCTTCGCGTTCCGATCTGAACTATAACCCCTTTTTGGAGGGGTATGATGCCGCGGAGGTCTCCTCTGATCCGCGAAGTGTGGCCGATGTGGCAGGCTCGTTTAGGGCGCCTGTCTCGCACTCGATTCCTTCGGAGTTTGCTATCGAGGAGTTTGCTTCGAGCGGTTGGGATGAGGAGTTTGCCTCGGAGAGCAACTTCGATTTTGTCGGCTCGGAGCAGGAGCAGGCCACTCAAGCCTCGCTGCATACCTCCGATGTGTTCGATTTTGGGGCCGCTCTTTCGTTGGCTGGTGGCTACGCTGTGACCCTTTGCGGCGGAGGACTTGTGGCTGTAGATCTGCGACGTGCTCGCGAATGTATCCTCTATGAGGAGTACCTTGCACTGCTTCAAAGTGGTTCGGCTGTCAGTCAGCAACTCTTGTTCCCCGAGCGCTTGGTGCTTTCGGAGCGCGAGTATGCTCTCTTGGAGGAGAATTTGGTCGATTTTGTCGCCTTGGGCTTCGATTTAGATCTCTGTGGCGGAGGAGCCTTGGAGGTTAAGGGGATTCCGGCCGATATGCTCTCCGAAGAGTTGGATCGTCTGCTCTATGATCTATTGAAACTCTTCGAAACCCCGGCCAGTGGGGTGGAAGTCCGTCGTGAACGACTGGCCGCTACGATGGCTGCCGCAGGCGCGCGCCCCCTTACTTCACCCCTGCGCGAAGAGGAGTTGAAACTCCTGCTTGATCGCCTGGCGGCTTGTCGCGAACGCTCCTTTACGCCGCGCGGTAAGCGGGTGGTCTGCGAGATCTCGACCCAACAACTCAAAGAAATCTTCTCCTAAAGGTTCTATTTCCGAATCCGAGAAGCATTTTAATCCTTTTAAATTTGTATTTTTGCCTTGTAAATAAAGAAGAATATGCTCCGATCAAACTATTTTCAGACCCCTCCCGTGGTCAAGAACTTGATCATTGCCAACTGCGTAGCCCTTTTGGCCACGGAGTTGTTGCCCATAGGGAACGAAATTATCGCCTACTTGGCCCTCTTTAACCCCGAGAGCCCCTTCTTCCATTCGTTTCAGGTGGTCAGCTATATGTTCCTGCACGGGGGGTTGGAACACCTCTTCTTCAATATGTTGGCCCTGTGGATGTTTGGTCGTACCTTGGAGGCCGAGATTGGTAGCAAGCGATTCCTGACCTACTACCTTGTTTGCGGTATCGGGGCGGCACTCCTTCAGTTGGGTATCGGATGGCTGGAGTATGGCCATGCCGTGCGTACCTACGGAGCCATGAGCCTCCAGGCCCGTGCCCTGTTGCAAGTGCCCACGGTGGGGGCTTCGGGAGCGGTCTTCGGCCTTTTGCTCGCCTTCGGTGTGATGCATCCCAACGCTGTGATCATGCTCGTCATCCCTCCGATTCCGATGAAGGCCAAGTGGTTTGTGGTGATCTATGGCCTGATCGAGCTCTTCTTTGGGATGTCGGGACGTCAGCCCGGTGTGGCCCATTTTGCCCACTTGGGAGGAATGCTTTGGGGTTGGATGTTGCTCTATTATTGGAAAAAACGTCGCGAAATCTACTATTAAAACCTTACCCAAGGCTCCATGGCTGAATACTATCGCAACGAAATACGCAGCGTGCACTCGGCGGCCTCCGATCGTCGAGGCCTCTTTGGCATGATTTTCGATACCCTGGCGGCCGTGCTTACTGGAATTGCTTCGCTCGGACTCTTCCTGGCCCTTCTGGTGCCCTGTTTTGTGCCCGATGGGCGACTGCTTCCGGTGCTTGGATTGTTGGCTCCTGCGATTTATGTGCTCACCCTTTGTGTGGTCCTCTATTGGATCATCCGTTGGCGTTGGCTGTGGGTATTGGCTCCGTTGCTGTTGCTCTCAATAGCGACTTTCCGGCTCGACCTCTTCTTGCAACTTCCTATTCGAAGTGATCAGGGGGTGCGTCCGCGTGAGCGAGGAAGCGTGAAGGTGATTAGCTACAATGTGCGCCAATTCTACGGGCCCGATGGCCAGACTAATCGCGACAGCCTCATGGCTTGGGTCGGGCGTGAAACCCCCGATGTGGTCTGCTTTCAGGAGTTCACTCCCAATACGGGTCACGGGTCGCGAGCCCTGGTTGATTCGCTCTTCGAGGCGGCGGCCGGACGTAGCTACTACTCCACAACGGGCGATACCATCACTTCGCAGGCGATCTATTCGCGCTATCGGATTCTTCGTTCGGGGCGTACCCGTCGCGATATGCCGGCTTTGCGCTCTGTCTGGGCCGACTTGTTGATAGGAGAGGATACGGTGCGAGTCTTCAACTGCCACCTGAATTCGACCTCGATCACCAACGAGGATCGGGAGTTCCTTACGGCCGACACCTTCCTGCAGGATACAGCCCGCGAGGAGAAGGTGCGCTCGATCTTGGTACGTTATACGGACAACAGTCTGCTGCGAGCCTCCCAAGCTGATACGATTGCCCGCGTGGTGGGGGAGTCGCCCTATCGGGTCGTGCTCTGCGGAGATTTCAACGACACGCCGGTCTCCTACGTCTATCGTCGGATGCGTGGCAATCGGCAGGATGCCTTCTCGGAGGCCGGGCGCGGATTCTCGTATACGTTCAACGGCTTCCGCAACGTGCTTCGCATCGATTATGTGATGCTTGACCCCACGTTCGAGGTGGTCGATTACCGCACCCCCGAACTTGATTATTCGGATCACCTGCCCGTGGTCGTTACCTTTAAGCGTTAGGAATTTTTAATTGATCGTCCCATGATACTCGATTCTTTGTCGCAAGCCGCCCGTTACTTCGGGATTCATCCTCGTTTGGAGCAGGCTTTTGCCGCGCTTCGTGAATTCGACCTGATGCATCTGGAGCCGGGCCGCTATGAAATTGATGGCGACCTAATCTTTCTGAATCTGGCCGACACGTCGCTCAAGCAGCCTGAAGAGGCCCGCCTTGAGGTACACAATGCCTACCTCGATGTGCAGGTGCTTCTGCGTGGCGAGGAGTCTTTCGGTTGGAGTCCCCGCGCCGAGCTGCATCAACCCTGCGAGCCCTTCGACACGGAGCGCGATATTCAGTTTTTTGAGGATCACCCCCAGCTCTACTATCGCTTGCTGCCGGGTCAATTCACGATCCTCCTCCCCGAGGATGCCCATGCTCCGCTCGTAGGTGAGGGGTCGGTACGCAAAGCAATCCTAAAGGTGAAAATGTAACTCTTTTCTTGTTACGTCGCACCTTTCTCCCATAATTTATGATGGAGTGCCTATGCCTCGACGGCTTTGGGCGATTTTGGCCGTAGCCTTTGGCGTCGGCCTTTCGGTGTTGGATGCCTCGATCGTCAATGTCGCCCTGCCGACCATCGCCCGTGAGTTCTCGGTTTCGGAGTCGCAGTCGATTTGGGTGGTTACGGCCTACCAGCTGGCCACCGTCATGACCATGCTTTCGTTTTCGGCCATTGCCAATCGAGTGGGATGTCGTCGCGTCTATGTCTTTGGTCTTTCTCTCTTTACTATTGCATCGTTGGGGTGTGTCTTTGCCTCGTCGTTCGCGGGATTGGTGGTTGCCCGCACATGGCAGGGAGTGGGGGCCGCAGCCGTGACCAGCATCAACACCACCTTGATACGCTTTATCTACCCTCGCAATCGTCTCGGGCGTGGTATGGGACTCAATGCCACTATTGTGGCTGCCGCTTCTGTGGCCGGCCCGGCCGTTGCCTCGCTGATCCTCTCGTTGGGGAGTTGGCCCTGGCTCTTTGCGATTAACCTCCCGATCGGTGCAGTGGCAGTAACCCTCAGTACCCGCTTCCTGCCCGATAACCCCGAGAAAGGGACAGGACGCCCGTTTGATTGGCGCGATGGAGTGATGAATGCCCTCTGTTTCGGTCTCTTTTTTGCCCTTGCCGAAACCTTTACGCACCGCCTCTCTTCGTCGCTGATCCTTTTTGAGGCCCTTCTGTTGCTTCTTGTGGGGACTCTCTTTGTTCGCTCGCAACTTCATAAGGAGAATCCGATTCTTCCCTTCGACCTATTGCGGATCCCGATCTTCTCCTTCTCGGTTGCCACCTCAATCTGCTCCTATGTGGCGCAAATGGCCGCGTTGGTCGCCCTGCCTTTCTTCCTACAACACTACCTTGGCCATTCGGTTGTCCGTACCGGCCTGCTGATGATGGCCTGGCCGATGATCACCATCTTTACGGCCCCCTTGGCCGGACGACTCATCGAGCACCTCCATGCCGGATTGTTGGGAGGAGTTGGTCTTTTGATTTTGTCCCTGGGCCTCTATCTCTGCTCGCGCCTCCTGCCCGGAGCCTCCGATTTGCAGATTGTGGCCCCGCTTTTGCTTTCGGGTGTCGGCTTCTCGCTCTTCCAATCGCCCAATAATAGCATCTTGGTCGCCTCGGCCCCTGCAAGTCGTAGTGGCAGTGCCAGTGGAATGCAGGGAACGGCCCGCCTTATTGGTCAAACCTTGGGGGCGACCCTTGTCTCGGCCCTCTTTCTCTTTATGGCTCCGGCTGAAGGAGCCTCCATGGCTCTGGCTGTAGCCTCGGGTTTCTCGCTGCTTGGTGCGGGATTTAGTTTTTCTCGTCTACGCCTTCCCCTCCCCGACGCCATCCGGCCACGAAGGGGGAAGAGATAGTCTATTCGATTCACAATCGCAAATCATACCTTATATATTATAGCCAAAAATCATCCGAATGGAGATTCTTGGCTTTTTTTATTCCAAAAATCAGATTTATTGGTTATAATTTGTAACTAATAATAAAATATTTTAATAAAAAGTGTATCTAAAGATGAAAAAAAACCAAAAAATGTTAGCAGAATGATATTTTTAATTTGTTTCTTTTGTTGGTTTGGAAAACTATTCGTATATTTGTATCGGACTTTTTATATTAACAAACCAATAAATTTAAACGCTTATGATTAGAAAACTTGTACTATCGTTAGTTGCAGTTTTGGGCGTAGCCACGATGAGCATGGCCCAAACGCAGGTATCGGGTAGAGTAAGCGGCGAAGACGGAACTCCGATTATCGGTGCAACCGTATTGGTTGAGGGTACCACGACGGGAGCCTCGACCGGAATCGCCGGTGAGTTTACTTTGCGTGCGCCCGCGGACGGCACCCTGGTTGTATCCTTCATCGGATATCAGACGCAGAATGTGCCTATCAACGGCCAGACTTCGATTGAGATCGTTCTCAAGGAGGAGACTGAGCGCATTGACGACGTAATCGTCGTAGCCTTCGGTGAGGCCAAGAAAGAGGCCTTTACGGGTTCGGCTGCTGTGATGAAGTCGGAGGACATTGCTAAGGTGCAGACCACCAACGCACTGAACGCCCTGACCGGTAAGGTAACGGGTGTGCAGATCACCAACGTGTCGGGTCAGCCTGGTAACTCGTCGCCTTCGATCATCGTGCGTGGTGTCAGCTCGATCAACGCCGGCGTATCGCCGCTGATCGTATTGGACGGTATGCCCTACGATGGTTCGATGGACTCGATCAACCCGAACGACATTGAGTCGATGACGGTTTTGAAGGACGCCGCTTCGAACGCTCTCTACGGTGCTCGTGGTGCCAATGGTGTGATCATGATCACCACCAAGCGTGCCAAGGGTCGCGACGCTATCGTGAACGTGGACATGCGTGTGGGTGTGAACTCGCGTGCTGCTCAGGACTATGAGTATGTAACCGATCCGGGTGAGTACTACGAGTTGCACTATCGTGCCTTGTACAACAACCACATTGCCAAGGGTAAGGGTGCGATCGAGGCTTGGCAGCTGGCCAACAACGACCTGATCGGCAACGCCGCTTCCGGAGGTCTTGGTTACAACGTCTTCACCTATCCCGAGTCGCAGACGCTGATCGGTACGAACGGTAAGCTCAACCCCAACGCTACGCTGGGTCGTCTTGTAAACTACAAGGGTCAGGACTATTGGGTAACGCCCGATAACTGGATCGACGAGGTTTACGGTACGGGTATTCGTCAGGAGTACAACGCTTCGGTATCGGCTACGACCGACCGCTCGAACTTCTACGCTTCGTTCGGTTACCTGAACAACGACGGTGTTGTGGAGAAGACCAACTACGAGCGTTATACAGCTCGTCTGCGCGCCGACTTCCAGGCCAAGAAGTGGCTGAAGGTGGGTGCTAATGTGGCTTACTCGCACGACTCTTCGGAGTATTCGACCTCGGAGGGTGAGTCGGGTTCGTCGGCCAACATCTTCGCCTTCACCGCCAAGATGGCTCCTATCTATCCGCTCTATGTGCGCGATGGCAATGGCAACATCATGGTAGACGACAACGGTAACATCGTTTACGACTACGGTGACGCTTCGCAGCCCGGTGGTAATGCTGGTTTCAACCGTCCCGTTCACGCTGGTTCGAACGGTGTGGGTGCCCACATGATGGATATCTCGAACTACGAGAGCAACACCTTGCAGTTCAACGGTTTCGCTGATGTAACCTTCCTGAAGGACTTCAAGTTCACTTTCAATGGTGGTATCTACCTCATGGAGCAGGGTTCGACCTCGATGACCAACCCCTGGTATGGTCAGTATCGTACCTCGAACGGTATGATCAGCAAGGGTCGCTATCAGACCTTTACCTACAACCTCCAGCAGATCCTGAACTATACGAAGCAGATTGGCAAGCACAACATCAACGCCATGATCGGTCACGAGAACTATGTGGCTACCTCGGCTTCGTTGACGGGTAATAAGTCGAATATGTTCTCGCCCAGCATGCTTGAGCTTCCTATGGCTATGAAGACGGTTTCGACTTCGTCGGCCAGCTCGGAGTACAACAACGAGGGTTACTTCTTCCGTGCTCAGTATGAGTTCGATGGTCGTATCTTCGCTTCGGCTTCGTATCGTCGCGATGCATCGTCGCGTTTCCACCCCGATCACCGTTGGGGTAACTTCTGGTCGGTAGGTGCCGCTTGGTTGATCAACCGTGAGAACTGGTTCAAGGCTGACTGGGTTGACATGTTGAAGGTGAAGGCTTCGTATGGTTCGCAGGGTAACGACAGCATCGGTGCTAACCAGTATCGTCGTTCGTGGGGTGTAACCGAGAGCGAGGGTATGCCTTCGGTTTCGATGTCGAGTATCGGTAACAAGAACATCACCTGGGAGACCAACGGTAACTTGAACGTAGGTTTTGAGTTCGAGGTACTGAAGAGCCGCTTGAGCGGTAACGTAGACTACTTCTACCGCAAGACGACCGACATGTTGTCGTTCTTCTCGGTAGCTCCTTCGGCTGGTTATTCGGGTTACTATAAGAACATTGGTGACATGGCTAACCAGGGTGTTGAGATTGAGTTGAATGGTAACGTTATTCGTACGAAGAACGTAAACTGGAACATCAACGCCAACATCACCTATGTAAAGAATGAGATTCTCTACCTGGCCGACGAGAACAAGACCTCGGAAGAGATGTATGACCTGAATGGTAAGAAGTATGCCGGTTATGGTTCGGGTAGCAACGCTTTCGTAGAGGGTATGCCTCTCTACTCGCGTTACCAGAAGGCTTTCGCCGGTCTCTCCGCAACGGGTGAGTCGATGTGGTATAAGTGGAATGTGAAATACCTGGAGAACGAGAACGGTGAGTTGGTATACGACGATATGGACCGTCCTATCGAGGTTAGCCGTACGATGGGTACTACGACGACCTATTCGGACGCCAGCAACTTCGTAATGGAGACCTCGATGCCTGAGTGGTATGGTGGTTTCGGTACGTCGATCGACTTCTATGGTTTCGACTTCTCGGCCAACTTCTCGTACCAGTTGGGTGGTAAGGTTTACGACGGTGACTACGCTTCGTCGATGAGCTCGCCTACGGCAGGTTCGACCGGTCAGGCTTACCACAAGGATTTGTGGAATGCTTGGACGCCCGAGAACCCCAATTCGGAGATTCCTCGCTTCCAGTTTGGTGATCAGTACACGGCTGGTTCGTCGGATCGCTTCTATATCTCGTCGAACTACCTGAGCCTGAATAACCTGACCCTGGGTTATACCTTCCCGCACAAGTGGATGTCGAAGATCGGCGTTCAGCGCCTGCGCATCTATGTAGCTTGCGAGAACGTATACTATTGGTCGGCACGCAAGGGTCTTGATCCTCGTCAGAGCATTTCGGGTGGTGCTTCGCAGGCCTACTATTCGCCGGTTCGCACTATTTCGGGTGGTCTTAACCTGACCTTCTAACATGAACGCTTAAAAAGAATAGACAGTTATGAGAAATATTTTTAAATTTGCTTGTGCTGCCCTTTTGGGTATGACGCTTGCAACGAGCTGTATCGAGGAGGTTGATCCTACGAGCGTAGCTACCGATGAGCAGATCTTGGGCTCGTCGCAGGCTCAGGCCGCTCTTGTCAGCGGTATTCCTGCTACGATGAACGAGTATGGCAGCTTCTCGTCCAGAGGTTACCACTACGCTTTTGGTTACTCGTCGATTGGTATCATGCTCGATCTGATGTGCAACGACATGTCGACTCCTGCACACTACTATGAGTGGTATGATGCTTGGTTTACGAACCAGTATCTGGGTCAGGACTATGTTTATGCCCAGTATGTGTGGACTTACCTCACCGGTCTGATCTTCAACATCAACAATGTAATCGGTGTGATTGAGCCTATCAATACGGAGGCCAAGCAGTATCTCGGTATTGCCCACGCCTACCGCGCTATGGCCCGCTTGGATGTCGGTCAGATGTATGAGTTCAAGGCAAACCCCTACACCGACAGCATTCAGAAGGGTGTCAACATCGAGGGTCTGACGATTCCCGATCTTCGTGAGAACATGACCGAGGACGATACGCGTAACAACCCCCGTATCACCAAGGAGGCTCTCTTGGAGGACATCAAGGCCGACCTCGACCTGGCTATCGAGTACCTGGATGGCTATGCTCGTACCCAGATTTCGTATCCTACGCTGGCTGTTGCCTATGGTCTGAAGGCTCGTATGCACCTTTGGGAGGAGAACTATGCTGCTGCCAAGGAGGCTGCTCAGACGGCTATCTCGCTGTCGGGTTGCACCCCGCTGACGGAGGCTCAGTGGACCGATCCCAAGACCGGTTTCAACAACTATGAGTCGAACAACTCGTGGATGTGGGCTACCTCGCTGACCAGCGAGTCGAACCTGGTGAAGACCTCGCTGCTGAACTTCTCGTCGTGGATGGCTACCGAGACCAACTTTGGTTACGCCGGTATCAACGGTGGTGGTTGCTACCGTACGGCCGATGCCAAGTTCTACGATCGCATCCCCAACAGCGACTTCCGCAAGAAGTCGTGGGTTCCCAAGTCGGGTTCGAAGTTGGAGGTGAAGTTCCTGGATGGCTTCTCGACCGAGAATGTTCCCGCTTTGGCTTCGATTAAGTTCCGTCCCGGCCAGGGTGAGACCAGCGACTACCTGATCGCTGCGGCTACCGACTATCCCTTGATGCGTGTAGAGGAGATGTACCTGATCGTTGCTGAGTGCGATGCACGCAATGGCGACGCTTCGAGCATCGAGTCGTTCATGACTACCTATCGTAACCCGAACTACACCTGCTTGGCTACGACTCCCGAGGAGATCGTTGAGGAGGTATTGTTCCAGAAGCGTGTAGAGCTCTGGGGTGAGGGTCGTATCTTCTACGACTACAAGCGTCTGGCTCTTCCCATCAACCGTTACTACGAGGGTACGAACCACCACGAGCAGGCTCAGTTCAATGTATTTGACGGTGTTGCTCCTTGGTTCAACTTCTCGGCAGTTCGTACCGAGCGTGAGAACAACAACGCTTTCGTGAACAACCCCGATCCTTCGGACACGGTTGCTCTCTACGATGAGGATGGTATTAAGTAGTGTCTAACGAGTTAATACGAAAATAAGATGAAAAATTTGAAATATTTATTCCTGACCCTGCTCAGCGCGTTTGCCTTTGTGGCATGTACCGAGGATACGCGTGAGGCCGATTGGAGCGGCATTCAGGGCAATGGTGTCTATTTCGCGATGGACTCGCAGACGAGCTACATGCTCGAGGAGAACCAGTCCTCGCTTCAGATTCCCGTGGAGCGCACCTATTCGGAGGGCGTTCTGACGGTTAACGTATCGCTTGAGGATGAGTCGGGTCTCTTCGCAGCCGATTCGAAAGCTCGTTTCGAGGATGGCGAGAAGATTGGTAAGATTGAGATCGTCTTTAATTTCAATCAGATTGAGGCTGGAAAGGATTATATCATGACCCTTTCGCTTCTGGACAAGAACCAGCTCTCGGGCTATGGTATCAGCGACTTGACCTTTAAGGTGAAGTATGATCCTTGGAAGAACGTAGGTACCGCCCTGTGGCGTGATGACCTCCTTACGTTGGTTGCCGATGTTGATTGCTGCGAGACCGAGGTTGAGCTTCAGCAGTCGCTCACCAATAAGAACCTTTACCGTTTGGTTAATGTTTACAATCCCGAGTTCATTGCTGAAGTCTTTGGCGGTGCTCCCGCAGATTATCTTGGCAATTGCTCGGATCATAACATCGTGTTCGATGTAACCAACCCCCAAAAGGTTTATATCGTGCGTTCGTCGCTCGGTTTGGATGTTGGTTATGGTGTGATGGAGGTTGCTTCGCTCGTTCAGGAGAACGGTTTCAACGGCGCAGGGTATGCCACTATGGTAAACAATGTGATTAAGTTCCCCGCTCAGTCGCTCGTTATGGCTCTGCCTTCCATGGGTAGCTGGTATTATACCAATGCCAACGGTATGACTCGTATCGTAATGCCCGGTGGTGTTGCTACCGATCCTCAGGTAACGGCTACCTATATGGGTTATATGACCGATACCGATTCGAACACCAGCGCCATCTTCGACGTGAAGATGAATGAGGATGCAGGTTCGTTCCGTTGGGCTGTATCGAACGAGATTACCTCCGATGAGCAGCTGAATGCCTTCTATGCCGGCATCTTGGATGGTTCGGTGAAGTATGAGGAGGGTACCGAGAATGGTGAGTACCGTTATGCTATGGATGAGGCCGGAGCCTACGTGGCCCTCTTCGTTCCCTATTCGGCAGATGGTACTGTGACCGGTAATCCCGCCCTGGTACAGTTCGAGTACACCACCGGAGGTGTAACGCCTTCGCAGTTCGCTGTTGAGGTTCAGGCCGAGGCTGGTGATACCTATGTAGAGTTGAACCTGATCCCCAATGCCAAGAACTTCGCTTACTACTGGGATTTCGCTCCCAAGAGCCTTTACGATCAGATGGTAGGCCAGGCCGGTTCGATCGATGCTTACATGGCTGCTTACTTCGAGCAGGTGGCCAGCCAGTATGGTATCACCGTTGCCGATGTTTTGGCGGTTTATGCCACCAAGGGCGACGTTGAGGAGCACTTCATCGACAAGCTCGATCCCGCTACCGAGTTTGTAGTATTTGCTTACTGCGTGGATAGCGCTACGGGTCTCTCGCGTTCGCCTATCACCGTGTACACCTTCTCGACGACTACGCCTGCCGACCTTGCTCCTGCATACGAGGCTTGGTTGGGTACTTGGACCGTTCAGCCCACCGAGATGGAGGATGGCTCGCCCGCAGCTCCCTTCGAGATTGAGGTGAAGCTCAAGCAGTCGAACCAGATGTACTATGTAACCGGTTGGGGTCTCGGTACCGTGCTGCCTACCATTCCTGTTACCATGGTATACCAGGAGGATGGGACCGATTCGTTGGTTTATATCCCCGAGCAGTTGCTTGAGGAGGTTAATGTAGGTGGTGAATATCCTAATGCATGCTTCTTGGCTCGCTTCTTCTACGAGCAGAATCAGGCATACTACCTCTATGGTGGCGGTGTTCCCGCAATCCTGGGTGTCCTTACCGAAGCAGGTGCCTATATGGAGCCTTATCAGGTAGAGGATGAGCAGCTTGGTCTTGTAGAATTCTCCGGTGCCGACTACTTCTTGATGTACTCCGATGGATCGTTCGGTGCTGAGATTAAGACCTTTGCCGTAGGTCCTTATACCTTGACCCGTTCGGCTTCGACGGCTAACCACTCGGTTCAGCCCGAGAAGATCGAGACGTTGAAGATGTCGCAGAAGAAGAGCGGCGTGAATCCCGTAGGCGAGAAGGCTATTCGCTCGATTCACAATGCCAAGTACAACTGCGTAATGGTTCGCTAATCATTCGCAAGCTTTTTATTGAAGAACCCGACCCGCAGGTCGGGTTCTTCTTTTTGTAGTAGAGAGGGGGAGGAGGAAGATCGAGCAATGAGGTGTTGGGTATAGCGAATTCTCCTCGCCAGGAGCCGGAAAGTAAAAGGTATTGTCTTGGGGCGAGATGTTGCAAACTCGAAATCTTTTTGCTATCTTTGTTATTGGATCTCTTGCGATCCCGGCGGCCCGAGCACCGCACTGCCCATGGGTTTGAAATTATAACACCAATTTGATATGAAACGACTTTTTTCGCTTTTGATTTTAGGACTCTCGCTCTTGACTGTAGAGCGCGTGTCGGCTCAAAGTTGGTTAGATGCCCTTAAAGGGGTGGCCACCGAGGTGATTGACGAGGCCACGGGTGGAAAACTTACCGAAATGGCCATTGCCGGTGAGTGGAACTACAAGGCGCCGGGCGTGCGCATGGGGTCGAGCGACATGCTCTCGAACCTGGCAGGATCGGCCATGGAGACCACGATCGAAACCAAACTTGCTTCGGCTTACGAAAAGGTGGGAATTCTCCCCGATTTCTGTAAGATCACCTTTACGAAGGAGGATACTTGGTCGATGCCTATCAAAGGCCATGAGGTGACGGGTACCTACACCTACGACCCCGCGACCCACGCCATCACCCTCACCCTCGCGAAACTCGGGGCGTCGTTTACGGGCTATGCCTACATCGACGGTGCGAATCTCGAACTTGTCTTCCCGGTGAACAAACTTGTGGAGTTCGTTACAGCCCTTGGATCGAGGATCTCCTCCCTCTCCTCGGTGAGCAAGATGCTCGAAAAGTATGACGATGTCTACCTAGGATTCAAATTTGCCAAGTAAGTAGGGTATTTATCGCGCGAACCTAATTTTTGAGAGCGGTTTTGGGGGCTCCCCGAAACCGCTCTCAGCCTTTTTTGTCGTAAAAAGTACCACCTACGCAAATGTCGCGTTGGAGGGTAATAAAGTTTGAAATTCTTAAATATTTTGATTATCTTTGTCGCGTGTTAGGGAAATAACAGCAAAATACACATACAACTAAAAGCTAAAGCATTATGATTTATTCACACGAAGTGCAACACATGTGTTGCGTAAAGAAGGGTGCTACGCACGCTTCGGCTCCCATTCCCGAAGAGGGTAAGTGGGTGCGTGCCAAGGAGATCCAGGATATTTCGGGCTTCACGCACGGTATCGGTTGGTGTGCCCCCCAGCAGGGTGCCTGCAAACTTACGCTCAACGTAAAGGAGGGTATCATTCAGGAGGCTCTCGTTGAGACGATCGGTTGCTCGGGTATGACCCACTCGGCCGCTATGGCTTCGGAGATCCTCCCCGGAAAGACGCTCCTCGAGGCACTCAACACCGACCTCGTTTGCGACGCTATCAATACCGCCATGCGCGAGTTGTTCCTCCAGATTGTTTACGGTCGTACGCAGTCGGCCTTCTCGGAGGGTGGTCTCGTCGTAGGTGCCTCGCTTGAGGATCTCGGTAAGGGTCTCCGTTCGCAGGTAGGTACCATGTTCGGTACGCTGGCCAAGGGCCCCCGCTACATGGAGATGGCCGAGGGTTACTGCACCCGCATGGCTCTCGACGAGAACGACGAGGTAATCGGCTACGAGTTCATCCACATGGGTAAGTTCATGGAGATGGTCAAGAAAGGTACCCCCGCTGAGGAGGCTCTCGAGAAGGCAAAGGGTTGCTATGGCCGTTTCAAGGAGGCTGCCAAGTACATCGATCCCCGTCAGGAGTAATCGCTCACGCCGAAATTGAGATAAGTTAACATCACGAAAAAACGAAAAAATCGAAATATATGGCAAATTTGTTTGAAAGTTATGACCGCCGCATCGAGCATATCAATGCGGTATTGGCTCAATACGGAATTAACGGCGTAGAGGATGCCAAGGCCATTTGCGATGCCAAGGGTATCGACCCCTACACGATGTGTAAGGAGACGCAACCCATCTGCTTCGAGAATGCTGCTTGGGCCTATGTCGTAGGTGCCGCCATCGCCATCAAGAAGGGCGTGAAGTCGGCTGCCGAGGCTGCCGAGGCTATCGGTGAGGGTCTGCAGGCCTTCTGCATCGCCGGTTCGGTGGCTGACGACCGTAAGGTGGGTATCGGCCACGGTAACCTGGCTGCCCGTCTGCTCCGCGAGGAGACCGAGTGCTTCGCCTTCCTGGCTGGTCACGAGTCGTTCGCTGCCGCTGAGGGTGCCATCAAGATCGCCGAGATGGCCAACAAGGTGCGTCAGAAGCCTCTGCGCGTAATTCTGAATGGTCTGGGTAAGGATGCTGCCAAGATTATCTCGCGCATCAATGGTTTCACCTATGTTCAGACCGAGTTCGACTACTATTCGGGTGAGCTGAAGATCGTCAACGAGACCGCCTACTCGAAGGGTCTGCGCGCCAATGTGCGTTGCTATGGCTCGGATGATGTTCGCGAGGGCGTAGCCGTTATGTGGAAGGAGGACGTAGACGTGTCGATCACGGGTAACTCGACCAACCCCACGCGTTTCCAGCACCCCGTTGCCGGTACCTACAAGAAGGAGCGCACGCTGGCCGGTAAGAACTACTTCTCGGTAGCTTCGGGTGGTGGTACGGGTCGTACGCTGCACCCCGACAACATGGCCGCCGGTCCCGCTTCGTATGGTATGACCGATACGATGGGTCGTATGCACTCGGATGCTCAGTTTGCCGGTTCGTCGTCGGTTCCTGCTCACGTGGAGATGATGGGCTTCCTGGGTATGGGTAACAACCCCATGGTAGGTGCTACCGTGGCTGTGGCTGTAGCCATTGCCGAGATCATGAAGTAATTCTCGACTTCAATAGGCAATTTAAGGTTGCCTTTCACGCCCCGAACACTCAATTGTTCGGGGCTTTTTGTCTGCCGAGGGGTGGGGCTAATCGTAGCTGACGGGGATGGGTGCCTCCGGGCGGAAGCGGAATTCGTTCAGTGAGCGCTGGCTGCTGAAGCGGTACCAACGATCGTTCAGCAGACCGGCCTTTCCGAAGGCGATTCCCAACTGAAGTTGGATGGCGCTGAAGATCAGGCGTTCGTTTTTGATGCGGATGCCGACACCAATGGCCGAGTAGAAGTCGTTCTGAAAGGGGTTTGCATGGTTACCCAAGAGGCCGAAGTCGGCAAAACCGAAGAGCGTGATGCGAAACCCCCATGGTTGATAGGGGGTGAAGAGGACAGTTTCGGTATTCAGGGTGCAGCGATTGATCCCTCCATCCACATCCTTTAGGGCGCGGATTCCGTTCTCGTCGTTGAAGTTGATCGTCTCGTTGTTGCCCTGCATGCGGTTCCACCCCTGGGTGTAGTTGAACTTGGCCAACTCGCGTAGAAAGAAGCGGCCGGCCGGAAGTAGGTTCGATATGTACTTCAGATCGACCTTGCAGAGGCTACGAAACCAAGCACCATCGTCGGGGCGTAGGTAGGTGCCCACCTGTACTCCGCCATAGGCGTAGCCCCAAGGGAAGAATTCGCCTGCCTTGAGCTCGCTGCCCAAGTAGTAGCCGTTGTGGTACTCACCCCAATGGTAGCCTCCGATCACCTCGGCCTGATAGCCCGTACCGATATACTCGCGGGTGCCGTAGCCGTAGATCATGTTGGTGGTGAGGAAGTGCTCGCGGTAAAGACCGATCGACCCCAGGAGCTCATCGCCCTCGTGGTAGGCGGGGTTCAGGTTGCTTGCTACCTCGGGGCGCTCCTTGAATCGGGTGCGTGTAAAGCGAAACATGGAGAAGATATTGGATTGGATGCCCTTTATACTGTGTGATAGACCGGCCCATAAGTCGGTTTTTTTGATTCGGGAGAAGACCACTCCGTTCTCTTCGTCTTCGCTGTAAACCGTCTTGTCGCGGATGAAGGAGGAGCCCACGCCGTAATCTGTCGGGCGCAACAACTCTTTGCCGATCGAAAGGTGGAGGGTCGACTCCTCAAATTTGCGTCCGCCGAGGATCTCGGCCGAGTAGAACGAGCCTCCGATGTTGGGCATCTTGTATTGTAAGATGTTTCCTCCGTAGGAGAAGTCGCGACGGTCGAAGTTGGTCTCTACATTCAGGCGGGTACCCCAACCTATAATATTTTCATCGAAGATTCCCACCATGGTCTCACCATCGCCTCCCCAACTACCATTGACCGAGATGGTCCAACTATCGCGTACCAATACGCGCAGGGTAACCTCTTGAGAATTAAGCGAATCGGGAACGATCAGCAGGGCAAGTTGAGAGATGTAGTTTCGGCTATTTAGGAGCTGCATGTTGCGTACCAACTCCTGGGGGTTGATCGTGTCGCCCTCTTTGAAGAAGAGGTCGCGACGGATCACTCGTTCGCGGGTCTGAATGTGGAGGCTGTTTGCGGTGCGGGCCAACCAATTGCCGTTGGCATCGAAGACCGGAATACGCTCGATTTCGATCGACCGAATCCGTCGCCCCTGGAAGGGTTGGAAAATCTTACTCTGGTCGACCACCACACCCGATGGGGTGGGGGCAATCTCCTCCTTCTCGGTAACCAATAGGTCGTAGAGGAGTTTCGATACCTTGCTGCGGCTTGCTTTGCTCTCAATGCTGTCGAACAGGCGTTCGTTGCGCGCCTCCGAAAGGGAGTCGGAGGGCTCTTCGATCAGGGCATTGATCATTCTTCGGATCGAATCCTTTTGTCGGTTTAGTTCGCGTTGCTCCTGAATCTCTCTTTTGCGGATCGAGTCGAGTCGCTCGAGCGAATCGACTCTTGCCTCCTCCAGGGCCTTTCGTATCGAATCGCGTTGCTGACGGATTTCGTAGCGTTCGATGGCCCGTTCGTACCGCTCCAGCCTCTTTTGCTCGTTCGACGATGCGGTCTGCACGGAGTCGGGAGTTTGGGCAACCGCCTTCGTGAAGAGGAGCATCAGAAGAGTGAGGAGTATGGTGCGAGCGAATATCATCGAGTTTGAGTCGTTGTTAAATACAGCACGAGGCCGTCCTGCAACCATGCAAGACAGCCTCCTATGCGTGGCTTGGAGCTTCTCGGTTATTTACGAGCTTCTTTGGCTTCAATGGTCTCCGTGGCGTGGGGTACACACATCAGGCGCTCCTTCGGAATGAGTTTGCCGGTCGTCTTGCAGATTCCATAGGTCTTGTTTTCGATACGAATCAAGGCCAATTCAAGGTTGCGGATGAACTTCATCTGATGGGCGGCCAAACGCTCATTCTCCTCTTTAGAGAGGGTGGCTGCTCCCTCTTCGAGCACCTTATAGGTGGGTGAAGTGTCTTCCGTGTCGTTCGACGAGGCGTGTGTAATATTAGAACGCAAAATATCGTAATCGGCCTTGGCATTGGCCAATTTCTTGAGGATAAGTTCTCTGAACTCCTCCAACTCACTATCAGTATATCTAGTTTTTTCCATCTCTGCCATAACAAATCGTTCGTTTGGTTTATTCAAAATTAAGCAAATATTTTGAAACTACCAAATTCCGTGCGAAAATTATTACAAAAAGAGCAAAGACCCTCACTACAACGCTGTAGCGAGGGTCTTTCGATATGCATTAAAATTTCGGTTATTGCTTTGTTACGGCAATCTTGAGCGGCTCTTCATCAATCTCGGAATCCACTACGAATGCACCCGCGGGCTCGGCCGTAAACTTTACCTCCACGGCTTGAATCTGCTGAGCGATGTAGTCGGCAAAACGCTCGGCCGGAAGGGCAATCTCGCGGTTCTCGATCTCTACGCGGATCTTATCCGTTACCTCCAGCCCCGACTCCTTGCGGATGTTTTGGATGCGGTTCACCAATTCGCGGGCTACACCCTCCGAGCGCAACTCCTCGCTGATCGTTACATCGAGGGCGATGGTGAGTTTGCCCTCCGAGGCCACCTGCCATCCGGGCATATCCTCCGACGTGATATCGAAGTCGGCAGCTACTACGGCCAGCTTCTCGCCATCAATCTCCAACTCGGTGAGCTTGCCACTCTCCACATCCGAAATCTGCTCCTGCGTGAAGCCAGCCACCAGGGCGGCAATCTGCTTCATCTGCTTGCCATATTTCGGGCCCAAGGTCTTGAAATTGGGCTTGATGCGCTTGGTGATGATGCCGGTGGTCTTCTCGATGAGTTCGATCTCCTTGACATTCACCTCGCCCATGATCAACTCCTTCACCGCCTCAATATGGGCAGCCATTGAGGCATCGAGCACCGGAATCAGGATCTTCTGCAGCGGCTGGCGCACCTTGATGTTCACCTTGCGACGCAGAGCCAGAACCATCGACGTAGCTTGCTGGGCGATGCCCATGCGCTGCTCCAATTCACGGTCGATCAACTGCTCGTCGGCCTTGGGGAAGCGGCTCAAGTGAACGCTCTCGCCCGAGTGACGCTCGCTTGCGAGGTTCAGGTCGCGGAAGAGACGATCCGAGAAGAAGGGGGCAAACGGAGCGGCGAGTCCGGCAACGGTCTCCAAGCAGGTGTAGAGGGTCTGGAAGGCGGCGAGCTTGTCTTTCGACTCCCCCTTGGCCCAGAAACGCTTGCGGTTCAGGCGTACATACCAGTTCGAGAGCTCTACATCGACAAACTCCTGGATGGCGCGGGCTGCGGGCGTGGAGTCGTAATCCTCCAGTAGGGTGGTTACCTCGCGGGTGAGCGAGTTCAGGCGCGAAATGATCCAGCGGTCGATCTCGGGACGCTCCTCAACCGGCACCTCGGCCTCACGACCCATGAAGCCATCCTCGAGGTTGGCGTAGAGGGCAAAGAACGAGTAGGTGTTGTAGAGTGTGCCGAAGAACTTGCGACGCACCTCATCCACGCCGGCCTTGTCGAACTTTAGGTTGTCCCAAGGCTGGGCATTGGTGATCATGTACCAACGTGTGGCATCGGCTCCGTAGGTTTTCAGCACCTCGAAGGGATCTACACCATTGCCCAAACGCTTCGACATTTTGTTGCCGTTCTTGTCCAATACAAGACCATTCGAGATGACATTCTTGAAGGCTACCGAGTCGAAGAGCATCGTGGCGATGGCGTGCAGCGTGAAGAACCAACCGCGTGTCTGATCTACACCCTCGGCGATGAAGTCGGCGGGATAGACCTCCTTGAAGGCCTCGCCCTTCGTCTCGAAGGGGTAGTGTACCTGGGCGTAGGGCATCGCTCCCGAGTCGAACCACACGTCGATCAGGTCGCTCTCGCGCTTCATCGGTTCGCCCTTCGACGAGACGAGGATGATGCCATCCACATAGGGGCGGTGCAGGTCGATGCGATCGGTCGAGTAGTTCTCCTTCGACATGTCGCCCACCACGAAATTCTTGTAGGGGTTCTCGGTCATCAGACCGGCGGCGATCGACTTCTCGATCTCGCCCATCAACTCCTCGATCGAACCGATGCACTTGAGTTCCGAACGATCCTCCGTGGCCCAAATGGGCAGCGGCGTACCCCAGAAGCGCGAACGCGAGAGGTTCCAGTCGTTCAGATTCTCGAGCCACTTGCCAAAGCGACCCGTACCGGTCGATTCGGGCTTCCAATGGATCGTGCGGTTGAGTTCCATCATGCGCTCTTTGAGGGCCGTGGTGCGGATGAACCACGAGTCGAGCGGGTAGTAGAGGACCGGCTTGTCCGTGCGCCAGCAGTGGGGATAGTTGTGTGTATGCTTCTCGATCTTGAAGGCCTGATTCGAGGCCTTGAGCTTCAGGCAGAGGTAGATGTCGAGCGACTCGGCGGCCTGGGCGGCGGCCTCATCGTAGCGACCCTCCACGGTAAACTGCGGGTCGTAGGCGTTCTTTACCCAGCGACCCTCGTACTCCTTGTAGGCCTCGCGGTCGATGCACTGCTCGACAAACTGCTCGTCGAGCTCCTCCATGAGGTAGAATTTACCCTGCAGATCGACCATCGGGCGCGTCTCGCCGCGCTTGTTGATCATAAAGAGCGACGGAATACCGGCCTGACGAGCCACAAAGGCGTCGTCGGCACCGAAGGTCGGGGCGATGTGTACGATACCCGTACCATCCTCCACCGTTACATAGTCGCCCGGGATCACGCGGAAGGCCTTCTCGGAGGCCTCCTGCCAGTTGCCCTGCTCGTCGAGCTCTACGGGCTTCACCCAGGGGATCAGCTGTTCGTAGCGCATGCCGACCAACTCGGGGCCCTTCCACTCACCAACCACCTGCCAAGGGATGAGCTTGTCGCCTGCCTTGTACTCCTCCAAGGCGATGCCCTCGGCCTTCTTGTTGAAGTGGGCATAGAGCAGGGGCTTGGCCACAATGGCCGTCATCTTTTCGCCCGTGTAGCCGTTGTAGGTGCGAACGGCCACATAGTCGATCTTCGGACCCACGCAGAGGGCCGTATTCGAGGGCAGCGTCCAGGGGGTCGTCGTCCAAGCCAGGAAGTAGGGGGTACCCCAACCTTCCATCTCGGGCTTCGGATCCACTACGCGGAACTGGGCCACCATGGTCGTATCTTTCACATCGCGATAGCAACCCGGTTGGTTCAACTCGTGGGTCGAAAGACCCGTTCCGGCAGCGGGCGAGTAGGGTTGAATCGTGTAACCCTTATAGAGTAGTCCCTTGTCGAAGAGTTGCTTCAGCAGCCACCAGAGCGACTCGATGAACTTATTATCGTAGGTGATGTAGGGATCGTCCATATTGACCCAGTAACCCATCTTGCGGGTTAGATCCTCCCAAACGCCCGTAAACTCCATCACGGCCTCGCGGCACTTCTTGTTGTACTCCTCGATCGTGATCGTTTTGCCGATATCCTCCTTCGTGATGCCGAGTTTCTTCTCCACACCCAACTCTACGGGCAGACCGTGCGTATCCCAACCCGCCTTGCGGTGTACCAGATAGCCCTGCTGGGTCTTGTAACGGCAGAATACGTCCTTGATCGTGCGGGCCATCACATGGTGGATGCCCGGCGTTCCGTTGGCCGAGGGGGGACCCTCATAGAAGACAAACGTGGGGCAACCCTCACGCGTGGTGATGCTTTTGTGGAACGTGTCCTCTTGGTCCCACAAGTTGAGAACCTCTTCGGCCGTTGCGGGCAGATCGAGGCTTTTGTATTCCTTGAATTTCATAAAAATATGTGTTTTTAGTATATTCTTCTATCTTTCTAACGGTAAATTCCGGCCCTTACTCGAAACTCTGCATCTCGATCAAGTGGGCATAGATGCCTCCCTTTTGGAGGAGTTCGGTGTGGGTGCCCTGCTCGGCAATGCGACCACGTTCGATTACGACGATTTGGTCGGCGTTGTGGATCGTCGAGAGGCGGTGGGCGATGATCACCGACGTGCGACCCTCCAAGAGTTTGTTGAGGGCCTCCTGCACGAGTTTCTCGCTCTCGGTATCGAGGGCCGAGGTGGCCTCGTCGAGGATCAGGATCGAGGGGTTCTTCAGCACCGCGCGGGCGATCGAAAGACGCTGACGCTGGCCACCCGAGAGCTTCATGCCGCGATCACCGATGTTGGTGTCATAACCCTCGGGGGTTTGCATGATGAAGTCGTGGGCATTGGCCACCTTGGCGGCAGCGATGATCTCCTCGCGCGTAGCATCGCGGCGACCCATGCCGATGTTGGCGGCAATCGTATCGTTGAAGAGGATCGTGTCCTGTGCTACGATGCTCATGTGGTCGCGAATACTCTCTTGCGTGTAGTCCCTCAAATCGGTACCGTCGATCTTGATTGATCCGTCCATCGGGTCGTAGAAACGGGGCAGCAACTCGCAGAGGGTTGATTTTCCTCCGCCAGAGGGGCCCACCAAGGCTACGGTCTTACCTTTGGGGATCTCGAGCGAGACATCGTCGATCACGATGCGGTCGCCGTCGTAGCTGAAGCGCACATGCTCCAACTCGATCTTCTCGTCGAACGACTTCATCACTTTGGCATCGGCCTTGTCGGTTACCTCGCTATGGGCATCGAGCATGGCGAAGACGCGCTCACCGGCAGCCAGACCCTGGTTGATGGTAGCAAACTGGTCGATGATGGCACGCACGGGGCGGGTGATCTGCGAGAACATGCCGATGAAGATGATAAAGCTGGCTGCGTTGAGCGATCCCTTCAAGACGAGCATACCGCCGAAGACCAATACCACACCGACAGCCGAGATGCCGAGAAATTCGCTCACGGGCGAAGCCAACTGCTGGCGGCGGGCCATCGAAAGGACAATGCGCGAGAAGTCGGCGTTGATCGCATAGTATTTGTTGCGGATGTAGTCCGTGGCGTTGTAGCTCTTGATGAGTTTTACGCCCGAGAGCGACTCATCGAGCGTGGCAGCCATCTCGCCCAGACGCTCCTGACCCTTGAGGGCCGGGTGGCGAAGACGCTTTACGATCGAACCTACGATCAGGGCTACGATCGGCAAGAAGAGTACGGCGAAGACGGAGAGTTCCCACGAAATGTTGATCATCGCCACGACATAACCGATTACCAGGAAGGGCTCGCGAGCCACCACCTGCAGGGTGTTGGTGATGCAGAATTGTACCATCGAAACGTCGTTCGTGATGCGCGACATCACGTCGCCCTTCTTTTGGTCGCTGAAGAAGCCGATGTTCATGCCGATCACATGGCTGAAGAGGGTGTTGCGGATCGACTGCAGGGTGCGCGTACGCATATTTTCGATGGTCCAGGCTCCAAGGTAGCGGAAGAGGTTAGAGAAGAAGCAGATGGTGATAACCATCGAGGCTAAAAGGGCCAACATCTTGATGTGGCTGAACTCGTCGAAGAGTTGCGAGTAGAGATACGACACCGCCTGGGTCATGAAGTCGCTGTTGAAGGCCAGTTCAGGGAACTCGTTGACCGGCTTCCACGAGAACGAGGGGTCGAACATCGACTGAATGATCGGGATCGCCGCCACATAGGTGAAGGTGTTGAATACGGCGTAGAGTACCGAATAGATGAAATAGGGTACGGCGTATCGACTAATCGGCTTGGCGAAGCCCAATATGCGTAAGTAGGTTTTAAACATGACGACTTTTTTCCTTTAAAAAGTAAATTTCTCGCAAAAATAAGAAATTATCCCCAAAAAGAGAAAAAATTACGTCGAAAAGACTGACCGCGTGGAGTTTTTGGAGCGCTCGGAGCGGGTTTTTGGCGGTTTTTTCGCAAAAATGAGGGCCAAAGGGTGGAATTCTTGAATTTATTTGTATCTTTGTGCGCTGAAAACCGAATGGAGAGGTGCAGGAGTGGTTGAACTGGCCCGCCTGGAAAGCGAGTAAACGTCAAAAGCGTTTCAGGGGTTCGAATCCCCTTCTCTCCGCAAAAAGGAGAAACACGATTTCTCAAACGACTTCTGCTGAAAGGCAGAAGTTTTTTGTTGGTAGAGTCACCATCGAGTTTATTCGAATGGTGGCTCTACCAATAAAAAGAACTCCCTTTGGGAGTCGTTTGAGTCGTGTTTCTTTTTTTTGCAAGGGCCCCCGCGGCGAGCGGGCGGGGATCGGCGTTAAGCGGAGCGAGCATCAGCTCGCGCAGTAGCCAATCCCCTGGGGCCCATTGCAAAAACCCTTTTGCGGAGAGAATATCCTACATCCTCACCCCTATCCCCTCCCCTTGCGAAAGGGAAGGGGTATTTTCTTGCAAAGAACTCCCTTTGGGAGCCGTTTGAGTCGTGTTTCTTTTTTTGCCAGGGCCCTCGCGGCGAGCGGGCGGGGAACCGCCGACATACAAACTCCCCCTTTGTCAAAGGGGGATTTAGGGGGAATGTAAATATTTTAGGTGGTTCACCACCACTGCATTAAAAGCAACAAAGGCCTCCCAAGGGAAGCCTTTGTGATAATATGAAGAAATGGTTATTTCTTCATATAGCTTTTAATGTAGTGGTGGTGCGAGCCGTAGCGCTCGAAGGCGGCGCGGTCCAACTCCTCGCGAGCCGAAGGATCGGCTACCGAGATAATCAGGCGGGCACGCTCCTGGAGGCTCTTACCGTAGAGATCTACGGCACCGTGCTCCGTTACGAACCAGTGAATGTGGTTACGCGTCGTTACGACACCGGCACCGGGCGTGAGGATCGGGGCGATCTTCGAAACACCCTTGTTCGTTACCGAAGGCATAGCGATGATGGCCTTACCGCCCTTCGAGAGCGAAGCACCGTAGATGAAGTCGATCTGACCTCCCACGCCCGAGTAGAACTTCGTACCCAGCGAGTCGGCGCAAACCTGACCCGTGATGTCTACCTGCAGGGCCGAGTTGATGGCCGTTACGCGGTCGTTCTTGGCGATGATGAAGGGGTCGTTCGTGTAGCCTACGTCCATCATCAGTACGCCCGGGTTGTCGTCGATGAAGTCATATACCTTCTGCGAACCCATCAGGAAGGTCGATACCATCTTGCCCTTGTCGATGTTCTTGGCTGCACCGTTGATAACACCAGCTTCTACCAGGGGCAGTACGCCGTCAGCGAACATCTCGGTGTGGATACCGAGGTTCTTGTGGCCGCCCAACTGAGCCAATACAGCGTTGGGAATGGCACCGATACCCATCTGCAGGGTGGCACCGTCCTCGATCAATTCGGCACAATACTTACCGATCTTCACCTCTACCTCGTTGGGGGTGGTGAAGTGAGCCTCCTCGAGCGGCGTGTCGTCCTCCACGAAGAGGTCGATCATCGAGACGTGGATCATGGCATCACCGAACGAGCGGGGCACATGGCGGTTTACTACGGCGATCACATGGTCGGCGGTCTCCACGGCAGCCAGCGTGGCATCCACCGAGGTACCCAGCGATACATAGCCGTGCTTGTCGGGGGTCGAAACCTGGATCATGGCTACGTTGCAGGGAACAGCTCCCGAACGATACAGACGCTGCGTCTCCGAGAGGAAGATGGGAATGTAGTCGGCATAACCGGCCTGGGTCGTCTTACGCACGTTACCACCTACGAAGAACGAGTCGAGCTGGAAGATTCCCTCGAATTCAGGCTCCGAGTAGGGGGCGGGACCCTCGGTGTGGAGGTGGTGGATGTGTACATCACAGAACTCCTTGTTGCGACCGCGCTCGCACATGGCCTTGATCAGGCACTGGGGAGCCGATGCCACCGAACTCAGGTGGATGTGGTCACCCGACTTGATTACCTTTACGGCCTCTTCGGGGGTCGTAAACTTGATTTGCATGTTCATCATGACTGATTAGGTTAGTTTTTTGTTATACGTTTAGTAAAAATCTTGCTTCACTTTTTTCTTTGGGCCTACTTCTGCTTCACGGCTACCTGCTCGTAACCCTCGACAATATCGCCCACCTTGATGTCGTTGAACGACTCGATGTTCAGACCGCAGTCCATACCATTGGTTACCTCCTTCACGTCATCCTTGAAGCGGCGCAGCGAGCCGAGCTTACCGGTATAGATCACAATACCGTCGCGGATCACGCGGATCGGGGTGTTGCGCTGCAACTTGCCTTCGCGTACCACGCAACCGGCCACCGTGCCCACCTTCGAGATCTTGAAGGTCTCCAGTACCTCCACCGAGCAGACGATCTCCTCCTTCATTACGGGCTCCAACATACCCTCGATAGCATCCTTGATGTCGTTGATTGCATCGTAGATAATCGAGTAGAGGCGGATTTCGATCTCCTCCTTCTCGGCCAGCTTGCGGGCTGTGGCCGAGGGGCGCACCTGGAAGCCCACGATAATGGCATTCGAGGCGGCGGCCAGCAGTACGTCCGACTCCGAGATCTGACCTACGGCCGAGTGGATCACATTCACCTGTACGGTCTCCTTCGAGAGTTTGATCAGTGAGCCCGACATGGCTTCGATCGAACCATCCACATCACCCTTGACGATGATGTTGAGCTCCTTGAACGAGCCGATGGCGATACGACGACCGATCTCATCGAGCGTTACATGCTTCTGGGTCATGATGCCCTGCATGCGCTGCAACTGCTCGCGCTTGTTGGCGATCTCGCGGGCCGAGCGGTCATCCTCCATCACATTGAAGGTGTCACCGGCCTGGGGTGCTCCGTTCAGACCCAGCACCTGTACGGGGGTCGAGGGGCCGGCCTCGAGTACCTTCTTACCGTTCTCGTCGAACATGGCCTTTACGCGACCTGTATAGATACCCGACAGGATCACATCGCCCACGCGCAACGTACCATTCTGTACGATAATCGTCGCTACATAGCCGCGGCCCTTGTCAAGCGTCGACTCGATCACCGAACCCACGGCCTTGCGGTTGGGGTTGGCCTTCAAGTCGAGCATCTCGGCCTCCAAAAGCACCTTCTCGAGGAGCTTGTCGAGGTTGAGGCCCTGCTTGGCCGACACATCCTGCGACTGGAACTTGCCGCCCCAATCCTCTACCAGGTAGTTCATCTGAGCCAGCTGCTCCTTGATGTGGTCGGGGTTGGCGGCGGGTTTGTCAATCTTGTTGATGGCAAATACCATCGGAACGCCGGCAGCCTGGGCGTGGTTGATGGCCTCCGTGGTTTGGGGCATCACATGGTCGTCGGCCGCCACGATGATAATGGCGACGTCTGTGATCTTGGCTCCACGGGCACGCATGGCGGTAAAAGCCTCGTGACCCGGCGTATCAAGGAAGGTGATCTTCTGGCCGTTGAGTTCCACACTGTAAGCACCGATGTGCTGTGTGATACCTCCGGCCTCACCCTCGATGACGTTCGTTTTGCGGATGTTGTCCAACAGCGAGGTCTTACCGTGGTCAACGTGTCCCATCACCGTTACGATCGGGGGACGTGCTACGAGCTCCTCCTCGGTATCCTCCTCGTCGGAGATTGCCTCCTGGATCTCTACCGATACAAACTCCACCTTGAATCCGAACTCCTCGGCCACAACGACCAAAGCCTCAGCATCCAGACGCTGGTTGATGGAAACCATCAGACCGAGGTTCATGCAGGCGGTGATCACCTCCGTAACCGAGACGTCCATCATCGTGGCCAGCTCGCTTACCGTTACGAATTCGGTCACCTTCAGTACGGAACGCTCCATTTCGTTACGCTCCATCTCCTCGTTCATACGCTCGGCCACCAGCTCGCGCTTCTCCTTGCGGTACTTCGCGCCCTTCGACTTGGCACCCTTGGCCGTCAGACGGGCCAGCGTATCCTTCACCTGCTTCGAAACCTCCTCGTCGCTCACCTCCTGGCGAACCACGGGTTTTGGTTGATTCTTCTTCTTGTTTTTGCGACCCTCGCCGGGTTTGGGCTGATTCTGCGGGATGGTGCTATTCTTGGGTTGGTTATTCTGACCGCCCAGACCATTTTTGCTGCCCTGGCTCTTTTGAGATTGACCGCCTTGGCTCTTCTGTGGTTGCTGGGCCTTGTTCAGGTCTACCTTCTCCTTCTGTAGACGCTTGCGCTTGTGCTTGCCACCCGGAATCATGCCCGTTACATCCATCGTACCCAACACCTTGGGACCTGTCAGGGTCGCGGTCTCGGGACGGAAAGTCGAATCCTTATGCTCCACGGGAGCCTCAGCAGGCGTCTCCTCCTTCTTGGGTTGGGGAGCGGGGGCCGGTTTGGGCTCCTCCACCTTTTTCACCTCCTCCTTCTTGGGCTCTACCTTCGGAGTCGGGGCGGGCTTGGGCTCCTCTTTTGGGGGTTCGGGCTTCTTGGGCTCCTCCTTCTTCTTGGGCGAGAGGTCGATCTTGCCGAGGATCTTCGGCTGCTGCAATTGGTCGCGGTTGTCGATGGTGCGGCTCTTGATCACCACCTCCTCTTCCTCCTTCTTGGGGGTAGGGGCGGGCTGCTCGATCGAAACCGTATTCTGCTTTTGCGAGATGCGCTCACGAACCGAATCGCGGGCACCGGCACTGGCTCGGTTGCCACCGAACTCCTTCTCCAGCATGGCGTAGACCTCGGGCTCGACCATGGCATTGGGCGAACCGTCGCTCTTGATACCCTTCTTTTGGAGGAAGTCGGTCAAGGTATTAAGACCTACCTTGAACTCCTTGGCCACCTGGATGAGTCTCAGTTTTCTTTCGTTACTCATATAATCGTCTTTTTTTCTTCTTTGGGGATTTAATCTGCGGTTCGCTTATTCGAACTCGGACTTCAGGATGTCTACCACCTGCTGAGCCTGCTCCAACTCCAGGTCGCCACGACGGGCCACCTCCTCGATCGGGAGCTCCAGGACACTCTTGGCCGTGTCGCAACCGGCGGCCTTCAGGGCGTCGATGATCCACTTCTCGATCTCATCCGAGAACTCGGTCAGGGCAACGTCCTCCTCCTCGACCTCGCGGTACACATCAATGTCGTAGCCCGTCAGGAGCTTCGAGAGACGGATGTTCAGACCGCCCTTACCGATGGCCAACGACACCTGGTCGGGCTTCAGATAGACGGTTGCCGTCATCGACTCATCATCGATCGTCATGCTCGAGATCTTGGCGGGGTTGAGCGAACGCTGAATCATGAGCTGGGTATTGGTCGTGTAGTTTACTACGTCGATGTTCTCGTTACGCAGCTCCTTGACGATCGTGTAGATACGCGAGCCCTTCATACCGACGCAAGCTCCTACGGGGTCGATGCGCTCGTCGTAGCTCTCCACAGCCACCTTGGCACGCTCGCCCGGGATGCGGGCAATCTTCTTGATGGTGATCAGACCATCGTAGATCTCGGGAACCTCCTGCTCGAAGAGACGCTCCAGGAACTGGTTGGCCGTACGCGAGAGGATAATGCGGGGCTGGTTGTTGTTCATCTCCACCGACTTAACGATTGCCTTGATCGAGTCGCCCTTGCGGTAGAAGTCGTTGGGGATCTGCTCGGCCTTGGGCAGGATCAACTCATTCTCGTCGTCGTCCAGGATCAGCACCTCGCGCTTCCATACTTGGTAGACCTCGCCGGTGATAATCTCGCCCACCTTCTGCGAATACTTCTCGTAGAGGTTGGCCTTCTCCAGATCGAGGATGCGCGATGCGAGGTTTTGGCGTAGCGACAGCACGGCACGGCGGCCAAACGAAGCCATCTTGATCTCGTCCGAATACTCGTCGCCCACCTCGTAGGTAGCATCAATCTTCTTTACGTCCGACACGGCGATCTCGGCATTCTTGTCTACCACGGCGCCATCCTCCACCACGGTGCGGTTGCGCCAGATCTCCAGGTCGCCCTTCTCGGGGTTGATGATCACATCGAAGTTCTGATCGGTACCGTACTGCTTCTCGAGTGCGTGGCGGAAGACATCCTCCAGTACACCGATCATCGTCGATTTGTCGATGTTTTTCAGCTCTTTGAACTCGGCAAAGTTGCTGATCAAATTCAAATTGTCCATTTTGTATCTATTTTGTTTTTGTTGTTTTCTACTTAAAGTCCAGGTACTCCTTTGTGTACTTGATCTCCTCGAAGGGGTAGGTGCGTGTTACCTTGACCAACTCCTTGCGCTTTTTGCCCTCTACAGCCTGCTTCTCTTCGTAGCTCAGCGTGAGCGACTCCTCGCATACCTCTTCGAGTTTGGCTAGCACCTTGACGCCGCTCTTGAGCAGCACCTCCACCGACTTGCCTACCAACTTGCGATATTGGCGCAAGCACTTCAACTCCGATCCGATGCCGGCCGAGGCCACCATCAGTTCGAAATCCTCCACATCGCGGTCAAACTCGGCTTCGATGGCGCGGCTCAGGGCTACGCACGAATCAATGGCGACCGACGTGTCGCTGTCGATCAAAAGTTCCACTTCGTTTGCGGGGCTGGCCGTGCAGCTCACCACAAATAGGTCCGACCCCTCCAAATGGCGGGCCGCAATCTCTTCTATCTTCTTGGTGTCAATCATAGCGTTTTTCGGTGTCGATATATCTACGAAACAAGGGGACTGAATTGTCCCCTTGTCCTTTCGTTCTCGTTTACGGTGCAAATATAGGGATAAATCGGCTAATTGCCAAACATTTCGGGTAAAAAAAGAGGATTTTGACCCGCAATGGGTCAAAATCCTACGCGTTTCCTTGGCCGAAGCCTTTTACTCCGTCTTGTTCGGGGTGGGGTTGCCATTCTCGGCGGCCTTCTTCTCCTTGTTGCGCTTTACGAAGAAGGAGATGATCCACCACAGGATGGCGATACCGATGACAAAGATGATCGATACAAAGAAGACGACAATACCCAAGGCGCGCGCGGCATCGGCACCCAGTCCGAAGCCCGACGAGCAGATGCGCCACCAGGTTCCGATCAGACCCAATTTGCTACTCATAATGATTTCGTTTTTAGTTAAGTTTATAGATAGTCAGTTTGTTGTTTGTTGCGTTATTTCGCGATTAATACTCCTCGTAGATGCGACCGTCCGAACCGCGGAAGGTGCGTTTGGGAATGACCATGGCCAAGATCAGGAGGGTACCGAGCACCACAAGGATTTGGAAGATGATCTTGAAGATCAGCACAATGAGGGCGATAGCCGCAATCAAGCAACCGATGATGTAGACCGACGAGAAGATGGTCATCATCAGACCGTTGAGAGTCCCGAAGAGTTTCACGTTTTTGCGGTAGGTTTTGAGCATGCCCCAGCCCAGTGAGCCGAAGAAGACCACCAGGGTGATCGTATCCATCATGAACCCGCGAATATCCAAGAAGGAGAGGATGATTGCCGTGCCGATGGTGGCGGGCAGGCAGAGTATCAGGCTCAAGGCGGCAGGTTTGATGCTGATTTTCAGCTCCGTGCCGTCTTCACTTTCGGTTTGCCCGTCGAACAGGAAGATCTCGTAGATTTTGATGCTGATAATCTGGATGAAGAGGATGGCCATGAAGGGGATCACGCGCAGCAACGAACCGAAGAAGCCGTAGCGGTCGTAGTCGCACCACCAGAAGATCTCGCTTCCGAAGTTTAACTGCCCATAAATAAGGATGAGCGAATTGATTAAGATTGCTCCGGGAATCACCTTCAAGACGAAGGATTTGTCTTTGAGAATTCCTTTGAAATAGAGGAACGAAATGATGACTCCGAACCCCATCACCAAAAGCATTGTGATGACGGCTGCCATCGAACTGTAAAACCAGCCTCCCAAGGTGAATCGCTTCTGCTGCTCTTCGCTCAAGGGGTTTTCCACATCGTCGGGGTTCTTCGAACTGAACTTCAGATTCTTTTCGTAGATGGCGTAGAACTTGCCCTCGTGGGCGAAATAGTAGTATTCCCCATCGTGGTCCACCGATTGGAACTCAAAGCCTGCGTCGAAGCGAACCGAATTGCCGGGGTCCTTCACCCACTCGCCCTTGCTGTTCTTTTTGGCCGGGAATGCGAGGGCATCGTCTGAGCCCCACTTGCTAATTTCGAAAATTTGGGCCGAGAGCGGCAGGAGGCAGAAGAGTGCCCCGATCAGCAGGATGTAAAACTTCTTCATCATTGTTGTTTGGGGTTGGGTGTGTTTGTTTATGCAAAGGTAGGCAAAGCGTCGATTTGCGACTTGTCAATGCGTAAAAAGAGGTGTCAATGCGTAAAAAATCCCTCTTTTAGGGCCTTACGTCGCCATTCGCTCACTGAGCAGCCGTGTGCTCGATGGAAGACTCTACGGAAAGTGCTCAGCGAGTTGAAACCGCATTCTTCCGAGATTTCGACCAACATTTTCGTGCAATTGGGGTTGGTGAGTCGCTCCATAGCCATCTTCAGGCGGAAGGAGTTGATATAGTCGTAGAAGGAGGTCTTTAACTCGTGGTTTAGGTAGGCCGAAAGGTAGGAACGATTGGTGCCGACGGCTGCAGCCAGATCAGTAAGCGTAAGTTGCGGATTGAGGAAAAGTTTATTTTCGTTGATTTCGCGTTCGAGGTTGTGGCGAATCTGTAGGTTGGACAGGCTCTCCTCCTCGTCCTTGGGCAGGGTGGCGGTGAGTTCGGATTTGTTGATGGGGAGCTCCTTTTGGCGCAGGGTGAAGTAGAGGATTGCGCCCCAAAGCAGGATCATCCCCAGTTGGAAGAGGCTATCGGCAATCCATGATGAGATTATGCAGGTGAGTATCCATATGGCCAGGCCAATGGTCAGTAGATTCGTGGTAACGGTGAGCCAGGCAATCTGAATGTCTTCGATATCCGAAAAGTTGTCCTTCACATAGCGGTTGTGGCGACGCACGGCATAGCGTACATAGGCGAAGATAATCAGCGTCGAGAGGATCAGGTAGATCATGTGGATGTTGATTACCCACGGGGATTCGAGTAGTGCAAAAAGGAGGATACTTAGCAAGTAGGGCGCGCAGAAGAGTGCGCTACGCCACCAGGTACACCATCGTGGCGAGGAGAGTTCCAGGACGTAAAGACATCCCGCGGCTACGGCCGAATTGTCTATCAAGATAATCATTAGAGAGGTGAATCCTTCGCGCTCATGGAGCAGATCGTAGAAGAAGAGATCCTTCAGCTCGAGCAGCAACCAATAGAGCAACACCCCAAGCAAAAACTTTTGCAGGCGGGTCTTATCGGACTTCCTTATGATCAGCACCGAGGAGTAGAGAAAAAACATCGTGGCCAATCCGTGGGAGAAATGATAAAAGGTTTCGCTCGGGATCATGCAGATGAAAACTTTTAAGCAGCGTTAATTTTTCGAAAGATACGAAAAAGAGTTGAAATTTGCAAGAAAAGGCCTCTCTATAAAATAAAAACGCGACCCGGAGGTCGCTTTTTTGTTGCAGGTTTCTGCGGTTAATCTCGATCCGAAGCGTAGGGCTTGATCACACCGCGTTTCGACGAACGGATGAAGTTGAGCAGGTAGTCGCGCTCCTCGCTCTGAGGGATCTGCTTCTCCACCTCGTCGCAGCCGTTGATGTAGTTCAAGCCGCTCTGGAAAAGAATACGGCAGGCCTCGTGGATCTCGGCGATGCGCTCGTTCGAGAAGCCACGGCGGCTCAGTCCCACACGGTTCACGCCTGCATAGCGCAGTGTGTCGTTGCGTACGATGACATAGGGGGGGACATCCTTACCCAGCAGGGCTCCGCCTTGTACCATTACATGGGCGCCGATGTGGGTCCATTGGTGGATGGCGGCGTGGCCACCAATCACGGCCCAGTCGTCCACATGCACCTCACCGGCAAACGATACGCGGTTTGCTACCACGCAGTGGCTGCCGATCACGCAGTCGTGGCCCACATGGACATAGGCCATCAGCAGGTTGTGGCTGCCGACGATGGTCGTACCCGTCGAGGCTGTACCTCGGCTGATGGTTACATACTCGCGGATGTCGTTGTAGTCGCCAATGACAGCTGTGGTCTTCTCACCGGCAAACTTCAGGTCTTGCGGTAGGCACGAGATCGAGGCTGCGGTGTGGATCTTGCAGCACTTGCCGATGCGGGCACCATCGTGGATCACGGCACCCGGGCCGATCCAACATCCGTCGCCGATCTCTACATCACCGGCGATGTAGGCAAACGGCTCTACGGTTACATTTTCTCCCAACTTGGCGTCGGGGTGTACAAAAGCTAACGGACTAATCATCTCTTTTTACTTCTTATTTTTTACAATCTGGGCCATCATTACCGCCTCGCAGGCAAGCGTACCACCCACGAAGGCCTTACCCTCGCAGAGGGCCACACCGCGACGGATGGGCTCCAGCAGGTTAATCTCAAATTGCAGCGTATCGCCCGGAACGACCTTGCGCTTGAACTTCACGCTGTCGATCTTCATGAAGTAGGTCGAGTAGTTCTCGGGGTCGGGTACAGTGGCTAACACCATGATACCCGAGCACTGAGCCATCGCCTCTACGATCAGTACACCCGGCATGACGGGCTCCTCGGGGAAGTGGCCCACAAAGAAGGGCTCGTTCATGGTGACGTTCTTGATACCGGCCACCGAGTTCTCGTCCAGGTGGAAGATGCGGTCGATCAAAAGGAAGGGGGGACGGTGGGGCAGCAGGCGACGGATGGCGTTGATGTCGTAGATGGCCGGCTGGCGGCAGTCGTACTTGAAGCGGGGCTTCTCTCCGGCCTTGCGGATCGAGCTCTTCACCTGCTTCATGAACTCCGTGTTGGCGAAGTGGCCCGGGCGGGTAGCCCATACGCGACCCTTGATGCGACGACCCAGTAGGGCGAAATCACCCAGCAAGTCGAGCAGTTTGTGGCGGGCAAGCTCGTTGTTGAAGCGCAGCTCCAGGTTGTTCAAATAACCGCCCGTGATGCGGATATCCTCCTTGTTGAAGATCTGCTTCAAGTGGGCCAACTGCTCATCCGAAACGGGATTCTCTACCACCACGATAGCGTTATCCAAGTCGCCACCCTTGATCAGGTTCATCTTCATCAGGGGCTCCAACTCGTGCAGGAAAACGAAGGTGCGGCAAGGGGAGATCTTGGCCGAATAGTTGTCGCCCGGAATGAAGGTGGCATATTGGTTGCCGATCACCTTCGAGTTGTAGTCCACATGAACCGATACCGAGAACTCGTCGTCGGGGTAGAGGATGATGGCCACACCCTTTTCGGGGATTGTGTAGACCATCTTTTCGGTAACGCGGAAGTATTGGCGCTCGGCGGGCTGCTCTTCGAGACCGGTCTCAAGGATGGTGGCGGCATATTCGCGTGCCGAGCCATCCATGATGGGTGTCTCGGGGGCATTGATTTCGATTTCAGCGTTATCCACGCCCAGGGTCCAGAGGGCAGACATGATGTGTTCGATGGTAGAAACGCGTGCACCATCCTTCTCGATGGTCGTACCGCGCGATGTGTCGGTAACGTAGTCGCACAAGGCGGGGATTACGGGGGATCCCTCCAGATCCACTCGGCGGAATACGATGCCGGTATTGGGGGCTGCGGGCTTTACGGTCATCGTAACCTGAAGTCCCGTGTGCAGACCCTTGCCGGAGAAGGTCATCGGCGCTTTGATGGTTTGTTGTTTCAAAGGCATATTCAATGTTTTTTTATAATTTTAATATGCAAAGATAGTGATTTTCGGGGAAAAATCGTATTTTTGCGCAAAATAGTAGCACTTTCATGGCAGAAATGCATCCCAATACCCCTCAGAGGCGGCCGCGCCTTCGTCTTCCGTTCGATAACAAACGCGAAGATGTGGGCGAATGGGCCTATGACCACCGCATCGGATTGTGTGTAACACTCATTGTCTACTTGGTGATTGCCATCGCTTTTGTGGGTTCGAAGATTGTTGTGGGTGGGCGAGCCGTGGAGACCACGGTTTACATTGATCTCCATACATTGGCAGACCTTGAGGCCGAGCGCGATCGTTTGGAGCAGAAGGTGCGAGAGCAACAGCAGCAAGAGCAATTCGATTGGGACAAGGTGCAGAATGTCACCTCGAATGAGAATATGTTGGACGAAAATCTGCGCACGGATCGAGGAAATCATGCATCGGAACTCAATGCCGAGGCTGCTGCCGCTGCCGAGCGGATGCGGGCCAACCGTGCCGCCTATGAGCAGGGGTTGGCCGAGGCCGAAGCGATTCGCCACCCCGGGGAGGCGGGAAGCGGAAACGATCAGAAACGGCAGGATACGAAGGTTGCTGGTTATGTAACCGTGCGCCTCGATGTGAAGAATCCCGTGCGCACGGCTCGCCACTTGGTAACTCCGGCCTACCAGTGCGAAGGGGGTGGCGAGGTGGTTGTCGAGATCGAGGTGCGTTGCAACGGGCGTGTCTCGTCGGCGCGTGTCCTCTCGGGAGGGGACGACTATATGCGCGAAGTGGCCCTGCGTGCGGCCCGCTCGTCGACAGTCAATATCGACAACAATGCTCCCGACCGTCAAAAGGGAACCATCACCTACATCTTCGTGCCGCAGTAGCATCTCAAGATATGGGGTGGTGAAGACTTGAATGTTAGAAATTTGAACTTGACCAATAGATGAAACTTTGGCGACTCATACTGCCGGTACTCTTGTTCGGGGCTCTTTGGGGAGGCTCGACGGAGGAGTCGTCGTCTGTGGTGCCGACCCTTCGCGCTTCGGCCTATGCCTCCGAAATGGAGGAGGCCTTCGTGGCGGTGTGTGAACACATAGGCAGCATGCCTTGTGAGTTGCCCCTCCTTCGTACCTCGGTCGGGGTGGAGTGGGGAGGCTCCTCGCGTACCCTTTCCGTGCGTCCATGCAAGTGGGCGAAGATCGAAGGGGGAGTGCGGGCTCGTGGAGGTTGGTCGCCAGCGGTGGCCGGTTCGTATCATTTGGCGTTCTTTGCCGAACCAAGACCCTTGGAGCGACTCCGGGTCTTGCGACGGCTTCGTATTTAGTGGTTTTGGTGCTATGGATCCGATGGGGGAGGACTCTTTTATCGGCTCCGGGTTTATGCCTTTGACCTTTCAAAGGCCCCTCTTGGCCTTTCGCGGCTCAAGAGAAGAAAAACAAAAACAAAACCACATTAAATACGAAAGATTATGGATAAAAAAGAGATGGGGATGGCCCTTTGCGCCCTCTCCAACAAAGAGATTGTTATTCGACGTAAACCCCTCACGGCCCCTTTGCTGCTCTTGGCAGCGGGCTTTTTCCTGCTCGCTTTGGCTCTTTGGCAGGGAGAGGCGATGGCCGAGAACCTGAGCTTCGGCTTCACGGTCTTGGGCTGGGGAGCCATCATTGCGGGGGCGGGCGTGGTGCTCCGTCGCTGTTTTGGCGACGAGGGGGCACCCTATGAGCTCCGCACGAAGAGCTATCTGCGCTATGAGGAGCTCTACTTCCCCAAGGAGCAGATGCGCGAGGTGATGGGTTGGTGTGCGCGTGGCGAAGTCGAGAAGTTGAGGGAGCAGGCCGGAGGTGTTCCGGCGGTAGTGGCAGTCCTCTACACCTCGAAAGACGGTTCGATTTGCGCCTGCCGTCCCTTTGAGTATGTAGAGTTGGAGTATCGTCCGCTGGCCGATCTGCGACTCTTTCGTCGGTAGGAGAAGATAGTCAAGAAACGGTGGTCGGAAGATGACGACCGCTCTTAATAATAAAAAAGAAGGAAAGATGATAGAGATCAGTAGTGAAAATTTTGTGTTGGTAGGAGCGATCCTCCTCTTTATTGCCGTGATGGCCGGTAAGGTGGCCTATCGTTTCGGTGCGCCCTCGTTGCTCCTCTTCTTGGGAGTGGGTATGCTTTTCAGTGGCTTGGGCTTCATTTCGTTCAACTCGTTTGAGATGACCCAGTTTATTGGTATGGTGGCCCTCTGTGTGATTCTTTTCACGGGTGGTATGGAGACCAAGTACTCCCAGATCCGTCCCGTCATTGCACCGGGAGTGGTCCTTGCGACCTTGGGAGTCTTGCTCACTGCACTGATTGTGGCGCTGTTTATCAGGCTGGTTACCCCAATTTGGGGAGAAAAGGTTACCTTCCCTGTGGCAATGCTCATGGCCTCGACGATGGCCTCGACCGACTCGGCCTCGGTCTTCTCGATCCTGAGAACCAAGAAGCAGGGCTTGCAACAGAATCTGCGCCCGCTTTTGGAGTTGGAGAGTGGATCGAACGACCCGGTAGCCTATATGCTCACCATTCTACTTACCAGTATGGTAACCCAGGGGGATTCGACCAGTATTCCGGGGGCTTTGGTGATGTTCCTTGTGCAGATGGTGGTGGGTCTGATTTGCGGCTATCTGATTGGTCGTTTGGCGGTGTGGCTTATTAACCGCATGAAGTTCTCCAACAAGGCCCTCTATCCCGTCTTGATGTTGGCCTTTGCCTTCTTCTCCTTCGCCTTTACTTCGTTGCTCCATGGCAATGGTTACCTGGCCGTCTATCTTTCGGGTTTGGTGGTCGGCAATCTGCGTCTGGATAACAAGCATGAGATGGTCAATTTCTTCGATGGTTTCCAAACCCTTTGGCAGATTGTTATGTTTCTTACGCTCGGACTTTTGGTCAATCCGAAGGAGTTGCTTGATCCCTCTTTGCTGATTTTGGGGTCGTTTGTTGCCCTCTTTATGATCTTTGTGGCCCGTCCGGCTGCGGTCTTCCTCTGCTTGGCCCCCTTCCGCAAGTTTACTGCCAAGGCACGACTCTATATCTCGTGGGTGGGCTTGCGTGGTGCCGTGCCGATCATCTTTGCTACCTATCCAATGTTGGCCGGAGCCCCCGAGGAGCAAGCGCGACTTCTCTTCAATATCGTCTTTTTGGTGACGATCATCTCGCTTGTCGTGCAGGGTACCACCGTCAGTGGGATGGCCAACTTGCTCGGCCTGGCCTACGAAGAGCGCGAGAGCTCTTTCAAGGTCAATATTCACGACAGCATCAGCTCGGTGCTCTCGGAGGTGGAGGTTAATAAATCACTCTTAAGCAAGGGAACTACTTTGAAGGATATCACCCTGCCGGACAACACCTTGGTGATGATGGTGTGTCGCGATGGCGACTACTTTGTCCCGCAAGGTAAAACAGAACTCCTTTTGGGTGATAAGCTCTTGCTGATCTCCGACCGACACGAGGAGCTTCAGTCCACCTATAAGGATTTTGGAGTGGACGATATTCGTAACTCCTAAAAGGCGGTCAACCACAATTTCAACCTCGGATGGATTCATCCGAGGTTTTTTTTGCTGTAACGATTCCGGCTTTAATAGCCATTCGCTTGGTATGGATCCGGAGCGTAGATAAAAAATCCGAGAAGGTTCTCTTCTCGGATTGTTGAATGTAGAGAGGTGCTTGATGAGTAAACCTCACAGTATCTGCAATTTTGCTTGTTCGTGTGACCGCAGAAAAAGGAGGCCTTTTACTGGCGATTCAAACGGTTAAGCAGCTGCGTGTCGTAGAGATAACGCTTGATGCTTCGCTTCGGGGTCTTTTCGAACTCGTTGGGGTAGATCGTAACGCTTGCAATGCGCTCGTAGGCGGCCAACTGCTTGTTCAACTCCACGAGGTTCTCCTCCATGATCTTCTGCAGATCGCGCTTGTCTACCTTCTCGGCGTGCATCTGGTCGTGGTCGGGCACCACCAAGGCGTGCAGGTGGCCGTTGCTCTCCATGATCAGCGACTCCAGTACCAGGTACATGTTGTTGAGCTTGTCCTCGATCTCCTCGGGGTAGATGTTCTGTCCGTTCGAGGTCAGGATCATCGTCTTCGAGCGGCCGCGGATGTAGATCGTACCGTCGGCATCGATTGTACCCATATCGCCCGTGTGCAGCCAGCCGTCGCCGGGCAGAACATTGAGCGTATCCTTCTCGTTCTTGAAGTATCCCTTCATCACATGATCGCCCTTCACGAGGATCTCACCGGCAATTTTGCCGGGATCGGGTGAGTCGATCTTCACCTCCAGGTGCTGTCCGTTGTTGGGCGACTTCACCGAGAGGTAGCTGCCGCACGACGAGGCTTTGAACTCGTTGTCGGGCGAGAAGCTGATCAGCGGGGCGCACTCCGTCATACCGTAGCCCACCGTGATCGGGAAGTTGATCTTCATCAGGAAGGCTTCGGTCTCCTGGTTCAGCGGGGCACCGCCCACAATGAAGAGTTTTACATTGCCTCCGAAAGCGTCGATGAGTTTCTTGCGGATCACCGAGTAGAGAACATTCGAAACCAAGGGGATCTTGGCCGCAATGCTCATCGGGCCCTTCTCGAGCATCGGGAGCACCTGCTTACGGTAGACTTTCTCCAGAATCATCGGTACACAGCAGATGATTGAGGGGCTCACCTCCTTGACTGCCTCCAAGAGAATCTTGGGGGTAGGAATGCGGCCTAACAAGGTGATGTGATGACCTACTGCCAGGGGGGCCAGGAAGTCAAACGTACAGCCGTAGGCGTGAGCCAGGGGCAAGAACGAGAGGGTGCGACCGCCCTTCTGGAAGTAGAGCTCGCCGGTTCTCGTGTTGGCTACATGCATGGCAAATACCACATTGCCCGAGAGGTTGTTTACGGTCAGCATTACGCCCTTCGAGTAGCCCGTCGTACCCGATGTGTAGTTCAACAAGCAGACGGCATCATTCTCCACCTCGGCATATTTGATATCCTTGGCGCTGAATCCGTTGGGGTACTTGGCGCGGTAATGCTTCGTGATGTTCTTTTGGAAATCCGACAGCGACTTGCCGCTCTTTTCGTAGATGACCGAGAAGTCGGTGAGCGAGAATACACCTTCGATTTCGGGGATCTGCTCCTCCTCGATTCCATCCCAGTAGTTGTCGCCTAAGAAGAGCAGACGGCTCTCGGAGTGGTTTACGATGTGGATGATATCGTTCGAGGTGAAGTCCTGCAGAATGGGAACGATCACGGCACCATAGGTGATCGTGGCGATGTAGGAGATACACCAACGGGGGTTGTTGCGGCCCACCAAGGCGATCTTGTCTCCCTTTTTGATACCGGCTTTCTTAAATAGGAGGTGCAGTTTGGCAATCTCCTTGGCCATCTCATAGTAGGAGAAGCTCTCCTTCTTAAAGTAGTCCGTCAGAGCCGACATTTCGCGGTTCTCCTGGAAACTACGCTCGTAAATCTTAATTAGGTTTTCTTGTATCATAAAAAAATCCAATTATTGGGTTGTTTGTGCATTTTTCGCCGCAAAGATACGGAAAAAAAACGATAAAACAATACCTCTGATTCCTTTTTATGCCAAAAAATAGGCTATTTAGTACAAAATAACCTAAAATAAAACCTTTGTTTCATGCCGTGCAATAAAAACAAGAGGCACCTACGCAAGTGCCTCTTGTCTGCTTGGAGAGGGTTGCTCCGATATGGCTACTCCTCCTCGGCCTTGATCATATCGAAGAAGGAGCTGATCTCCTGTTGATCGATGGCCTGGCGCACGTTGAAACGCTTGGTCTGGTCGAGGTAGCCCGCACGGCGCACCTTGATCTCGATCTGCACGTCGCGTGAGTTCTCGTAGGTCAGTCCCTGTATGTTGAACGAACGAGTCTCCTCAAACGGGGTATTGCCGAGCCACAACTCGTTGGTGTTCTTCACTTGATCGGGGCAGCTCGAAATCACACGCCAAAAGATGCGAGCACCCTGGGGCTGCGACTCGAAATACCAACGAATAATGGTGCGCTCCAGTGCAGTAGTGCCAGGCTCGTCTCGATTAACCCTCTTAGCGGCCTTGCCCGCCTCCTCTTCAAAGGAGCAGTAGACCGAGGAGGGATAACGTAAAAATGCATCCGGCTGGAAGGCTACCTTGCAAGGGTCGTAACCATCCTTGGAAAAGGTCAGGTGAACTGTCATCCCTTCGCGAAGAGCCTCTAACGCCTTTTCATCATTCTTGGGAACCGAAAAGATCATCGGTTGCGGAGTCTTGATCTTCACCGTACAAGGAGTCATGCCGATAACTTGACCATCCATGGATACAAGCGCCCCTTGCGGCTCGCTGTTCAGATAGACCTTCTTTTTACCTCCAAAAAATGAAATTTGAGCTGAAGTTTGGCCAACCCCCATAAACAGAGAAAGCACTCCAATCAGAATAAATTTAGATAGGTTTTTCATACAGAACTTGTTGTTGAATTCATATCAAACGACTACTCCTCGGCCTTGATCATATCGAAGAAGGAGCTGATCTCCTGCTGATCGATGGCCTGACGCACATTGAAACGCTTGGTCTGGTCGAGGTAGCCCGCACGGCGCACCTTGATTTCGATCTGCACATCGCGCGAATTCTCGTAGGTTAGTCCCTGGATGTTGAATGAACGGGTCTCCTCAAAGGGGGTGTTTCCTAACCATAATTCGTTGGTGTTCTTTACCTCGTCGGGGCAGCTCGAAATCACACGCCAGAAGATACGCGCTCCCTGGGGCTGCGACTCAAAGTACCAGCGCAGCACGGTACGCTCCAGCGTAGTAGAACCCGGGGCGTCGCGATTGACAACCTCTTTGGCGGCACCCTGAGGCATACTCTTGTCCTGCGAATAGGGAGTGGGGGTCAAACGACAAGCTACATCATTCGGATAGACCTTCTTGCCATCAAATTGCTTTTGCTTGGCCACCATCGTCTTGCTATCCTCATAGCCCTTTTTACGGCAAGTGATAACAAAACTCTTTCCCCCTGGATTTTTAATCATGGCGGGTGTGGTCTGACCCGTCGGCAAGCCGTTAATGAAAACTTCGGCACCTGCCGGTTCAGAGTTGATGACAATGCGCTTTTGTGCCATTACATTCTCTACGGTCAAGAACAGTACGGCGGACATGAGAACTGATACAATTTTTTTCATAATAATTAAGTTTTTGGTTTGTAATTAATAGTCTCTCTTTACGCCGGTCTCGGGCTATGCGGGGATTCGGAATGAGGATGAAAAAACGTGAGACCTTACCTTATTTGCTTTCTGAGGTCTTCGCAATACCCGTGCAGTCAAATAATGAGTAAAGCTCACGTAGAAACGTGAGCGTTTACACCTTACTCTTGACTGCTTGTGAAAGTTGCGAAGTTTCAGAAAGCAAGAATAAATGTAACGCTTTTTATCTATGTTTTGCCTCAAAATGGGCTCTAAACACCATTTTAAGGCCGTTTAGTGTTCCGAATCAATCGGTTAGTTATTTGTCATAGGCAATGTTATTTTGCAGTTTGTATGGCAAAGTTATAAAGAAATTTTGGTTATAACAAAAAAGAAAGCGGTTTTTATCTATGCAAGATGCTAATCGGGGTTTCTTATTTTCGGGGTGCTTTTTCTAAGCGATAGAGGTAGCGATTGTAGGCGATGGGGTTTTCGTCGTCGTTGAAGATGTGTTCATCACCGTGGCGCAGGAGGAAGATTTCGACCCCGTCTTGCACCATGAGTTGCTCCTCGTTGAGGGGGGTGATGCGCATCTGCTCGAAGCGGGCGTGTCGCTCCGAACCGTCGGCCTTGACCTCTCGCAACTGGAGCGAGGTGGGGAGGTATTTCATGTTTACCCGACCGTCCATCAGTTCGTGCCACTCGATCACCAGGTTGTAGGGGCGCCAAGGGGTCAGATTGCGATTTACTTTCTCGACAAATTTTCCTTCGTGCCAAAGGCCGTCCTGCTCGGTGCGATACGAGGTTTCGACTTTGGTGATGGTGATTGGGTCGCTTTCGTAGGCGATCGGGCGGCCGCAACAATCGAAAGAGGCGGTCTCCATGACCTCTTCATAGGTGCGCTCACGAGTGTAGGTCACCTCCTGCTCCACAATGCGCATACGGTAGCCACGTCCTTCAGGCTTCCCCTCATGGAAAAAGCCCAAATGGAGCAGGCTGATCTCTCCATTGGTATTGGGAAAGGCCATACAGCCCAATCCCTCGGGGGTTGTGCCGTCGGCTCCCACCTCTCCACGATAGGGATTCCCTTGGTAATGGCAGATCCAATTCCTCTCTTTGAAATACATAATTGGGGGCTAAGGGGTTGTTTTTGGGCTTGTGGAATGAAATTACCTCTTTTGTGGCGGTTGCCAAATGTAGATCTTCGATTCGGTGCCGTTGCGCAGGCGTTCGATGTTCTTGCGGTGGGTGATGATCAGCAGGATGGCGCACAGGAACGAGAAGATCACAAAGGGTAGCGAGGCCGGCAGAGCATGCATCACCTTGGGGGAGATCAGCGTGAAGATGGGGAACGAACAGCCGGCGGCCATCGAAGAGAGCGAGACATAGTGGGTGGCCATCAGCACCAGGATCCATACACCGAGGCAGAGTAGAATCAGCGGGGCATTGATACCCGTGACGGCACCTACGAGTGTCGCCACACCCTTGCCACCACGGAAGCCGGCGAAGATGGGGAAGATGTGGCCCAGGACGGCAGCCATCACCCCGCCGATGCGGAGCATGTAGAACCAAAACTCGTTTTCGCCCGTTGCAAAGAAGCTGTCGTACTTCATCAGGTCGAGGATTGTAACGGCTACAAAGCCCTTCAGGAAGTCCAGGCCGAAGACCGGCAGGGCGGCACGCTTACCCAACACACGCAACATGTTGGTCGTGCCGGCATTCTTCGAGCCGTGCTCGCGGATATCGACTCCGTAGTACTTCTTGCCAATCCATACGGCACTCGGAATCGAGCCCAAAAGGTAGGCAATGATCAGTAGTGTTGCGATACAATAGTAGGTAATAATCATGTCTCCCATAATTTTCTCTTTTTTTCTTGTTTAACCTAAGCCATCTCGCCCGCCTCGGGGCTCGGATTGCCCATGGGATGGGGTTGTTGTTTGTCCCATGGTTGCGATCGTGGAGATTGTAACAATGGCAAAGATATGAAAAAATAGGTGAAAATCCAAAATTGCATGGCGGATGACCGGGGAGACGAAAAATAGAGAAAAGGTTTCGATCTTTTTGAGAAGTCGCTTAATTGATTGATATATAATTGTTAATATATGATTATTAGGCCAGTCTATTTTGAAATAGTGAAATTTTTTGGAAAATTTTTCGAAAAATATTTGCATAGATAAAAAACTTGCCTTATCTTTGCACTCGCAATCGAAAGATATTGCATGCCTCTTTAGCTCAGTTGGTAGAGCACGACACTCTTAATGTTGGGGTCCAGGGTTCGAGCCCCTGAGGGGGTACAGAAGAGAAGAACGAGAGTTCTTCTCTTTTTTTTGTGTAAAATAGTGTTTGGATACGCTACGGTGAAAATAAGAAAACGATGGGAAAATACAACATTGATTTGCAGGCGCGTGTAGCGCGTGCGCGTGAACTCTTTACTTCGGGCTACAACTGCTCGCAGTCGGTATTTTTGGCCTACAGCGACCTCTTTGAGGTGGAGCCTCGCTTAGCCGCTACGATCTCGGCTCCGCTTGGGGGTGGCATGGGGCGACTGCGCGAGGTGTGCGGAGCGGTGAGCGGCATGACGCTACTCGCCGGGTTCCTCTCGCCCGCTCACGATCCGAAGGATCAGGCGGCCAAGGCGGCCAACTACGCCCTGGTGCAGCAATTTGCCGAGCGTTTCCGCGAGGAGAATGGGGCGATTGTCTGCCGCGAGTTGTTGGGACTGTCGCAGCAGAAGGACCAGCCCACCCCTTCGCCTCGCACGGCGGAGTACTATCGCAAGCGTCCCTGTGTGGAGTATGTCGCCACGGCCGCCCGCATCGTGGGCGAGTATCTCCTGGCGGAGTAGCCCCGCCTATTTGAGCATCTTGTAGGCCGAGGGGGTATAACCTGTTTGGTGCTTGAAGTATTTGCCAAAGAAACTTTGGTTCGGGAAGTGGAGATAAAAGGCCACCTCCTGGATGCTCATGGTGGAGTAGCGCAGCAGATTCTTGGCCTCCAGGGTAACGTATTCGTCGATCCATTCGGCAGCCGAGCGCCCGCTGATGCGTTTGATCAGGGTGGTGAGGTACTTGGGCGTGATGCAGAGTTGCGAGGCGTAGAACGCCAGGTTGCGCTCGCGCTTGTAGTTTTCGGAGAGCACCTTCATGAACTTTTGGAAGTACTCCTCGTTGCGGCTCTTCACCGAACTCTCGGCGCCGGTTTGTGCGGGTAGGTTGAGGCTCATGATGCTGCACAACTTGTGGAAGAAGAGGGTGAAGTAGTTGCGCATGATCTCGTCGTGGAAGGGCTCATCCTTCAGGTTTTGGATCTCGTAGGCGATCTCCTTGATCAGAGAGAAGAGGCGGTCGCACTGCTTCTCGTTGATCTTTAGCAGGGGTTGATCCTTCAGGGCGAGGGCGATGGGCAGGAAATTCTTGAGGTCGAAATTGACCTCTTGGGCAAACTCTTTGTCGAAGCCCAGCGCAACGCCCTGGATGTTTTCTCCTCGCTGCATCACCTGGATGATGTTGTTGGGTTGATGAATCAGCAGGCAGTTGTCGGCGATCTCGTGCTCTTCGAGGTTGATCTTTATGGTGCCGCTTCCCTGCTTGCAGATCAGCAGAAAGAAACCCTCGATGCGGTAGGGGTACTTGAATATATTTTCGTTGATCGGCGAATCAACATGGCTCATCAGATCGGAGATGAAGCAACCTTTGTAATAAATCCCCTTTTGGATTCGTTTTGCCAATAACTCCTCGCGTGTCAGCGTGATAATTTTCTTTTCTTCCATCTTAAAGCTTGATTTTTCGACAAATATAGGAGTAAAATCTTGATCATTGTTCTAAAGGTATTATTTTGGCTCCTTTTCAATGTGAAGATGCGACAAAAAGACCAATCGAGGCCCTTGCTTGACAGATGCATGTCAGACAAGGGCCTCGATGGGTCTTTTCTCTTAGGGAACCTCGGTTTAGCGGTAGATCTCGTTGAGCAGGCGGGCCAGTCGCAGGCCGCCGCGCAGGAGTTGTGCTTCGATCATTGGGCTGTATTTGGCCACATAGTCGTAGGAGAGGTTGGCCCCTTTGGGGGTTGAGTCGTAGATTTCGCAGCAGAGGGCATGGGTCTCGAGGAACCACTCCTCGGGACACCCCTCCGCAATAGCCTCCCGCTCGGCTTTTGTGGTGTGGTCGATCTCGCGTTGCCATTCCATATAACTCCAGCGGTGGGCTGACTCCACGATCGAGGAGTCCCAAACGCTGTGCAGGTTGCTCTGCTTGCCGAAGTATTTCACCTCGTGGCGGTTGCCGCCCAGGTCGCTCAGCCGTCCGGCATGCATCGGACAGTGTAGGTCGCCCATCAGGTGGATCAGCATACGCAGCGAGGTGTTCTCCTCTTCGGGCGAGAGTTCTCGGCTCTTGAGCTTTACCGTAAGGTCGTTGATGGCAGTCAGGATGTCGCCCTTCGGCTCTCGGGGCATTGTCTCGAGGGTGTGCCCCTTGTCGATGTTCTTGTAGTGCCAGGTCTTGGTGTAGGCGTAGGCTGGGGTGTGGCTGGCGTTGTCCATCCAGTTGGCCACATAGACCGGTGAGTGGCCCTTTAGGGCGCGATCCACGGCGCGGGCCGCTTTGGGTGTGAGATGGCACTCGGCAATGTAGGCCACTACATCGTGTCCTTTGGGCCCCCAGGCATAGAGAGGCGTTGCTCCGCTCAACAAGAGGAGCAACGCTATGATGATTGGTCTTATACTCATGGGTTTGACTTATTGATTCATGGTGGCCAGGAACTCCATGTTGGTCTGCGTGAGGTTCATCTGCTTTTGCAGGAACTCCATCACCTCCACGGTGGTCATCTCCGAGAGGTGTTTACGCAGGATCCAGGTGCGGTTCATTACCTCGCGCGGCAGCAGCAGATCCTCGCGGCGCGTGCCCGAAGCGATTACATTGACCGCCGGGTAGATACGTCGGTCGGCCAGCTTGCGGTCGAGTTGTAACTCCATGTTACCCGTACCCTTGAACTCCTCGAAGATCACCTCGTCCATCTTCGATCCGGTGTCGATCAAAGCGGTGGCGATGATCGTCAGCGAACCCTTTTCCTCCGTGTTGCGGGCCGCACCAAAGAAGCGTTTGGGTTTGTGTAGGGCGTTGGCATCTACACCTCCCGAGAGCACCTTACCCGAGGCGGGTTGTACGGAGTTGTAGGCGCGTGCCAGGCGCGTAATCGAGTCAAGGAAAATCACTACATCGTGGCCGCACTCCACCATGCGCTTGGCCTTCTCTAATACCATTTCAGCAACCTTTACATGGCGTGAAGCCTGCTCGTCAAAGGTCGAGGCCACGACCTCGGCCTTGGCATGGCGAGCCATCTCGGTTACCTCTTCAGGACGTTCGTCGATCAGCAGCACGATGATGTAGGCCTCGGGGTGGTTGTCGGCGATGGCATTCACCAACGACTGCATGAGCATCGTCTTACCGGTCTTGGGTTGGGCCACGATCAGGGCACGCTGCCCCTTTCCGATGGGAGAGAAGAGGTCGACAATGCGATTCGAGAGGCTGTTGTGGCCGTTGCCCGTGAGGTTGAACTTTTCGCTCGGGAAGAGCGGGGTCATGTACTCGAATTGTACACGGTCGCGGACATAGTCGGGCTTCAGGCCGTTGATCTCGGTAACGTGTACGAGCGGGAAATACTTCTCACCCTCCTTCGGAGGACGGATCTGGCCCAATACCGTGTCGCCAGCCTTCAGTCCGAAGAGTTTGATCTGCGAGGGCGAGACATAGATGTCGTCGGGCGAGTTGAGGTAGTTGTAGTCGGCCGAACGGAGGAATCCGAAGCCGTCGGGCATAATTTCCAGCACGCCTTCGCCTTCGATTACTCCAGAGAAATCATCTTTTGTGATTACCGCCTCCTCTGAAGAGTCCTGCAAATCGGTTGGTTGCATTTCAGTCAATTCGGCTTCGGGGCTGACGATGTTGCTTTCCTGTGTCGAGGGTTTCTGTTCGATAGATTGAGGGGCCTCGTTTCGTGGATTCTTGGGTTTACGACCTCGGCGTTTCGGAGCCACCTCCACCGCCTCCTCTGCGGGTTGTGCGGTCGGAGCTATCTCCTCTTTGGGTTGTACCGTTGGAGCCGCCTCCTCGATTTCCGAGGGGGTAGTTGCAGGTTCGTTTTGTGCAGTAAAGTCTAATTTTTGAGGAACAACCGTGCTCTTGGTCTCCTCTTCGCGAGGCTGTGGCGGGGTCGGGGCTTCGATCTTGATCAAGCGCGGGCGACGGCCGCGGCGTGGTTGTTCAGTGGAAGGAGTAGCCTCCGTGGGGAGCTCAACACGCTCCTCTTTGGGGGCTGAAGACTCCTCTGTAATGCCTGAAGCAAGGCGAATGATACTCTCTTTGAGTTCCTGTTTTTTCTGGGTCATGACACTCTTCACGCCCAATGCTTTGGCGATCTCTCGCAATTCCACCAGGGTTTTACCCTCCAGTGTGTCCAAATCCTGCATATAATTTGATGTTTTGTTTGCTGATTGATTCAGAGTCGGATGACTCTGTGGTTGAAAAGTATTGCAAAGATAGTGAAAAATGTGAAATTTGCAAATAAAAAATTTCGCGAATCTCTCTTTATTGCCTGGTATGTAAAAAAAGATCGGCAACTGCCGACTGAAATGTCGGTGTTGCCGATCAGGTGGGAAGGAAGCACTTTTATCGCACGTTCAAGAGATCGTGGGCGGCGGTTTCGTCTTCTGATCTTACGATCAATTGTACCGGGATGATGCCGGTGGGGTAGATCATGGAGGTGTATTCGTTGCGGAGCGACGATTCGATTCCTCCGCTTGCCAAAATCGAACGGGCGATTTCGGCCTCGGCCAGTGTGTTGTAGCTCTTGATGACTACCAAAGTTTGCTCAATCATAGTGGTACATTTTTAATAAGTGAGTATTTCGATTTTTGGCTCATCGTTTTTTCGACCTCTTTTGGGGAGGGAGGGGAGTAATCTTTAGGTAAAATTACTGCTTTTTTATGTAAGATGCAACTCTTCTGCCCAATTTTTTTTGCAGGGCCCGAAATTTAGGGGGGCTACCACGCTATTTCTCTCGGTTGTAAACAAAAATAGGAGTGATAAAATCACTCCTAATTCATTTTTTGTAGCGAGAGAGAGACTTATCTGCGCTTCGCTTGATGAGCCTCTACCTCCTGAAACAGCCCAAGACTGCACGAAAACACCCGATGCACTGCATCGTGCGTTTTTTTATTATATGTGGCTATTTAAACAAGTTTGAAGCCACATATAATAAAAAAACACTGAACTTGTGTTCAGTGTTTTCGTTTGTCTTGTAGGACAAAGTATCGAAATTTCTAACCACTTCATAGCGGATTATAGGTTGCTAATTGAATTTGTAGAGTGGATAAAATAAGCCCCCTTTACAGAAAGGGGGTTTGGGGGATAGGTAACACACCGTCTCTCTCCGCTACAAAAAAAATAGGAGTGATAAAAATCACTCCTAATCATTTTTAGTAGCGAGAGAGAGACTTGAACTCTCGACCTCATGATTATGAATCATGCGCTCTAACCAGCTGAGCTATCTCGCCATTGCTTCAAAAGCGAGTGCAAAGGTAATGCTTTTTTTTAAACCACCAAAATATTTCGATAGATTTTTTAGATTTTTTGTTTTTCTCCCCACCGCGCCCTGCGTCATCCCCACGTCGCAGTGGAGAATTGAGAATAAAATAATTTTGAATTGAGTTCAGTGCGCTTTTGGCGATTTTTACCCTTTCGAATTTGCATTTCTCACATTTTCTTTGTATTTTGCAACCGTTACCAATTATTTCCGCCTATGAGAACCGTACCCATATCCTAAAGGGTGTGTCCGATCGAAGCGATTGCACCACCCAACACGCATCTTCTTATGCGTGTCGACCATTCCGTTTTAATTTTACATAAATATGATTCTTATGAAAAAGAACTTATTTTACATAGTTTGCTTGCTATTCGCAGTGGCCTGCAACCGGAATGAGGAAGAGCCACAACCGCAATTTGATCCGCCACACTATGAAGTACATATCAGCGTAGTTAATAAGCAGACCGGTGAGACGCTGTTGAATCCGTTCGTCTATGACCAAGCTAACGATTTCCTTTTGCCGGAGAGTGGGGTTTTGGCTATATGTGGAACTAACGAGTATGAGTTGAGCCGCTTTGATCAACTCTATTATGATCGCCATGCACCCTTTCGGTTGGAGCGTTACAGCTGGGATGGCGGCCACCATTATCGTGTAGTCTTTGACGGATTTACCATAGAGAAATCATTTCAGGAACGATTGCTGATTTACTGGGGCGAAAAATTTGATTTTTTTACTGAAATCATGGTTGGAGCCGAGGTAGATTACTCAAAAGGAACGCCACAAATTACCCGAACTATGACCGTAGATGGTAAACCTGTTGTCTGTGAGGAGGGAAAAGACTGGATGGTGGTGATCGAAAAAGAGATTGTAAGACAGGAACCGGTGAACGATTACCCCGGTCCCGGATATGACGCAACAGGAAAATGGTACATCACCGACCTTGAAGCAACACTAAATGGTAAACCCTTAAGTGCTCGTTCGGCTGAAGAGTCTGTATTCGAGATTCATTATGTAGATGGCCAAACTGTTTGGATGTTTGTAAATATAGTTTTGGACGATAGAAATTATACTATTCTGCTTCCTGCAATCAATGTATGGAGAGACTTTAATAAGAGGTTCATCAGGAGTTTTAATTTCGACCAAGAGATTACAGACGGAAATATCGCCATAGATAAAGTGCAACAAGAGATAAAAAAGATGGTTGTTCAAGGTGAAATGTATTGGAATTGGTTGGAAGACAGCCCCTCTTCAATAAAACCCATGTATGTATTTACCCCACAATCGGACTACTGTTCAGACTTAACCTTTTATGTTGAGTGCGAAACTTTTTCTTTTGAGTTAAAGATGAAATATCTTCAGGTATTTTCTGAACGCAGTTGGTTTTAGTGGAAGAATAACACCACATCGGTCGGGCTCTTTGGAGTTCGGCCGATTTTTTGTAGGGTGCGCGAAACATCGGATCGTTTGGCACCGATTTTGCCCGTCGATCTCCGACAAAAAACAATCCCATGAAAAATGAGTTTTCGATTCCGCCCCTGCAGCGTGCGCTGCACATCCTTTCGCTGATAGGAGCCGTTGTCTTGGTTGTAGGCCTCTCGGTGGAGATTATCGCCGGCGACCGCACCCGCTTTTCCGCTTGGTATATGACCCTGCAGTTGGTGGTCTGCCTACTCTTTTTGGCCGATCTCACGGTGCGTTGGCTCGGCCATGGAGCTCGCGGGTGGAAGGCTTTGGGCTACCTACTCTTCCTGTTGTTGGCTATCCCTTGGCTCAATGTGGCCGAGTGGGGACAATGGCACCTTACGCGCGAAGAGGGGATGATCGTAGCGGTCATGCCGCTGATGCGCTGCTTCCTGGCCTTGTATTTGGTTGTCGAATGGATGATCAAAGGGCGCACACGCCAACTCTTTTGGGCTTATGTGATTACGGTGGTGCTATTCACCTACCTCTCCGCATTGCTCTTCTACGACTTCGAGGCAGTGATGAATCCCCGCTTGCATGGCTTTGGTAATGCTTTGTGGTGGGCCTGGATGAATGTAACAACCGTGGGAGCTGCTATTTTCCCAGTGACTGCGGTGGGAAAGATCATCTGCGTGTTACTCCCTATTGTGGGGATGGCGATGTTTCCCATCTTCACGGTCTATATCACAACACTCTACACCAAAAAATAGAGCCTATTTCCCCTCATCTCCCCATCTTTTCGCATCCGAAGGGTGAAAAAAAAGGGCTAAAATTTGCGATAACAAAAAAAAGCCCTTATCTTTGCACTCCGAAAACCGACGGGGTGTAGCGCAGTCCGGTTAGCGCACCTGCTTTGGGAGCAGGGGGTCGTGGGTTCGAATCCCGCTACCCCGACTACTTGAGAAGCTAATTAGGGTTTTCAAGATATGATTGTTCGGGGTGTAGCGCAGTCCGGTTAGCGCGCCAGCTTCGGGAGTTGGAGGTCGCTGGTTCGAATCCAGTCTCCCCGACAAAAGAAAGACAGCATCTGATGCTGTCTTTCTTTGTTTTCGGGGTGGGCGGGGCTGCCTTCGGCAAGCCCTGGTGCCTGCGGGGAGCTCTTCCTGATGCGAGCATCGGAGAGCACCCCGCATCCACCTCGCTCCGCTCCGCCCACCCCTGCGAAATTTCGCTCTTTTTCGGAGAGCCAGGTCTTCTTTAAAATGAGGTTGCGGGGATAGGTGTTTTGAATGCTCGCCTTCGGCTTCGCAAGATAAGGCTTCCCCGCGAGCTTGGGCTTTGCCCTGCGCTTCGAATCCAGTCTCCCCGACATAAGGAAAGACAGCATTTGTGCTGTCTTTTTTTGTTTTTGCGAGGGTAGGCATGTCGGAGGACAAGCCATGGCTTCCGCCTATGTGGTTTTGTTAGAACATACTGCAATGCTGTAAACTACAACTCTTGTGTCTTCTATATAATGCTCAATATTGTGATAGTCAAATAGTTATAGGATGTATTTCATTTTATGGTTGGTGTTATGGCTTATCGTGAGCCGTAACGCCCTTTTTGTGCTTATATATCATAACTAACAATTAAAAACAGAGTAATTATAAAGACATTCAAAATGATTGGAATGGCCCTTGTAGCTGTGGTGCTCGGCTTTGCGATGAGCAGTTGTGAAAATGACGATGATGTGGACCCCAATTAGGGTTTCTCAAAAATTTCGCTTATCTTTGTCCTCTCACTTTCGTGGAAATTTTGCGAAAGCGAAAAAAATTGTTACTTTTGAAAAATTATTTCTCCTTCTCGCTTCGAGAGGAGCCATTGGATTCGTTGCATTATGCTTGATTTTGTACATCTGCACGTACACTCGCAGTACTCGATTCTCGACGGGCAGGCCTCCATCCCCCGACTGGTGGACAAGGCTATGCGCGACGGGCAGCCCGGTATTGCCATTACCGACCATGGTAATATGTTTGCCATCAAGGAGTTTTATAACTATGTGTCGAAGCAGAACGGAAAGAAGCATGATAAGATCAAGGGGCTCAAAAAACTTAAGGAGAAACTCGAGAGGTTACTCAGCGAAGAGCCCGATATGGGGGCCTATATTGCCCGCCTGGAGGCGGAATTGGAGCCCTTGAAACCCAAAATCGAGAAGGACGAAGCCCTGCCCGAGGAGGCCGAGCACTACAACCGCACCAAGGCGCTTTTGGACGATGTGCTCGCCATGCAGAAGGATTTCGATTTTTCGGTCGAGAAGGCTGCGGCCAAGATCGAAGAGTTGGAGTCGGTGCCTGACTTTAAGCCCATTATCGGTTGCGAGGTCTATGTGGCGCGTCGTCGTCTGCACCTCAAGGAGAAGTCCGAGGGCGACCTGGGAGGTTATCACCTTATCCTGTTGGCGAAGAATCAGACAGGGTATCACAACCTGATCAAGATTGTTTCAAAGGCTTGGACCGAGGGTTTCTACGGCAACCCGCGTACCGACCGTGTGGAGCTTGAGAAGTACCATGAGGGGTTGATCTGCTGTTCGGCCTGCCTGGGAGGCGAGATCCCTAAATGTATTACCAACGATCGTTTAGAGGCGGCCGAGGAGGCTATACAATGGTATAAAAACCTCTTTGGAGAGGACTATTTTTTGGAGTTGCAACTCCATAAAGCAACGGTCGAGAGGGCCAACCACGAGGCCTATGAGTTGCAGCTCAAGGTGAACGAAAAACTGATCGAATACTCCGAAAAGTTTGGGGTGAAGTTGGTCTGCACGAACGATGTGCACTTTGTGGACGAGGACAATGCTGAGGCGCACGACCGTCTGATCTGCCTCTCGACGGGCAAGGATTTGGACGATCCCGATCGTATGCTCTATTCGAAACAGGAGTGGATGAAGACGCGAGCCGAGATGGAGGCCATCTTTGGCGATCGACCCGATGCGATGCTTAATACGGTGGAGATCTGCAACCGTGTGGAACACTACTCGATCGACCATTCGCCCATCATGCCTAATTTCGAGATTCCCGAAGATTTCGGCACCGAGGAGGGGTATCGTCGGCAGTTCTCGGAGCAGGATCTCTTCGATGAGTTTACGCGCGACGAGAATGGAAAGGTGGTACTGGAGGAGTCGGCAGCCCGCAAGAAGATCGAAAAGTTGGGCGGTTACGACAAACTCTACCGCATCAAATTGGAGGCCGACTACCTGAAAAAACTGACCTACGAAGGGGCGCACAAACGATACGGCGAGACGCTCACCGAAGAGCAGGAGGAGCGATTGAACTTCGAGCTCCACATCATGAAGACGATGGGCTTCCCGGGCTACTTCCTCATTGTGCAGGATTTTATTCGTGCCGCCCGCGAGGAGCTCGATGTCTCGGTGGGCCCGGGTCGTGGCTCGGCGGCCGGTTCGGCCGTGGCCTACTGCCTTGGGATCACCCAGATCGATCCCATTGCCTACGACCTGCTGTTTGAACGTTTTTTGAATCCGGATCGTATCTCGCTGCCCGATATCGACGTAGACTTTGACGATGATGGCCGTGGTCGCGTGCTGAATTGGGTGACCCAAAAGTATGGCAAGGAGAAGGTGGCCCACATCATCACCTACGGTACGATGGCTACGAAGATGGCCATCAAGGATGTGGCGCGTGTGCAAAAACTGCCCCTGCCCGAGAGCGACCGACTCTGCAAGTTAGTTCCGGATAAGATTCCCGACAAGAAACTGAATCTGCCCAATGCCATCGACTATGTGCCCGAGCTGAAGGCTGCGGCCGAATCGACCGAGCCAATCATGCACGACACGATGCGCTATGCCCAAATGTTGGAGGGTAATGTGCGCGGTACGGGAGTACACGCCTGCGGAACGATCATCTGTCGCGACGATATTACGGATTGGGTGCCGGTCTCGACGGCCGACGACAAAGAGACGGGCGAGAAGATGCTCGTAACGCAGTATGAGGGTTCGGTGATCGAGGATACGGGACTCATCAAGATGGACTTCTTGGGGTTGAAGACCCTCTCGATCCTGAAGGATGCGGTCGAGAATATTCGCCAGACGCGCCACAAGGAGGTCGATATCGACGATTTTTCGATTATTACAGACAAACCGACCTATAAACTCTTCAGTGAGGGACGCACTGTGGGTACGTTCCAGTTCGAGTCGGCCGGCATGCAAAAATACCTGCGCGAGTTACAGCCTTCGACCTTCGAAGATCTGATCGCTATGAACGCCCTCTACCGCCCGGGCCCGATGGACTACATTCCCGACTTCATCGCCCGCAAGCACGGCCGCAGCCCGATTGTCTACGATATTCCGATTATGGAAAAGTATCTTAAAGATACTTATGGAATTACGGTCTATCAGGAGCAGGTCATGTTGCTCTCGCGTCTGTTGGGAAGTTTCACGCGTGGTGAGTCCGACACATTGCGTAAGGCGATGGGTAAGAAGATCAAGTCGAAGCTGGATGAGCTGAGACCCGAGTTCCTGAAGCGTGGCCAAAAGAATGGACACGACCCCAAGGTGCTCAAAAAGATCTGGGCCGACTGGGAGAAGTTCGCCTCCTACGCTTTCAATAAGTCGCATGCGACCTGCTATTCGTGGGTGGCCTTCCAGACTGCCTACCTCAAGGCCAACTATCCGTCGGAGTATATGGCGGCGGTGCTGACCCGAAATCTCCAGAATATCGACCAGCTCACGATCTACATGAGCGAGTGCAAGCGTATGGGTATTCCGGTTTTGGGCCCCGACATCAACGAGTCGATGCGTCAGTTCTCGGCCAATGAGAAGGGAGATATTCGCTTCGGCTTGGCCGGTATTAAGGGGGTGGGAGAGGCCGCCGTAGAGTCGATTATTACTGAGCGTGAGCGCGGAGGGAACTACAAAGATATCTACGACTTCATCGAGCGTGTGAACTTCTCGGTCGTAAACCGCAAATGCATCGAGAGCATGGCCTATGCCGGAGCTTTCGACTCGATCTCCGACTGCCACCGCTGCAAGTTCTTCGCTCCGGCACCCAACGATCCTTCGGGTCCGCTCTTCCTGGAGCAACTCACGAGCTACGGGCAGCGTTATCAGCAGGAGCGAAACAATGCCCAGCAGAGCCTCTTTGGTGGGGGTGTGGCGGCCGATATCCGTCGCCCGCAGATCCCCATGTGCGAGGAGTGGAGCCAACTTGAGACGCTGAACCACGAGCGCGACATGATCGGCCTCTACCTCTCGGCCCATCCGCTCGATGCCTACAGTGTGATTGTGAAGAATATGCACACTACGAAGCTCGAGGAGTTGGATCACCTCGACGAGCTGAAGAATCGCGAGGTGGCCGTGGTCGGTATGGTAACCGATGTGCAGCACATGATGACGCGAAATAACCGTCCCTGGGGCCGTTTTAAGCTCAGTGACTACAATGGTACGCACGAATTTTCACTTTTTGGCAAGGATTATGAAAATTTTCGTAACTTTGTCAACAAAGATTACTTCCTTTTCGTGCGCGGCAAGGTGCAACCCCGCATGCGATGGGACAAGGAGACCGGCCGTTCGGTGGCTACGGAGGAGATGGAGTTTAAGATTCTCTCGATGACCCAACTCGCCGAGATGATGGATAACATCAAGTCTGTCAATGTGCGTTTGCCCCTTCCGATGATCGACAAGGAGCTCTCGGAGGAGCTCCCGAAGGTGCTCAAGAAGTGCAAAGGGAAGGCGACCCTCTATGTGACGGTCTTCGAACCTGAGACAGGCGTGAAGGTGGGCTTCCTCTCGAAAGGGTTCAAGGTAGAGGTGAGCCAAGAGTTGTTGGCCTGGTTGGACGAGCGCGGCTTGGATTACAGCATAGCGTAAGGTGTTGGATATAAACTATTGAAAACAAAAAATAAACCGATAACTATTATTTATAAACCTTAAAAAAATTACAGTTATGGCATTAGCAATTACGAATGAGAATTTCAAGGAGGTAACGGCAACGGATCTGCCCGTTGTGATTGATTTCTGGGCTGAGTGGTGTGGTCCCTGCCGCATGGTAACCCCCCTGATCGAGGAGATGGCTACGGAGTTTGAGGGCAAGGCCGTGATCGCCAAGTGCGACGTGGAGTCGGCTGACGAGATCGCCATGCAGTTCCGTGTGCGCAACATCCCCACGATCCTCTTCATCAAGAACGGTGAAGTGAAGGACAAGCAGGTAGGTGCCTGCTCGAGGGAGGTCCTGGTGGCCAAGCTCCAGGCCCTGCTCTAATCCTTTTCGGGATGAAACCAAGAACCCCCGCACCATTCGGTGCTGGGATTTCTTCTTTGGGGCGTGCA
>JAZLDX010000009.1:0-55104 GCA_045614985.1 Alistipes sp. | reverse complement strand
ATGCACGAGGGTCTGATGGAGGCTTCGGAGGCTGCTATGGGTGCAGCTATTCACTTGTAATAGCTTGCGTGATTATTTAAATAAGCGAGGGGCTGACTTCTTAGTCAACCCCTCGCTTGCATTTTGCTTCAATCTTTTACTTAAACCAAGAAGTGAGATTGTGGCGAGCCCAGAAATAATAAAGTGCTAAGCCAACCCAGCTTGTTGCCAATACAACAATAGCTGTAATTAGCTTGCCAATCAAGCCAATAGGCTTCTTAAAGATGTCGATAACACACCAAATAGAGCAGATAACACCTGCTAACCAAAGAATTGTTCCCATAGTGTAATTTATTTAAGTTTAACAATAGTTCTTTATTCTGTTGCGAATATATTCTCGTCGTATGTTATATCGCTCAGGAAGAGACCTTGTGCGGGAGCTCCTGCGCTTGATTTCGAGAGATTCTTGCTGCGAATAATCTCCTCGAATTCCTCCACCGTGTATCGTCCACGACCCACATCTACAAGTGTTCCCACGATGGCCCTAATCATATTTCGCAAAAATCTATCGGCACGAATCGTAAATACCAATACCGACTCATCATTTGGGTCTCTGCTCCACTCGGCCTTTGTAACATGGCAAATGTTTGTTTTGTTGTTGGAGTTGAGTTTGGCAAACGAGGTAAAATCCTCATGTCGAAGCAGACTCTCGGCCGCACGCTGCATCTGCTCCAAGTCGAGCGGCACATAGTACTGCCAGGTCAGATCGCGGGCAAAGGGGTTTTTGAAGGGTTCGATGAAGTAGGTGTACTCCCTCTCGAGGGCATCGAAACGAGCATGCGCATCGGGCTTCACCGCCCGGATGCCCTTCACGCAAATATCGCCAGGCAAGGTACGGTTGAGTTTGTAGCAAAGAAAATCGATATCTTCAATGGGGGAGGTCGTGTCAAAATGGGCTACATAGAAGGAGGCATTGACCCCCGTGTCGGTACGACCGGCTCCGACCACCTCGATCTTCTCACGCAGTAGGGTGGAGAGCACCCCCTCGAGGGTCTGCTGCACAGTGGGCATGGCAGGCTGACGCTGCCAGCCGCAATAGGCCTTTCCCAAGTAACTCAACTCCAAAAAATAGCGCATTTCATCTCGTTTAAGTAGGACAAAGTTAAATATTTTTGGCGGATTGGACAAGATTTTACCCACTTCCTTTCTTGGAGATTGGTCTTTTGATCTCATTTTTTAGCAAGATATGCGAATATCCCAAGAGTTTTCTTACCTTTGTCGGCGCAAAAAAGTGGCTATGCTCAATTACAAGGTGTTCGACAGAGGTAAAGGACGTCAATGGATCGTGATGATCCACGGCGCAGGAGGCAGCATCGAGGTTTGGTTTCGCCAAATCACCGATTTTGCCCGCCACTTCAACCTGCTACTTGTCGATCTGGCAGGCCACGGTGCCTCCAACGACTGCAAGGAGGCACGACACACCCTCTTCGACTTCCCAAGCCAAGCCGACCAAGTGATGGAGGTGGTCGAACACCTCAAAATCGAAAAGGCTCATTTCATGGGGCTCTCGCTCGGAAGCATCGTCGTGCGTTTTATTGCGGATCGCCACCCCGAGCGCGTCACCTCGATGGTGCTGGCCGGAGCCGTCACCGAACTCTGTTGGGAGTCGCGCATGCTCTTGCGTTTGGCCAACTTGGTAAAACATTTTGTCCCCTACAACCTCATGAAGTGGGTCATTGCCAAAACCCTCATGCCCCAAGCCCGCTACAAAGAATCGGCCGCCCTGTTTCTGCGCAGCGCACGCCGCCTATCGTTCGAGAACTTCATGAAGGTCTTTAAGATGGTGAGCCGCCTGAATGATCAGGTGGGTTCGCTCTTCAAGGAGCAACTCTCGATTCCCACCCTCTACCTAATGGGCGAGGACGACTACTTCTTCCTGCCCCAGGTGCACGAAGCATTCCGCCGGGGAGGCGAACAGGCCCGCATGATCATCGTCCCCGATGCCGGCCATGTCTGCAACATCGACAACAAACAATTCTTCAACGAAGCCTCGCTCTCGTTTCTGAAAGAAGTTTAACCGATTCACAATTCACAATTATTTTCCTTGTCGTTGGGGATACACTCGGCAAATATTCCGGTGCATCAGCCCAATTGTGAATTGTGCATTGTGAATTGTGAATTATTTTGTACCTTTGTCTATTCAATCGTACCGAACTCAAAACGAAACTTACAACAGAGATGAAAGCAGCGATTATAGGATACGGAAAGATGGGCCGCGAGATCGAAAAACTCCTTCGGGAGCGAGGTCATGAGGTGGCCCTTATCATCGACCAAGAGAATACCCACGACTTCACAGCCGAGCGACTCCAAGGGGTCGATGTCGCCTTGGAGTTTACCACCCCCTCGACGGCTTACGAGAACCTGAAGCGGTGCATCGAGTGCAAGGTCCCGGTGGTGAGTGGCACCACGGGGTGGACCGAGCGACTGAAGGAGCTCGAAACCTACTGCCAAGCGCAGGGGAGCGCCCTCTTCTATGCCTCGAACTTCTCGCTCGGGGTCAATCTGCTCTTCCGTCTGAATCGTCAGTTGGCCAAGTTGATGAACCGCTTCAACCACTATGAGGTGGCAATCGAGGAGGTACACCACACCCAAAAGAAGGATGCCCCGAGCGGTACGGCCATCACTTTGGCCGAGGGGATTCTCTGCGAGCTCGACCGCAAAGAGGGGTGGGTAAACGAGCCCACGGCCGAAGCGAATCAGATCGCCATCACCTCGATCCGCGAGGGGATGATTCCTGGCATTCACACCATCACCTACGAGTCGGCCGACGACAAGTTGGAGTTGCGCCATGAGATCAAGAACCGTCGCACGCTGGCCGAAGGCGCAGTGGTTGCGGCCGAGTTTTTGTGTGGCAAGGTGGGCATCTACACCATGGAAGACCTATTGCAATAGGCAATAAATAATCGGTTGTCAGTAATTATAAAATCTCACAACGGTAACAAAATGAATAAGATAAAACAAATTTTCAAAAATAAGTGGGTAGGATTTACCCTGATGTCGCTCCTCTACCTGCTTTGGTTTGTCCTCTGGACGGGTAATTGGTGGCTGCTCTTGGGCGAGGTGGTGATCTTCGACCTCTACATCTCGCGTCTTTTCTACCGTTTTGTGGGTCGCCACAACGAGCGTTGGTGCCAAAAGAGCCGACTCTACAAATTCATCTACGAGTGGATCAATGCCATCATCTTCGCCATGGTGGTGGCCTCGCTCATCCACATCTTCATCTTCCAGATGTACACCATTCCCACCTCGTCGATGGAGAAGTCGCTCCTGGTGGGCGACTACCTCTATGTGAGCAAGGTGGCCTACGGCCCCAAGATGCCCAATACCCCCCTCTCGTTCCCCTTGGTACACCACACGATGCCCGGATCTGAGACCACCAAATCCTACTCGGAGTGGATCAAGTGGCCCTACCATCGTTTGAAGGGATTGGGCAAGGTGAAGCGTGGCGATGCCGTGGTCTTCAACTTCCCGGCAGGAGATACGGTGCTCTTGGAGCGTCAGAATGTCACCTACTACGATATCCTGCGTATGGGCGAGGAGCAGTATGGCAAGCAGGAGGCACGACGCAGACTCTTTACCGACTATACGGTCGTAGCGCGTCCCGTGGATAAGCGCGAGCACTACATCAAGCGTTGCATTGCCCTGCCGGGCGACACACTGCGCATCGCTGACTCGGAGATCTACATCAACGGCATGAGACAGGAGCCTCCCACGGAACGTCAATTTTTCCACACCGTGGTGGTCAATCAACCCCTCTCGGACTACGCCCTACAAAACCTCGGCATCACGGAGTATCAGTACAACCCCACAAGTGGCATCTACTATATGTCGCTCACTCACAACGCCGCCACGGCCCTGCGCCAACTCAAGAATGTGGTTTCAGTGGAGCGTTACAGCGAACAGGGAACCTCTACGGCTGTCTATCCGCACGATGGACGCGAGGGATGGAATGCCGACAACTACGGCCCCATTTGGATCCCCAAGCGCGGAGAGACGATCCTCCTTACGCCCGACAACCTGGCCCTCTACGGACGATGCATCGATGTCTACGAGGGCAACGACCTCCAGGTGGAGCATGACGGCACGGTCTACATCAACGGGGAGGCGACCGACCGCTATACCTTCCAAATGGACTACTATTGGATGATGGGCGATACCCGCCACAACTCGGCCGACTCCCGCTACTGGGGCTTTGTCCCCGAGGATCATGTCGTGGGACGTGCTGCTGTGGTATGGCTCTCGCTCGACCCGGCCAAAAAGTTCCCGGCCAATATCCGCTGGGAGCGTATGTTTCGTGCAGTAAAATAGTCTTACGGTGGAGAACGACAGCTATTTGACCCTGGCCGCTCCGGCCGAAGCCTACAACCGAGAGCGTAGCAGCAAATTTCTCTCCTATGCCTATCCTGTAGAAAACGAAGAGCAGATCCGAGAGGCGTTGGAGGCGCTGCGCAAACGCTACTTCGATGCCACGCACCATTGCTATGCGTGGCGACTGGGCCCGCAGGGTGAACAATTCCGCGCCAACGACGATGGAGAACCCTCTGGCACGGCCGGACGACCCATCCTGGGGCAGATGCTCTCGGCCGGAGTAACCAACTGCCTGGTAGTAGTGGTTCGTTACTTCGGAGGCACAAAACTCGGAGTGCCGGGACTGATTGCCGCCTACAAGGAGGCTACGCAAGAGGTCTTGTCGGTGGCCGAAATTGTGGAGCGCACGGTAGACGATCGGATCACCATCCGCTTCCCCTACATCGCCATGAACGATGTGATGAAAGCCGTTAAAGAGGAGCAACCCCAAATCGAGGAGCAACTCTTCGACAACCTCTGCACCATGCGCCTGAGGATTCGACGCTCGCAATCCGAACGGCTGGTCGGAAAACTTCGCAAAGTCGAAGGAGCCGATGTAGAGGTGGAGTAAAATGTGTAGGGGTAATAAGCAACCGTTTGAAATAGGTCTATTTTAGATTGAAATGGGTGAGATTTATATAAAAGGGGCACGAGTACATAACCTCAAGGATATTGAGGTGCGTATTCCGCACAACACGCTGACCGTAATCACGGGACTTTCTGGGTCGGGAAAATCGACCCTGGCCTTTGATACGATCTTTGCCGAAGGACAGCGTCGTTATGTGGAGAGTCTCTCGGCCTATGCCCGTCAATTCTTGGGACGCGTTACGAAGCCCGATGTTGACCTTATCGAGGGAATTGCCCCGGCTATCGCCATTGAGCAAAAGGTCAATACGCGCAACCCCCGATCCACGGTGGGTACAACAACCGAAATCTATGACTACCTGAAGCTCCTCTACGCTCGTATTGGGCATACCTTCTCTCCTGTTACAGGGTGCGAGGTGAGGTGTTACGAGGCAGACGATGTGGCAACATGGATGGTAGACCACCTCGAGGAAGAGAGGGTACATATCCTCTTTCCGTTACAGTTGAAAGTCGGGCAAAGCCTGATCGAGGCACTAACCCTTTACTTGGGTGAGGGTCTGATGCGCCTATATGACGGAAAAGAGGTGTGCCTAATAGAAGATTTCATCCCCGGGGTGAATGATACAACATCGACGGAAGGGATATATTTGGTGGTCGACCGACTGAAGTTCACCCCCGACGAGGATACGATGAGTCGTGTACGCTCATCAATCACCCGCGCCTACGAATTTGGCAACAGCCACTGTGCCATTCTCCACGGAGAGCATCTCGAAACATTTTCCTCACGATTCGAAGCCGACGGCATCACCTTCGAGCACCCAACCGAACACCTCTTCAGTTTCAACAACCCCCTGGGAGCCTGCCCCCTATGTGAGGGCTATGGCAAGGTGACGGGCATCGACGAAGATTTGGTCGTGCCCGACAAGTCGAAGACCATCTACGAGGATGCCATTGCCTGTTGGCGTGGCGAAACCATGCGCCGTTGGAAGGAGGCTTTAGTAGCCACAGCCTATAAATTCAACTTCCCGATTCACACTCCCTACCACGAACTGACACACGAACAGCGACTCCTGCTGTGGCGTGGCAACGAGTATTTCCATGGACTGAACGACTTCTTCCAATACATCGACAAGGAGCGACACAAAATTCAGTTCCGTGTAATGAAGGCTCGTTATACGGGCAAGACCCTCTGCCCCGAATGCGGAGGCGATCGTCTGCGCAAGGAGGCTCTCTATGTACAGATCGGCGGGCAAACCATCGCCCAATTGGTACGCAAACCGGTGGGGGAGTTGATTCAATTCTTTGCGGATCTACCACTCGACGAATACGACCAAAAACGCGGAGCTCGTATCCTGGTTGAGATTCGCAACCGCCTGCAATACCTGGCCGATGTGGGGCTCAGTTACCTCACCCTCGATCGCTTGGCCTCGACCCTCTCGGGTGGAGAGAGCCAGCGCATCAACCTCTCTACCTCGCTCGGAAGTTCGCTCGTGGGCTCGCTCTATATCCTTGACGAACCCTCGATCGGCCTCCATCCACGCGACACACACCGACTCATTAAGGTCTTACATCAACTGCGCGATGTGGGCAATACGGTGATTGTCGTCGAGCACGAGGAGGAGGTAATTCGCGCCGCCGACCACCTGATTGACATCGGCCCCGAAGCCGGAGAACATGGAGGCGAAGTGGTCTTCAGTGGAACGCTGGAGAGAATGCTTGCCGAAGGCTCGGGCCTCACGGCCGACTACCTACGCGGTACACGAAGCATCACGCCCCCCGATCATCTCCACGGCTGGAGCCACAAACTAACCCTGCGCGGTGCCCGCGAAAACAACCTCAAGAACATCACGGTCGATATTCCTTTGGGGGTGATGACCTGCATCACGGGGGTCTCGGGCTCGGGAAAATCGTCGCTCGTTAAGGGTATTTTATATCCAGCTTTGAAGCGACACCTCACCGACACCGGAGTCAAACCGGGGGATTTCGATGCCCTGGAGGGCGACCTCAGCCTGATCCGCTCCGTAGAGTTGGTGGACCAAAATCCGATCGGGAAGTCGACCCGTTCGAACCCCGTAACCTACTTGAAAGCCTACGACGAGATCCGAAAGCTCTATGCCGACCAGCCCTATGCCCGCCACTCGGGCATTACCCCCGCCAACTTCTCGTTCAATGTCCCGGGAGGACGATGCGAGGAGTGTCAGGGCGAGGGAACAATCAAGGTGGGTATGCAGTTCATGGCCGATGTAACCTTGATCTGCGAGGCTTGCCACGGCATGCGATTCAAGGAGGAGATTCTCCAGGTACGCTACCGCGAAAAGACAATCTGCGACATCCTCTCAATGAGTGTCGATGAGGCGATTGCCTTCTTTGCGGAGGATACAAAAGATAACACTTGCCGACGCATCGTAGAGCGACTACAACCCCTACACGATGTGGGGCTGGGCTACATCCGCCTGGGCCAAAGCTCCTCGACCCTCTCGGGCGGTGAGAGCCAACGCGTGAAGCTCGCCTCGTTCCTTGGCAAGGATTCGGCCACGGGAGGTGGAATTCTCTTCCTCTTCGACGAGCCTACTACGGGACTCCACTTCCACGACATCCACAAGTTGCTGGATGCCTTCCGAGCCTTGGTGGCCAAGGGACACACGATCGTCATCGTGGAGCACAACATGGAGGTGATCCGATCGGCCGACTGGGTGATCGACCTGGGGCCCGAGGCGGGAAGCGACGGCGGGCGGGTGGTCTTCAGCGGCACACCGACCGACTTGATGGCCTGCAAAGAGAGCCACACGGGACAATTCCTCAAAAAACGAAACGAAAAGTAGAGCCATGGAGGAATTTTATACTTATCGACTGCCCAACGGCATACGCGGCATCCACCGTCAAGTAAAGGGTGGGGTAGTGCGCTGTGCCCTCTGCATCAACACCGGAAGCCGCGACGAAAAACCGGACGAACAGGGGTTGGCCCACTTTGTGGAGCACGGCTTCTTCAAGGGAACCCAAAAACGCAAGGCCTACCAGGTGAATTGTCGCCTCGAAAACCTCGGAGGCGAACTCAACGCCTTCACCACCAAGGAGGACACGACCATTCACACCACAACTCTGCGTGGAGATTTCAGCAAGGCAGCCGAACTCATTGCCGACATCGCCTTTCACTCCACCTTCCCTGACCGCGAATTGGAGAAGGAGCGCGAGGTAATCTGCGACGAGATCAACACTTACAAAGATTCGCCCGCCGACCTCATCTACGACACCTTCGAGGATTTGCTCTTCGAGGGGTCTGAATTGGGCCACAATATTTTAGGGCGAAAGCAAGCTCTCAAGCGTTTCGACAGTGCTCGTTGTCGCGCCTTTGTTGAGCGCACACATACGACCGATCAGTTGGTCTTTTCGACCATCGGCAACCTCTCGCCCAAGGCGGTGGAGGCCGCAGCCCTGCGCTATTTCGGGGAGGCTCCGGCCTCGTCGCGCGCCTTCGAGCGCAAGGCTCCCGCGCCCTATACACCGTTCGATTGCGAAGTGGTGAAACACACCCACCAAGCGCACTGTATTCTCGGAGCGCGCGCCTACGGCATCAACGAGAAAAAACGCCTACCCCTGGGGTTGGCAGTCAATATTTTGGGTGGCCCCTGCGCCAACTCGCGCCTCAACATGCTGGTGCGCGAAAAGCACGGGCTTTCCTATACAATCGAAGCCAACTACACCCCCTACAGCGACTCGGGGCAGGTGGCCATCTACTTCAGCTCGGACCACGACAACGCCGAACGTTGCTGTGAGTTGATCCGAGGAGAGCTCGACCGCCTGCGCACTACCCGCCTCACCACCCGCCAACTCTCGATGGCCAAGAAGCAGTTTATCGCCCAACTGGCGATCTCGATGGAGAGCAACGAAGGCTACATGTTGGGGGTGGGGAAGAGCCTTTTGTGCCACGACGAGGTGGATACCATGGAGGCCGTCTACCGCAAGGTGGAGGCCCTCACAGCAAATGACCTGATGGAGGCCTCAGAGGAGGTCTTTGCGCAAACCTCAAGACTGATTTACAAATAAGAGCGATGGATCCCATAGAAAAATACATCCACGACCACTCCTCGCCCGAGGAGCCGCTGCTCGAGGAGCTCGATCGTGCCACACACCACCGCATGGTGGCTCCTCGCATGATCTCGGGGCATATTCAGGGCAAGTTCCTCGAGTTGCTGACCGCCACGCTCCACCCCAAACGTGTACTCGAAATAGGCACCTTTACGGGCTATTCGGCCCTCTGCATTGCCGCCGGGTTGGAGCAGGAGGCACGCCTCGATACTTTCGAGGTGGATGACGAGCAGCAGGAGTTTATCCAAAGTTTCTTCGATCGCTCGCCCCACGGCCACAAAATCCGCCTGCACATCGGCTCGGCCCTGGAGGGGGCCCCCCGACTCGGTGAGCGTTACGACCTGGTCTTTATGGATGGCGACAAACGCGAATACCCCGCCTACTACCGGATGTTGATGGGCGACGATGGGGGAGTGCCCCTCGTGCGCGAAGGGTCGCTCATTATTGCCGACAACATCCTTTGGTATGGCAAGGTAACAGAACCCGCCCGCCACGGCGACCACCACACCGAAGCGTTGCAGGAATTTAACCAAATAGTGCGCAACGACGAGCGCGTGGAGAGCGTGATTCTTCCCCTGCGCGACGGCCTGAATGTAATTCGGGTAAAGAGGCTCTAATCAACCGGATTGAATCGGTTGAAGACAAGCTGATAAAACGAAAACTGACCGCTACTTGGCGGTCAGTTTCTCGTTTTGGGCATGGCGTAGGCGATCGCGCTCCGTCTTTTTTCTGAAGGTCGCCTCCATGGCCTCCTCGAGATCGACTCCCGTTTGGTTGGCCAGGCAGACCAAGACCCACAACACATCGGCCATCTCCTCCGCGAGGTTCTCCTTCTCACCGGCCTTGAAGCTCTGGTCGCCATACTTACGGGCCATTACGCGGGCCAATTCGCCCACCTCCTCGGTGAGCACGGCCATATTGGTCAGCTCACTGAAATAGCGTACTCCGATGGTTTTAATCCACTCATCGACACGCTGTTGCAATACTTTTAGCTCCATACACCTTAATAAAAAAGGGGGCAAGAATCGACTTCCGCCCCCTATCGTGTTTTGGATTAATTCAACTTCAAATCCTCTTTAATTCCCTCGATTTTCGCATCCAGCTCGGCCAGCACCTTATCGTAGTCGGCAATCGACTTCAACTCGGCCTTCACCCCGAAGTAGAACTTAATCTTGGGCTCCGTACCCGAAGGACGCACCGAAACCTTCGTGCCATCCTCAGTGAACCACTGCAATACATTGCTCGACTCCTCGTTGATAGGCTCCTTCTTGCCGGTCGTCAAGTCGATGGTCTCCAGGGTCTTGAAGTCGTTGATGCGCACCACGGGCGAGCCGAGGATCGACTTGGGCGGGTTGGCGCGGAAGTCCACCATCATCTGCTGGATCAGCTCGGCACCCTCCTTGCCCTTGCGGACTACCGAAACAAGGCCCTCACGATAGAAGCCATACTTCACATAGAGCTCCTGCAACCACTCATAGAGCGTCAGGCCCATCGTATCTTTGGCCCAAGCGGCAGCCTCGGCAGCCAAAGCGCAGGCGGCCACAGCATCCTTATCGCGCACAAAATCACCAGGCAGGTAGCCGAACGACTCCTCACCACCACCGATATACTTCGTTACCCCCTCATTGTCGCGGATGATGCGAGCGATGTACTTAAAGCCCGTGAGGCAGTCGTAACACTTCACACCAAAGTGCTCGGCCACGGCATTGGCCATCTGCGAGGTTACGATCGTCTTCACCACATACTGCTTGCCATCCAGTTTACCCAACTCGGCCCAACGCGTGAGCTGGTAGCTCATCAAGAGCACCAAGGTCTGGTTGCCGTTCAGCAGAATGTATTCGCCCTTCTGGTTGCGAAGAGCCAAACCGATGCGGTCGCTGTCGGGGTCGGTAGCCATCACCAGGTCGGCCCCCTCCTTGGCACCCAGCTCAATGGCCATGGCCATCGTCTTGCGCTCCTCGGGGTTGGGCGACTCCACAGTAGGGAAGTTGCCATCGACCACAGCCTGTGCCTCTACAAGCGATACATTCTTGAAGCCGAAGTTACGGAGCGAGGCGGGCACGAGCTTCACACCCGAACCATGCAGAGGGGTATAGATGATCTTCATGTCGGCATGACGAGCTACACACTCGGGCGACAACGAAATCTCCTTCTGAATCGTATCCAAATAGATCTTATCGAACTCCTCGCCCAAAATCGAGATATTCTCGGGATTCTTACCCATGAGAATCTGATCCACCTCGGTGATCTTGTTCACCTCCTCAATGATATTCTTATCGTGGGGAGCCGTTACCTGCGAGCCATCGGTCCAGTAGGCCTTGTAACCATTGTACTCCTTGGGGTTGTGCGAAGCCGTTACTACCACACCCGAGTGGCATTTGAGCTGACGAATTGCAAAACTCAATTCGGGGGTAGGGCGGAGGGCATCAAAGAGGAAGACCTCGAAATCGTTCGACGCGAAGATATCAGCCACACGCTCGGCAAACAGACGCGAATTATTGCGGCTGTCGTGCGCAATAGCTACGCGGATCTTCTCGCCTGCAAAATTCTTTTTCAAGTAGTTGGCCAAGCCCTGCGTAGCAGCACCTACCGTATAGACATTCATACGGTTTGTACCCACGCCCATGATACCGCGCAGGCCACCCGTACCGAACTCCAAGTCCTTGTAGAAGCTCTCCACAAGCTCCTTCATATCGTTCTCCATCAACCACTTAACACGCTCTTTCGTCTCCGTGTCGTAGTTTCCATCGAGCCAAAGCTGTGCTTTGGCCAATACCTGTTGCTCCAATTCGTTTGCCATAAGTTATCAGTTTTATTTATGATATTTCTGTTTCGAGTTCTAAAAATTTTATATGCAAATATATAAAAATTATTTCAAATATTCACTATCAATGCGTTAAAATTCACCTCACAAAAAATCGTTGGTTTTCTATATATAAAAAAAGTTATTTTGCAACTAAAAAATAAGATTATTTTCAGAAATTTATTTACAACTTTGCCGTGTCAAAAGAGATCAAATCCTCTTGCATACATAATAAATGAACACGAACACGCAGATATACAACGATATGTGGCAGCAATGTCTTGCCCATTTGCGAACCCAGACCACCGAGGAAGAGTTCGTCAAGTGGTTTCAGCCCATCGAACCCCTGGAGTTTGATGGCCAAACCCTGCGTCTTCGTGTCCCCAATGCAAGCTACGTCTACCAGATCGAAAAGAATTACCTGAAATTCCTTCGACCTATCATCTCGCAGCTCTACGGCCAGCAAACCAAACTTTTCTACGCTGTGCCCAAACCGCAACCACAACCGCAGCCCGAGGTGGATACAACAGGTATTCGTCGCATTGTAGCCCAAACCGACACGGCAAATATACAAAATTATAATCCGATTGCCATCCCCGGACTCAGAAGATTGAAGATTGACCCCAATCTGAACCCTTCATTGAAGTTCTCCTCTTTCATCGAGGGCGACTGCAACCGCCTGGCCCGCTCGGCCGGTATGGCGGTAGCCGTAAATCCGGGAAACAACCCCTTCAACCCCCTATATATATATGGTGATTCGGGGTTGGGTAAGACCCATGTGGTACAAGCCATCGGACACGAGATCGGCGAGCGACACCCCGAATTACAGGTGCTCTATGTCTCGATGAACAAATTCCAGGCCCAATTCCAACGCGCCTACCTAAGCGACAAGAAGGGGGAGTTGAACGATTTCATCCACTTCTACCAGATGGTGGATGTGCTGATCATCGACGATATTCAGGAGCTGACGGGAAAGCCCGGTACGCAGAATGTATTCTTCAACATCTTCAACCACCTGCACCTCTCGGGCAAGCAGTTGATCCTCACGTCGGATAAGCCTCCCGTGGAGCTCAAGGATATCGAGGAGCGTCTTTTAACCCGCTTCAAGTGGGGCCTGACTACACAGATCCAATCGCCTGATTACCAGACCAAACTGAAGATCATTCGTGCCAAGATGGAGAAACTCAATGTTCCCATTTCGGATGAAGTGGTTCACTTCTTGGCCGAAAACATCTCGGCCAATGTACGCGAGATCGAGGGAGCCCTCTCGTCGTTGGTAGCCAACGCCTCCTTCATGGGCCGTCGCATCACCACCTCGCTGGCCAAGGAGATCTTAAAGGTCTATGTCCGTCTAACACAGAAAGAGATCACGATCGACCACATCATCGAGACGGTCTGCCGCCACCTAAATATTGATGCCGAGCGATTCAATTCCACGGAGCGCACCCGCGAGATTGCCCAGGCCCGCCAGGTGGCCATGTACCTCGCCAAGCAGCACACAAAGGCACCACTTACAGCCATCGGATCGGCCATCGGAGGTAGAAACCACGCCACCGTGCTCCACTCCTGCAAGGCGGTATCGAACCTCATGGAGACCGATAAGCAGTTCCGCCATCAGGTAGAGGAGATCGAGAAGTTAATATTGGCATAAAATTTAGGAGTTAGGCATCTAACTCCTATTTTTCAATCCCCCGGTGCCATTTGCCCAATCCGGGGAAGGGCACAATACCTACGAAGCCCCCCAAAAACAATTCCTAATTCCCCCAAAGGTATGGATCAACCCAAAATAGAACGCCTGTTGCGCCTGATGAAGATGCTGACGGCCAACACCACCTACACAGTAGACGAGTTGGCCGAGCGACTCTCCATGTCGCGCCGCACGATCTACCGCTACATCGACACCTTCCGCGAGGCGGGATTTGTGATCAAAAAGACGGGCGACTGCATCCGCCTGGACAAGACCTCGCCCCACTTCAAAGAGATCTCGCAGTTGGTACACTTCACCGAGGAGGAGGCCGTGATCCTGAAACGCGCCATCGAGAGCGTGGACGACACCAATGTATTGAAACAGAATCTAAAACGAAAACTCTACTCCATCTACGACAACAAAACTTTGGCCAACACCGTGGTCAAAGGCCCGTTGGCGGGAAACGTCCACGCACTGATCGAGGCGATGGAGCAGGGGCGGCAAGTGATCCTAAAGGGCTACCGTTCGGCTCATGGCGGAAAGGTGAGCGACCGCCTGATCGAACCCTTCAGCTTCACGACCAACTATGTCCAGGTGTGGTGCTACGAACCCGAGAGCCGCAGTTGTAAATCCTTCAAAACGGCCCGCATCGGCTCGGTGGAGCTGCTCGAGAACCCCTGGCAGTACCGCGCAGAGCACCACGAAGGGTTCACCGACCTCTTCCGCATGAATGGCGAGAAGCGTCTACCGATTCGCCTGGAACTTGGCCTGAGGGCCTACAACCTTCTGTTGGAGGAGTACCCCTTGGCCGAACGCCACCTAACCCCATTGGGAGAGGATCGCTGGGAGCTAACATGCGAAGTGGCCGATTTTGCCGGTGTAGGGCGCTTCGTGGTGGGGCTGTTGGATGACATTCGCATCCTAAGCCCCGAGTTGGAGGAGTATATCTGCCACTATATCCAACGCCATCTGCCTCGAAAATAGAAAAATTTCACACTTTTTTCATCCCGTGTGGCTCTGTGTCAAAAGTTGACACAGGGCCACACTACTTTTGTACCAACAAAAAGGCCGAAAGGCGATGTTGAACCGAAAAAAGAGGAAAATGATGAGAACGAACTACAAAGTAAGATGTCCGCAGTGCGGTTCGGAGACCGAACTGAAGCGCCGAACACGCTTCGGCGAGGTGGCCAAAGAGGGAATTTCGGGCTACATCGAGACCGAAATTCCGATTCGCTGTCCGCACTGCCTGGGTCGGTTAAACCGAACCGAAGAGCAGTTCCGAAGACAGCTCTTCGAGGTGGGATTGTGCGGATAGGTGGGCGCAAAGCGAAGATTTTCGACCAAGAAATTGGAAAATTGGCAACATTTTTTTAATTTTGAGCGAGAATTTGCCCGAGTTAGGTCGGACAAGAAGAGAGTGAATCGTGAAGCATTGCACAATCCTCCTGTTGGGTGCACTCTTGGCATCTGCAATTGAGCTCCAAGCTCAGGAGTTACCCCTATGGCTTCGGCTGAAAGTGGAGCGCTCGATGAAGGGGCCAATGTTGCTCAAGCCAAGCGAATTACACTTCGACCCCAACAGCCCTTTCGCCTGGGAGGACAAGGCTGCACAAGAGAAGTATGAGTTGCAGATGGAGCGCTACAACCGGGCCCAAAAGAGCATTGAACCCATCAAGCAAAAGAGCGAGATGCCGGCCGTCAAGCTCACCTTCCGGATACGGGGTGGGAATGCCGGGGGAAATTGGAGCCCCTTTCCGGACCGCGCACTCGATGCCCGAACGATTCGCTATCCGATGCCCCAACCCAACTTCGATGCGCCACCACGAGGGCCCAAGGCAGCACCTCGAAGATAGCAAAGTTGGCAAAACATAAACCATTGATAATTAGAAAAACAAGAAAATAAAGTTATGGCAGAGAAAGTACAAGTAAACGCAGACAAGCTGAAGGTCTTGAATGCGGTAATGGAGAAGATCGAGAAGGATTTCGGCAAGGGCTCCATCATGCGAATGAACAGCAACGAAGTGACCGATGTTCCGGTAATTTCGACCGGTTCGATCACCCTGGATATGGCCCTCGGTGTGGGCGGTTACCCCAAAGGGCGTGTGATCGAGATCTACGGCCCTGAGTCGTCGGGTAAGACCACGCTGGCAATCCACGCCATTGCCGAGGCACAGAAGCAGGGTGGTATTGCCGCCTTCATCGATGCCGAGCACGCCTTCGACAGCTTCTACGCCCAAAAATTGGGAGTGGATGTGGACAACCTGCTCATTTCGCAGCCCGACAACGGTGAGCAGGCCCTCGAGATTGCCGACTCGCTGATCCGTTCGTCGGCCATTGACATCATCATCATCGACTCGGTAGCCGCCCTTACCCCCAAAGCTGAGATCGAGGGCGAGATGGGTGACTCGAAGATGGGTCTGCAGGCCCGCCTCATGTCGCAGGCCCTGCGCAAGCTCACCTCCAGCATCTCGAAGACCAAGACAGTCTGCATCTTCATCAACCAGCTGCGCGACAAGATCGGCGTAGTCTATGGCAACCCCGAGACTACCACGGGAGGTAACGCCCTGAAGTTCTACTCGTCAGTACGCCTCGATATCCGCCGCGTATCGGTCATCAAGGATGGCGACGAGCAACTCGGTACGCGCACCCGCGTGAAGGTGGTTAAGAACAAGGTGGCCCCTCCGTTCAAGAAAGCCGAGTTCGACATCCTCTTCGGAGAGGGTATCTCGAAGATCGGCGAGATTATTGACTTGGGTGTCGACTACGGCATCATCAAGAAGGCCGGCTCGTGGTTCTCCTATGGCGATCAGAAGATCGGCCAGGGTCGCGACGCCGTGAAAGATCGCCTGATGAGCGACGAAGCCATGCGCGAAGAGGTGGAAGCCAAGGTGCGCGAGGCGATGAAGCAACCGCTGGAGTAGGGTAGAAAACGATTTACATAACAAGGCTAAATCGCCTGTAAATCAGCCCGAATCCAACCACACAAATTTCCAAAACAACGCCGATAGGGTAGTCTCGCAAGCAGGGACTACCCCTTGGCGGTTAAAACAAAGAGTCTTATGAACTATTCGGCCGAAGACGAAAAATTGATCCAAGAGAAGTGGGAGGAGCTGCTCCGCTCGTGCACCAATATCTGTCGCAACGAGGAGGATTGGAACTCCATTAAACGCGCCTTTTTCCTCGCCAAAGAGGCTCATGCCGGTATTCGCCGCCGCTCGGGAGAGCCCTATCTGCTCCATCCGATTGCCGTGGCACAGATTGCCGTGGATGAGATCGGATTGGGGGTAAAATCGGTCGTAGCCTCGCTCTTGCACGATGTGGTGGAGGATACGGACTACACCGTGGAGGATATGGAACGCATCTTCGGCCCCAAGATCGCCTCAATGGTCGATGGACTCACTAAAATGTCGGGAGTCTTCAATGCCGATACCTCAGAGCAAGCCGAGTATTTCCGCAAGGTGCTGCTGACCCTCTCGGACGATGTACGCGTAATCCTCATCAAGATCGCCGACCGCCTGCACAACATGCGCACCTTGGGCTCGATGCCCCTGAACAAGCAGATCAAGATTACAGGCGAAACAATCTACCTCTTTGCTCCGTTGGCCTATCGTTTGGGACTTTATGCTATTAAGAGCGAACTGGAGGATCTCTGCATGAAATACCGCTTCCCGGAGCAATATGCCGAGATCAGCCAAAAATTGCGCGAAACGGATGCCATGCGCAAGGAGTATATCAACAAGTTCTGCGCCCCAATCATCGAGGCTCTGAACCGCGACAACATCAACTACGAGATCTCGGGGCGCGTGAAGAGCGTCTACTCGATCTGGTCGAAGATGCAACGCAAGCAGATCCCCTTCGAAGAAATTTACGACCTCTTTGCCATCCGCATCGTCTTCAAACCACTTCCGTTCCCCTCGGAGAAGACCCAATGCTGGCAGATCTACTCCTCGATCACCGACCTCTACACCCCCAAACCCGACCGCTTGCGCGACTGGATCTCAATGCCCAAAGACAATGGCTACGAGGCTCTACATTCGACCGTTATGGGGCCTGATGGAGTTTGGGTAGAGGTACAAATCCGCACCCAACGCATGGAGGATATTGCCGAGCGAGGATTTGCCGCCCACTGGAAGTACAAACAAGCAACCATTTCGCAGAACGAGGACGAGTTCGATCGTTGGCTCAAGAAGATCCGCACGGCATTGAACTCACCGACGGAGAGTGCTATCGACTTCTTGGACAACTTCAAGTTATCGCTATATACCTCTGAAATTGTAGTGTTTACGCCAAAGGGAGAATCCAAGAAACTCCCCTTTGGAGCCACCGCGCTCGACTTTGCCTACGACATCCACTCGAAGATCGGCAACAACGCCATCGGGGCCAAGATCAACCACAAGATCGAGCCTCTGACCAAGCAACTCAATAGCGGCGACCAGATTGAGATTATCACAGCTGAGAATGCCCAGCCCAACCCCGAGTGGCTGAATATAGTAACCACCACCCGCGCCAAGCAGGCCATCAAGAGCTTCCTGAAGCGCGAACAACAAAACAACATGGAGCGCGGCATGAAGATCTTCGAGGAGCAAATGCAACTGCTGAAGATCAATCTGAGTGGCCGCGTACTCCGGAAAGTGATCCCCGCCTACGGCTGCTCCTACAAAGAGGAATTCTACAGCAAGATCGGCGCAGGAATAATCGATCTCTCTGATTTAGAGAAAGTTCTAAAGAGTAACTCAACCAAAAAGTTGCTCAAATTTTGGACCCTCTTTATCAACGAGAACAGCGAAGAGGAACCAATGAACGAGACCCCGGAGAGCATCGACGAGGCCGCCATCAAGCACGCACACGAGCCCGCGTTTGTGATCGCCGAGTGCTGCAAGCCCATTCCGGGCGACAAGGTGGTGGGATTCCGCGACCCCAAGACGGGCAAGATCGAGGTACACAAAGCTTCGTGCGACGAACTGAACCGCCTGGCCGCCCAATATGGCAAAAACATCGTCAAGGAGGAGATCAAATGGTCACAACACAAGGCCATGCACTACCTCTCGTCCATTTCGTTGCGCGGAATCGACCGTATGGGCATCCTGCTCGACCTGGCTACGGTCGTAAGCGGCGACTTCAACATCAACATGCGCTCGATTGATGTGCAAAGCCACGATGGCGTCTTCGAAGGCAGCCTGAGCCTCTATGTAAAAGATGCCGAGAGCTTGAACAACGTGATGGATCGCCTACGAAAGATCAAAGGAATAGAGACCGTTAAACGATTGGTTAACAACTAAAAAAAGGTGGGCACTCATGGAGGACTTCTTGCAAATACTAATCACCTTTTCAATCATCATTATTGCGGCTGTTGTAAACCTCCGCAAACGAGCCCGCGACTTAGAGGAGGGGAAGGATGAGGAGGGGATCCCCGAGGGATGGCCCGTCGAGTCCACGATCGCCCCGCAGCCCGAGCCGCGCACGCAACACCGCAAAGCGGTCGTCCCAAAGGCCCCACGCCCCCTCCATCCCGACAGCCAGGAGTTGCTAACACCCGAAATCTCCCGTCAGGTTAGCCACCAACCGGTTGTCGGCCCGAAAAAGGAGACCACCTCGTGCAACGCGCATGACAATGGGGCCAGCGAGAAGGGTACAACAGCCCCCGAGGGGCAAAAGCACCCCCTTACAGCCGATTTTGACGCCAAAAAAGCCATTGTTTGGGCAGAGATCATGAAGCCTAAATTTGAAGAAGAATAGGGCAATATTTTGCTTTAGAAGGTCTGCAACATGAAAACAAATTTGACCCCCGAGGAGCGCAAAGGGTTGGAAGCCACACATGGCCCCGAAAAATTACAAAAAAACCTGCACCGAACCAACCTTTTAATCCCCATCGAGACACTTGCGCTCGTGCTCTGTATCGCATCGCTGTGTATCGAGGGCTACGACGGACTGATCGGGGCCCTTACGGGCATTTTCGCCGTTCAAATCCACTACCTGGTGGCTATTCGGCGCGACATGAAGCAACAACTCGCCCCTTGCGCCGACGAAAGGGAGAAGTAACCCCAGTAACAAGGAAAGAAAACAAACCTAAATAACAACGAGATGGCAACGATTTTTTCACGCATCATCGCAGGGGAGATCCCCTGCTACAAAGTGGCCGAAAACGACCGCTTCTTTGCATTTCTGGACATCAACCCCCTGAAGAAGGGCCACACACTGGTCGTTCCAAAGCAGGAGACCGACTACATTTTCGACCTCGACGACGCACAGCTGGGCGAGATGATGATCTTCGCCAAACAGGTGGCCACAAAAATCAAGCGCGAAATCCCATGCAATAGGGTAGCTGTAGTCGTTTTAGGCCTCGAAGTGCCCCATGCACACATCCATTTGATCCCCATTGAGAGCGAAAATGATGTAGATTTCCACCGCGAAAAGCTGAAATTAACCCCAGAAGAGTTCAAAAACATTGCCGACAAATTGAGCCGATAGGGGAGTATTAACAAGATTATAACCCACACTTCACCAATATTTTAGCCGCCTTGTGCGGCTATTTTTATACTCGTAATTTAACATAATAAATCCCAAATCAGGTGTTGTTAAAAAACTAATCTAAGCAACAGTCGAATAAAGAAGAAAATTTGTTAAAAATTCGAAAGTAGGGTAGCTTGATTTACAAATGTAAATATTAAAGTCTGTTTAATCAAGCTGTCTATTTTACATATATAAACACTGACAACAGATAACAACTGTTAATATTTTAATTTTGTAAACCCGAGCAAGAAGGGGTATAAATAGCCAAAGAAAGGTGCACACCTCATGTTTACCTATTGAATTTTAATTCCCAAACACACGAATATTCGTATAGTTACAGCATTTACCAAGAATTTAAATAAGCGAATTGGGGCGATTTGGATCCATTTGGATATAATCGGCCCTGAACGGGCACTTTAATCTATCTAACTGCTAATTATTCGACTATTTATACCTATTTACCCAAAAATAGATTCAATAAAATCAAACGGAGGCAATTTAACAATAGAAGCATGTTTACAGTTGTAAACATTTTGTCAAGTTGTAAACATTTTACAAAATAGCAATTTTCTTGTTTTACAAAAGAAAAACGTTTATATTTGTAAAAAATTAGCTATTTTTGCACCGATGAAGGAGAAGATACAACTTTTGATCAAAAATGAGGGACTGACGCAGAGTCGTCTGGCGGAGATGTTGGAGATCCAGCCGGCCAATGTGTCACACATCCTGGCGGGTCGTAGCAAGCCGGGCTTCGAGTTGCTACAAAAAATTCTGCGCCGTTTCCCACGCATCAACCCCGATTGGCTACTGCTCGACTCCGCGGAGATGTACCGTGCCGATGTCGAGGTCGCAACGACCACTCCCAACCTCGATCCGAGCCGGCCACTCCACGAACGACCGGCCCCGAACTTCGACAGCCTCTTTCCCGGTGCCGGCGCTTCGGTGGTCTACCCCTCGTCACCCGACGAGGCAATGCCGAGTGCCGCCACGACCTCCGGCTCGCCCTCCGATCATACGACCGCATCGCACCCGCGAGGCACAGTGGCTCGCGTCGTGGTCTTCTACACCGACCACACCTTCGAGAGCTTCGAGCCCAAGGGCTGATCCTTTTTCTTTGGCGAGGATCAAACAAACCATTTCGCAAAGAAGATTGGTAGATGTGTCACAGATTATGGGGTTAGGACCTCGCGGGCATAGTATCAATCTTCTCTTTTTAGGCGAAAACTCACCCTACACCTTATATTATAATAAGCCCACCCAAATTGACCGTGCGGAATGAGTGAGCAGGAGCAACGAAAAAAGACCACCTGAGATCTGCTCAAACTCAGATGGTCTTATTGTCAGCGGGTTGATTGGTGGGACAAGATATTAAAAAGGGTGGCAACAAGCGAAAAACATGATCTTCCCGAGAATCGCACGAAACGGAGTGCGGGCCAGGAAAAATATTTCGCGCGATTCTCAGCAGCTTAAAATTTGCCCAATTTCTCCCTCAATCGTGAACCTTTAATTGTGAATTGCGATTTGAGCATTGCAAAACCCCTCTCCCCCACCTCTTATATACAATGAAATAATATTTATATTATGTTAAATATTGTCAAGGGTAGTCCAATAGTTTTAAATATCACCTATTTCTCTTAACCGCATCATCCTTTACCTTGTTTACAAATTTGACCAATAGGAAAAATCATTAGCTCTTGCACATCAACTCCTCGCGTAGGCGGCCGATCGTTTCCAGGCGGGAGAACGAGAAACGCTGAAGATCGTGCTCCAGATAGTCTGCAATCGTAAGGACAAGGCAGTGCAAGTAGTACCGGCGTGAAGAATCAGTCTCAGGATCATCGGCCACAGCAAGCAAAATATCTTGGAGCATTTCGAGATGCTCGGGGGTGAAATTCAAGTCGTTCGTAAGGTATTCTATCGCTTCACACCTGGAAAGTTGGAGCAATTTATCCGTATCGAGATTGAGTTCTTCACGGAGCGCATTATAGCACACTGCGGAGGAGGATTGCTCTCCCACTCCCCCACTATTCAGCCCCGCCAAGCGCGTCAGTAATCTGCCCAAAACTTGACCAATGCGCTCAATCTCGCGCGTGATAAAATCGCGTTGTTCCATACAACCTTTCCCTCATTCGTTGGACAAATTTACAAAAAATTTCTATCTTACAACTTTCAATTCCTCGCAACATATCAGCTACATAGAAAGTTTAAAAGAAAAAAGCCCCGAATCGGTGGATTCGGGGCATATAACAATCGGTTGATGTTTAGAGGAAGAGCAGCTGCACGACAACATAAACAGGCAGCAACACCACAAGCGAGAACTTGACCATGTAGCCGAAGAACGACGGCATCTTGATACCCTCCTGTTCGGCGATGGCCTTGACCATGAAATTGGGGCCGTTGCCGATATAGGTCATAGCACCGAAGAAGACGGCTCCCAACGAGATCGCCGTCAGCAGGATTTCAGGGATTCCGGCCACATACTCCGCGCCCGCCACCTGAGGAAGACCCGTAGCCACCGTGTGGAAGGCGACGGCCGTGGGGGCGTTATCGAGGAACGACGAGAGTGTTCCGGCCGAGTAGAAGAACTGCCAAGGCTTCGTGAGGCCCAAATCGGCAGCGTGTGCGTTCAGGTACATCATCGTAGGTGTCATCGTCACGAAGATACCGATAAAGAGGATGGCCACCTCCAGGATCGGCTCCCAGGTGAAATGGTTGGCCTTGCGTACCTCCTTCTTGGTCGTTAGGAGCGAGAGAATGATGATGGCGGCCAGTACGATATCGCGCAGGAATCGGACATAGAGCGGAGCTCCCTCCTCGCGCATGGCGGGGATGTAGGTGCGATTTAGGAAGAGTACGGCCAGGATGATCATTCCCAAGTAGAGGAAATTACGCGTTCCACTGATGTGAATGGGCTCCTGCTCAAGTTTGTCGCGCAAGTGGGCCTCAGCGGGCTCCTTTTTATAGAGGTAACGATCGACAAGCAGGTAGAGCGCGAGCAACAGACCTCCGGCCACAGCCCACTCGGGAGCCATCGACGAGAACCACTCAAACGGAGCTCCACGCAGGTAGAGCAGGAACAACGGGGGATCACCCAGCGGGGTGAGGATACCTCCACAGTTGGCCACCAAAGCGATGAAGAAAAGTACGGTATGCACCTTGTAGGCACGTTGCTTGTTGATCTGCAACAAGGGACGGATCAGGAGCATGGCGGCACCGGTTGTTCCCATGAAGGAGGCCAAGATAAAGCCCATGGCCAGGATAAAGGTATTGACCGTCGGCGTAGCCGTGATGTCGCCCTTGATGTGAATACCGCCCGTAACGACAAACAACGCAAGGAGCAACATAATGAAGGGGATGTAGTCGAAAAGCATATTGTGCAAGATGCTCTCCCCCAGCCCATAAAACGAAAGCAGTACGATCGTGGGAATTGAGATCGCGAGCGTAAAGATCAGTTTATTGCGGTTGCTTTCCCAGAAGTGTTCCGCCACAAGCGGAGCAACAGCTATGGTAAGCAACATTACCACAAATGGAATCACCATCCAAAGTTCAACTTGTTGCATTTTGTCTCTGTGTTTGAATTTTTGCCATGCAAAAGTATAAAATTTTGTTTGAAATTTTCGTATTTTTGCCCAATAATTATTCAACTTTTAGGATGAAAGATTTTTATAAAAAATTCATAGTGCAGCATCAGTTCATTCTGCTGCTTGTTCCGTTGATTGCCTTAGTGTCAGCCTGCGGTTCCCGATCCACCACCTCCCACGAAGAGCCCAAGGAGGAGATCTGGGTCTCGATCCTTCCGTTAAAGGGAATCGTGGAGGCCATTGTGGGAGAGCACTACCCTATTCGTGTCTTGGTGCCCCCGGGCTCCTCGCCCGAGACCTTCGAACCCACGGCTCGCCAGTTGGTGGAGCTCAATCGTGCCCGCCTGGTTTTGGGAATCGGTCTACTCGATTTCGAACAAAACCTACTCGAGAAACTCGGTGAGAAACGCCCGATCGAGAACCTCTCACTGGGGATTGAGGTGATAGCGGGCAACTGCTCCTGCGCACACGGCCACCATGCCCACCACCATGCCCACGGCATCGATCCTCACATTTGGACTTCGCCCCGCGAATTACAGACAATCGCCCGAAATGCCTACGAAGCAATTCGCACCGCCTACCCCGACTCCACCCACTACGCCACCCGCTACGAACTCCTCAAGGCTCGCATCGAGGCCCTCGACCACGATGTAGCCGAGCAGTTGGAGAGCAGTGGCACACGGGAGTTCATGATCTACCACCCAGCCCTTACCTATTATGCCCGCACTTATGGCATCGAACAGCGCGCCATCGAACACGAAGGCAAGGAGCCGTCGGCCAAGCGCATCGCCGAACTCATCGACAAAGGTCGTCGCACGGGATGCCGCAACATACTCTACCAAAGCCAATTTCCGGCATCAAGTGTGGAGATCATCGCCCGCGACTTAGGGGGCGAGGCCATCCCCTTCGATCCGCTCTCGGAGGATATCCTTACAGAAATAGCGCGTATTACCCCCCTAATCACCCAACGCTGATGGAGCTTATTACCCTACACAATGTCTCGGTCGACTACGACAACTACCGTGCCCTGGAGGGGGTAAACCTCTCAATCGGTGAGCACGACTTCTTGGGGCTGATCGGCCCCAATGGTGGGGGCAAAACGACCCTTGTCAAGGCAATCCTGGGAGCACTCCCCTACTCGGGAAAGATCGAATATGCACCCGAATTGCGTGTACATACCCCCCATCCGCTGATCGGCTACCTCCCCCAGCAAACCCTCTTCGACCGCTCATTTCCGATCTCGGTCGAGGAGGTGGTGCTCTCCGGACTGCAAGCCCTGAGGGGCTTCACCCATCGCTACACAGCAGCCGACCGCCGGCGCGTAGAGGAGTTGCTCGCAATGACCGGCATCGTGGAATTGCGCAACCGCCCCGTAGGCGAGATCTCGGGCGGACAGATGCAGCGTGCCCTTCTGTGTCGCGCCATCATTGCCAAACCTCGCCTGTTGATCCTCGACGAGCCGGCCAACTTTGTTGATAACCGCTTTGAAAACGAGCTCTACCACCTCTTGCAGGAACTTAATCACCAAATGGCCATTGTGATGGTCTCGCACGACTTGGGTACAATCACCAGCGTTGTGAAGGAGATTGTCTGCGTAAACCGCACGGTACATCGCCACCACTCGAACCAGATCACCGAGGAGCAACTGCAGAACTATGGCTGCCCGATTCAAATCATTTCGCACGGCCACATTCCCCACACCGTGCTGGGCCACCACGGCGACGGCGACTGCCATTGCTCGTGCAAGCACAACGAGGAATAAGGATGGCCAACAACTATCCTCAAAAAATTCTTAACTCTTCGTTGCGAATTCCTAATTTTTTATATACCTTTGCCTTCGCAAACGAGTAGCTACTTTTGCAAACCTCGAAGGGGTGCCTTACTATCAGGCTGAGATTATACCCATTGTACCGGATACGGGTAATGCCGAGACCGGGATGCATAATCAACATTGTAACATTTCGTTACCCCCTTTTCGTTAAACTTAATTATTTAAATTAACTTTATGAAAAGGATTTTTCATTTCTTGGTATCGGTACTCTCAACCGTTGGTGCGGTGAGTGCAACCACCGGTACAACTCTGCCTTCGCCGTTCGCCGAAGCAGAAAAAGACCAACCTCAAGCAGCGATTCATCAAGACTCGATGCGCCTGTATGAGTTACAGGCCATTGAAGTTACAGCCACACGCGTCGGAAAGCAGACTCCCGTCGCCTTCGAGAACCTCTCCAAAGAGGAGATCGAACGCAACAACTATGGTCTGGATATCCCCTCGCTTTTAGCTCTGACCCCCTCAATGGTCGCCACCAACGAAACCGGTATAGGAATCGGAGGTACCTCGATGCGTCTGCGTGGTACGGACGCTACGCGCTTGAATGTAACGATCAACGGCGTGGCAATGAACAACCCCGATTCACATTCGATGTATTGGTACGACACGCCCGACCTGGCCTCGGCGGTGGGAGATATGCAGGTACAGCGCGGTGCCGGCACCTCGACCCACGGCACAGGAGCCTTTGGTGGTGCAATCAGCATGACCACCTCGTCCCTGGATACCGACTTCGGGGGCGATATTTCGATGAGCTACGGCTCCTACAACACCCAAAAGCAGGCCGTACACCTCTCTTCGGGGCTGATGAAGGATCACTGGATGGTGGATGCCCGCCTCACCCACATCGGATCCGACGGCTATGTAGAGCGTGGGGCCACCGACTTGAAGTCTTATTTCCTGCAGGGGGCCTACTACAACGGACGCACGGTGGTCAAGCTGCTCTCGTTCGGAGGCAAGGCCAAGACCTACCTCACCTACAACGGTGTTTCGAAGGAAGAGATGGAGCTCTATGGCCGTCGCTACCACACAAGCGGCCAATATTCGACCGAATCTGGCCCTTATGAATTGGTCGATGGTTCGCGCGTGGCCTACCACGATGACGAGACCGACAACTACCTCCAGCTAAACAACCAACTGCTCCTGAGCCACCAATTTGGCAACCGTTGGGCCATGAACCTCACGGGCTTCTACACCTACGGATACGGCTACTACAAACAGTATAAGGACGATGCCTGGCTGATGGGCTACAACAACCTGCCCACCGAAATCGAGACGGCCGACCTGATTCGCCAAAAGAAGATGGAGAACCACTTCGGAGGACTGAACGCCACCTTCAGCTACACGGCCAAACGCCTCGACCTGCTCTTCGGTGGGTCGTACAGCTTCTACAACTCACCCCATTGGGGTACACTCGATTGGGTGGAGGGGATGACCCCCGAGCAACACGCCGGACGCTGGTACGACAACAATGTCGAGAAGCACGATGCCAACCTCTTCGCCAAGGTCAATTGGGATATCACGCGCAAGTTGCGACTCTTTGCCGATCTTCAGTATCGCTATGTAAATTACCACGCCTGGGGTACGAACGACAACTACGACTGGACGACCTACGAAATGCAGCCCATTGCGGTCGATAAGCAGTACCACTTCCTGAATCCCCACATCGGTCTCAGCTACAACCCCTCGGAGCGACACAACCTCTTCTTCTCGTTTGCCATTGCGCAGAAAGAGCCTACGCGCGCGGACTTCACCGACCGCTACCTCTTTTCGTCGGATCGCGAAGCCACTCCCTCTCCCGAGCTCCTCTACGACTATGAGTTGGGCTATCGCTACACTGCACCGCGCTTACAGGTGGGAGTAAATCTCTACTACATGTCCTACCGCGATCAGTTGATCCACACGGGTATGGTCAACGACAGCTCGGATGCACTGAATGTAAATGTTCCCGAAAGTTATCGCTGTGGTCTGGAGTTTACGGCCGCCTGGCAGGCTACGAAGTGGTTTACCCTCGGGGCCAATGCCACCTGGAGCCGCAACAAGATCCGCGATTATGTTGATCTGCTCTCCGAGAGCCCGACCTATGGCCAAAACCTGGGCGAGATGACCATCTCCTACTCCCCCGCAGTGGTGGCCGGAGGCTTCCTGGACTTCCATATTAAGGGGTTCGAGGCGGTGTTGCGCACTAACTACGTCGGCAAGCAGTTCTTTACCAACACCGAGAACGAGGCCCTGAAGCTCGATGCCTACAGCACCACCCACCTCGACCTGGGCTACACGCTCCAAAGCAAGGCCCTGAAGAGTGTGCGTTTCGGCGTAACGATCTACAACCTCTTCAATGCAACCTACGAAAGCAACGGCTACGGCTACTCCTATATGTATGACGGCAAACGCTACGACGAGGCCTTCTACTTCCCGCAAGCCCCTTTGCACGTGTTGGCCAACGTCTCGGTGAAATTTTAGGACTCCGACAAAGAAAAAACAAGAACCAAATAATCGAAAAACGTGGACTGGAAACTCATTCTTCAACTTGTGGGCATCGCGCTCGGCCTCCTCTACCTCTACTTGGAGTACAAGGCCAACATCTGGCTTTGGGTCGTAGGACTCATCATGCCCATCGTGCACGGCACGCTCTACTTTCGCGCAGGACTCTATGCCGACTGCTCCATGCAGGTGTACTACATCCTGGCCGGCCTCTACGGTCTTGCCGTCTGGAGTCGTGGCAAGCGTAAAAGTGCCACCGCCGAGCCCGAAATCGGCCATACCCCCTTCGGGGTTTGGATGCAGATCGGGGTGCTCTATGTTGCGATCCATGCCACGCTCTATGTATTGCTTACCACCTTTACAGACAGTACCGTACCCGGGCTGGACAGCTTCACGACAGCCCTCTGCATCGTGGCCTACTGGATGCTTTCACGCAAATATGTCGAGCAGTGGCTCGTATGGCTCGTGGTCGATGCCGTTACCGTGGGACTCTACCTCTACAAGGGGATTCCCCTCACGGCAGGTCTCTATGCCCTCTACACCGGCCTGGCCGTGGCAGGTTACCTGCGCTGGCTACGCATGATGCGTCAGGTGGCATAAGTGGTAATATTTGTTAAGAAAGCGGGGAAAATTTCGATTTTTCCCCGCTTTTTGTTATCTTTACCCAATCAAAATAGAGAAATTATGAATTTTTTGGAATTGGTTAAGAGCCGTTACTCGGTACGCAGTTTTCAGGAGCGCGACGTCGAGCCCGAAAAGTTAGCCTACCTCTTGGAGTGTGCCCGCCTCGCCCCCTCGGCCTGTAATCGCCAACCCTGGCGCTACCTGGTCGTGCGCGACAAGCAACAGCGCGAAGCCCTGTGCGGAGCAGCCGAACGCTTCACCTGGATGCATACAGCCCCCCTCTTCATCGTGGTTTGCACCGATGATAGCGAAGCCTGGGTGCGTCGCTCCGACAACCACAACCACAGCGATGTCGATGCCGCCATCACCACCGAACACCTCTGCCTGGCTGCCGTGGAGCAGGGGCTGGGGAGTTGTTGGATCTGTGCCTTCGATGTAGAGAAGTGCCGCGAAGCACTCCAGCTCGACCCCGCATTGCGTCCCGTGGTAATCCTTCCCATCGGCTACCCCGCCATCGAGGCCCACGACAAGATCCGCAAACCACTCCATGAGATAAAAACCGAAATCTAAACCCCTATGAATGGATTAGACCGCATTGTACAGGAGTGGATCGACAAACTCCTCACCAGAATGGGTTGCTCCGATGATTTGGCCAGTTCGACCGATCGTTGGATCATCCTGCTTCTCATCGTGCTGTTGGCCCTGCTGACCGACCTCATCATCCGCTACATCATCCTGCGCGTAGCACGCAAAATCGTATCGAAGACCAAGGCCTCGTGGGATGACATTCTCTTCGACAATACCGTGATGCGGCGCCTGTGCAACATCGTCAGCCCGATCTTGATCTACACGCTCCTCCCGATCGCCTTCGCGCCGGGTGATGGTGGGGCCAACGAACTCCACACCCTGCTGAAAAACTTCATCGAGATCTACCTGATCATCGCCGTTCTGCGCTTCGTAAATTCCTTCCTACAAGCCCTCTTCGAGCTCCTGGAGCACCGTCCCGAGTGGCAGGGTAAGCCGATCAAGGGGTTGATGCAGACAGGCCAGGTGGCAGCCTCGTGCATCGCTGCCATCCTGATCATCTCGATCCTGATCGACCGTTCGCCGGCCATCCTGCTTACCGGTATCGGAGCCTCGGCCGCTGTGATGATGCTGATCTTCAAGGACAGCATCCTAGGCCTCGTAGCCGGAGTGCAACTCTCGGTGAATAATATGCTCAAGGTGGGCGATTGGATCTCGATGCCCTCGCGCGGCGTGGATGGCGTGGTTGAGGAGGTAGCCCTCACGATCGTCAAGGTGCGCGGCTGGGATAACACCCTCCAAATGCTTCCCCCCTATGTGCTCATCAGCGAGTCGTTCGACAACTGGCAGGCCATGCGCGAATCGGGCGGCCGCCGCATCAAACGCTCCGTGAATTTCGATCTGACGAGTATCTCGTTCCTGAAGCCCGAACTCGAAGCCCGCCTCCGCGAAGGAGAGCAGACAGCTGAGCTGATGCAGGCGGTTGAGAGCCTGACTGCCGAAGGAAGGGCCATCACCAATCTCGACCTGTTCATCCGCTACATGACCCGCTACCTGGAGCAGCACCCGCGCGTGAGCCATGATTTACTGATTCTGGTACGCCAACTGCAACCCACCCAGTGGGGCCTTCCGGTGGAGTTCTACTGCTTCTCGTCGAATGTCAATTGGGTGCCCTACGAACAGCTGCAAGCCGAGATCATCTCCCACGTCGCCGCCCTTGCCCCGCAATTTGGCCTACGCCTATTCCAATACCCCCTGAGTCAGGATGTAAAGCAATGAAGGGTTAGGATTTAACTATAAAGTAAAGCTCTTGCAAATTTTGGTGGAAGGAAATGTTTAGGAGGGGATTAGCACAAAGTGCTAATCCCCTCCTAAACACACTGTGTCATCCCGAGAATTTTCATTTTAGGGCCTTGCATAGCACGGTGGTGTTGCATGAAAATTCGTGGGGATCTTCCGATTATTAAGGAGTTGTGGAATAGCTTAACCGCCAGGACGACAAGGAGGTTTGGGGCAATCTACGGTTTTAGGTAAGCGGTAGATTGCCACAAATTTTCATGGCCGCAAACCGCTTTCCGCTACGCCCTAAAATGAAAATTTTCGCAATGACTGCGAGAAGTAAGCGTCCTATTTCGTGTCAGAAGATGGGTAGTTGCAACGCTCGGCCATGCACAACCCAATTTTTGATTTTAGAGGAGCAGATTTTGTGCCGACATGAAAATTCCCCGGAAGGGTTGTACTGATGTACTACCCTTTCGGGGAATGGATTGAGGTGCAAAATATGCCCTATAAAATCGAAAATTACTCCTCGAGGCGGTAGGTATGCTGCACATAAATAGCGTGCTGCATGGCCTCGCGCTTGGCGATCGAGGGCTTGGTGAAGTACTGACGACGACGCAGCTCCTTGAGAACGCCCGTGCGCTCGTACTTACGCTTAAACTTCTTCAGGGCGCGCTCGATGTTCTCGCCCTCCTTAACCGGCATGATAATCATAGTTGTATTCTTTTTTAATTTGTTATTTGCATTTTAGTTTTTTGGCGGGTTTCGATTTTCGTCGGGACTCTCCCCTTCTACTTCTGCGGGTATCCGTCGTACCCCTCTCTACTGATCTTTTATGCGCTACTCGGAATCTTGTGTACCGAAACGAAGATAGGGACGCAGCCTTTCGGCCTCGTCAGGTGTCAATATGTCCTCTTCAACCATCTCTTCTACGGTACTCCAACCTCCTTTCGATTTGCGCTGTTGTCGCTTGCTTATCAGTTTTCTAAATGTGCGCGGCGCGATGTAAGGATGACCCTTTATGCGCTCGGCGGGCGCAAAGTTAATATCAATTTTTTGAATTTGAAAGGAATCGCACCAAATTTGTTGCAAAATTTTCTCATAATTGGCCTCTGTTACCCCTTTTACCTCCGCAAGTTGCTCTACACGGTGGAATCCACCGAGCCTGTTGCGGTAGCGAATGATCTCCATGACCGTCTTTTCGCCAATACCATAGACCGAGCGAAGGGTAGCCGAATCGGCCCGATTGAGTTCCACTGGAGCATCGAAAGGATCGACCTTGGGAGCCGGAAAGATCAACCAAGGGGCAAGCAGTTCGGTGATGGAATCACCCACAAAATTCAGTTCTCGCATCTCTTCTGCAGAGCGAATTCCACGCCGACGATGACAATCCACAAAGGCCTCACTCCAACGAATCGAGAAACCCATCTCGCGCAGTGCGACCACCGTGAGAGAATCTATCAAGATAGGGGAAAGCGGCGGTTGAAAAGTTCGACGAGAGGAGGAGGGATACTCCTTCCAAGAGTGTTTCTCGCGTGGTTGGAAGGCATACTCTGCGCCAATACGGACATAGGGGCGAACCCGTTCGAAGAGCGAATCAGTCATTCCATAAATACCATCCAAATCCTCGGCCATGCGGTAGACTTTGCCTGCTGCACGGTAGTGGAGAAGCTGACGGGCCTGCATCTTCGAGAATCCGAGCAGTTTCAACGAGTCGTAACCAATGGTATTGGGGTCAAAATAGAAGAGGGTAATTGAATCGGGGGCTATCGGCTCCTCAGCAGTCTGCAAGGTTTCCACGCGGTGATCCATGCGGCGCACCTCGACCACAAACCACCCTACCCCAACCAGGAGCATCAGCGGAATGAAGAGCATCAAACCCCGAATCTCACGCGAATCGAAATAACCCATTGCGTCAACAATTTACCATTGTGCCTCGTTCGAGAGCCAAAGTTTGCGATAACGACGGGATGGGGAGGGGATTAACTCTCCCAGCCCATACTCACTCCACCGCTCATCGACCCGATGAATCATCTCGGGAAGCGACGTAGCAACATTCGGGAAGCGGGCAGGATTCTCCCTCACTCCGGGGCGTTTGCTGCGGGCATCGATAATCAACGATCCCTGCCAACGCCTCACATCGCGGCGTGGATCAGTATTCGCTGCCGCCAGCCAAAGCAGATCCTCATCATGCATCGAACCAGCCGCCGCGTAGTCAAAAAGCAAAATAAAGTTGATCCCTTGGAGTTTATTGCGCTCTAAATAGGCCGTTACATCCACCTCATCAGGACGCTCTCGGTCGGCATAGAGTACCAACGTACTCCACCGTTCGACAAAAGCGGTATTGACCAACTGTACTCCGCCCGTAGGTTCGTAACAACGCGGAAGGGAGATCGGTTCCACAGGAAGATGCAGGTCAATGCCTGTAAGATCGACAAAGGCCTTGCCGCCATAGCCACAAGTGGCGGTAGCGTGGTCGAGAACATCCAGAACACCCTCATCCAAGTGAATATCACGAACCGTATCCACTCTTCTCAGAAGAGCCGAAAGGGTGTCCAACGAACGAATATCGGTAGAGGCCGAAGCCAAGAGAAGGTATTTATTAAACATCATCTGCCCCGCTCCCCAAAGACCTTGAGCCACTTTACGGGCCTGCCCCGGATAGCGTTGATCAATGGAGACAAGGGCCAAATTGTGGGCCGTACCTTCAGTCGGCATCCACAAATCGCAAACCTCAGGTTGTACCGCCAAACGAATCGGAGCCAAAAAGATTCGCTCGGTAGCCTTGGCAATATAGGCATCCTCCTGAGGCGGAACTCCCACTACCGTAGCAGGCCATATAGCCCCTTTTCGATGGGTAATAGCAGTTACATGAAAACGCGGATAGAAATCGGTCAGCGAGTAGAAGCCCGTATGGTCGCCAAAGGGGCCCTCCACGACCTTCTCCTCGGCAGGATCAACATAGCCCTCAATAACAAAATCACAATCGGCCGGAATATAGATATCATTCGTCAGCGACTTCACAAGCGACACCGGTCGGCGACGCAGAAAGCCCGCCAAGAGGTATTCGTCCATATTATCGGGCATGGGGGCCGTGGCAGCATAGGTATAGGCAGGATCACCTCCCAAGGCCACCGTCACGGGCATCTTGCGCCCCAGACGCTTATAAGCCTCGTAGTGACGAGCCCCCGTTTTGTGCATGTGCCAATGCATACCGGTAGTTTGGCGGTCAAAAATCTGCATACGATACATGCCGACATTACGAATACCGGTTTCAGGGTCTAAGGTATTAACCATCGGGAGGGTAATAAAGGGGCCGCCATCACAGGGCCAACACTTCAAGATGGGGAGTCGGTGAAGGTCCACTTCATCCCCCTGCCATACCACCTCCTGCACAGCACCTCGCCCTACTACCGTACGGGGCATCCAACGCGACACCTCCCCCAGCAGAGGCAACATCTTCAACTTTCCCCACAATCCATCGGGCGGAGTGGTCACCTGCTTTAGGAGTGTCTCAATACGCTCCGAAAGCTCCTCCAAACGCTCCACACCCAGCGCCAAAGCCATACGACGATCGGAACCCATCATATTGGTTACGACCGGAAATTCAGTACCGGTATTTTCAAACAAAAGAGCCGGACCACCCCCCGGAGTTTTGGAGAGGCGGTCGGTAATCTCCGCTATTTCACATTCGGTCGATACGGGCACCTTGACTCGCACCAACTCGCCCTCAGACTCCAGACGTTCGAGGTAGTTTGTAAGCGAACGATACATACTTTAACGGTTGAATATATTGAGATGCGACAACAATGGATTGCGTCGATCCAAAAGCGCAAATTCCAGGAGCAAGAGCACCAGGGCCACCACCAATGCGTAGGCATACTGCTCGTTGTACTCTTCAAAACGCAAGGTATCCAACTCACTCTTTTCCATGGCATTGATCTCTCGCACCACCTCATCGAGGCCCAAATCCTGCTTCGAAGCACGGACATAAAGTCCGTCTGTAGCCTGAGCAATCGACTCCAAGGTCGCCTCGTCGAGTTTGGTCACCACCATATCGCCCTTCTCGTCCTTGAGAAACTCTCCGTCAATCTGAATCGGAGCCCCCTCAGGTGTTCCGATACCAATCGTATAGATGCGAATCCCCTGGGCTTTAGCCTGCTCGGCAGCAGCCATTATATCTCCGGAATGTCCCTCACCATCGGTGATCAAAATAATGGCCCGACTGCGATTCACCCCCGTAGTACTCGAAAAGGAGATCGTAGCCAACGACAAGGCTTGCGCCAAGTCGGTACCCTGCACCGATACCAGCGAGGGAGAGATTCGCTTCGTAAAAGCGCGCGCCATGCGGTAGTCGGTCGTGATCGGAAGTTGCACCTTGGCCTCACCTGCAAAGACGACCAACCCCACACGATCCTGCTTCAGCCCCTCAAAAAGTTTTCCAATCGCATATTTCGTACGTTCAAGGCGCGATGGTTCAAAATCCTCGGCCAGCATCGAGTTCGAGACATCAACCACCAACATCATCTCGATGCCTTCGCTCTTCTCCTCCTTCAACTTCGAGCCAAACTGCGGACGCGCCACGGCAATCACCAAAAAGAAGAGCGACAAGAGCAACAGAAGCATCTTCAAAACATTGCGACCCTTGGAGTAGTCGGGCATCAACGCTCGAAGGGTCGTAGATTCTCCAAAACGAGCCAAACGACGACGACGGCGCACGGCAGCCACTCCGTAGAGAACCACCACAAGCGGGATCAAAATCAAGAGCCACAAAGCGGCCGGATAAGCAAATCTAAACATCTATGGAGCAAGGGTTTATATCGGGTTATTTTTCAATTTATATCATTCGTTTCGGGAGAAGTGATTCTGAAAATCGAGTTGGCTTACGGCAAGCGATTAAACAGCAATTTCGAGAGCAGAATCTCTGCCACCACAAGGAGAAGGGCCAGGAATAAGAGGGGCATAAACTTTTCGTTGTAGGTCGTAAACTCGAAAACCTCCACCTTGCTCTTCTCCAATTGATTGATCTCCTCATAGATGGCTCGCAACGCTTCGTTGTTTGTCGCACGGAAATAACGGCCGGCGGTGAGTTCGGCAATCTTTCCGAGGGTCTTTTCGTCGATCTCCACCGGTTGCTTGATGAAGGTCAGTTTTCCGAACATATCGTAGGCCGGATAGGGAGCCTCTCCGCGCGTTCCGACACCGATCGTATAGACTCGGATACCCGTTTCGCGGGCGATCTCGGCCGCCATCAGCGGGGCGATCTGTCCGCGGTTGTTCACGCCATCGGTCAAGAGGATCACCACCTTCGATTTGGCCTCACTCTCGCGCAGTCGGTTGATGGCCGTAGCCAATCCGTTACCGATGGCCGTACCATCCTCGATGATACCGCTTCGCAGACGAGCCAAAAGGGTCTGCAAGGTGGCGTAGTCAGTCGTCAGGGGGCTCTGCGTGAAAGCCTCGCCGGCAAAGACCGTCAGGCCGATGCGGTCGCCCGCACGATCGGCAATAAACTCTCCAGCCATCTGTTTGGCTGCCTCCAAACGATCGGGTTTGAAGTCTCGCGCCAACATCGAGCCCGAAATATCGAGTGCCAGCACGATATCGATACCCTCGGTCGAGGTATTGGTGTTGTGCTCCGAGGTTCGCGGTCGTGCCAAGGCAAGAATCATCAACGCCACGGCAGCACAGCGCAAGACGAAAGGGAGATGACGCAGGTAGTAACGCCAAGTGCGCGGAGCACGCTTCAACCCTTGGAGGGTAGAAAACTGAAGGGTTGCTCCCCCTTTCAAGGTACGGTAGAGATACCACCCCACCATCGGAAGGAGAATCAACAAAGCCCACAACCAGTGGGGCGAATGAAAGCTGTATTCCATTTTTTCAAAAAAGTCTAATCAACGGAGGCAAGGAAAAAAATGCGTAGGTGCAGGATTTACCCGTGAGCCTTCCTATGCAGTATTTTTTGATTTTAGAGGAGCAGATTTTTCTTCGACCGACGATTGGCATGGATGGGTTGTACTTCGGGTACTACCCATTCTTGCCAAGCAAGGAGAAGGAAAAGATGCCCTATAAAATCAAAAAATTACCAGTTTTTATTCCCCTTCACAACCACAGCCCGTTTCTCTTTGAGCTTCTCCTGGGTCTCATCCTCCTGAGCTTGGATCGCCTCAAGCATCTGCTCCAACTCCTGATCGGAGAGCGATCCCTCCTGAGGTTGAGGCTCTGCTTGCTGCTCCTGGGGTTCTCCCTGTTGCTGCTCGGGTTGTTGCTCCTGCTGCGGATTCTGCTGATCCTGGTTCTGCTGCTGATCCTGGTTCTGCTGTTGTTGTTGCTGTTGCTGCTGGTCTTGATTCTGCTCGTTCTCCTGCTGCTGCATCTGCCGTTTGATGAGCGTATAGTTGAACTTGGCATCTTCGTCGGCAGGGTTCAGTCGCAGGGAGGATTTCAGACTCTCCAAAGCCTCGGGCAACTTCTGCTGTTTATACTGCACATCAGCCAAATTGTAATAGGCTTCGGCCCGCTCCTCGGGAGTGCGGAGCGAATCTGCAGCCGCCCGCCGCAGGGCCTCGGCCGCCTTGTCGTACTGCTCGGTGCGGTAGAGGGCATTGCCGAGGTTGTAGGTTGCCTCCCAGCACTCGGGAGCAAACTCTCCGGCCTCGCGGTAGCGGTCGATACTGCGGTCGTACTTCTCGCTTTCGAAGGCACGATTGCCACGGCGCACCAAACTGCGCTCGGGATACTTCTGTGCCCAAGCAGGCAATGCGACAAGCAGCAGGAGGAGCACTCCCAACCACCTCATGCGCGGCATAATCATCTTATCCATGACTCCTCTTTTCATCATTTTCAGCCATTAACGACCCCCTCCCCCTCCGAGGGAACCTCCTCCTGGAGTTTGGTCTCCTCGACAAAGTAGTAGGCCTTCGTATAGTCGTTTTCATTCTGCTCGGCCTCGGGCTCGAACTTGGCAAATTTCACCAAGTCGCCATTGCGCAGGATGGCCCCGAGATCCATCGCCGCCTTCTTGGGCAACTCTTCTTGAGAGAGTGAACGGAGCGCCTCGATGATCTCGTCCGAGGTCATCTCCATGGCTCCGACGCCGTAGCGACCATCCAGGTAGGTACGCAGGATATCGGTAAGTTCCGAGTAGTAGCCTTTGTAGTTACCATGCTGCCAAAGTTTGCGGTGGTGCAGCGCCTCGAGGGCACGGATGGCCACCACATGGGGCGGAAGGGGCGGAGCGGGCTTGAAGAGGTCGCCCAACTTCTTGCCTCGACGCGCCATTTCTCGCCTTACGAGGTAGACCAAAAGAACCAACAGAAGCAGAGCAATCACTCCCCACGACAGGTAGCCACTCACCTCGCCGAATTTGAATGAGAGGTTTCTTTGGGGCTTCAGATCGCGTACTCCAGCGGCCATAGCGACCGAATCTATCTCGATCGGAGTCACCACCAAGCGAAGCGAATCTTCGGCATAAAGGGTATCTACAATGTTTTTATCGGCGTAGAGCACCATCGCACGCCCCAGGTGAATAAGCCCCTCATCGAAGGCCTGCATGCGGTAGCGCTTGCGCAGATACAACATACGCCCCTCGCGTTTCAGAGTGTCGACCGGAAACTCCTCCACGAGTTCCACATCGGCCTCTCCCTCCCGTTTTTCGTGTCTGAATTTCGGGAATTCAGCGACCTGCGCCAAGTCGCGCGCGACCTCGATCGAATAGGTGAAGCAGTCACCGATACGAATCGTATCGGGCTCCACGGTGGCCAATACGCGCGGTGGGTGCGACTGGGCTCGAAGCCCCATAGCAAAGGCCATAAGGGCTATAATCGTAAGCGAGAGAAGACGTTTCATCGTTTTTTGAAGAGTTTGATCAGTTCTACGACATAATCCTCATTGGTCAGGATAGATGCCATGTCTATTCGGTTGTGTTTCAAAAGGCTCTCCATCTCGGCACTCCGTTTCTCGGTCTCGACACGGAAGTACTCTCGCACAGCACGCGATGAGGTGTCGATCCATGATTTCTCGCCCGTCTCGGCATCGCGCAACTCCACGATTCCCACATCGGGTAACTCCTGCTCGCGCGGATCGACCACTCGAATTGCCACCAGGTCATGCTTCCCGCCGGCAATCTTCAGGGCATCGGATAATACCTCGCGATCCGACTCCGGATTGATGAAATCCGAGAGAATAAAGGTCGTACAGCGTTTTTTGATCACATTCGTCAGGTAGCGCACCGCCTCCGAGAGCTTCGTCTCGCGGTGCTCGGGCTCGAAGCCGATGAGTTCGCGGATGATCATCAGAATGTGGCTACGCCCCTTTTTGGGGGGTATAAACTTCTCGATGCGATCCGAGAAGAAGATACACCCCACCTTGTCGTTGTTTTGAGCAGCTGAAAAGGCCAACACAGCGGCGATTTCGGTGATGATGGCCTTCTTCATGCGCTCCGTAGAGCCGAAGAGACGCGACGAGGAGACATCCACCAAGAGCATCATGGTCAGCTCGCGCTCCTCCTCATAGACCTTGATGTGAGGGGTGCGGGAGCGGGCCGTAACATTCCAATCGATGTCGCGCACATCATCTCCGGCACGGTACTCACGCACCTCCGAAAAAGACATACCGCGTCCTCGGAAGGCCGTGTGGTACTTTCCGGCAAAGATCTCATTCGAGAGACCGCGCGTCTTGATCTCTATTTTTCGGACTCGCTTCAGGATATCGTTTTCGTTCTCCTGCATGTTTTTGGTTCTTTGGTCGTTGCGGTTCAGGGAGAAGCAACAATCATCGTTTTGAGGATGTAAAGGGGAGCATACTTATCGTATGTGACCTTCTCGCCGGATTGGCGTAACGCAGAAAACACCCCTCAAAATGATTAAGGCACGATGACGTTATTCAATATCTCCGTAATAATCTCCTCCGAGGTAATATTCTCAGCCTCAGCCTCGTAGGTAAGACCGATGCGATGACGCAATACATCGTGGCAGACGGCACGCACATCCTCGGGGATGACGTAGCCGCGACGACGAATGAAAGCGTAGGCACGGGCTGCCTTGGCCAGCGAGATCGAGGCGCGAGGCGAACCTCCGTAGGCGATCAGCGACTGCAACTTTTGGAGGTTGTACTCGGCGGGTTCGCGCGTGGCGAAGATGATATCGATGATATACTTCTCGATCTTCTCATCCATATAGACCTCCTCGACCACCTTGCGTGCCTTGATGATATCCTCGGGCGAGATCACCTTATTGACCTCGGGCATACCGGCTCCCGAGAGGTTCATGCGCACGATATCGCGCTCTTCCTGCTTCTTGGGGTAGGAGATTTTGGCCTTGAGCATGAAACGGTCTACCTGGGCCTCCGGAAGCGGATAGGTACCCTCCTGCTCCAGGGGGTTCTGCGTGGCCAATACCAAGAAGGGCTTGGGCAGGGGATAGGTCTCGTCACCAATGGTTACCTGACGCTCCTGCATCGCCTCGAGGAGGGCCGACTGCACCTTGGCAGGCGAACGGTTGATCTCATCAGCCAGGACGAAGTTGGCAAATACGGGGCCCTTCTTCACGACAAACTCCTCGCTCTTCTGCGAATAGATGAGCGTACCCAGGAGGTCGGCCGGCAAGAGGTCGGGGGTAAACTGAATACGCGAGAAATCGGCATCGACCGCCTTGGCCAACGTCGTGATGGCCAAGGTCTTGGCCAAACCCGGCACACCCTCGAGGAGGATGTGACCGTTAGACAAAAGACCGATCAGCAGGGTATCGACCAGGTGGCTTTGCCCCACGATGACCTTCCCCATCTCCTGACGCAGCGTATCGACAAAGACCGATTCACGCTCGATGCGTTCGCTAAGTTCCTTGATGTTGATTACTTCACTCATAGTTCTATCTCTGTTTTGTTATTTTCGTTATTCGAAGCCTGAAAGTTTTCTATAAACGCACAATCGGTGGCAGATATTGCCCTTGAGCCCGGTTTTCTAAAATTGGGCGATCGGACGGACGGGTTGCACCACCTCCTTGGAGCGTTTGTAGGCCACGCCGCCATACATGTCCAGACACCAGGCCTGATCGTTATCTCCCTCGGTGGAGGACCAATACCAAGCCTGAAGGAATCGTTGGCCCATCTTTTTGAGTGTGGCATTTACTTTGACCTTGGCCTTGAAGAGTTGAATCAACTCCTCCTTGGCGGGCATATACCACCCCTCGCCCTGCGATTTGCAGTAGCCAAACGAGGGAACGGAGGCTGCCACCCCTTTTGCTTGATTCGTCGCACCATTTTTCAAATCATTGGCCCCAACGAGACGATTCACACCGTTTGTATCCCACGAAAGTTTCTCCTCGGCCATCGAGACAATCTTGCCATGTTGGCCCGATGCATCAACCCAGAAGACAATACCGCGCAGACCGTTCTTGCTGTAGTAATCGCCCACCTTATAGCTCTCGCCCGTGGTGGTCGCAGTCGCAGAGGTCGTACCCGTCGCCGAAGGGGCCGAGGGGGTTGCTGATGGGAGGCGCGATTCACCGGCCGTCATGCGCACCGTCAAGTCGCTGGGAGTTCCCTTTTTGAGCTCCACCTCGCGCACCTCGGTACGGTAGCCCGTCTTTACCACCCACAAGGTGTGGCGACCCGTCAGCACGCGGCTATCCTGATAGGGGGTCTGACCAATCTTCTTGCCATCGAGGTAGATATCGGCCCCCATGGGCTGCGAGGCCACCTTCAGCAGGCCATAGACCGGCACCTGCTCCGAGAGTCGGAAGGTTCGCTCCCCTCCCGTACGCACCTCGATGATATCCACCATCTCCTCATAACCCTCACAACGGCTCGATACCGAGTAGGTACCGGCATCCAAGGGACCACTCCACGAGCCAACACCCATTTTCTGACCACTCACCCAGATCTCCGCCTTGGGATTGGCGGCATTCAGCACCACCTCCGAAGAGTTGATCTGCAGACGAGCCTGCACCTTAAGGGTCTGCCCATCGACCAGGGTTACCGTCTCGTTATAGGCCAAATAACCGGGCTTCAGCAACTGCAAACGATGCTGTCCTCCGGACAATTGTAGACGACAGGGGGTTGTACCCACGCTGTTGCCATCGACGAGTACCTGCACCCCATCGGCCGGCACGGAGGTCAGATCGAGCCAACCGGTAGCGGGCTGAAGGGCTATATTGAGGACTGTTTTCTCGGTATCGATCAACGGGAAAGTACCGTGTTGGGTGCGATAACCCGAGGCCGAGATCTGGTAGCGGTGCTCACCCAAGGGGAGCTCCAAAAAGAGGTTCCCCTCCTGATCCAACGAGCGCATCATGTCGTCGATGATGACCATTGCCCCTTTGGGCTGCACATTCATCACCACATACTGCGCCGTAGGACGAGGCAACTCGCCCGCATCGGGGACTCCGGGCAGCAGGATGCGCAAACCGTAGGTGCGCAACCCCTGCAGACGCTCGGGGAAGTGGTATTCCAACGGGAGATAGCCATCGGCCTTGATACGAATCGACTTGGCCACGGCGGGAACATAGACGAAATATTCTCCCGTCTTCTCCTGCACATCGCCCATCACCATGCCTTCGAATTTCACTCCGCTCAAGGCTACCTGGACACGAATCAAAGCACACGCCTCGTCGTTCAAGTCGTATCGGGGCTTCACCTTGCCCACGATATCGGTCTGTCGGAGTTCAAAGGATTTCACACTCATCTCCTGCCCCGCCAACGGCAAGACCAACAACGAAAAGAGCCATGAAAGAAATATAGATCTCAAGTTTCTCATAATCTGTTCCATTTATCTTACAAAGATAAGAAAAAAATCAGGAACTAAAAGCCGCAAAGGGGTGTTTTTACCTATTTTGACTCAGAAAAAAACACCCCGAAAGGAGAGTTTTCCTTTCGGGGTAGGATTCAAGGGGAAAAACGCCCCCTGAAAATCATAAATTACATCTGCTTGAGCAGCGTGTTGTACTTGTTGTACTTATCCATCATACCCTCCTCGTCGCGCAGACGGAAGCAGATCACCTTCAGGGTCTCCACTACCGAACGGTTCGTAGGATCGATCTCGAAGGCCTTCTCCAACCAGGGCACTGCACCGCGGTAGGCGTTGTTCGAGAGGGCCAGGTCGGCATCGTAATCCGACTGACGGGTGTAGTTACGCTTGTTGATCTCCTCGAGGAGCGAGTCGCCCTGGGCAGCGAAGAAGATACCCTGGCGATAGTTGCTGTCGAAGCTATCGGGAGCAAGCTCGGCGGCCTTCTGACCGGCGGCAATAGCGGCCTCGAAGTTCTTCATCTGGTAGTTGGCCAGCGCGAGGCTCGACCACATCTCCACGCTCTGGGGATCGCGGGCTACGGCAGACTCGATCATACCGATCAGCTCCGAAGCATCGCCCACCGTAGGCTCCGACATATAGAGACCCAGGAACGAACTGATGATGTTCTCGTTGGTAGGATACTTCTCGATACCCTCCGTCAGGGCAGCCTTGGCCTTCTGAAGGAGCGCAGCCTTAGCCTCACCCTCGGCCTGCTGAGCCTGGCCGTAGCAGCTGTGGAAGAGGTAGTAGAAGGCACCACCCTGCTCATCGCTGTAACCATTCTCAAGAGCCTTGCGCAGCACCTGCTCGGCCAGCACAAACGACTCGGGGTTCGTGTTGCCATCCACCACAAGCAGATAACCGGCATTGTAGAGGAGTGCAGGGTCGGTAGCGGCACCATAGGCAGGATTCTCCATCAGCGAATAGGCCTTGATGTAGCCATCGGCAGCCTTACGATACTGGGCAGCATCGTAGTTCACATTACCCTCCTGCTTATAGAAGTTCACTACATCGCCCATCACACCCTTCAACTTGGCTGCGGCCTTGGGATCGAGCTCCTGCGCCTTGTTTACAGCAGCCACAAACTCCTCGTAGAGGTTGGGGCGCACCTCGCGGGTCTGCGTCCAGGCTACCACCTGGCCACCCTGCAAATAGACATCCACCCAAGCGTAGTTATAGGCCTGAGCAGCACCCGTGCGGATAGCAGCCTCACCCTGACCCATAGGATCGCCCATCGTAGGCTTGAGCAAGGTTTCCACCATACCCGGGGTATAGAGACCCTTCGTCGGAGCCGAAATTGCGCCGTAGATCGTCTGGGCACGCTTTACCCAAGTAGCCGACTTACCGTTCTTCTTCACATCCTGAATCTCGGCATCACTCTTGGCAAGGGTTGCATTGAGCTCCTCCCCGTTGATCTTCTGTGCCTGCGTTGCAGGAGCAGCAAGCAGCATGGCTGCCACTGCCATCAAAAAAATCTTTTTCATCTCTTTCGTTATTAGGTTTTGTTGTTTACTTTATTTACTCCTCTGCGGGCAGGGCTTCGGTCGTGGCGGGAGCCTCCACAGCCTCGCCATCAACCACCACATTGGCCAAATTCTCCTCTTCGTCCGAAGCCGGCACAGCCATCACCGAGGCGATGGCATCGCCCTCGCGGAGGTTGATGATACGCACACCCTGCGTGGCGCGACCCGCCACGCGAATCTGCTCCACAGCCGTGCGGATCGTCAGACCCGAGCGGGTGATAATCATCAGATCGTTCTCGTCCGTAACGGCCTGGATCGAGATCAACTTACCGGTCTTCTCCGTCACATTGATCGTCTTGACACCCTTACCGCCACGGTTCGTGATGCGATACTCCTCCAGGTCGGTACGCTTTCCGTAGCCGTTCTCACTCAGCACCAGCACATCCTGCTTCGAATCGGGTTCGATGCAGATCATGCCGACCACCTCGTCGTTCTCCTCGATCGAGATACCGCGCACACCCATCGAAGTTCTACCCACGGGACGCACCGTATCCTCACCAAAGCGGATTGCCTTACCCTCGCGGGCTGCAATCATGATCTGCGCATTGCCGCTTGTAAGCTTGGCCTCGATCAGTTCATCGCCCTCACGAATCACGATGGCATTCACACCGTTGGTACGCGGACGCGAGTAGGCCTCGAGCTTCGTCTTCTTGATCGTGCCATCCTTCGTACACATCACAATATAGTTATTGTTGATGTACTCCTCGTCGGTGAGCTTCTTCACGTTGATATAGGCACGCACCTTGTCATTAGGCTCAATCTGGATCACATTCTGAATGGCTCGTCCCTTAGAAGAACGCGTACCCTCGGGAATTTCGTATACCTTGAGCCAATAACAACGACCCTTTTCGGTAAAGAAGAGCATCGTATTGTGCATCGAGGCCACATAGATATGCTCGATGAAGTCCTCGTCGCGCGTAGCACTACCCTTGGCACCCACGCCGCCACGGTTCTGCGTGCGGTACTCGGCCAGCGGCGTACGCTTGATGTAGCCCATGTGCGAAATGGTGATCACCATGTCGTCATCGGCATAGAAATCTTCGGGATTGAACTCCTCCGAGGCATAGATAATCTCCGTACGACGCTCATCACCATACTTTGCCTTAATCTCCAGAAGTTCCTCCTTGATGATACCCATCTGCATATCAAAGCTTGCCAATACCTCACGGTAGTAGGCAATCTGGCGCTCCAACTCGTCGCGCTCGGCCACCAACTTGCCATGCTCCAGACCCGTCAGGGCGCGCAGACGCATCTCGATAATGGCCGAGGCCTGGATCTCCGAGAGGTTAAACTTCTCCATCAAGGCCTGCTTGGCCTCGATGGGAGTCTTCGCGGCACGAATCGTGTGAATCACCTCGTCAATGTTATCCTGGGCAATCAACAAGCCTTGAACGATGTGCAGACGATCCTCCGCCTTCTTCAAATCGTAGCGCGTGCGACGCACCACCACATCGTGGCGGTGCTCTACAAAGTGCTGCACCAAATTCTTCAGGTTCAACAACTGCGGACGACCATTTACCAAGGCGATGTTGTTCACCGAGAACGAGGTCTGCAACTCCGTATTCTTATATAAGGTATTGAGCACCACGCTCGCCACGGCATCCTGCTTCAGGATGATGATAATACGCAAACCGTTGCGATCCGACTCATCGTTGATATAGGAGATTCCCTCGATCTTCTTCTCGTTGACCATAGCGGCAATCTTCTTGATCATCAACTCCTTATTCACCTGGTAGGGAATCTCGGTAACGACAATGCACTCTCTACCCGAGGCCGTGTGCTCGATCTCGGTGCGGGCACGCATCACCACGCGACCACGACCCGTCAGTAAGGCCTCCTTAACTCCCTCATAGCCATAGATCATGGCTCCGGTCGGGAAGTCGGGACCCTTGACATACTTCAGCAGATCCTCGCACGGCAACTCCGGATTGTCGATGTAGGCGCAACAGGCATCAATCACCTCCGAGAGGTTGTGGGGAGCCATGTTCGTAGCCATACCCACGGCGATACCACTTGAGCCGTTCACCAACAGCAGCGGAATTCGGGTCGGCAGAACCGTAGGCTCCAACATCGTATCGTCGAAGTTCGAGGTCCAATCAATGGTCTCCTTCTCAATGTCGGCCAATACCTCATCGGTGATCTTCTTCATACGGGCCTCGGTGTAACGCATGGCTGCGGCCGAGTCGCCGTCCATCGAACCGAAGTTACCCTGACCATCTACCAACGGATAGCGCATCGCCCACTCCTGGGCCATACGCACCATCGCCTCATAAACCGACGAGTCGCCGTGGGGGTGGAACTTACCCAACACATCACCCACGATACGGGCCGACTTACGGGTAGGTTTGTCCGACGAGAGTCCCAACTCAGCACTCATGTCGTAGAGAATACGACGGTGCACGGGCTTCAAGCCATCGCGCACATCGGGCAGAGCACGCGACACGATCACCGACATCGAATAGTTGATGTAGGCCGATTTCATGTGCTCCTCGATATTGACGGGGATAATTCTTCCTCCCGTCATACCCTCTTGCAAGTTTTCTTCCATGAAATTATCTGTTTTTCTAAAAAATTACATACTTTCCAACCCACAAAAATAGCCTTTTTTTTCGATTTTAGCAATTTTAGCCCCCGAAAAAGTTGAATTTTCGACCCTTTTCAAAACCAAAAGCCCCTTTTTTACCCCTTTTTAGGCGATTCTACGGCTTTCAAAGGTCCCCTCCGACCTCCCCGCGAGGCAGAGCATCCCATCAATGATTGACAACCCGCCACGCGGAACAACCAACATAGAATCCTCCGCAAACCATTCGCCCCATAATGAAACAATGGGCGGCACTTCTATGTACCACCCATCGTTGAATTGTCGGCCAAACGGCGACTCACTGCCGCCCACCTCGCCAAACTACTCGGCCACTTCGTTCTTTCGAGACTGCCTGCGACTGATATTCAGGTAACGCTGCAACACCTGCTGAAGCATCTCGGGCTCGATGTTGCGACGAATATTTCCACCCTGAGCGATCGAAATGGCTCCGGTCTCCTCGGAAACCACCACCACAATGGCATCCGAAATCTCACTAAGGCCAATGGCGGCGCGATGGCGCGTACCGTAGTGTTTCGGTACGTCGGTCTGCGTCACAGGAAGGATACACTTGGCAGCCACCACGCGATCCCCCTCGATCACCACAGCCCCGTCATGCAACGGAGCGTTCTTAAAAAAGATATTCTTCAGCAGCGATGTCGAGACACGGGCATCGATTGCAATACCCCCCTCGGTGATCAACTTGAGATCACTCTGCTGACCAATCACGATCAAGGCTCCCGTCTTGGTCTCGGCCATCTCACAGCATGCCGTCACGATCGGTGCCGTATGGGTCGTAGTAATATCGTCCCCCATGGAGAAGATACGCGAAATGAAGCCCAACGGTTTTTGGCGCATACCGATCATCTGCAAGAAGCGACGAATCTCGGGCTGAAAAATAATGACCAAGGCGATTACTCCGACACTGATGATTTGTCCGAGGATGGAGCTCAACAACTCCATGTTGAGCGTACGCACAACCACCCACACGAAGTAGATGATAATAATACCCGTGAGGATGTAGGGGGCATTGGTTCCCTTGGTTGTACGATAGATCCAATACATGATGGTCGCGACCAAAAAGATATCGACCAAATCAATGAATGTAAATGGAACAAATCCCATAAAATCAATCCGTTATAATACCTGTTAAAAAATTGGCAATCAACCCTCGGCCACCGAATTTGCCGCCTATTTCGCCTCCTTCTCCTCGGCGTAGAGCTTGTTTACCACCTCCAGCACCGTAGCGGTGATATCGAGCGTCGAATCAGCATCGATCAAGGCCGAAGCATTCACAATCATCTTATACTTCTTGTCGGCATTGATCTGCTCTACGGCACGCATCAGCAGGTCACGATTGCGGTTGAGCATCACCATATTCTCCTCCTCAAGCGAGGCCCCCTCCTTCTGCATCGTGTTCTCCAAATTTACGGCACGCTTCTGCAACGACTCCTGCTGCTTCTGGGCATCGAACGAGGTGATCAGACCCTTCTGATACTTCTCCTGCAACTGATTGGCCTCCCACTGCAGGTTCTGCTGCTTCTTGGCCCAACCCTCCTGGGCTTTGCGAGTCTTCTCCTCCAGGGGCAGACCCTCCTGCTGATAGAGGTCGTTCTCGACCATCACCTTCTCCACCTGGATATAGGCCAGGTCGCTACCGGCTACCGATTTCACCTCACCGGCCTCAGCCACGGTCTCGGTCTTGGGGCTGCAAGCGGCAAAGAAGAGCGCGGCAGCCATTACACTAAAAAGAATCTTTTTCATGGTTGTTATCTGTTTTAAGTTTATAATTCTTACACCAATCGACAAAGGTAACAAAAATTTTCGTACCTTTGTAATATTAAAGAACAAATTTTCAACGATTCATGTACGAATATATATATGGTAAGGTAGCCGAACTGGCCCCCACCTATGCCGTGATCGAGGCTGCAGGGGTAGGTTACCACCTCCAAATCTCACTACAAAGCTACTCGGCCATCGAGGGAATGGAGGAGGCCAAACTCTACACCCATTTTATCGTCCGCGAGGATGCACAGCTACTCTACGGCTTCTCGTCGAAGGGCGAGCGCGAACTGTTCCGCCATCTGATCAGCGTATCGGGCGTAGGAGGAAACACCGCCCGCATGATCCTCTCAACTTACTCTCCACGCGAACTGCGCAACATCATCCAGAGCGAAAACGCCGTACTGCTTAAGAATGTCAAGGGGTTGGGATTGAAGACCGCCCAAAAGATCATCGTGGAGCTCAGCGGAAAACTTCTCTCATTGGGACTCGATGCGGGAGAGGAGCAATCGAATACTACCCTATCGGCCCCCGTGGCAGGAAATCCCGACTACGACGAGACGCTGGCCGCCTTGGTGATGCTGGGCTTCTCGAAGGCCCCCGCCGAGAAGGTGGTAAAGGCCCTATTCAAGGAGGAGCCCACGCTTACGGTCGAGGAGGCGATTCGTGCCGCCCTCAAACGGCTCTAATGCGTCGAAGTAGGAGACAAAGAGAAGATAGAGGAGAATGCCGTAAACTGAAATACCTCAAAAAGTCCTAAATCTCGGGAATTATATTATTTTTATTAAAAATCACCCCAAACCGTCTCCTTTTTTGAGCATTTTTGGTTATTTTTGCAGTCGCAAAGAGACAAAAAAGATTATGGAGCTGATACACTTTATATTACTCTTATCGTTCGTAGCCCTCTGCGCTTTGGGGTTAGCCCTCTACGCCCACCGTCGCAAGCTCAACAAACGTCGCTACTTCACCGACCCGAAGCGCGACCATGTATATCGCCACTACAATCGCAACGGAAAGGCGATAAAGGAGGGAGAACCACATAAGCGTTTTGAGTTTTAATTCAACAACAAACCCGACCTTCCCGGTCGGGTTTGTTGTTATCGTAACCGTCGCAATGTTTTCAAAAGCGAAAGGAGAAACCAAGATTAAAAATAAAAGAAAACCGCGAAAAAGGCATACACCCTCTTCGCGGTTTTCTTATGAGGAAGAGCTTCTTTAGTACGCCATCCTCTCTTTTTTCTCTTTACTCCTCAACGGTCTCGACAGTCTCGGTCTCCACCACCTCAGCCTGCGGCACTACGGGGAGCTCCTCCACCTGCTTCTCGATCAGGGCGTTGGCGTCCTTAACCACATCCTTCGAGATACCGGTACCGGGGGCCTCCATCACCAGCGTGGCGGTCAGGCTCAGGACAACAATGGCGATAGCCATCGTCCAGGTGAACTTCTCCAGGAAGTTCGACGACTCACGAACACCCATCACCTGGTTGGCGGCGCCGAAGTTGGCAGCCATACCGCTCTTGGGGCTCTGAACTAATACAGCGAGAATGATAAATACGCTCGCTACGAGGATTGCTCCGATGCAAAAAGTATACAACATAGTCTATAAATTTTAATTATTTGTTTCTAATCGTTGAATAATCTCGGCAAAGTAAACACTTTTTTCCGGATTTAGCAAACATAATCGACGATAAATTGCCAAAGCCTCCTCTTTAAGGCCCTGATTGAGGTAAACTTCGGCCAAATCTTCGCTCACCAAGTCATCTTCTTCGTCCAAAGAGGCCTCAATGGTGATCTCTTCGGTCACCTCGCCCTCCTCGGCCACGATACGAAGTTCCTTCTCTTTCAAGAAGCGATCGATCAAATCCTCAGACGAGAGGTGCAGCAGGGCCTCGACATCGAGAGCTTCGAGGCTCTCATACTTTCGACGGTCGGCAGCCACCCACCTCAACTGCGGATCGGACTCTCCGGTCAGCCTCTCACGCAGGGCCCGGGCAGCCGAGAACCAAGGATGATCGGCCAGGATTTGGTCGAGCGACGCCGCATCACAGGCCGTCAAAACGGTCTTTTCCGACAAACATGCTTTTCGTTCCATCCCCATTTTACCAGTTACCAGCCGAAGCCTGGAAGATATCGGTTACAATCTGATCGACAATCTCGGGAATCAACTCCCCCTCCACCTCGGTCAGTAGGCGCGTCGAGTCATAATCGGCAAAGGCCGAAAAACTCTTATTTGTAAAACTTTCAGCCTCGTTAATGGCATTCGTAAAGCGCACGCGCACCGTAATGGTCAAACGGTTTTGAAGAGCATAGTCCTCCGACGAAACCGAAGAAGTCACCGAAGTGTAGTTGGTAATCTCCCCCTCGAAGGCGAAATCACCCCCCTCGGGCACCTGTTGCAGACGGGTCTGGCGCGAGAATTTATCGACCAACGCATCCGTGAGCGTAGAACTAAGAATGGGCGATACCATGGCCGCATTGTTCGGGAAGTAGGCCACCGAGAAGGTCTGCGCCTCAGGGGGAATTGATGCTCCCGAGAGCGAATAGTTCACCTTGTAACCACAGCCGGCCAGCCCAACAAAGGCCAGCAAAGCAATCAGATATTTCGTATATTTCATCTTCATTCTATTGGTTTAAATTTTCATCCCAGGCTCGGTCTCACCATCGGGAAGCATATTAAAACTCGTCGATACCCAGCTCCTTGATTTTACGGTAGAGCGTACGCTCCGACATAAAGAGTTCGGCAGCGGTCTCCTTGCGCCGTCCGTTGTTGCGTCGCAGCGCCTCCTCAATCTGCCGACGCTGTACATCGGCCTTCGTCAGGGTGCGCAACGGCTCCTCGACCACCTCTTCACTCTCGGCATAGTCGGCCACCTCGGGGGTGGTCGCAGAGGCGGGCAAAAGGCGCATCGGCTCTTGCGTAGCAGGACGAGACGAAGGGGTCGCCGATCCTCCACGCATCGCCTCCTGCATCATCCGCTTCAGGTCGTTGATGTCGGCCCGCATATCGAAGAGGATCTTATAGAGGAGTTCGCGCTCGGTAGAATACCCCTCCTCGGCCTGCGAACGATCTTCAGTAGGACGCATCGGAGTACCACTCTCCTGCATAGGCAGATAGCGACGCAATATATCGGCGGTAATTAGGCGAGCCTCCTCAATGGCCGAGATCTGCTCGGCTACATTCTTCAACTGGCGGATGTTGCCGCGCCAAAGGTATCCCTCCAACAGAGTGCGCGCCTCCCCATCGAGCGAAATAGCCGGCATACGATATTGCACCGCCACATCCGAGGCGAATTTACGGAACAATAAAAAGATATCCTCGCGCCGTTCGCGCAATGCCGGCACGGGAATGGGCACCGTATTGAGACGATAGTAAAGATCTTCGCGGAAGCGACCCGAAGCGATTGCCTCCTGGATATTGATATTGGTGGCCGCCACCACGCGCACATTGGTCTTCTGCACCTTAGCCGAACCGACACGAATAAACTCGCCCGACTGCAAAACTCGCAGCAGGCGCACCTGAGTCGAGAGGGGCAACTCTGCCACCTCATCCAGGAAGATCGTTCCCCCATCAGCCTCCTCAAAATACCCTTTACGCGCCTCAACAGCTCCGGTAAAGGCCCCTTTTTCATGGCCAAAGAGTTCCGAATCAATCGTACCCTCGGGAATCGCGCCACAGTTTACGGCAATATATTTATTATGTTTGCGTGCCGAGAAAGCATGAATCACCTGCGGAAAAAACTCCTTACCCACACCGCTCTCACCGGTCACCAACACCGAGAGATCAGTGGGAGCAACGCGCACAGCCACCTCCAAAGCCCGATTCAGTAACTCGGAATTTCCGATAATACCAAAGCGTTGTTTAACGGCCAATAATTCGTTGTCGCTCATATCAAAATCAAGGTTAGAAGTTTTATATATCGGAGTCGGAAATAGAGAGCGGGTATTCCGAAAGCGTAGGCTGCTCGTGGTACTCCTCCGTAACCTGCTCTTTGCGACGATCGTTCCAATAGCCATAGAGAATGGCACCCAAAGCGATGACCACCGCTAAGACCGCCAAGATAATAAAGGTATCGGGACGACGCGAGGGGGCCGAATTCACATAGGTGTAAGCCTCGGTCGATTTCTGCGGCTTGCCGTAGCGCAGGCCTCGCACCGAAGGATCGGTGCGACGCGGTTGCGAGGAGCTGCGATGTTCACGTGGATGCTCCTCCGAAAAGCGCATCAACCCCTTGATGCGGGTGCGCTTTTCATCAGCTAGTTCGCTCAACTCGGAACTTTCAGAGAGCCCAGACTCCTCGTCGGAGCGAGTCTCTACATGCTCCGAAGACCGAACCTTTTCGACCACAGACTCTTGTTGTACCGCAGGCTCAAGTTGCGACTCCACAGACTCCTCCTGCGAAGCACCCTCAGGCTCCCCGGCAGGGATCGAAGATTCGGATTCCTGCGATTGAGGCAGATAGCGAAAACGGATCGTTCCGTTTGTCCCCTGGGCAAAAACCCCCAGCCCCTCGGCTCGAAATACCGAACCTTCGGAGATCGTATGACGCAATTCGAAGATAAAGCGATCAATCAGCCCCGAGGCCTCGATCTCGCCCAACCCTTCGGCCACAAGCAACGAGCGCAAAACACCGTCATCGCGCTTGAGCATCTCGGAAAAGACCACCTCATCTCCCTCGTTTTTGCGAATGAAGGCCCCCAACTGGGGAACCACCAAACGGCGATGAGAGTTCAGGTACTCGGTTATAATGGGTATCAAATTCATTGCTTCGTTCAAAAAACGGGTAAAATTTGGGCTCAAAATTACGATTTTTCTTTCAGAAAAAGAAAAATGTGTCCGAATATTTGAAATATTGGCCCGAATCCTTGGGTTTCTCAAAAATATTTAGTTGTTTTGCATCTTGAAAAACAAAAAAATCCGACCGAGCTACTTTGTCAAAAAAATTCCAATGTAGCAAAGATGGATTGAAAATAGGTCTCGAATTTGCTTCGGACAGATAAAAATATCTACCACAAAAGGGAGTCGACACCTAAAACAAAACCTGAACTTTAATTGCAGAAAAAAGCCGCGTTATGAAAAACAAGTACATCGACCTCATCGAGCAGACTTTCGATTTTCCGCAGGATGAGTTCTCCGTTACGGACAACGAACTTAACCTCTACGACATTCCGCTCATGGAGATCATCAAGCAGTACGGTACGCCGCTGAAGGTAACCTACCTGCCCAAGATCTCCTCGCAGATCAACCGCGCCAAGCGTATGTTCAATGTCGCCATGGCCAAGGTGGACTACAAGGGTTCCTATAACTATTGTTACTGCACGAAGTCCAACCACTTTTCGTTTGTTTTGGAGGAGGCACTCAAGAATGACATCCACCTCGAAACCTCATCGGCTTACGACATCCATATCATCAATGCCCTCTACGATGGCGGCATCATCGACAAGGATCGTTTCATCATCTGCAATGGCTTCAAACGCCCGCAGTATGTCGAAAACATCGCCCAACTGCTCAACGACGGCTTCGAGAACACGATTCCTGTAATTGACAATAAAGAGGAGATCGACCTCTTCGACGATGTGATCACCAAGAAGTGCAAGGTGGGTATCCGCATCGCCTGCGAGGAGGAGCCTAAGTTCGACTTCTACACCTCGCGCCTGGGTATTCGCTACAACGACATCATCGACTTTTACAAAACCAAGATCCAAAAGAGCAAGAAGTTCCAGCTCAAAATGCTCCACTTCTTCATCAATACCGGCATCAAGGATACGGCCTACTACTGGAACGAGTTGTCGAAGTGTCTGAATGTCTATTGCGAGCTGAAGAAGATCTGCCCCGAACTCGACAGCCTCAATATTGGCGGCGGCTTCCCGATCAAGACCTCACTCAACTTCGACTACGACTACGAGTACATGACCGAGGAGATCGTATCGCAAATCAAGAACATCTGCCACCACAACGATGTCGATGAGCCCAACATCTTTACCGAGTTCGGCTCGTTCACTGTGGGAGAAAGTGGCGCATCACTCTACTCAATCGTCAACCAGAAGCAGCAGAACGACCGCGAGAATTGGTACATGATCGACTCTTCGTTCATCACTACCCTGCCCGATACTTGGGGTATCAACCAACGCTACATCATGCTTGCGATCAACAACTGGGACAAGGAGTATCAGCGCGTCTTCCTTGGAGGCCTGACCTGCGACAGCGAAGACTTCTACAATGCCGAGGTACACACCAATGCGATCTTCCTCCCTAAACTCGAGAAGGGGAACACACAGTACATCGGATTCTTCCACACCGGTGCCTACCAGGAGTCACTCGGAGGTTTCGGAGGTATCCAGCACTGTCTGATCCCCGCCCCCAAGCACATCATCATCGACCGCGACAAGGAAAACGAATACTACACGCGCTTGTTTGCCAAAGAGCAATCTTACCGCTCCATGATGCGCATCCTCGGTTACTAATCTATACGCGCGCGTAGTACAAAGATCGACAATCCCCCAAAATCCCCCTTTGAAAAGGGGGACTTGGACGCGCTTGTTTGCCATAGAGCAGTCCTACCGCTCCATGATGCGCATCCTCGGTTACTAATCTATACGCGTGCGTAGTACATACCGTTTTTAAAGTATTACCCCAAAAGTTTGTTCAACTTTTGGGGTATTTTTTTCGTCTTTTTTACACACAATAACATATTGCAAAAATTGTATTCTCTTTTTAGGGTGGTTCTGCAAGCGGATGAGGCTTGCAGAATTTTTTTGTTTTTGTCGGCGCAAGTTGGCGATTTTTAGCATTGTAATTCATTGATAATCATATCGTTATAAAACACCTAAGATCTCTTATAAAGAGAATGGATAAAAGTTTGGGTTGTAAATCGTTTAAATTCAGTGAGATAGGTGAAAAATGTTTCCACTTGTTTTAAGGGCCTGAAAAAGGGGCTGTTTTTGCGAGAATTTACCCAAAACTCCAATTCCTCGCTTAAATTAGGGAGAGGATAAGATGAAAAAAGAAAAAAACTTAAAATAAACTTAAACTAAACAAAAAAAGATGAAAAAAACGTATTTGAG